>NZ_JAFKOH010000019.1 GCF_017303375.1 Bacillus sp. NTK074B | reverse complement strand
CTTTGCCTTTTTGGTCGGCTTGGCTTATGACCTCGAGCCCCAAGCCCCCGGAGCTGGACATGCAGAAAAGCGGAGGGGGCTTGCTCTGGGGCGACAAGCATAAGACAAGTCGACCGGAAAGGCGCTCTTTGCCTTTTTGGTCGGCTTGGCTTATGACCTCGAGCCCCAAGCCCCCGGAGCTGGACATCGCGAAAAGCGAAGCCAAACTGCCCGCCCCACGCGAACAAATTGGAAATATATTAACAAATTCATAGATACCCTACTTCACATGCCCCTCCATTATATAGAAGATTCCCTAATGGAGTAACCCTTGAATTTAATGTAAATACTTCCAACTAGTTTCAAAATGCATTCATTTAAAAAATAAAGGTCCGTCCCTCAATAATTGTAAGAGGGACGGACCTTTACTTCATTTTATTCGTTCGGATCGAAGGATTTCGGACGTTTTTCCAGGTGACCGAAGTGGTAACGGATTGCTTGGGTGATTCGGTAGGATGCTTGTCCATCTCCATACGGATTTGTTGCTTTGGACATTTTGCCGTGTGCTTCCGGATCTGTCAGAAGTTCTTTCGCAAGCTTGTAGATGTTTTCTTCTTCGTTTCCTGCAAGCTTCAATGTCCCTGCTTCAATCCCTTCAGGACGTTCAGTTGTGTCACGCAGGACAAGGACCGGTACACCTAATGAAGGTGCTTCTTCCTGTACACCGCCTGAATCGGTCAGAATCAGGTGGGCCCGGGATGCAAAGTTGTGGAAATCAATCACATCCAGTGGTTCAATCAGATGGATCCGCTTGTCGTCTCCGAGTACTTCGTCTGCCACTTCACGAACGGCAGGATTCAAGTGAACCGGATAGACAACCTGGATATCATCGTGCTCTTCCACTAATCGTTTAATCGCACGGAACATATTGCGCATCGGTTGACCAAGGTTTTCACGACGGTGAGCTGTCAAGAGAACTAAACGATCGTCTCCAACCTTCTCCAATACGTCATGATGATACTCGTCTTTCACCGTTGTTTTTAACGCATCGATCGCGGTATTTCCAGTGATGAAAATACCCTCTTCTTTTTTATTTTCATTCAGAAGATTCTGGGATGATTTTTCTGTTGGAGCAAAATGAAGATCCGCCATGACGCCTGTCAGTTGACGATTCATTTCCTCAGGGAACGGTGAATATTTATTCCACGTTCTAAGGCCTGCTTCGACGTGGCCCACAGAGATTTGATTATAGAAAGCAGCAAGACTTGCGACGAATGTTGTCGTTGTATCACCATGCACAAGAACAATGTCCGGCTTTGCTTCTTTCATGATTTTATCGAGACCTTCCAGTCCGCGTGTCGTTACATCGATGAGCGTTTGACGGTCTTTCATGATGTTCAGGTCATAATCAGGTGTGATATCAAAGATATTCAATACCTGATCCAACATTTCACGGTGCTGAGCAGTTACTGTCACAATCGTTTCAAAGCTTTCTGGATACTTCTTCAATTCCAGGACAAGTGGAGCCATCTTGATGGCTTCCGGTCTTGTTCCGAAAATCGTCATTACCTTGATTGGATTCGTCATTTTTTCGCCCTGCCTTTCTTATTTCGTTCCGTATAAACGATCGCCTGCGTCCCCTAAACCAGGGACGATGTAGCCTTTTTCATTCAGCTTTTCATCAAGAGCGGCGATGAAGATATCAACATCAGGGTGCGCTTCCTTGATAGCATCCACACCTTCCGGGCATGCCACTAAGCACATGAACTTGATGCTGACAGCACCGCGTTTCTTTAATGAGTTAATAGCTTCCACAGCAGATCCCCCTGTCGCAAGCATCGGATCGACCAGGATGAAGTCACGCTCTTCCACATCGCTAGGAAGCTTTACGTAATATTCAATCGGTTTAAGAGTCTCAGGATCACGGTATAACCCGACATGTCCCACTTTCGCAGCCGGGATCAATTTAAGGATGCCATCAACCATTCCAAGACCGGCACGGAGGATAGGAACAATCCCTAATTTTTTACCTGCAAGGGTTTTGGCTTTCGCTTTGCTTACCGGCGTCTCTACATCGATATCCTCCAATGGAAGGTCACGTGTGATTTCAAAGGCCATCAGTGTTGCAACCTCATCTACAAGCTCACGGAATTCCTTTGTTCCTGTTTCTTTATCACGTATAAACGTTAACTTATGTTGGATCAACGGATGATCAAATACATATACTTTGCCCATTCGACTCTCTCCTTTAAATTCAGTTTTATGTAAAAATGGTTCTTTCACTTCATTTACACCTCAGACTATTGTACATAAAAGACAAAACAAGAGCAACATGAGATGGGAAGTGTAATGGAATCGTTAGAATTGAGAAATTCAGAGTTGGAGTTGATCCCTGTGATGGGGTTTTTGTTTGGTTTGACTGGGGAAGTGAAGGTAAGGAGGGTATGAGATGAAGGGGATTGCGTCATTTTCAAGATTATTGCGTCATTTCCGCTTGGGATTGCGTCATTTCTAATTTTTTTGCGTCGTTTTTTTGTTAATTTCCTCGTTTTACCATCTAATTGCGTCATTTAACAAATTATAGAAAAACCCCTCTCCACCCGCCTCTACTCCCGCAAAAAAACCCCTCCACCAGGAACATCCGTCCCTAATGAAGAGGTCACATCTATTATCTCTCAGGATACAATTCAAATTTGCTTGTTAAATCCAACACGCGTTTTCGTGCTTCTTCCAATTTCGCTTCATCTTCGTGGTTCTTAAGAGTCAATGCCATGATCGAAGCAATTTCGTCCATGTCTTCAAGTCCGAAACCTCTAGAAGTTACAGCCGCTGTACCAATACGCACACCGCTTGTAACGAATGGACTTTCCGGATCGAATGGAATCGTATTTTTATTAACGGTGATCCCGATTTCATCCAGGACTTTCTCCGCCACTTTACCAGTCAATCCCAGTGAGCGAGTGTCGATCAGTAATAGGTGGTTATCAGAACCGCCTGATACAAGGTCGATTCCTTCCTTCACAAGACCTTCTCCCAAGCGCTTCGCATTGTCGATGATGTTCTGTGCATATTCTTTGAAAGAATCCTGCAGTGCTTCACCGAAAGCCACAGCTTTGGCAGAGATGACGTGCATAAGCGGGCCCCCTTGGATTCCAGGGAAAATAGACTTGTCTATCTTCTTCGCGAACTCTTCTTTACATAGAATCATTCCGCCGCGAGGTCCACGCAATGTTTTGTGGGTCGTTGTCGTCACGAAGTCTGCATACGGAATCGGATTTTGGTGAAGTCCAGCCGCTACCAGACCGGCGATGTGAGCCATATCCACCATTAGGTATGCTCCCACTTCGTCTGCAATTTCACGGAATTTCGCGAAATCGATCGCTCTAGGATAGGCACTCGCTCCCGCTACGATCAGCTTCGGCTTGTGCTCTAACGCTTTTTGTCTAACATCTTCGTAATTGATCAGGTGCTTTTCTTCATCTACACCGTACTCTACGAAGTTATATTGAATACCACTGAAGTTGACCGCACTTCCGTGAGTCAGATGTCCTCCGTGGGATAAGTTCATTCCAAGAACCGTATCGCCCTGTTCTAGGATGGTGAAGTAGACTGCCATATTCGCCTGTGCACCTGAGTGAGGCTGAACGTTGACATGCTCCGCTCCAAACAGTTCTTTCGCACGGTCGCGGGCCAGATTCTCGGCTACGTCCACATGCTCACAGCCACCATAATAGCGACGACCTGGGTACCCCTCTGCATACTTGTTCGTCAGCACGGAACCTTGTGCTTCCATAACCGCTTCACTGACAAAGTTTTCAGACGCAATTAACTCGATCTTCGTTCGTTGACGCTCTAATTCATCTTGAATCGCTGCATACATTTCCGGATCTTGCTTGGCAATCTTACTCATACATATCCCCCTTTAATTCATAGGCCCAACTGCGGCGCCTCCTTGATTCATTCAATCCCATTCTAACACGATTCACCAAAAGGCGAAATAAAAACCTATAGTCAAAACGTAACGTTCGTGTTTAGAGCCCTTTTGGAGGGACGAACCTTATGTGAGTGAGTGCACAAATACTCTTCTGACCCTCACTACCTCTGTATTAATAGGCATTCCAACTAACTTTATTGATGTAACCTCAATTCACACCCGACTTCTAATACCCCTTGAATTCCCCGTTTCAAAATCAATCAGCCCTTGCCACACTTTATCGTTCGGTTTTGACACCCCGTTTTCCTCCCAAATCAAAATAAAGGTCCGTCCCTCAACAAAGAGAAACGGACCTCATAACGATTTATTCGTAGACGGCTCTGGTGCCGCCGATGAGTTTTGGTCTGGTTTTGGCGAGGGTGATGTGTGCTTCGCCAAGGCTTTTTTGGCTGACTCTGATCGGGACGGCTACGTGTTTCAGGTGCATGCCGATGAAGGTGTCCCCGATGTCGATGCCGGCGTCGACTTTGATGTGCTCGACCATGACGGGATCAGTAAACGAGTGATAGGCCTGTGTGGCCATGGCGCCTCCTGCTTCTCGGACAGGGACGACGGTCACTTCGTCGAGCCCCTTCCTTTCCGCGACTTCCCGTTCAAGGACCAGCGCCCGGTTTAAGTGCTCGCAGCATTGAAACGCCAACGAAACGCCCAGCGCATCTGCCCACCCCTTCAACTCGTCAAAGATCATTGCTGCGACTTCTATCGTTCCAGAAGTACCGATCCGCTCCCCCATCACTTCAGAGGTGGAGCAGCCAACGACAAATACTTGTCCTTTTTTCATCGGAACCTGATCGCTGAAGTCCTTCAGGATCTTATGCAGTTCTTCTTTCAATTGAGCGATTTCCATGGAACCCACTCCTTATTATTTGTCTTCGTATGCCGTGATCTTCCCTACGCGATTCGCGTGGCGGCCGCCTTCGAATTCCGTGCCAAGCCACGTTTTGGCGATTTCACGTGCCAGTCCTGCTCCGATTACGCGCTCACCCATGGCCAGCATATTGCTGTCATTATGTTCCCGTGTCGCTTTCGCACTGAATACGTCGTGGACAAGGGCACAGCGGATTCCCTTTACTTTGTTGGCAGAGATGCTCATGCCGATCCCTGTTCCACAGATGAGGATGCCACGGTCGAATTCACCGCTTGCCACTTTCTCCGCCACAGGGACGGCATAATCCGGATAGTCAACGGATGTCCCGCATTCACAGCCGAAGTCTTCATACTCCAAACCTAACTCTTCTAATAGTGATTTGATTTCTTCTCTGATATTCACGCCACCGTGATCGGATGCAATTGCGATTTTCATATTCTCCCACTCCCCATAGCCTTTGATACGTTTTATTTTGCCACATACTCTTCATTATATAAAGCTTTTCAGCATGAAAAAACGGGTATGAGGTCCGTCCCTCATACCCGCTTACCTTTATAAATGAAAACGTGTGATCGTGCTTTTGAGTGATTCCGCCTGCTCCTTCAGATTCAGGGCCAGCTTCTCCACGTCATTCATGACGTGTGCTTGTTCTTTGGTGGAAGCCGATACTTCCACTGCTCCCGCGGATGTTTCTTCTGCGATGGCGGCCACTTCCTGTGACTGCCGGGACGTAAGCTGTATGCTATCCATCTGCTGGTCGACCAGGACGGAAATGTTTTGTACCGCATCCGCCACCTCGTGGATCGTTTTGGTCATGGTTTCGATCATTTCATTCGTCTGCGTCCCTTTTTGAGCTTCGGAGTTCGCTGAGTCAACCTGGGTCGTGATCTGTCCGACGACATTTCCGACCTCGGTTTGGATATTCTTGATGAGTTCCGAAATGCCTTGAACCGCCTTACCGCTTTCGTCCGCCAGTTTCCGGACTTCCTCCGCCACGACTGCGAAGCCTTTCCCATGTTCCCCGGCACGTGCCGCTTCAATGGAAGCATTCAATGCGAGTAGATTTGTCTGGTTCGCAATATCCCCTACCAGCTGGATGATCTGCTCCACTTTCTTCGCATTATCCTCAAGTCTGCGGACGGCATCTAAGGAAGCTTCATTGCCTTTTGCCAATCGGCTGATGCCTTCCACGAGGGAATGGATGACTTCTTTACTTCCCTGCAGCTCTGTCACCATATTCTTAGACATATGCTCGGATGATTTGGAATGATTCTGTACTTCCTGTGCAATCCGGATGACATCCTCCACCGATTCAGCCGTGGATTGAATGGCCACAGCCGAGCTTTCGGCCCCCGCTGAAATTTCGCTGATCGTCCGTGAAATCGAATCCGCTTGTACGGATGCGATTTCCGATGCTTTCGACAGCTCGATCACATTTGAGTTCGTTTTATTAAAATTGTCATCGATGCTTGATACCATGTCCCGCAGATTATGCAGCATACGGTTGAACGCCAGGGCCAGCGAACGGATCTCATCATCGGACTTCGGTACATCCACTTCAATGGCAATGTCCCCTTCAGCCGCTTTCAACGCCACCTGTTCCAGACGCTGAAGCGGTTTGACGATGAATCCCGCGGCAAAAAACGCCAGCACTGCAGACCAGAACACACCCATCCCGAGGGTCATGATCGTAAACCACAGCTCGTTCATGTTTGGTGCAAAAGCAGGTTTAATCACATAAATAAAAAATGCACTTGTCGTATACGTTACCACGGCAAGAAGCGTGATAAAGAAGACCAATTTCTTTCTAAGCCCCGATTTGTAGCTTTTCCCCATCTTTCTCTCTCCCTGTCTCTAGCCAAGCTTTTTCATTAACTCGTCAATCAATGAATCCAGTTCTCTGTATGTATGTCTATAGATGTCCACACTTCCCCCATACGGGTCTGACACATCCAAATCAGCGGGATCTTCAAGGACGAACTCCTTCAACGTGAAAATTTTGTCCGCCACATGTGGATATTGATCCAGGATCGCCCGCTTATGATTCGATGTCATCGTAAAAATATAGGAAGCCCAATCCAAGTTCTCCTTTGACAGCGAACTCGATTGGTGTCTATGTATTATATCGTTCTCTTTCAGCACTTCTTTAGCCTGAAATGATGCATCATTTCCATCCATGGCAAAAACACCGGCAGATTTCACCTCGAACCTGTCTTTTCCCTTATGCTTCAGAACCGCCTCTGCCATAGGACTCCGGCATGTATTTCCCGTACAAATAAACAAAATATTCATCACGTCACCCTCCTTAAAGCCTATTATAAAATATTTTCCATCCCATCCATAGACCATTCACCAATTAGACAAAAAAGAAAAGCGGAGGCGGCTTGCCCTGGGGCTACAAGCATCAGGCGAGTCGACCGGAAAGGCGCTCTCTTTGGCTTTTTAAGGGACTTGACCTATGACCCCGAGACTAAAAGCCGCCGGAGCTGGACAAAAAAGGCCCACCCCCGAGGGACGGACCTCAAATTCTATTTATACTTAAATCGGCAGGAGCAGCTTCACCCCGAATGCAAACAGTATACTCCCACCAAGCGCCTCGCTGTATGTTCCGAGCACGCCCTGGAACTTCCGGCCGATCAATAATCCTGACCACGTCAGCACGGTAGCCGCTATTCCGAAACAAAAGAGGGCAACGGCAGTCCTTGCTCCAAAGATCCCGAGGGTCAATCCGACTGAAAAGCTGTCCAGACTTACACTCAAGGCGAATAGCACCAACCCGAATCCCACCGGTGAAATAAGGGTCGTTTCCTCTTCCTTGAAGCTCGACATGAACATCTGGATTCCAAGGACGATGAGCAGCACACCACCTGCATATGCTGCAAAGGATCCGAACGTCGCCGAAAGAAATTTTCCCGTCATCATACCAAGTAGCGGCATCCACACATGAAAGATCCCGACCACCAATCCTATATAAAAGACCTGCTTCAATCTCAGCTGAAACATCCCCATCCCTATTCCAATCGAAAAGGCATCCATCCCAAGAGCAAATGCCATTAACATCAAGGTCATCAATTCGCCGATAATCGTTGTCATTTATTTTCTTCCCCCTCCGGACATGCCTACAGAACATGCTTATGCGCGTCCAAAGGGAATTAGAATAGAAAATAAAAGCCCCCATGAGAGACCATAGGGGAACAACATTTACCTTTTTATAACCCGGTAACCGGCCGCCTTCTGCAGCCGGTTCATGATGGCAAGCCCGACTCCTTCTTCCGGGAACATCTCGGCAAAAATAATATCCACATCACTTCTATTAAAAGCACGCAGCGTATCGTAAAGATGCTGTGCCACGGTGTTCAGATTATCCCTTCGTCCGGCGGAAAGGATGAGATCCGCTTGATAGACACCCACATATTCCTCTGTCGTCAGGATGCCGACTTTCTTACCTTCTTCCTTTTTCTCATCAACGAAACGCTGTACGTCTTCCCTCGTTCCATCCACTAAGTAGACAGGGGCGTCGGGGGCGTAATGGGTGTATTTCATCCCCGGGGATTTTGGTGCCCCCTTGCCTTCTTTTAAGGAAGGATCCACTTCCACTTTCCCGACCACTTCTTCCAGCTGTTCTTTCGTGACACCGCCTGGTCGCAGGATGACAGGCACGCTTCCTGTGCAATCCACTACCGTCGACTCCACTCCGACACCCGTCTCGCCACCATCGACCACACCTGCAATCCGGCCTTCAAGATCATCGATCACATGCTGAGCCGTTGTCGGACTTGGTTTACCCGAACGATTCGCACTCGGAGCCGCAATCGGGAGCCCGGCTGCCTCAATGATCGACAGGGCAACGGGATGGTCCGGCATCCGGATCCCCACGGAGTCGAGTCCTGCCGTCACCTTCCCGGAAAAAACCCCTTCCTTCTTTTTAAAAATGATGGTCAAAGGGCCTGGCCAGTAAGCATCGATGAGCTTCGCCGCATCCGCAGGAACCTCCGCAACCAGTCCCTCCAACTGTTCTTTATTTGATATGTGGACAATCAGTGGATTATCGGACGGACGACCCTTCGCTTTGAAGATTTTCTCCACTGCCCCGTCCGATGTGGCATTGGCCCCCAGGCCATAAACGGTCTCTGTCGGGAAGGCCACTACCTCATTCTGTTGAAGAATTTCCGCTGCATCCACAATTTGTGGATAACTTTTGTTTTTATCCACATCACTTTCCACAATCCAATGTTTCATCATGTATGTCATCCACCTTTATTTATCCTACGTACATCTGTTCATTTTCATGTGTAAAAAACCTGTTTTCACAAGTTTCTTTACTTTTGAAAGTATAAAAGAAACCCCCACAATTCTCAAGTATTATCCACAAACTGCGAATAAACCGTCGATAATTGTGGATAAACCTGTGGATGGTGTGAATAATTCTGAAAAAAGAGACAGTTATCCTCATCTCGCATTCTGTCGAATGTTCAACGCAAAAAAAACGGACCATTTTATGGAGAATGGTCCAGTCCTGAATTCCTTTACAAAAATGTTGTGGAAATATCTATAAATCAAGCTTCATCGTAATGCAATTATCCACAGTGGATAACTTTTTGGCGTGAACAAAGTTCTGGAGTTCATCCACAACAGAATCCGTTTCCTGTTGAAAACCGAGGAGGTCAAAGAAGGTAAGGGACGCCTTTCGATTGGAAATTAAATAAAGGCGGTTCAGATCTTTTTCTTTTGCGAGTTTTAAAATTTCCTGAAAAAGGGCAAATAGCTCTTCACTTTCAAACGAAGACGTGACAACTAAAGATCGAAGCAAACCGATTTTTCCCTGAACCTCGATCCCCAGGGTCCCAATCAACCGGTTATCCCCATCCTCCACTACTAAAAAACAATCAATGCTATGTTTAATGCCTTCCGTACTTAACCCTGCTTTCATCAAGAAGGCCACGACTTCATGAATGTCCTCACTCGTTGCCTGGCGAATCACTTTTAACATCCTTTCATCCTCCCTTTTCTATCATCCTCTAGTATCAATGTATGAGGGAGAAAGGAGATTAGAACAAGAAATGATAGAGAGATAGATTTTCCATTGAAAAAAGCTTCATCCACAAGGGACGAAGCTTTCTTAATTGAATAACTCTTTGAATAAATCTACCACGAAGAATCGAACCTCTACTTTTTCTTCATCCGTGTCTTCAACGAAGACCGGTTCTTCTTTAGCCGGGGCTTCTGCCTGCTTCTCTTCATTCACCACACCGGCTTCTACTGCTTCTACTTCGATTTGTTTATAAGCAATGACATCATTTTCATCGTCACTCACCTGCGCTGCGTCTTCAGGATCTACTTCCGTCACTTCATTTCCGCTTGCTTCCGCTTTCGTTTCAAAGCCTGTGCTTCTTACAGCATTTCCAGTAGAGAAATCCAGGAAGCATAGGGGCGGATACAATACGCACCACCAGTTCGCTCCTTCCCCTTTGCCCAATGTGATCAACACCGCTTCGTATTCACCGGCCGGATAAAGGTACTGACCATAAAGCTTGGTAGGAAAATCCACTTTGCCGAACTCTACTTTCACCGATTGGTTCATGCCTTCTGCTGCTACGACGTCTTTCGCAATCTTCTGAAGCTGTGGTAATCCTTCTTTGATGACTGTTTTCGCGTCGTCCTTGGATGTCAGCGTCGATACCCATTTCGTAATCTCTTTGTTTACTTCATCACGGACAAGTCTCTTCACATTCTGATCCTCATCCAGATCACTATTGGCCAGGATCCGCAGTCGAATTGCTTCATCCGGGATCACCATCGTTTCCTGAGCCGCCATTTCCTGTTTCGGTATATATAAACTTAGAATCGTTCCTAATGATAGAATCAAGATATACAATAGTACTGTGTGTTTTGTTTTCATGTCCTCTCCCCCTTGGTAAACAGTGTGGTCAAAATGGGGGAATCTTAAACTAGTAAAATAACATTTTTGTTTTTAAATGCTTTTTTAAATATTGTGTTTCTGAATACGATGGGAAGAAGCGAGTGGTAGTTGATTTGCGCTTCAGGTGCTCGCTTTCCCCGGGGCGTGAGTTGAGCACCTTCCGCTCCAATCAACTTAAAGAGCATCAATTTTTAAAGATATATACAATTAAACAACCCTATTAAAACCAACATAAAATATCCTATACTCCTACAAAAATAGAATCTTTCCCACAAAAAACACCCCCGATCATTGAAACCGAGGGCGTACACTTATTTCCTCACACAAAACACCATACGATCTTTCCCATTGATATCATGGACGACTTCTGTTTCCGCATCCGGGAAGGTCGCTCGCAGCAGATCCGCAACCGTCTCTCCCTGACCGACTCCGACTTCAAAGCCAACCAAGAATTTTTCTTTCATGACAAGAGGCAGTTCCTCCATGAATCGCTTATAAAGATCATATCCATCTTCCCCGCCAAATAATGCGAGTTCCGGCTCATAATCAATGACAACATCCGATAGAGTTTCACGATCCGTCAAAGGAATGTACGGAGGGTTGGATAAAAGAATATCCAGCTTCACACTTTCTTCGATCAAGGGCTGTACCAAGTCTCCCTCAAAAAAGCGGACATCCGCGCCGAGTTTCGAGCTATTCTCACCCGCAACCGCCAGTGCTTCACCCGAAATATCGACGGCCATCATCTCAAGGGGAATCCGCTTCGACTCGAGCTTCAACGTAATCGCAATCGCACCGCTGCCCGTTCCGACATCAGCCGCCTGCAATCGGACACCCGGCTCAAATAACACCTTCATCTTCTCCAGCCCATAATAAATCAGCTCTTCCGTCTCAGGCCTTGGAATCAGCACATGCTCATTCACCACAAACTCACGGCCATAAAACTCCTCGGTCCCGATAATACGCTGAATCGGCACCCCTCCAGCATGCTCCCGAATCCCCCGTTGGAACACGTCCCATTTCTCTTGAGGGACGGACCTCCGCTGCTCCGCCAGAAGCTGCGATCGTGACATCCCCAACAAATGCCGCAGATAGATTTCTCCCACATTTTCATCGCGGCCATTTTCGATTAAAAAAGAAGAAGCCCATTTCAGGGCTTCAAATACCGTCACCATGACTATTCTTCCAATCTCTCAAGAAGTTTGGATTGATCTTCGATGATCAATGCATCGATGACTTCATCCATCTTTCCTTCAAGGATTTGGTCAAGCTTCTGGATCGTCAGGCCGATACGGTGATCCGTGACACGGTTTTGTGGGAAATTGTACGTACGGATACGCTCGGACCGATCACCTGTACCAACGGCAGATTTACGATTGGCATCGTATTCCGCTTGAACCTCGCGCTGGAATTTATCGTACACGCGGGCACGCAATACTTTCATGGCTTTTTCTTTGTTCTTGATTTGGGACTTTTCATCCTGACATGATACGACGACGCCTGTCGGGATATGCGTCAGACGCACGGCAGACATGGTCGTGTTAACACTTTGTCCTCCCGGGCCGCTGGATGCGAAGGTATCGACACGGATATCTTTATCGTGGATATCGACTTCGACTTCTTCTGCTTCCGGCAGGCAGGCTACCGTTGCCGTCGACGTATGGATCCGTCCGCCGGATTCTGTTTCAGGCACACGTTGCACGCGATGCGCCCCGTTTTCGTATTTCATTTTAGAGAATGCACCATTTCCGTTAATCATGAAAATGATTTCTTTGTATCCACCCACACCAGTTGAGTTCGCTTCCATGACTTCGATTTTCCAGCCTTGGGATTCAGCGAAACGACTGTACATGCGGTATAAGTCACCGGCAAACAGGGCGGCTTCATCTCCACCTGCAGCACCGCGAACCTCCATGATGACGTTCTTATCATCATTCGGGTCTTTCGGGATCAATAATATTTTCAGACGGGCTTCCAACGCTTCGATTTGCTCTTCAAGCTCGGACACTTCTTCTTTTACCATTTCACGCATTTCAGCATCAAGCTTATCATCCAGCATCGCCTTTGCGTCTTTAAACTGCCCGGTTAGTTCTTTATATTCTCGATATGCTTCTACCGTTGCTTGGATGTCTGATTGTTCTTTTGAATAATCTCTTAGCTTCTTTGGGTCATTCACAATTTCTGGATCACTCAATAGTTCGTTTAACTTATCATAGCGATCTTCCACTGCTTGTAAACGATCGAACACAGCTATTCACCTCAATTTTAATCCATAACAGTACAATTATATTATATGGTGTATGTAAACACAAGGAAGATCGGGAATGGAGACAGGGGGAGTTCAGGTGAAAAAGGGGCAGCCGCCGAGCTGCCCCTTCCATTATCTTTCAGTGATTTTAACATTGATATCGTATCGGGGAATCGCTCTTTGCAACTTATCTTTCAGCATGGCTTCCTCTTTATCCGTCTCGGCCATATTCATTTCTTCCTTCGTATGAGCGGTCACCCACATTTGATTCCCATTGATCCACACCTCATCCGGCTGGAATTTCGTATTCTGTCTTACCACTTCTCGGGCTTTGTCTTCATAGACCCCTGTCGTCGTGGAAGTCGTACCAGGTGAATTCGTCAGGTTAGGGAAGTTGGGGTTTTGATCCGTCATATCCCGCACGCTTTCATCCTGGCCCTTGTCCATCTCTGCCTTGCGATTATCAATGAATCGGGTACCGCCGCTATCATTATGCACGCCGTATTCCGACTCATGATTCACACCGCATGCTGTAATCAAATGAAAGAAAACGGTAAAAGATAAAGTTAGCACTAATTTTTTCATGCCTTCACACCTCCTGCTGTTAGGTTTTCCAGCAGGGTGGCGGTTATGCATTGGTCTGGTCTGGGTGCTGGAGAGTATTGAGGGAATTTTTGTAAAAAGACGCAAATAGCGAAAAAATGACGCAATGAAGTGTGAAAGCGACGCAATAAATCGTAAAATGACGCAATCGCCGGCGAAAATGACGCAATTATGGTTCTCGGACGCCTTTTTAGATTAAATGTTCCATCTCAATGGAGCTAAATCATGTTTCAAACCAGTGCCTATGAGCCGTTTTGAATTATTTTTCCTTAAAATACAAAAAACAAAGCCCCAAACCTGAGACTTTGTTCAAAAAAATCTATCCTTCCTTCACCATATCCGGAGTCACGCTCATCCCCGTCGGCACTTCATGATGATGGCGGCATCTTGGCTCGTACGCTTCGGATGCCCCGACTAGGATGACGGGATCATCGTAACATGCCGGTTCACCGTTGATCAGACGCTGAGTCCGGCTTGCCGGAGAGCCGCAGACGGCACAAACGGCTTGAAGCTTCGTCACTTGCTCAGCAATGGACATCAAATCCGGCATCGGCCCGAATGGTTCTCCGCGGAAATCCTGGTCAAGACCTGCGAGGATGACTCGGTATCCGCTGTTTGCTAATGTTTGGACGACGTCGACAATGCCTTCGTCAAAAAATTGAACCTCATCAATGGCAACGACGTCCACCTCTGGATTCAGATCATCGAGGATCACACTGGACTCTTCGACTGCTTTGGCAATAACAGAGGTACCATTATGAGATACAACCGATTCATCGCTATAGCGATTATCTAGTTTTGGCTTATACACAGCAATTTCTTGTTTAGCAAATTGAGTGCGTCGTACCCGGCGGATCAGTTCCTCGGACTTCCCTGAGAACATGCTGCCGCAAATGACTTCTACCCAACCCGTTTGTTTCATGACATACACGAAAGCGCCTCTCCTTCCTTACACGTTGTTCTATAAAAAAACAGCCTGGCTGTTAGTAAATATGGACTATCACTTATAATAAAGCATTCCTTTATGTACGGGAATCATGCTCTGAATTCAGTAATTTGGCAGAAAAAAAGAGGCACAGCTCAATTGGAACTGCCTCTATTTCTCTCACCATTTGCTTTAAACGTAATAAAAAACAGGCAAGCATGAAGATCCTTGCCTGTTTTTCTAATAGAAGAGAAGGGAAGCATCTATGCACAAAGGCGTTCGATGCGTCCTTCTGACTCTTCATTATTGTTGTTGGTTTTTAAGACCGTATTTTTTGTTGAAACGGTCAACACGTCCACCTGCATCAGCGAATTTCTGACGGCCTGTGTAGAATGGATGGCATTCAGAACATACCTCAACGCGCATTTCTTCCGCTACAGAACCAGTTTCAAATTCGTTACCGCAAGCACAGCTAACTTTGATCGTGTTGTACTTAGGATGAATTCCTGATTTCATTTCTTTCATCTCCTTCCGCCCTGAATCATCTGAGACAGAGTAATTTATTACGAAGATATATGTGATATGAGCATAAGCATGAGAGTAATAGCCAGCCCCTTACCACATCCAGTTTTTAAGAACACATTGATACTATTATAACAAGGACAAGAGTTTTTTGCAAGCTGCAAAACTGGAAATTCCAGTCACCCTTTGTCTTTTGAAAAATCGTTCGATTACTAGATTAACGCTTCTTGGACTCTTCTGTCAACACATTGAAAAATTCTTCATTCGTTTTCGATTGCTTCAGCTTACGCATGAGCTTCTCGGCGAAATCAGGCTGATCGGACATGGCTTTTCTGATCGCCCACAGCTTTTCAAGGTGATCCGGTTTGATGAGGAGCTCTTCACGACGCGTTCCGGAACGACGAATGTCGATGGCCGGGAAGATGCGGCGTTCAGCAAGAGAACGGTCAAGATGAAGTTCAAGGTTACCCGTCCCTTTGAACTCTTCATAAATGACATCATCCATACGGGATCCTGTGTCAACGAGTGCTGTAGCAAGGACCGTCAAGCTTCCGCCCTCTTCAATGTTACGGGCAGCCCCGAAGAATCGTTTCGGACGGTGGAATGCTGCAGGGTCGATCCCACCGGAAAGAGTCCGTCCACTTGGAGGGATGACCAGGTTGTAGGCACGTGCCAGACGAGTGATGCTATCCATCAGGATGATGACGTCACGCTTGTGTTCCACTAAACGCATAGCACGTTCAAGAACGAGTTCCGCAACCTTGATATGGTTTTCCGGCACTTCATCAAAGGTTGAGCTGACAACTTCTGCTTCAACTGAACGTTCGATGTCCGTTACTTCCTCTGGACGCTCATCGATTAGAAGAATGATCAATTCCGCTTCCGGGTGATTCGTCGTGATCGAGTTCGCGATTTCTTTGATCAGCATCGTTTTACCAGCCTTAGGCGGTGCTACGACCAGACCACGCTGTCCAAATCCGACCGGTGCGATCAGATCCATTATACGTGTGGAAATCTTATTCGGTTCTGTCTCCAGCATCATTTGACGGTCAGGATATAAAGGAGTCAATCCTGGGAAATGCACACGTTCTTTTGCAGAATCAGGTTCTTCCCCGTTCACCATTTCAACATGAAGCAGTCCGAAGTACCGTTCGTTTTCTTTCGGTGGGCGTACTTTACCGGACACTTTGTCACCGTTTCGAAGATCAAAGCGGCGGATCTGTGAAGCAGAAATATAAATATCCTCAGAACTTGGAGAATAGTTGATTGGACGTAAGAAACCAAATCCCTCTGATTGGATGATCTCAAGGACACCTTCCATGAAGAAGAAGCCTTCTTGTTCTGCACGTACTTTAAGAATTGCGAAAATCAATTCTTTTTTTGTTAATTTACTATAATAAGAAACTTTGTATTGTTTGGCCAGCTCGTAAAGCTCTTTCAGCTTCATATTTTCTAAGCTGGAGATTGTTAGTTCTTCCATTATGACACCACGCTTTATTAATTTGTCCTACCTGAAGAAAATAATTTAGGTTATTTTCATTAGAGAGTAGCTGTTGATTTCCGCTCCAGGTGCTCGCTTTCCGCGGGGCGTGAGTTGAGCCTCCTCGGGCGTTGCCCTGCGGGGTCTCAAGATCCAGCTACGGCGGCTAGCCCCTCGAGGTCATAAGTCAAATCAACCAAAAAGGCAAAGAGCGCCTTTCCGTTTGATTCGCCTTATGCTTGTCGGGCCTGACCAAGCCGCCTCCGCTTTTCGTCCTTCCCCGCAGGAGTCGAGCACCTTCCGCTCCAATCAACTTGGATTATATTCTCTTTCACTAAAAATGTCTTTCTTTTAGAAAAGAGTCAAAAAGGGTAGATTTTTCTAAAAATGAAGAAATATGTTGAAGCATAACGATAAAGAAAAAATACTGAAGATAAAAACCTTATCTATTGTAACCATACTTTTCAGCAAGAATCAATAACCGGGTAGAAAAAGGAAGGTAGATTTGGTAGATAGGCAGCATTTTTTCACCTATGAAGAATAAAAGTGAGTGATAAGAGTCGGGATGGGCAGTCGTTTGGGCCCATCCGTTTCTCTTACATTTAGAAGAGTTGGTTTCTCTCTCTGTTTGTTTTTCTCTATTATCTCATGACCAGGTTCGGCTTTTTCTGAAGGCTGTGGCGTCCGTCGATGAATCGGACGGTACCCGATTTCGCACGCATAACGACTGAATGAGTCAGGCCGTATGTCCCTTTGAGCTGGACACCTCTTAACAGTTCCCCGTCTGTTACACCTGTTGCTGCAAAGATGGCATCGTCTCCACAGACAAGGTCTTCCATGCGAAGGATCTTGTCCACATCAAGCCCCATGCTGATACAGCGCTGAAGTTCCGCATCGTTTTGCGGAAGAAGCTTTCCTTGAATTTCTCCTCCAAGGCATTTCAAGGCAACGGCAGCAAGGACTCCCTCAGGAGCACCGCCTGATCCGAATAGGATATCAACACCGGTGTGATCGAATGCAGTGTTCATAGCGCCTGCCACGTCACCATCATTGATCAGCTTGATGCGTGCTCCGGCTTCTCTCAGCTGTTGGATGATGTGCTCATGACGGGGACGATTCAAGACTGTCGCTACAACATCTTCAATATCCTTGTTCTTCGCTTTCGCAACGGCTTTCAGATTATCGATGACAGAAGCGTTGATATCGATTTCCCCGACCGCTTCCGGTCCAACTGCGATTTTATCCATATACATATCCGGTGCATTCAGTAGGTTCCCGTGGTCCGCCACGGCGAGGACCGCCAGTGCATTCCAGCCTCCGGAAGCAACGATGTTCGTTCCTTCCAGCGGATCGACGGCTACATCGACACGCGGACCATAGCCTGTCCCTAGTTTTTCACCAATATAAAGCATTGGAGCTTCGTCCATTTCCCCTTCGCCGATGACAACCGTCCCCTTCATCGGTACGGTATCGAATACATCGCGCATGGCAGAAGTAGCAGCATCATCCGCCTCATCCTTCTTCCCGCGACCCATCCAGCGGGCAGATGCCAGGGCAGCCCCCTCTGTTACTCGTACAAGCTCCATTGATAAACTTCTTTCCATGTATATAGCCTCCCGTGTTCCCTTTTGTTTTACAATAATCCTAAATTGTATAACATATTGACAGATTTATTGTAACACATTGAGAGGTTTAGAGAGACTTTTTTTCGAAAAAAGTAGGACACAATGGTGAAAACGCGTTAAAAATTATGGTAATAGAGGCTATAGTTGCCTAAAGCTGTTCTCTACTAGAGAGCAGCTGTTGATTTCCGCTCCAGGTGCTCGCTTTCCGCGGGGTGGGCGGCGAGCCTCCCCGGGCTGCGCCCTGTGGGGTCTCACCTCTCCCACATTTCCCGCAGGAGTCGAGCACCTTCCGCTTCAATCAACTTGGTGTATTTAATGTCTATTATAATTAAGTGTACTTAAATCTCTTAATAGGTTTCCTGAAACTACGACTTCATCTGTTCCATTTCCTCGACAGACATTTTTTCACGCCAGATGGTGGCGCCCAGGCCTTCGAGTTTGGCGACGAGGTCGCTGTAGCCTCGGTCTATGTGTTCAAGGCCGGTTACTTCTGTGATGCCTTCTGCCATGAGGCCGGCGATGACGAGTGCGGCTCCGGCGCGGAGATCGCTTGCCTTCACCTTGGCGCCTTGCAGTTGGACAGGGCCGTTGACGATGGCTGAGCGGCCTTCTACTTTGATCGTGGCGTTCATTCTTCTCAGCTCGTCAATATGCTTGAAGCGGGCTGAGTAGATGGTGTCCGTTACGACGGCAGAGCCTTCTGCCCGGTTAAGTAATGTCGTGAACGGTTGTTGTAGATCTGTCGGGAATCCTGGATACACCAGTGTTTTCACGTCGACGGATTTAAGCTTGTCCGCCCGGCCGATGAAGATCTGGTCGTCGTTCGTTTCCACCGGCACGCCCATTTCACGGAGTTTGGCAATGACCGATTCCATATGTAATGGGATGACGTTGTCGACGAGTACCCCTTTTCCGACTGCGGCGGCAAGGATCATGAAGGTCCCTGCTTCGATACGGTCAGGAATGATCGTATGACGGCAGCCGTGTAGCTCGTCCACCCCATCAATCCGGATCACATCAGTACCTGCCCCTTTGATTTTTGCACCCATATTACTCAGTAATGTGGCGACATCGATGATTTCAGGTTCTTTGGCCGCATTCTCGATGATCGTCCTGCCTTTTGCACGGACAGCTGCGAGCATGATATTGATCGTTGCTCCTACGCTGACGACGTCCAGATAGATGCGTGCACCCTTTAGTTCGTCGGCACGCAGATAGATGGCACCTTGTTCATTGGTGACTTCTGCTCCCAGGGCCTCGAAGCCTTTGATATGCTGATCGATCGGACGTGGACCGAGGTGACATCCACCCGGCAGACCGATGACCGCTTTTTTGAAACGTCCGAGCATCGCACCCATTAAATAATAGGAAGCACGAAGCTTTTTCACCTTCCCGCTGGGTAAAGGCATGGACACCATTTGACTTGGATCTACACTCATATCCCCATCTTCCAATGTGACTGAACCGCCGATCTCTTCTAAAAGATCTTTCAGCGTTCTTACATCTGAGATGTCTGGCAACCCTTCGATTGTGACTGGAGAATCAGCAAGAATGGTTGCCGGGATCAAGGCTACCGCACTATTTTTGGCACCACTGACTTTAATGGTTCCTTCAAGGGGATAACCTCCTGCAATTTTTAGCTTTTCCATATTAAACTCCCTTCCACTGTTCCTGACAACGCCAAGAACAAAAAGGATTATTTTTCCAGTTGAAGACGTTCTAAGAAGTATTGTCTACTAGTGTATACATAATTCGCCAAAACATGTATAGGATAATCGAATTTTTTTCTTTTAGACCGATTGTCCTAAGATCAGCGGTTGTTCCAATCACTCAGGAACGCGTCGATTCCTTTATCCGTGAGGGGATGCTGGAATAATTGCTTCAGTACTTTAAGAGGAACGGTTGCAATGTGGGCCCCTCTTAGTGCCGCTTCTGTAATATGCTGCGGGTGACGGGTCGAAGCCGCGATGATTTCTGTTTCCAGGCCGTGAATCGCGAAGATTTCAGCAATCTTGGATACGAGCTCAAGACCATCATGCCCAATATCATCTAATCTTCCTAAAAAAGGCGAAACATACGTCGCTCCAGCACGAGCCGCCAACAGCGCCTGATTCGCACTGAAAATCAGCGTGACATTCGTCTTGATGCCTTCTTTAGCAAAAGTAGATGTCGCCTTCAGGCCGTCCGGTGTCATTGGAAGCTTCACAGTGATATTTGGCGCGATTTTCGCGAGTTCCCTGCCTTCTTTGATCATGCCTTCAGCATCTGTCGCGATGACTTCAGCGCTTACAGAACCAGGGACAAGTTCGGTGATTTCTTTTAATCGATCTTCAAATGTTACGTCCTTCTCTTTCGCGACAAGGGACGGATTCGTTGTCACTCCTGATAGAATACCCCATTCAAATGCTTCTTTGATTTCACTCATGTTTGCTGTATCGATGAAAAATTTCATAATCCAAATACCCCTTTTCGACAAAATTTTCAATCATCTTTAATGAACGGAAGGGACTGACCCAAAAAGGTATCAACCCTCTCCTGGTGCCAGTCCCATCCAACTACATCATTCTATTTCTACCACGATTGGAAAGGGTCTAATCTGAATCAGGCCCCTTTTCCAAACATTACCTTTGTTACGCTTGGTTAGAAGAACCGAATTCGCGCATTTTACCAGCAACTGTCGCTTTGATCGCTTCACGAGCCGGCCCCATGTATTTACGTGGATCATATACTTCTGAGTCTGCTGCAAGTACTTCACGTACCGCTTTAGCAGAAGCAATTTGGTTTTCAGTGTTTACGTTGATTTTAGCTGTTCCGTAAGAAATCGCTTTTTGGATATCTTTTGTAGGGATTCCAGTTCCGCCGTGAAGTACTAGAGGTACTCCAGTAGCTGCTCCGATTTCTTCCATTTCTTTGAATCCAAGGTTTGGTTCACCTTTGTAAGGACCGTGAACGGAACCAAGTGCAGGTGCAAGTGTGTCGATGCCAGTACGCTCGACCATTTCCTGACACTCTTTAGGATCTGCATAAATAACGCCGTCTGCCACTACGTCATCTTCCTGTCCACCGACTGTTCCAAGTTCAGCTTCAACAGAAACACCTTTAGAGTGAGCATACTCAACCACTTTAGAAGTAGTTTCGATGTTCTCTTCGAAAGGACCGTGAGAAGCATCGATCATAACAGATGTGAAACCTGCATCGATGGCTTCTTTACATTTGTCATAGCTTGAACCGTGGTCAAGGTGGATCGCAACAGGTACTGTGATGTTTAAGTCTTCCATAAGACCTTCAACCATTTTCACAACTGTTTTGAAGCCGCTCATGTAACGTGCCGCACCTTCAGATACACCAAGGATGACAGGTGATTTTTCTTCTTCTGCCGCTTGCAGGATCGCTTGAGTGAACTCAAGGTTATTCAGATTGAATTGACCTACTGCATAGCTTTTTTCTTTTGCTTGAATAAGCATGTCTTTCATTGAAACTAAAGGCATGGTTATATCCTCCTTTTATTCAGTCAGTAAACCATTATTTTAGAAATGGCGGTGCTATTTTATAGCACCTTGTGACATTGTTTACAATTTCACTTGTATCATACCAAAACAAAATTGATTTTACCAACTGCAGAGGCGAAATGTTAAAAGTACTACTATTTTCACTATTCACACAACGTAATCACGCTGGAATATATTGCTTGACGGCTTTTCTAATATCGTCAATATCGAAAGGCTTCGCAAAATGGGTAAGCGCTCCCAAGTCTTTTGCCTCCTGAATCATATCAAGCTCTCCGTATGCTGTCATGATGATGACACGGATATCTGCATCTTTCTGCTTCATTCGCTTCAGGATTTCAATTCCATCCATTCCAGGAATTTTCATATCAAGTAAAACCAAATCAGGGGAGTGATTATCTACGATTTCAAGAGCCTGGATGCCGTTCGCTGCCTGAAATGTTTGGTACCCTTCCTTTTGCAATACTTCATTCAATAGTATCCGTATACCAAATTGATCGTCTACAATTAGAATCTTCTCATTCATACGTCCCAGTCCCCTTCACATTATGATCGTTATGTATTCCTTCAGTAAATGATTGTATATTTATTACTTATTCTCTTTTTATTGTAAAAACCCTTCTTAATCTCAAGATTTTGCTTGAGACCTTTTTCCCCTTTATAATAAGCGTTATGATGAGAAATGTCGAAGATGAATATAGAAGGAGACCAAATTGTATGATTAAAATGTTCACCACACAGTTAACGGGGCTGTTTAAACGTATTTACGATAAGCAGGAGTTTGAGATTGAAGACGGGGCACGCCTGCTGGCACAAGCTGCCATCGGACAGGGAAATATTTATATTCAAGCATTCGGGGAAATGGAAGCTGTAACGGCAGAAGCTTTGTATGGCGCCGAGCCTCTTCCTTCTGCTAAACGATATGATGCTTCCGTTGATCTGACTGAAGCTGATCGTGTACTGATCGTTTCGCGCTATTCAACAGATGCGGAAGCTTTGGCACTGGGTAAGAAGCTTTCTGCTGAAGGGGTTCCATTCGTAGCTGTGTCGGGTGTCGTTGAAGGAGAAGAGAACGTATTGGATCTTGCGGACATTCACCTGGATACCAAGCTGATTAAAGGGATGCTTCCGGGAGATGAAATTGGCGAACGCGTGAGCTTCCCTTCGAGCATGGCGGCTCTTTACCTCTATTTTGCAGTGGGGTTTGTGATTCGTGAAATGCTGGAGGAGTTTGAGGAGTAGATGATTTGAGCCCTTTCTCGGTTGAGGAGGGGTTTTTTTCGGGTGACGTATGAGTGGGTAAACAACTTATATATTTTTCAAAGTTTTTATGACATGCCATTGCCCTTTTATAAAGATTGGCCCTCATTTATCGGTTGGGAGATGAGATTAAGCAAAAGGAGCTGAGAACTAATCGGAAAAATTCCGCTTAATTCGGAATGAATAGTAAAAAAAGCTGAAATAGACGGAAGGATTCCGCCTATCTTCTCAATAAATACAAGAATGGTGGATTTTTCTGTACGTAGTCGGAATATCTCCGCTTATTCACCCCCAGAACAAGATATATATTGAATGTAACCGGAATATCTCCGCTTATTCTCTTTTGATCGGTCATCTAAAGTACTTATATAAGAAACTCTCCAAATGTTTTATAGAAGACAGAAAGATCAATTGGGTCGCCAAACCCAATCCACGCTCTCCATCCCCCTCCAGATCTCTCCACCTCACACAAAAAAGCCCTCCCACACAGGGAGAGCTCTTCCAACGATATCTTATTTCCCACCATACGCCAGTGACGCTTCCACGAAGTCTCTGAATAGAGGCTGCGGGCGTGTCGGGCGTGATGTGAACTCTGGGTGGAATTGAGATGCGACGAACCATGGGTGGTCGCTCAGCTCGATGATTTCCACGAGGCGGCCATCAGGGCTTGTACCTGAGAAGATGAAGCCGGCTTTTTCCATTTGCTCACGGTAGTGATTATTGAATTCGAAGCGGTGGCGGTGACGCTCGTATACCACTTCCCCATCGTAGGCCGTGTAGGCTTTTGAACCTTTTGTCAGCTTACAAGGATATAGTCCCAGACGAAGTGTTCCACCAAGGTCTTCGATGTCTTTTTGTTCCGGTAAAAGATCGATGACAGGATATGGCGTTTCAGGATTCAGCTCAGCAGAGTGTGCTCCTTCAAGTCCAAGGACATTGCGCGCATATTCTACGGATGCAAGCTGCATTCCAAGGCAGATTCCAAGGAAAGGAATCTTGTTTTCACGGGCATATTGAGTGGCGGAAATCTTTCCTTCCACACCGCGGTCACCGAATCCACCCGGTACCAGGATTCCATCTACGTCTGCCAATTTTTCTGCTACGTTTCCGTTGTCGACAAGCTCAGAGTTCAACCATCTCACTTCAATATCGCTGTCGAACTGGTACCCTGCATGACGAAGGGCTTCCACGACAGAAATATAGGCATCCTGCAATTCAACATATTTTCCTACAAGGGCAATCGTTGTTTTGCGGGAAAGATTCTTCACTCGGTCAACCAGTTCGTTCCACTCAGTCATGTCTGCTTCATGGCAATCCAGTTTCAAGTGCTGGCATGTGATTTCATCCAGCTTTTGGTCCTGGAGGGCAAGTGGTACAGAGTAAAGAGTATCTGCATCCATCGCTTCGATGACCGCATTTTTATCGATATCACAGAACAACGCAATTTTATCTTTCATGTCCTGGGTCATCGGCATTTCGGTACGGACGACGATGACATTTGGCTGGATCCCAAGGCTGCGAAGCTCTTTTACGCTGTGCTGTGTTGGTTTTGTCTTCATTTCACCCGCTGCCTTGATGTAAGGAATGAGGGTACAGTGGATATACATCACATTGTCACGGCCCACATCACTCTTGATTTGGCGGATCGCTTCAAGGAATGGAAGAGATTCGATATCCCCTACCGTTCCACCGATTTCCGTGATGACGACATCGGAATTCGTTTCGCGGCCTGCACGGTATACGCGTTCTTTGATTTCGTTCGTGATGTGCGGGATGACCTGTACGGTTCCACCAAGATAATCGCCGCGGCGCTCTTTTTTCAGTACAGTTGAGTAGATTTTACCTGTTGTGACAGAGCTGTATTTCGTCAGATTGATGTCAACGAAACGCTCATAGTGACCTAAGTCAAGATCCGTTTCCGCACCGTCATCGGTTACGAATACTTCACCGTGCTGATAAGGGCTCATGGTCCCCGGATCCACGTTGATGTATGGATCGAACTTCTGGATCGTGACGCTCACTCCACGATTTTTCAATAGTCTTCCAAGGGACGCTGCTGTGATCCCTTTCCCTAGTGACGACACTACGCCGCCTGTTACGAAAATATACTTAGTCATGTATATGTCCCCCTTCAAAATAAAAGTTTGTTTCAAAAAAAGTAGAGGGTGTCCCTTATGTAGTTATGTCATGAATTTATCTTGTTCAAAGAAGGACAAGCCCATTCTCCTAAAATAAATCCATCTGCATAAACCAGCTAAAAGACAGCCTCTTATTATCAAAATGCGTAAAAATGTAAGGGGTCTTTAAAAGATAGATTCGCCCGCACATAAAAGCTTGTTCTTCTTATAAAAACAAAAAACGCCCCTCTTACAATCATGTAAGGGGAGCGTGATATACGTTATCTGTCCCTTTTTAGGGAGCCCAAATAAAATACTACCTTCCTGGAGAGGAGAAGTCAAGCATAGAATGAGGACCGAATTTTCAATCATTTCCACGGCGAAAAAAAGCCCCCAGCAGGCAATGAACCCGGCTGGGGATTGAGGATTAGGCGGGATTACTTCTTTTCCTCTTCTTCCACTTCATCTTCCTCGTCTTCTTCTTCTTCGTCATCAACCTCGTCGAATTCATCGATTTCAAGTTCTTCTTCATCTTCATCGATGTCCAGATCTTCGTCTGCATCGTCTACATCGATATCGTCATCGTCCTCTGTCAGATCATCGTCATCATCTGTATCATCAAGATCATCGTAATCGAGATCTTCATCGTCCAGATCATCGAAATCATCCAGATCCAGATCTTCGTCTTTCTTCTTCGCTTTTTTCTTTTTGCTGGATTTCATCGTAGGAACGGTTTCTTCTTCGATTTGATCGACCGGATACCATTCTCTTAATCCCCAACGGTTATCACCCATGGCAAGGTATCGTCCGTCAATATTCAAGTCGGTGTAGAATTGAAGTAAACGGCTCTTTACCTCTTTATCAGAGATTTCAAGCAAACCTTTGATTTCCTTCACGATCTCTTCAAATGCCATCGCTTGCTTTTTCTCTACTAAAATTTCATGTGCCATTTCAATGAATGATGTTTGACGCAATTCTTCTTTGGATAACTGCTTAAGACTCACTTTACGCACTTCCTTTCTCTATTTCACACTCTACTAAGTAGAGTAAAAAAGGGCAAAAATTCTCCATTATCAATTTTAACCATATTCATCATTATAAACAATATAAAACACTTTATGCTATACATATCTGGTTTTTCCCACATTTTTTTCACACCTGGTTTCAAGAAGGTCTGCCATTCCCCCATTTTTCTTCTCTCCGACCGCCCCTGATCGTCCGGAACGCTTCGTAGAATAAATAGAAAGACAGCAGGAAAAAAGGGATGGCCCCCAGTTGAATCTGGTATAAAAAGATGGTGGCGTACAGGGTGAGGATCAATAATATGTACCGTAAAATGGCCTTCACAGTCTCACTTCCAAACGTATGTATCGTCTTTCCCGTTCACTATTCTGACAATTTTATTATATAGGAAATCTTACCCTATAACTATTAAGTTCATGTTAAAAATTGGTTGAGTCCGTTTAAAGGATAGACGGTTTGGCGGGTTTTTAAACTTGTCAGGTGAATTTATTCTTTAGATAGGCGCTGTTGATTTCCGCTCCAGGATGCTCGCTTTCCGCGGGGCGTGAGTTGAGCACCTTCCGCTCCAATCAACTTAGTATATTAATCAACAATTAGCTACTAGTAAAAGAGAATTTGCCCCATCGTTTAGACTATGCCTGATCGTCCCTTTATAGAATGTTCACTGTGAAAAAAGAGACCACTGCACCCCCACAGTAGTCTCAATCTCAATCATTTTGTTACATATTTCGTCGATATTGTCCGCCTACTTCGTAGAGGGCGCGTGTAATTTGTCCTAGGCTTGCGACTTTTACGGTTTCCATGAGTTCTTCGAAGATGTTTCCTCCGCCGACGGCTGCCTGCTTTAAGCGGGTCAAGGCTTCTTCGGTTTTATCTTTGTGCTGAGATTGGAAGTCTCGGAGATTATGAATTTGTGTTTCTTTTTCTTCTTTGGTTGCACGTGCCAGTTCCATGCTGTCCATGTCTTCTTCTGAAGGTGGATTTGGATTCAGGTACGTGTTCACTCCGACGATCGGAAGTTCGCCGGAATGTTTTTTCATTTCGTAGTACATGGATTCTTCTTGGATCTTCCCGCGTTGATACTGGGTTTCCATGGATCCGAGTACGCCTCCGCGGTCGTTTAAGCGATCGAATTCTGTGAGGACCATTTCCTCCACAAGATCTGTCAGCTCTTCTGCAATGAATGAACCTTGAAGCGGATTTTCATTTTTGGATAATCCGTGTTCTTTTGTGATGATCATCTGGATCGCCATGGCACGGCGGACGGATTCCTCTGTCGGTGTCGTGATGGCTTCATCATAAGCGTTTGTATGCAGGGAGTTACAGTTATCCTGCAGGGCCATCAATGCTTGAAGCGTTGTACGGATGTCGTTGAAATCAATCTCCTGTGCATGGAGTGAACGACCGGAAGTTTGAATATGGTACTTCAGCTTCTGACTGCGTTCGTTGGCACCGTATTTATCTCTCATAACCGTTGACCAAATTCGTCGTGCCACACGTCCGATCACCGTATATTCGGGATCAAGACCGTTCGAGAAGAAGAATGATAAGTTTGGTGCAAAGGCGTTGATATCCATCCCGCGGCTTAAATAGTATTCCACATATGTGAATCCGTTCGCCAGCGTAAAGGCAAGCTGGGAAATCGGGTTCGCTCCCGCTTCGGCGATATGGTAGCCTGAAATCGATACAGAGTAATAGTTTCGTACTCTGTGATCGATGAAGTACTGCTGGATGTCTCCCATCATGCGCAGGGCAAATTCCGTTGAGAAGATGCACGTGTTTTGTCCCTGATCTTCTTTTAATATATCTGCCTGAACCGTTCCGCGGACGACTTGAAGCGTCTGTTCCTTCACTTCCACATATTCTTCGACTGTAAGGACGCGGCCAAGCTCTTCTTCCTTCATGCGGATCTGCTGATCGATGGCCGTGTTCATATACATGGCAAGGATGATCGGTGCCGGACCGTTGATGGTCATGGAAACCGACGTAGACGGCGCACACAGATCGAAGCCGGCATACAGCTTCTTCATATCCTCAAGCGTACAGATGCTCACGCCGCTCTCTCCGACTTTTCCGTAAATGTCCGGACGGTGATCCGGATCTTCACCGTATAATGTTACTGAGTCAAAGGCCGTACTCAGGCGTTTCGCATCATCATCTTTGGATAGATAGTGGAAACGGCGGTTCGTCCGTTCAGGCGTTCCCTCACCGGCAAACTGACGCTTAGGATCTTCCCCTTTTCGTTTAAACGGAAACACCCCTGCTGTGTACGGGAATGAGCCCGGCACATTCTCTTTGTATACCCAATCCAGAATCTGACCGTAGTCTTTGTATTTCGGAAGGGACACTTTCGGGATATCGAGTCCGGATAAGCTCTTTGTCTTTAATTCCGTGACAATCTCTTTATCACGGATCTTCGTGACGAATTGATCCTTGCTGTAGGTTTCTTTTAGAGAATCCCATTTTTGTAAAATCTGTTTCGACTCAGCTGTCAGTTTATTTTCGACTTCTTCTTTCAGCGTTTGAAGGGAGGTGATGACCCTGTCATCTGTCTCTTTCTCGTTGACCGCTTCGATGGCTCCTTCTAGTTGGAATAATCGGCGGGCAAGGCTTACCTGTTCTTCGGCTTTTTTATGATAATTGCGGACGGTATCGGCAATCTCACGAAGGTAGTAACGGCGGTTGTTAGGAATGATGACGTTCTGCTTTTCAACATCGACGTCCTTGGAGAAACTTGTTTTCCACTCGAGCTCCATCTTTTTATTCACCGTTTCGATAATCGCCGCAAACAGGGCATTCGTACCCGGATCGTTGAACTGACTGGCGATCGTTCCGTACACAGGCATCTCATCCAGGTCTTTATCAAACAGCATATGACTGCGCTGGTACTGCTTTTGCACCTGGCGTCTTGCATCCTCCGAGCCTTTGCGCTCGAATTTATTGATGACGATCAGGTCGGCATAATCGATCATATCGATTTTCTCAAGCTGGGACGGTGCGCCGAACTCACTGGTCATGACGTACATGGACATATCACAGATCTCAGCGATTTCCGCATCCCCCTGCCCGATCCCGCTCGTTTCCACGACGATCAGATCATATCCAGCCGCTTTTACCACGTTGATTGCATCCTTGATGGCCAGTGAAAGTTCCGTCTTCGATCCACGTGTGGCAAGACTTCTCATATACACACGGGGATTGAAGATCGCATTCATGCGGATTCGGTCCCCAAGAAGCGCTCCTCCCGTTTTTTGTTTCGTAGGATCGATGGATAAAATCGCGATTTTCTTTTCTGGAAGTTCATTGATAAAACGACGGATCAGCTCATCGGTCAGGGAACTCTTCCCTGCTCCACCCGTTCCGGTAATCCCCAGGACAGGCGCTTTTTTCGCCAAGCTCTTGATTTCAGAGAATACGGTCTGGGCTGTCGCCGCCACTTCTTCATTTGCCCCGACTTGATACTCGGCAAGTGAGATCAGCTTCGACACCGTATTCACATTCCCATTCGAAAGCTTTTCAACCTCTTGATTGACGCTTCCTTTGATGGTCGGGAAGTCACACTCCTCGATCATTTTATTGATCATCCCTTGAAGACCTTGCGTACGCCCGTCTTCCGGTGAGAAAATGCGGGCAATTCCGTATTCATGGAGTTCCTTGATTTCACGAGGGATGATGACCCCGCCGCCTCCGCCATAAATGCGGATGTGGGATGCCCCTCTTTCGTTTAACAGGTCGTACATATATTTAAAGTATTCCACGTGTCCACCCTGGTAGGATGAAATCGCAATCCCCTGAACATCTTCTTGAATAGCAGCATTGACGACTTCTTCTACAGAACGGTTATGTCCCAAGTGGATCACTTCCGCTCCACTTGCCTGGATAATCCGACGCATTATGTTGATCGACGCATCATGTCCGTCAAACAGGCTCGATGCCGTGACAAAACGTACATGGTGCTTTGGTTTATAAATCTCAACCGTGCTCATATTACTCCCCCTGTTCTCCCTTGTTTTTCAAATCCGATGATTCCTGCAAAAAGCAGCTCGATTTGAAGATCGATATATTCCTCGAGTGTGAATCGTTTCTGCATGGCCCAGCGACGGAATCCCCACATCTGTCCCTGGACGAATACATTCTGAGCCAGCATATGGCACTGATTTTCATCAAGCTCAAGCTTTCCGCTATCCACGCAGCCCTTGATCAGGTCTTCCACCATCCCGACCATTTCAAGTTCCTTGCGAAGGACATAGGGTAAAGCATCCTTTGACAGGGACTTCGCTTCCTGATACATGACAAGCACCTCATCCTGCATCCGGTCCATCACCTTGAAATAATGGGCGATGCCGAGCCTCAGGCTCTCAATCGTCCCTTTGCCCACGTCCAGCTCCTCAAGCTCCAATCGAACCTGCTCATAAATGCTGTCACACACTAAATACAATACATCTTCCTTTGTTCGTATATATTCATACAGCGTTCCGATACTGAATCCGGCGGCCTTTGCGATCTCTCTGGTCGTGGTGCGATGAAACCCCTTTTGTTTAAACAGAGAGACGGCCCCGCGAATCATCTGATCACGCCGCTTTTCCACCAAACGCTCATCCTTAACCGAAGCATGAACTTCCCTCTTCTTATTCAAAACTACCGACCGCCTTTATTATCCATTTCTCCCATTGACCCCCGCCGATTGCCTCATCCCCCAACAAAGCAATCAGAACTCTATCTCTATATCAACCGGGTCTGGCACCCTAAAGCAGCAATCGACGTCAGTAACCTCTTTACGCTACGAAACATCCGACGGCCCCCTCTGGTGCCTGACACGCGTCAGGACGAACCGGGTAATCCCCTGCTGAAAAATCCCGGCAACTCTTACTTCGTCACCATCCGTGAAATAACCAATCTCTGAATTTCCTGCGTTCCCTCATAAATCTGTGTGATCTTCGCATCACGCATATAACGCTCCACAGGATAATCTTTCGTATAACCATATCCACCGAAGATCTGTACCGCTTCTGTTGTTACTTTCATCGCTGTATCCCCGGCCATCAGCTTCGACATCGCCGATTCTTTACCGTATGGAAGTCCTTCAGACTCAAGCCAAGCAGCTTGATAGGTTAATAGACGGGAAGCTTCAATGGATGTCGCCATATCGGCAATCTTGAATGATATCCCCTGATTCGCAGCAATCGGTTTACCGAACTGCTCTCGCTCTTTTGCATACTCGACAGACGCATCAAGTGCTCCTTGTGCAATCCCGACAGCTTGAGCGGCAATACCGTTACGGCCGCCATCAAGAGTCATCATGGCAATCTTGAATCCGTCTCCTTCACTGCCAAGCATGTTCTCTTTTGGTACCTTACAGTCTTCAAATACGATTTCAGTCGTTGGCGATGAACGGATTCCGAGCTTCTTCTCTTTCTTCCCTACAGAGAACCCTTCAAAGTCTGCCTCCACGATGAACGCACTCGTTCCACGCTGACGCTGTGAAGGATCCGTTAAAGCAAACACAATATACGTATCGGCGATTCCACCGTTCGTGATGAAAATTTTAGAACCGTTCAATACGTAGTGATCTCCTTCTAAACGGGCCGTCGTCTTCATGCCGCCTGCATCAGATCCTGAACCCGGCTCAGTCAGACCATAACCACCGATCTTCTCACCCTGTGCCATCGGACGGAGATACTTCTGCTTCTGTTCTTCTGTACCGAATTTGTATACCGGCCATCCAGCCAAGGATGTATGGGCAGAAAGTGTAACACCTGTAGACGCACATACTCTTGAAAGCTCTTCAACAGCGATACAGTACGCCAAATAGTCACTGCCGATCCCGCCATACTCTTCAGGCCAAGGAATCCCCGTCAATCCAAGCTCCGCCATTTTTTTGAATAAGTCCATATCAAAACGCTCTTCCTCATCACGCTCAGCAGCAGTCGGAGCCACCTCGTTACGTGCAAAATCACGCACCATCTTACGTATCATTTCATGCTCTTCGGATAATTTAAAATTCATCTCAAGTTCCTCCTCTTATCATCTACATACCGGGACTGGCACCCTCAAGAAACAAGCGATGCCACAAACCTCTTTACGCCGCGAGATACTGCAAAATCTATCGGTTGCCTTACACGCTAAGGACTTATGCCCGTAACACCCCTCAAAAAGCAAAAACCAACTCCAATTAAACCAACAAATTCTTCCCGATCACCATTCGTTGAATCTCACTCGTACCCTCGTAAATCTCCGTCACCTTCGCATCTCGGAACAGGCGCTCCACCGGATATTCCTTCGTGTAGCCGTATCCGCCATACACTTGAATCGCTTCCGTCGACACTTCAACGGCTGTCTTTGAAGCAAACAGCTTAGCCATACTCGCCTCTTTCCCGCAGGAAATGTTGTTGGTACGAAGATTAGCAGCCCGGTATACGAGTAGCTTCGAGCCTTCAACGGCCGTCGCCATATCGGCAAGCTTAAAGCCGATTCCCTGCTGAGCGGCGATGGGCTTGCCGAATTGTACCCGCTCTTTTGCATAAGCCGTTGAATAGTCAAAGGCGGCTTCGGCGATGCCAAGGGCCTGTGCAGCAATGCCGATCCGGCCGACATCAAGATTCGCCATGGCGATTTTGAAGCCTTCCCCTTCTTCACCGAGAAGGTTTGCAGCCGGTACTTTCATATCTTCAAACGTCAGCTGGACGGTCCTGGATCCGTGAAGACCCATTTTATGTTCATCTTTCCCGATCACAAGACCAGGTGTGTCCTTTTCTACTATGAACGCCGATACACCCCGGCTACCTTTGGTTGAGTCTGTTGTGGCAAAGACAATATACGTATCCGCTTCTCCACCATTCGTGATGAAGACTTTCGATCCGTTCACCACATAGTGATCGCCACGCTTCTCAGCTCGGGATTTGAGGCTCTTCGCATCGGATCCCGCACTCGGTTCCGTCAGGCAGAAGGCACCCAGGTACTCTCCTGAAGCAAGCTTCGGAAGATATTTTTGCTTCTGCTCTTCATTTCCGAAATAAAGGATCGGATTGGTCCCTACAGACGTATGAACGGACAAGATGACCCCGATGGTGGCGCTTACTTTTGAAAGCTCGTGGATCGCAATGATATAAGACGTGAAGTCCATCTCAGAACCGCCGTATTTCTCGGGAATCGTGATTCCCATTAAACCAAGCTCAGCCATCTTATTCAGGATTTCTCTCGGGAATTCTCCCTCTTCCATTTTCTCGATAAACGGCTGGATTTCGGTTTCGGCAAAATCCCGGACCATCTTCCTCATCATCTGCTGTTCTTCCGTGAATCGTAACTCCATGACTGTTTCCCCCTGATGTTCGTTATTCGTACGAATAGAAGCCGCGTCCTGTTTTCTTACCGAGCCAGCCGGCTTTCACATATTTCCTAAGCAGCGGGCACGGACGATATTTATCATCTCCGAATCCTTCGTGCAGGGTTTCCATGATGTAAAGGCATGTGTCCAGGCCAATGAAGTCAGCTAACGTAAGAGGTCCCATCGGGTGATTCATTCCAAGCTTCATCACTTCGTCGATTGCTTCTTTACTCGCCACTCCTTCATAAAGGGTGTAGATCGCTTCGTTGATCATTGGCATTAAAATCCGGTTCGAAACGAATCCGGGGAAATCTTCCACTTCCACCGGTACTTTCTTAAGGGATTTCGTCATGTCTTCAATCGCCTGATACACTTCGTCCGTCGTCGCAAGTCCACGAATGATTTCAACAAGCTTCATCACTGGGACGGGATTCATGAAATGCATCCCGATCACTTGTTTCGGACGCTTTGTTGCTGCAGCGATTTCCGTGATCGGAAGGGATGAAGTGTTGGAAGCAAGGATGGTATGCTCCGGTGTGATATCATCCAACTGAGCGAAGATCTTCGTCTTGATGTCCATATTTTCAACTGCCGCTTCGATGACAAGATCCACTTCCTTTGCATCGTAGATATCCGTTGAGACTTTCAGTCGGTTGATGGCAGCGGCTTTATCTTCTTCCGACATTCTCCCTTTTTCAACGGAGCGGGTCAGATTCTTCGTGATGACGCCCATTCCCTTTTGGACAAATTCTTCTTTTAAATCGTTCAGGTATACATGGAATCCGGCCTGTGCGCATACTTGGGCGATTCCTGAGCCCATTTGTCCTGCGCCGATGACCATTACGTTTTTGATGTTCATTTTGTTCTCCCCTTTGTTATATGAAACTAGTATTCTAGTTGGTTTGTTTTAAAGATGGGCCTTTTGTTGATCAGCTTCTGAAAATACTCACGGGTGTTCTGAGGTACAATCACCGACATCTGTCCATCTGTCACCCTACTGCTTCGCCACCTCAATCATAATCGCATCCCCTTGACCGCCTCCGCTGCAAATCGAGGCAATTCCTACCCCGCCGCCGCGGCGTTTCAGTTCGTATGCCAGTGTCAGGATGATACGTGCCCCACTTGCTCCAATCGGATGACCAAGGGCAACCGCTCCACCATTTACGTTGACTTTTTCAGGGTCCAATCCTGCGATTTTCCCGCTTGTCAATGCAACCGCTGCGAATGCTTCGTTGATTTCAAACAGGTCGATTTCTTCCAGTGATTTTCCTGTTTTCTTCAGTAGCTCGTTGATGACAAGACCCGGTGTTTGCGGGAAGTCTTTCGCTTCAACGGCGATGGCCGTGTGGCCGAGGATCGTCGCTAACGGCTGCTTGCCCTCTTTCGCCGCCCTTTCTTCGCTCATCAGCACCATGGCAGCCGCTCCGTCGTTGACTCCAGGTGCGTTTCCTGCCGTAATGGTCCCCCCAGAACCGAAGACCGGGCCTAATTTGGCCAGTGCCTCGATGGACGTTTCCTTCCGTGGTGCTTCATCTTTATCGACAATAACCGGATCCCCTTTGCGTTGCGGTACTTCAACGGCAACGATTTCTTCACCGAGTATGCCTTCTTCCGTCGCCTTTACAGCCCGCTCGTGGCTTCTGAGTGACCACTGATCCTGTTCTTCCCTTGAGAGTCCGAATTCCTTCGCTGTTTCATTTCCGTACGTTCCCATGTGGACGTTGTTGAAGCTGCACGTCAATCCGTCGTGAACCATCAGGTCTTTCACCTGTGAGTCTCCCATCTTGAATCCCCAGCGGCCTTTTGGCAGGATGTAAGGGGCACCCGACATGGATTCCATCCCGCCTGCCACAATGACTTCCCCGTCGCCTGCACGTATGATCTGGTCACCAAGAGTCACGCTCCGCATTCCTGAAGCACATACCTTATTGATGGTTTCTGTTTTGACATTCCACGGTAATCCCGCATGACGTGAGGCTTGACGGGAAGGGATTTGCCCCTGGCCCCCTTGTAAAACGGATCCCAGGATGACTTCTTCTACCTCTTCACCGCTTATGCCGGATCGTTTCAATGCTTCCTTTACGGCGAAACCGCCAAGCTCTGAAGCTGTGAAACTGCTGAGACTTCCCCCGAATTTACCAAAAGGTGTTCTTGCTCCATCTAAAATAACCGTTTTTCCCATCTCCATCGCTCTCCTTTATATGGGTTGTATTCGTTTGTTTGTATACGCTTTCAATTCTTCTTAAAAAAATAGGACCGACTTTCGACTGAACGCTCGCTCAACTACTCCTCACAAGAGAAGGGACAATTTCTGTCCCCAATATACCTTTATTGTACTGCAAATTCAGCCTGAACGCATTGATTTTTTAGAAAGTTTTTATTTTTCCATCAAATTTATTATTGTAGAAAAACAATAGGAGCGAAACGCAATAGAGACTATTTTGTTTCACTCCTGAATGTGTGTCTAATTCATTATTGTGATGATAATATTCTTTTTAGGAAGCTGCGGGCTGATCGTTTTGATTACCGCAAATGGCTTTTTCAAGGATTTCTGCTACATCCAGCGTAGAAACGGTTTCTTCCACTTCCTTCGCCTTTGTACCATCTGACAGCATCGTCAAGCAGTATGGACATCCTGAGCTGATGACCGATGGATTGACAGCGAGCGCCTGCTCGGTACGGGAGACGTTGACGCGGTGACCTGCGTCTTCCTCCATCCACATCAGTCCCCCACCTGCTCCACAGCACATGCCTTTTTCACGGTTACGCTCAATCTCAACCAATTTCACGCCGGAAATGGATTTCAGGATTTCACGCGGTGGATCGTACACTTCGTTGTATCGGCCCAGGTAACAAGAGTCATGGAAAGTGATTGTTTCGTTGACTTCATATTGCGGCTTCAGGCGGCCTTCTTGTACGAGCTGATGCAGAAGTTCTGTGTGGTGGTAGACCTCTGCTTCCAGACCGAAGTCCGGATACTCATTTTTGAAAATGTTGTACGCATGCGGATCGATGGTGACAATTTTCTTGATTTCATGCTTTTCAAATTCGGCGATGTTCTGACCGGCAAGCTCCTGGAATAAGAATTCATTTCCAAGGCGGCGCGGTGTATCACCGGAGTTCTTTTCCTTATTACCAAGGATCGCGAATTTCACGCCCGCTTCATTCATGAGCTTGGCAAAGGATAGCGCGATCTTCTGACTTCGGTTGTCGAATGAACCCATGGATCCGACCCAGAATAGGAATTCGAAGTCTTCTCCGGCTTTTTTCATTTCTTTTACCGTAGGAATGGTCACGTCTTCTCTTGCTTCGCGCCAGTTTTCACGTTCTTTACGGTTCAGACCCCAAGGGTTTCCCTGACGCTCGATGTTTTGCATGGCACGCTGTGCGTCTGCATCCATCTTTCCTTCCGTCAGAACGAGGTAACGGCGGAGGTCGATGATTTTATCCACGTGTTCGTTCATGACCGGACATTGGTCTTCACAGTTACGGCACGTTGTACATGCCCAGATTTCTTCTTCCGTGATGACATCCCCGATCAGGCTTGGGCTGTACGCAGCTCCTGCTGCCGCTTCTTCAGCCGCTTGAGTCGCACTAGCCATAGCAAGCTGATTCCCTTTTGTACCATTGAATGCGAATGTCGGCACCCAAGGCTTCTTCTGTGTCACGACTGCACCATGATTGGTCAGGTTATCACGAAGTTTGACGATCAGGTCCATCGGGGAAAGCATTTTCCCTGTTCCCGTTGCCGGACACATATTCGTACAACGCCCACATTCTACACATGCGTAGAAATCGATCATTTGGTGCTGTGTAAATTCTTCTATTTTTCCTACCCCGAAGCTTTCGGCTGACTCATCTTCAAAGTCGATGGGCTTAAGCTTACCAGGGTTGTCTAAGCGATTGAAATACACATTGGCAGGTCCCGCGATTAAATGCGCGTGCTTGGATTGCGGCACATACACAAGGAATGCCAGTAAGAATAATAAGTGAATCCACCAGGCCACATAGAAAATGGCGATGGAAGCCGTTTCTCCGATTGCACCAAGTGCTCCTGCAATCAGTGACGCTATAGGCTCAGTCCAGGCCAGTTCTTCCCCATGCCAGATGATGCCCATTCCGTTCCCGACCAGGACGGAAAGCATTAATCCACCGATGAATAATAGGACGAGTCCTGACTTGAAACCTCTTTTTAATCGCACCAACTTTTCCACATAGCGGCGATGGAAAGCCCAGACAACCGCGACAAGGATCGTCAGTGTGACAATCTCCTGGAAGAACGTGAACCCGGGATATAAAGGTCCTAGAGGCAGATGACTCCCAGGCGCCAGTCCTTTCCAGATGAAGTCGATGGCCCCGAATTGGACAAGGATGAATCCGTAGAAGAACATGACGTGGATGGCTCCACTTTTTTTATCCTTCAGAAGCTTCTTCTGTCCGAAGACATTGACCAGGATCTTCTGGAATCGTTCTTTGAACCGTTTGTCGAACTCGACTTTTTTCCCGAGCTTAATATATTCAATTCTCGTCTTCACTACATACACAAACAGACTAAGTGCATAAACGGTCACAAGGATAAATGCGACCCAATTGAGAATGAGTAACCCATTCATAGACAAACACTCCCCCTTCTTTGGTCTGAAATGAACATCCCCTTTGTTCAAACTTTTACAAACCAAATTAATATTCTGAATAGTTCATATCTCCATTATATTATGAATGAGCATTCAGTCAATGGTTTTTATCAAGAAAGATGAAAACCTTTTCATGAGTGGCTGTTCATTCCACGAAAAGAAACGCCCTCCCCAGGTTTCAAAAGGGCAAGGGAATGGGAAAAGAAGAAAGAATGCAACGTACATAAATTTACGGACATACTAAAGACAATGCAAATGAGAGAGTGATTCTATGTGGTGGTTGATTCTGCTGTTCATCCTTGCCGCTGTGATCGGATGGCTGATGATCGACTTTAAATTGGGAAGAAGTCATTTCATCCGGACACGGACAAGAAGAGATTATGAGAAACGAATGAGTGATATCCGATTATTTTCAAGAGGACCTGAGCTTTTTGATCAAATGTTTAAAGAGATGAGGGAAGCAAGGTCTTCTATTCATGTTTTATTTTATATTGTTCAGGATGACCATTTTGCCCTGAGGTTCCTTGAGTTGCTGAAAGGGAAGGCACAAGAAGGAATCGAAGTCCGTCTGCTGATGGATCAGATTGGGAGCCACAATGTCCCTAAGTCGAAGGTGAAGGAACTTCGGGATGCGGGAGTGGAAGTGGATTTCTGCCGGAGAGTGAAGCTACCTTACCTGTTCTTTTCCTCCCAACAGCGTAATCACCGGAAGATCACCGTCATCGATGGTACGATCGGTTATTTGGGCGGCTACAATATCGGGAAGGAATACATCGATGAAAATGATAAGCCTGAACTTTCTCCCTGGAGGGACTATCATCTACGCCTGGAGGGGGATGGTGTCCATGATCTTCAGACAGAATTCTGTATTGACTGGTTCCGGGCGACCCGTAAGGATTTGAAGGATGAAGCGACATACTTCCCCCCTGCTGAAAAAGGAAGCATCCAGCACCAGATCTTCCCGACAGAAGGCGTCAATATCGAAGACTTCTTTGGTAAATTCATCAACGAAGCACAAGAGGAAATCATCATTGGAACGCCGTACTTCATCCCCACCCCTAAATTGATGGATGCTCTATCGGGTGCTTTGGACAGGGGTGTCACCGTTAAGATCATCATTCCGAATAATGCCGATCATTTGCTGGTGAAGGAAGCGGCCTTTCCTTATTTCAGACCTCTCCTCGCAAAAGGAGCCTATGTGTATCAATTCATGGACGGCTTTTATCATGCGAAGGTGCTGGTCGTCGATGACCATTTCTGTGACATCGGGACGGCAAACTTCGATAAAAGGAGTTTCTTCATCAATTTTGAAATTAATAATCTGATTTTTGACAAAGGATTCATTCAAACGCTGAAAAAGGAAATGGCTAAAGACATGGAGGCTTCTGATCCGTTGAGCGAAAGCGACCTCTCTTCCGTCTCCATGCTCACCCGCGTAAAGGAACGCATCGGTTCAGCCATTTCCATCTTACTTTAGGGGGATGTTTCATGAAAGTCCGTTTAGGGTTCGTGGCAAACTCCCTCTCTCTATGGGATGCAAGCCCGGCCAAAACCATGACCTACAAACGATATACAGAGTTACCCAGTAGTGAACGCATGGATCGCCTGAAGGAAGTGACGGCGTTAAACCTGGAGCATACAAAACGCATCCTCTATCTGTGCGCCGCTCATGAAATTAAACTATACCGATTATCGAGCTCCCTCGTTCCCCTGGCCACCCATCCGGAAGTGGAGTGGGATTTCTACTCCCCTTTTAAAAGGGAATGGAAGGAGCTTGGTGACCTGATCAAGGAATTCGGGATCAGATCAAGCTTCCATCCGAACCAGTTCACCTTGTTCACAAGTCCCAAGCAGCACGTGACGGACAATGCCGTAAAGGATATGGTGTACCATTACAGGATGCTCGAGTATATGGGAATCGAGAAGGATTCCGTCATCAACATCCATATCGGTGGAAGCTACGGGGATAAGGAAGCGACCCTGGTCCGTTTCCATGAAAATTTGAAGAGTCTCCCCCTTGAGGTAAAGGACATCATGACCCTGGAAAACGACGACAAAACGTATACGGTCAACGAAACGTTAAGTGTATGCGAAAAAGAGGATATCCCCATGGTCTTGGACATTCATCATCATGAGGCGAATCCGGGTGAAGAGCCCCTTGAGGATCAACTGGAACGTATTTTTGCCACATGGGACAGAAGAGATTTAGTGCCGAAAATACATATCTCCTCCCCTAAATCGGAAAAGGCTTTCCGTTCACATGCTGACTTGGTCGATCCGGGATTTGTGGAAGGATTCTTTAAAACGCTGAAGGACCTCGGGAAGGACGTGGACTTTATGATCGAAGCTAAAGCTAAGGACCTCGCCATGCTGAAGCTGACCGAAGACCTCGCCTCCATTCGTGGGGTGAAAAGGATCAGCGGGGGGACGCTTGAGTGGACGTAAAGAAGATGGGCACGTGGTGTCCGTCTTTTTTGTTGGAGGCTGTGTCTCCTCGTATGTACGCATTACTTGAATACAGATTCGATCCAGGGCTGAATCGCCATGAAAGCTTTAAACCCCAGGTAGATGCCTACGATTCCTGCAATTCCTGCCAGGGCGGGCGGTGCCGGGATCGGCAGTTTGAACAGAGCAAAAATAAATCCAACCAAAAAACCGGTTACAACAGCTAAAACAACCGTTTTCATACCATTCTCCTCCTACATTCATCTACCACTATTATACGTTAAACCGTGAGGATTATAAGAAAAAAAGGACCATCCCCTCTGAGGGACGGACCTTTAAAATGGAATTACATTTTTTCCGGAGCTGCTACACCGATCAAAGCAAGAGCGTTTTGCAATGTAACACGTACCACTTTCACTAAAGCGAGACGAGCTGTTGTCAGTTCACGGTTTTCTTCATCAAGCACTTTGTTCGCATTGTAGAAGCTGTGGAAAGCAGATGCCAAATCGTTGATGTAGTTTGCTACACGATGAGGGGTGCGTTTCTCCGCCGCATCGGCGACCAATTGGGGAAATTCACCCAGTTTCTTCAGTAAATCGACTTCTTTTTCCGTACCGATCAGCTTTAAGTCGATCTTGTCTTCAGAAGCCAGTCCCTGCTCTTCTGCCTGACGCAGGATGCTGCAAATACGCGCGTGGGCATATTGTGCGTAGTAGACAGGATTTTCGTTGGACTGTGATACGGCTAAGTCCAGGTCAAAGTCCATATGCGTGTCAGCACTTCTCATAGCAAAGAAGTAACGGACCGCATCGAGGCCAACCTCTTCCACCAGCTCACGTAACGTAACGGCTTTCCCTGTACGCTTACTCATCTTCATCTTTTCACCATTTTTATAAAGGTGAACGAGTTGAATCACTTCCACTTCCAGTTTCTCACGGTCAAAGCCGAGAGCTTCGATGGCCGCTTTCATACGCGGGATGTACCCGTGATGGTCCGCACCCCAAATATTGATTAGCACATCATGTCCGCGCTCGAATTTATCCTGGTGATAGGAAATATCCGGAGTCAGATAAGTGTACGTGCCGTCGTTCTTGATGAGAACACGGTTCTTGTCGTCTCCAAGTTCTGTCGAACGGAACCAGGTCGCACCATCCTCTTCGTAGACGTGCCCGTTGTCTCTCAATGTATTTAACGCAGCGTCGATTTTCCCGTTTTCATAAAGGGATGTTTCTGAGTACCACACGTTGAAAGGCACACGGAACATTTCAAGGTCTTTTTGAAGCTTCGCCATTTCGATCTTCAGACCGTACTCACGGAAAAACTTGTAGCGTTCTTCATCGCTTACTTCCGCATATTCAGAACCGAATTCTTCCGCCAGCTTCTTCCCGATTTCGATGATGTCCTGACCGTGATAGCCGTCTTCAGGCATGGCTTTGTCTTGTCCAAGTGCTTGGAAATAACGTGCTTCAACGGAAATCGCCAGGTTATGGATCTGATTTCCGGCATCATTGATGTAGTATTCACGTGTTACTTTGTATCCTGCTTTTTCAAGGACGTTACATAGGGAATCACCGACGGCCGCTCCACGGGCATGGCCCAGGTGAAGGTCACCTGTGGGGTTGGCAGATACGAACTCGACATTCACTCTCTCGCCATTTCCAGCGTCCGATTGACCATATTCATGATCTTGATCCAGGATCATCGGGATCAAGTCTGTGAGGTATTCGTTGTTCATATAGAAGTTGATGAATCCAGGTCCCGCAATCTCCATTTTTTCAATGGAAGCCTTGGACTGGTCGAAGTGGGCGACGATGTCGTCGGCGATCATGCGAGGTGCTTTTTTCGCGACACGGGCAAGCTGCATCGCCATATTCGTTGAATAATCACCGTGGGACTTTTCTTTCGGTGTTTCAAGGATCACATCGGGGATCTGCTCCTCTGTTGCAAGACCCGCTTTCAGGACCGCGGCTTTGATTTCGGCTTTCAGGTTTTCTTGTACTTTTTCGACGATATTCATATCCCTATGCTTCCTCCTTATAGTGAATGGACATAACATAATCCCCAACCGGGCTGTCCTGCATCTTTAACTCGTATGAAAGGTTGAAATTCCCTTCAAGCTTCGAGTCACTCTGTGTATGTGAAAGTGTCTTCGTTTTGGTTGTAAGTAAAAGGGTGCCGAGCTGGCTTTCGTAGGATCCGTTCTGTTCCTCGAGCTCGTTGAAGGCCATTCTCATTTTCACTGCCCCGCTCCTGAGGATGAGGGCCTGCCGATCTGTGACTTTGATAATCGTATGAGTGGTCCCTTCCTCTTGCACCTCATCGTACTTCAGAAAAATGGCATCTCCTTTTTCATAGTATCGACCAAATGATACCAATTCAAAAGAGTCACTTTCCTCTCCTATTGTGATCTTGGTTTTCAAGTGAACTTTGACAGGTGTAGAATCCGCTTTTGCCGTCAAACCACTCACATCCTTTTCTTTTTAGGGTCCGATCAAGTGATAGGTCCGTCCCTCGAATGGACGTCTCTTCCTTCTAACTAATTAAGTATAAGAAGTATTGGGGGAAATTGCAATGGAACAGGGTGAGTTTTCATTTTTTGGAGGGGATGTAAGCGGATTTATTGTATATCAGGGTTTCTGTGATATTTTTTTAGAGATGACCCATTAGAATGTCTTTATTAAAAGGCTGTTTTCGCAAAGATTGTTGCTATTCGCATACCAACTAAGATTTACGATGCTCTGTCATTTAAGTTGT
>NZ_JAFKOH010000199.1 GCF_017303375.1 Bacillus sp. NTK074B | reverse complement strand
ATCACGGGCACGATATGATGTGGGGCAGCGATCAATGGGGAGGGTTCGGAATGGTACTTGGTCCGATCTTCATGATCCTGATCCTGGTTGGGATCGTCGTTGGTACAATCTACGTCTTGCGTCTGTTCTGCGTGGCCGGCAGTGGCCAGCCCGCACATGATCGGGCGCTGATGTTACTCAAGGAGCGCTACGCAAAGTACGCAAAGGGTGAAATCGACACGCAAGAGTTTGAAGAGCGTAAGAAATTACTGGCGCACTGA
>NZ_JAFKOH010000198.1 GCF_017303375.1 Bacillus sp. NTK074B | reverse complement strand
CGGCGCTCAGAGAGGGCGCGCAAGAGTTGTCTTTCGCCAGCAACGTCAATTTCATCGGCGCGCATCAGACGCTGATCCACGATGTGACGCAGGCGTTCTACGACCTTCAGGCCGCCATCCAGCGCGAGGATATCCAGCGCCGCCGCCTTGCCGCCGCTGACGAGATCGCCTCGATGGCCCGCGCCCGGCGCGGCCAGCAGCTGGCCACCGTGACCGAACTGGCGCAGGCCGAGCAGGTGCTGGCGCAGGCGCGGTTCGAC
>NZ_JAFKOH010000197.1 GCF_017303375.1 Bacillus sp. NTK074B | reverse complement strand
GAACTGATGGGGCGCGGCTATGCGTGGCTCGATACCGGCACGCATGGTAGCCTGCTGGATGCGGGCAACTTCGTGCGCACGCTGCAAAGCCGTCAGGGTCTGCAGACCGGCTGCCCCGAAGAGATCTCGTTTTCCAAAGGCTGGATCTCGGCCGACCACCTTGCCAATCTGGCGCGGCCACTGGCCAAGGGCGAGTATGGCCGGCACCTGCTGGCCATCGCCGAAGAGCATCGCTCAAGATCCTGATGCCCGGCGAGCAC
>NZ_JAFKOH010000196.1 GCF_017303375.1 Bacillus sp. NTK074B | reverse complement strand
AGGTCTTCCTGCGCGGCGTCAAGCGCGGCGCGCACCTGCGTCAGGATCTCGGGCTGATAGGTTTCGAATGCCTCGATCAGCACATCGGCTCGGAACAGGAAGATGCCCGCGTTCCACAGGTGCCTGCCGCCATCAAGCATGACCTGTGCGGTGGCAAGGTCGGGCTTTTCGACGAAGCGCGAGAGCGGCATCGCCTCGGGGCTGAAGCCCGCATCCGGGCGGGCGCTGAGCTCAAGCCAGCCATAGCCCGTCTCGGGGCG
>NZ_JAFKOH010000195.1 GCF_017303375.1 Bacillus sp. NTK074B | reverse complement strand
CAGCCACGAAGACGCCGGTATGCTGGTGCGCGCCTTTATCTCGGCGGGTATCGACACCACGGTCTTCGGCATCGGCATCGCCATCAAGGCACTGATCGACAACCCGGCAGAATGGGACAAGCTGCGCGCCGATCCCAGCCTTGCCCGCGCGGCCTTCGAAGAAGGTCTGCGCTGGTTTGCCCCCTCGCCTGTGATCGGCCGCACCACCAGCGCCCCGACCGAGCTGGCCGGCGTGCAACTGGGTGGCGAAGAAAAAGTGA
>NZ_JAFKOH010000194.1 GCF_017303375.1 Bacillus sp. NTK074B | reverse complement strand
GTTTGTGGTCGAACTCGTCATAGGGCATCGGCGGCGCGACCGGCTCCTTGCCCTCGCGCGCGTTGAAACTGGTGCCGTCATCGTCGAAGAATTCCTGCGACTGCACCCAGATTTCCTGCGCATCCTCACCCGCTGTTTCAACTTCGACCTCGTTGACCATCTCGGTGACCGAGACGTATTTGCGGATCTGCGGCGCTTGCGCCGGCGCGGTGTCAAAGTCGAGCTCTTCGAAGTCCCACAGCACCCTGTTGTCGCAGCGA
>NZ_JAFKOH010000193.1 GCF_017303375.1 Bacillus sp. NTK074B | reverse complement strand
ACAGCGCCAAGGCCGTGGCCGAACAGGCCGAAGCCGCCGGTCTGGGGGCGCTCGATGCGCCGGTCTCGGGCGGCGTGGGTGGGGCGTCGGCGGGCACGTTGACCTTCATGGTGGGCGGCGGCGACGCGGCCTTCGCCACCGTCCAGCCGCTGTTCGAGATCATGGGCCAGAAAGCCGTCCATTGCGGCGCGGCCGGTGCTGGCCAGTCGGCCAAGATCTGCAACAACATGATCCTCGGCGTGACGATGATCGCCACCTGC
>NZ_JAFKOH010000192.1 GCF_017303375.1 Bacillus sp. NTK074B | reverse complement strand
GCTGGGACGAAAGCCCACCACACCGCAATAGGCCGCCGGATTGCGCAGCGACCCGCCGGTATCCGAGCCCGTGGCCAGCGGCGCATACCCGCAGGCGAGAGCCGCCGCCGATCCGCCCGAGGACCCGGCGCAGGTGCGCGTCAGGTCATAGGGATTGGCCGTCGCGCCATAGACCCGGTTGCGGGTATTGCCGCCCGCGCTCCATTCCGGGTTGTTGGTCTTGCCCATCGGGATCGCGCCCGCGCCACGCATGGCGGTGA
>NZ_JAFKOH010000191.1 GCF_017303375.1 Bacillus sp. NTK074B | reverse complement strand
CGACCGCGACTGGCCCAACCTGCGGCAGCTTGAAACGCGCCACGGGCTGAAGATCGATTACGACGGCGTCTATCTGGGCGGCGCGGTGGCGGTGTCCTACCTGATCGCGCGGCATGGCGGGTATCCCGCGCTGGGGCAGCTGTATGAGCGGGTGGGCGAAGGCCGCCGCTTCGACAACGCCTTCGCCGATGTATTCGGCCTGTCGCTCGCCGGGTTCTACGAAGAGTTCGCGGCGCTCGGCAACACGCCGGGATAGCGCC
>NZ_JAFKOH010000190.1 GCF_017303375.1 Bacillus sp. NTK074B | reverse complement strand
CAGTCATGTGGATAAGTCCGCTCGAAAACTCTGGGTGAGTTGGGGGCCAAAGGGGGTGCTGGCGAGAGATCGCCGGTTACACCCAAGAAAGTCAAGCCGCGGGGCCCAGTTCTCCACACGGGAAAACCCCGGTGCACAGGGTGTGAAAGATCGGTGACAAGCAATCGGATGAACTTTGCTGGAACTTGATTCAGTTAATGATGTCAGAGACCTGCATAGGAAGTTTGCCACCGCGCATGAACAAGCGGCCTGTGGACAAA
>NZ_JAFKOH010000018.1 GCF_017303375.1 Bacillus sp. NTK074B | reverse complement strand
CCGGTAGTTCAGTTGGTTAGAATGCCTGCCTGTCACGCAGGAGGTCGCGGGTTCGAGTCCCGTCCGGACCGCCATTTCTGTTCATTCAAACGAAACAATGTTTCGTTTTTTTTATTGTCTTTTTTCATATCCTTTACTCTCGTACCTGAAAAAGGGTAAACTACATATATACATTCTCCCTTAGGGTACTAAACAATCCTAGGGTTTTTTTATACTCTAAATGATGATTAAGGAGATTAACATGAATCAGTTTGAGGTTTTAACGAACAGCCCGGAGGAAACAGGCCGCTTTGCAGAGAAGCTGGCAGCACATTTAAAGCCTGGGTATGTGTTAACATTAGAAGGTGATCTGGGGGCTGGGAAGACAACTTTTACCAAGGGGCTGGCTAAAGGTCTTGGTGTCACTAAAACCGTCAACAGTCCCACTTTTACCATCATTAAAGAATATAAGGGGCGTCTGCCTCTTTATCATATGGACGTATACAGGCTCGATGATTCCTTTGAAGATTTGGGGTTCGATGAATACTTTGAAGGAGAAGGTGTGACCGTTGTTGAGTGGGCGCACCTCATACAGGATCAGCTTCCTGAAGAGTTATTGAGTATGTCGATTTATCGTGAAGGCGATTCTAAGAGAAAGATCGTGTTGAAGCCATATGGAGCTCGATATAGTGAATTGTGTAAGGAGATTGTGTCATGACGATATTAGCAATAGATACGTCCAACTATCCGTTTGGTGTGGCCCTCATTCAGGAGGACAAGGTAATTGGAGAGTATATTACGTATATGAAGAAGAATCATTCTGTAAGAGCCATGCCTGCCATCGAGCAGTTGATGAAAGATTGCGGGATAGAGGCAAAGCAGCTATCAAAGATCGTCGTTGCAAACGGTCCGGGTTCCTATACGGGCGTTCGGATTGGGGTCACACTGGCCAAGACTCTCGCATGGTCATTGAGTATTCCTCTTATACCCGTTTCAAGTCTCGCCACACTGGCTTCATCCGGAAGATATTTTTCAGGATATATTGTTCCATTATTTGATGCAAGAAGAGGGCAGGTATATACGGGACTCTATGAGTTTCACGGAGACCAGCTTGTTTGTATTGAAGAGGATCGGAATGTGATGCTAGAGGAATGGGTCAATAAGTTAAAAGAGTTGGATAAAGATATATTATTTGTCGGGAATGATGTCTCCCTGCATGAAAACAAGATTCAGGAGGGACTGGGAAAACAGGCGAAAATCGCTCCGTTTGTCAGTCATAATCCCCGCCCGTCCGAGCTTGCTTATATTGGACTGGGACTTAAAGAGACGACGGCTCATGAAGTGCTCCCTAATTATATCAGGATGGCAGAAGCAGAAGTGAAGTGGCTGGAGTCTCAAAAAAAATCTCAATAAATGATAAGGATCGTTACAATATGGATATACGATTTATGACAGTTGATGATTTGGATGATGTAATGGAAATTGAAAATCAATCTTTTAGCATTCCTTGGAGTCGGGACGCTTTCTTGAATGAGCTTGAACATAATCATTTGTCCAGTTATCTTGTCGCCGAGGATGGGGACAGGCTAGCAGGATATTGTGGGGTTTGGCTCGTGGTGGATGAGGCACATATCACCAATGTAGCCGTTTTGCCGGATTACCGGGGACAGGGCATTGGAGAAGCTCTCATGCGCAAAATGATGGGAATCGCTATTGAATTTGGCGCACGGGTGATGACCTTAGAGGTCAGGATCTCAAACGCACCGGCCCAGCATTTATATCGGAAGCTGGGCTTTCAGGATGGCGGGATCCGTAAGCGATACTATTCGGACAATCAAGAGGATGCTTTAGTAATGTGGGTGAATTTATGAAGAAGGATACATTTGTATTGGGAATCGAAACAAGCTGCGATGAAACAGCCGTTGCGATTATTAAAAATGGAACAGAAATTGTGACGAATATTGTTTCGTCTCAAATTGAAAGTCATAAGCGTTTTGGTGGAGTGGTACCTGAAATTGCGTCACGTCACCATGTGGAGCAAGTTACATTTGTACTGGAGGAAGCTCTGGAGCAAGCCGGTATGACCATGGACAATATTGACTGTGTTGCTGTAACAGAGGGACCGGGTTTGGTAGGTGCGCTTTTAATTGGTGTCAACGCGGCCAAAGCACTTTCGTTTGCCCATCATAAATCGTTAGTCGGGGTTCATCACATTGCAGGGCATATCTATGCAAATCGTCTAATAAAAGAGATGAAATTCCCACTCCTTTCCCTGGTCGTTTCAGGAGGACATACTGAGCTTATTCTCATGAAAGAGCATGGTTCCTTTGAGGTCATCGGCGAAACACGTGATGATGCAGCTGGAGAAGCGTATGATAAGGTAGCCCGTACCTTGGGTCTTCCGTATCCGGGAGGTCCACATATCGACCGTTTGGCACATGAGGGAGAACCAAGCATCGATCTTCCCCGTGCATGGCTTGAAGAAGGATCGTATGATTTCAGCTTCAGTGGGCTTAAATCAGCCGTTATCAACACTTTACACAATGCGAAGCAAAAAGGAATGGATATTCCTCCACAGGATTTGGCAGCGAGCTTTCAAGCCAGTGTGATTGATGTGTTAGTGACCAAGACCATTAAAGCAGTAAAGGAATATGAAGTAGAGCAAGTACTCCTGGCCGGAGGAGTGGCGGCTAACAAAGGTTTGCGTGCTGCTTTACAAAAAGCATTTGAAGGAAAGGATGCGGAGTTGATCATCCCACCGTTATCTTTATGTACGGATAATGCTGCCATGATCGCAGCAGCCGGGACAATATTGTTTGAACAAGGAAAAAGGGGAAGCATGGATATGAATGCTCACCCTGGACTTGATATCGAGAATTTTTAAAGGTAAGGCTTGAACGAAACTCCGTTCAAGCTTTTTTTTCGTTTCGGATATCCACGTCTGTTGATATAGTGTGAGTAATCTACAGAATGTCCAATGAAATAGGAACGAACATACGTTTTATCAACAGGTTGTGGATAAAATGTTAGTAACTTATTTGGAAATGTGTATAGCATGTGAAAAACCGATAAAACATAATTCCATTTTTTGGATTTTACCTGTGGATAAATAAGCTTTTTCTTGTGGATAGTGTGGAAAAGTGGTGTGAATAACGATTCATACGTATTTTGGTTGTGGATAATAATGTGGAATAAGAAAGGATTGAGGAGTAGTAGTTATCCCCAACCCTGTGGATTACTGGCCAAGCAGTTCTTCAAGCTCTGTCCATTCTTCTAATAAAGAATCCAGTTCTTCTTTCGTTTTTGTGAGTGACTCATTGATATCCTGTACTTTCTCGTGATCTTGAAAGATGTCCGGATCACACAGGAGGTCTTCTTTTTCCTGTATGGTTTCTTCAAGGGTTTCCATAAGGTCTTCGATTTCCTCTACTCTGCGTTTTCGCTGACGCTCTAGTTTTTTCGCTTCTTTATCAATCTTGTGGGATTGTTTTTGAGTTGTGCTCTGTGACAAAGCAGTTTTACCTTGTTCCATGTTTTCAAGTGCTGCAAGCTCTTCCTGCTGCTGTAACTTCTCAATATAATAATCATAATCACCAAGGTATTCGGTCGATCCTTGCTTGGATAATTCCACGACCTTTGTGGCAATGCGATTGATGAAATAACGGTCATGGGAAACAAAGAGGATGGTCCCTGGATAGTCGATCAGGGCGTTCTCCAGCACTTCCTTACTGTCTAAATCCAGATGGTTCGTCGGTTCATCGAGAATAAGGACATTCCCTTTTTCCATCATCAGCTTAGAGAGGGCTAAACGGGCCTTTTCTCCACCGCTTAAGGTAGAAACCGGCTTCAGGACATCTTCCCCGGAGAAGAGGAAGTTACCGAGTACTGTACGGATTTCTTTCTCCATCTTCATCGGGTATTCATCCCACAGTTCATTTAAGACCGTCTTATTGGATGAGAGTTCGGCTTGTTCCTGGTCATAGTAGCTGATAGACACATTGGATCCGAATTTAAATGTACCTTCCAAAGGTGTGAGTTTATTCACCAATGTTTTTAACAGCGTCGATTTGCCGATTCCGTTCGGACCGACCAGTGCGATGCTATCCCCTTTTTTGACAGGGAAGTCAATATGGGAGGAAATGGTCTCATCCTCCCCATATCCGATGGTAAGATCCCGGACGTGGAGAACATCATTTCCGCTTGGGCGATCAATCTGAAATGCGAAGCTGGCGGATTTCTCATCCCCGAGGGGACGGTCCATCATATCCATGCGCTCTAATTTCTTCCGTCGGCTCTGTGCCATCTTTGTTGTGGATGCCCTTGCGATATTCCGCTGGATGAAGTCTTCAAGCTTTGCGACTTCCTGCTGCTGGCGCTCGAACAATTTCAGATCTTTTTCGTAGTCCTCTGCTTTTTGTTCAAGGTATCTGCTGTAGTTCCCCAGGTATTTCTTGCTCCGGTTCCGGGAAATCTCATACACTTGATTGACGACGCTATCCAAGAAATAGCGATCATGGGAAACAATCAGGACGGCCCCTGCATAGCTTTGCAGATAGGACTCGAGCCACGATAATGTTTCGATATCCAAGTGGTTGGTCGGCTCATCAAGGATGAGGATGTCAGGCTTAGTGAGTAGAAGCTTACCGAGAGCAAGTCGGGTTTTCTGCCCACCGCTCAATGTGGATATCTTGGTTTCATAATCAAAATCGGCAAAGTTCAATCCGTGAAGGACGGAACGGATATCGGCTTCATATTGATAACCGCCTGAATCTTTGAAACGGATCTGCAGTTCATCATATTCTTTTAATACACGTTGATAGACTTCTTCGTGTTCATAGACGGATGGATCTGCCATTTGCTGCTCCAATGAACGTAATTGGGTTTCCTGACGACGCAATTCTTCGAAAACGGTCAACATTTCGGACCAGATCGATAAATCCGACTCCAAGCCCGTGTTCTGCGCCAAGTAACCGATAGAGACACCTTTCGGCTTTGTAATCTCGCCTGAATCGTAGGAAAGATGACCAGCGATTATTTTTAGAAGCGTCGACTTCCCTGCTCCGTTACGTCCAACGAGGGCGACGCGATCTCTTGTCTGTATTTCAAGTTTAATATTTGTTAGGATATTATCTGCACCAAAGTTTTTCGTTAATTGATTCACTTGTAGAAGAATCATGACGTTTCACCTCTATTTCATAGTGCTAGTGTACCGTATAAGGGAGGGGAACGGCAATAAAACACCTATTAATCTTCGTACACTTAGGATAAAATATAGTGTATGATGAGTAGTAGAGTGTATTAATACTGTGTGCTTTCTATTTTGGAAGCGGTATCAGAGGTTTTGAATAGATGTGGGGGAATACAATATGAACCAGGATACAACGAAAATTCCACAGGCAACGGCCAAGCGCCTTCCGTTATACTATCGTTTTATTAAGAATCTATACTCATCCGGTAAGCAGAGGGTTTCATCGAAGGAGTTAAGTGAAGCGGTGAAAGTTGATTCTGCTACGATTCGCAGGGACTTTTCTTATTTTGGCGCATTGGGTAAAAAGGGATACGGCTATAATGTCAATTATCTGTTATCCTTCTTCCGTAAGACACTGGATCAGGATGCCCTTACGAAGGTTGTGCTGATCGGGGTGGGGAATCTTGGTACAGCGTTTCTTCATTATAATTTCATCAAGAATAATAATACGAAGATCGAAATGGCTTTTGAGGTGGACGAAAAGAAGGTCGGGACTCAAATCAGTGATGTCCCCGTTTTTCATTTAGATGATTTAGAAGAGAAGCTTGTGGGGCATGATATTGAAGTAGCGATTCTGACGGTGCCGGCTTCTTCTGCTCAGAATATCACAGATCGATTGGTTTCTTCTAATATAAAGGGGATATTGAATTTCACCCCTGCGAGATTGACGGTGCCCGACCATATCCGTGTCCATCATATCGATTTGGCTGTGGAACTTCAGTCACTCGTCTATTTCTTGAAGCACTACTCAGAGGATGACACGGAAATGTCACAAGATGGAATCATAACAGAATAGAAAATTCTTCATATTTACGTTATGATAGAATGGTAAAAGAGGAGGTGTCTCATTATGTTAGGTGCAGGTAGTATCGTATTAATTACCATCGTGGCTTTACTGATCTTTGGACCGAAGAAATTGCCCGAGTTAGGAAAAGCGGCTGGGAATACATTACGCGAATTCAAGAATGCAACAAAGGGCTTAGCAGATGATGAGGACGATAATAGCAAAAAAGCTAAGTAGGGTAGGATGAACGCCATGAGCCAAAGTCAAAGAGACATGACAGTCTATGAACATATAGGAGAATTGCAAAAACGACTCATGTTTGTAGTCGTTTTCTTCTTGTTAGCGGTCATCGTGAGCTTCTTTCTTGCGGAACCGCTAATTCGATATTTACAGCATGCCGATGAAGCGAAACAGCTGACGATGAACGCCTTTCGGATCACGGACCCTCTCAAAATCTATATGGAAATGATCATGTTCATTGCCATCATCATGACATCACCCCTTATCTTATTTCAGGTATGGTCATTCATAAGTCCTGGCTTATATGAGAGAGAGAGAAAGGTAACCCTAAGTTACATACCGATTTCTCTTTTGCTTTTCTTAGGTGGATTGTCATTTTCATATTTTATTTTGTTTCCATATGTTGTGAAATTTATGATGGGTTTATCGAACAATCTGAACATCCAGCAAGTGATCGGTATTAATGAATACTTTCACTTCCTGTTTCAAATCACCATCCCATTCGGATTTTTATTTCAGCTTCCGGTCATCATGCTATTCCTGACGCGCTTGGGAATCGTTACGCCGATGCTGTTGGCACAAATGAGGAAAGTGGCTTACTTCATCCTGTTGGTCGTTGCGGCCTTCATTACACCGCCGGATATCGTATCCCATATGATGGTGACGGTTCCTTTGCTGCTTTTATATGAAATCAGTATATGGATTTCCAAGATCGGATACAAAAAGGTGCTGGAAGCGGAGCAGAAGCTTGAAATGGAACAGTTCAAGAATATAAATAAGGATTGATCAAATGATCAATCCTTATTTTTTGTTCTTTACTTGTTTTTTGATCTTGAAATGCAGCATGACCATCCGTAACCCGGAACCGAAGTCCAGGGTGGCAAGAAAGATCAGCATATACGTGAAAAATCCCCAACCTTCATCATTCTGTACGTTTTGTACAGCGAAGTATGTGAAGAGCACACCGAGAAGGAGATAGATCACTCCTGAGAATAATGGTGATCTCCTCATAGAAATAATCCTCCAATAAATCCTTGTATTTTTTCAGCTTCGTTCATCATTTTTTCGATTTCGTCCTTATAGATAGATTGCATTAGAACCACCGTTGTATTCATGGCAACGTGAGCAAATATTGGCACCAGGATCCGCTTCGTTTTTACATAAAGAAAGGCGAAGGTGAAGCCCATTGCGGAATACAGGATCACATGCTCCGGCTCGAAATGGGCAAGAGCGAAGATGACCGAACTGATGAGAGCGGCGAAGAAGAAATGCATCTTCTCGTAAAGAACGCCGAATATGATCTTCCTGAATACGATCTCTTCCAGAATGGGTCCGATGATGGCCGCAACCAGCATGGATAATGGCACTTTTTCAATGATGCCGATGATCATCTGAGTATTTTCAGATCCCATTTGAATTCCTAAAGCATATTCGACTTGTATGGCAACCGACTGAGCGATGAAGGCCATGAAGATCCCGAGAACCGCCCAAACAATCGAACGGCCGGCTCCCATGGGAGCACTCCGTTCAAGCCGGGTACTTGTTTCGCTTTTCCTTAAGATGCCTCCCACAATGAGTAGGGTCAGCGTGAAGCTGATGACGAGCCAATATCCAGGGACAAGGCTCCGTACCGCCTCATCGGGCTTACCGAGGACGTCGACACCGATCTTATATAAAAGGGGTACCCCGACAATGCTTGAAAGCTGCATGACGATATAGGCAATTAAGATAAATCCAAAATGTTTTTTCAACGTTTGATCTCCTTTAGCACCTGTAAGATAACGATCAAGCTTATAACTCCTGTACAATTCTACTAAGAAAAGCGGAACTGTTCAAATTTAAGGGTTTCATTCGTCCTGGAATATATGGGGAACGGAGGGCATAGGAGAGGGGCGTGTGAAAAAAAGAGAAATATGACGAAAAAAAATTTAAGCAGGAGTCTTGCAAAATGAAAACGAATTAATTAATATAATAGTTGTGTTAGCACTCACAGAGTGCGAGTGCTAATAAATATCATTTACATATTTCAAGGAGGTTGTTTCACTTGTTAAAACCACTAGGTGATCGCGTCGTTATCGAGCTAGTTGAGTCAGAAGAAAAAACAGCAAGCGGTATTGTGCTACCGGATTCCGCTAAGGAAAAGCCACAAGAAGGTAAAGTGATGGCTGTAGGTACTGGTCGCATTCTTGACAACGGTGAGCGCGTTGCTCTTGAGGTAGCTGTCGGCGATCGGATCATTTTCTCTAAATACGCTGGTACAGAAGTGAAATACCAAGGCACAGAATACCTGATCCTTCGCGATAGCGATATTCTGGCTGTAGTTGGCGAATAATCAAACTTCGTATATAAAATTTAATTAATTTAAAATAAGAGGAGGACTTTATCAATGGCTAAAGATATTAAATTCAGCGAAGAAGCACGCCGTGCAATGCTTCGCGGTGTCGATCAATTAGCAAATGCAGTAAAAGTAACTCTTGGACCAAAAGGACGTAACGTGGTACTTGAGAAAAAATTCGGTTCACCACTTATCACAAATGACGGTGTAACCATTGCGAAAGAAATCGAACTAGAAGATGCATTCGAAAACATGGGTGCGAAACTGGTTGCTGAAGTAGCAAGCAAAACAAACGAAATCGCCGGTGACGGTACAACGACTGCAACGGTCCTTGCTCAAGCAATGATCCGCGAAGGTCTTAAAAACGTAACAGCTGGTGCGAATCCCGTTGGTGTTCGTAAAGGAATCGAAAAAGCGGTTCAAGCGGCTATCGAAGAATTAAAAGTGATTTCTAAGCCCATCGAAGGCAAAGATTCCATCGCTCAAGTTGCGGCCATTTCAGCGGCTGACGAAGAAGTCGGTCAACTGATCGCAGAAGCAATGGAGCGCGTTGGGAACGACGGCGTGATCACAATCGAAGAATCGAAAGGATTCACTACGGAACTTGACGTAGTAGAAGGAATGCAGTTCGACCGCGGATATGCATCTCCATACATGGTCACGGATTCAGATAAAATGGAAGCTGTTCTTGAGAATCCATACATCCTGATCACTGACAAGAAGATCGGTAACATCCAGGAAGTACTTCCTGTCCTTGAGCAAGTAGTTCAACAAGGTAAACCGTTACTAATGGTAGCAGAAGATGTTGAAGGTGAAGCTCTTGCAACACTTGTTGTGAATAAACTTCGCGGAACATTCAACGCAGTAGCTGTTAAAGCACCTGGTTTCGGTGACCGTCGTAAAGCCATGCTTGAAGACTTAGCGGTTCTAACTGGTGGAGAAGTGATCACAGAAGATTTAGGCTTAGACCTTAAATCTGCGAACATCACTCAACTTGGCCGCGCCGCGAAAGTAGTCGTAACGAAAGAAAACACGACTGTCGTAGAAGGCTCTGGAGATCCAGAAAAAATTGCAGGCCGCGTAAACCAAATCCGTGCTCAATTAGAAGAATCAACTTCTGAGTTTGATAAAGAAAAATTACAAGAGCGCCTTGCTAAGCTTGCAGGTGGAGTAGCAGTCGTGAAAGTTGGAGCTGCAACTGAAACTGAGCTTAAAGAGCGTAAACTACGCATCGAAGACGCACTGAACTCTACTCGCGCAGCAGTAGAAGAAGGTATCGTATCCGGTGGTGGTACGGCACTTGTGAATGTTTACAACAAAGTAGCATCCATCGAAGCGGACGCGGATGTTGCGACTGGTATCAACATCGTGCTGCGTGCTCTTGAAGAGCCGATCCGTCAGATCGCTCACAACGCTGGACTCGAAGGTTCTATCATTGTAGAACGTCTGAAGAAGGAAGAAGTAGGCGTCGGATTCAACGCAGCAACTGGTGAGTGGGTCAACATGATCGAAAAAGGTATCGTAGATCCTACGAAAGTAACTCGTTCTGCACTGCAAAATGCAGCGTCTGTTGCAGCCATGTTCCTGACTACTGAAGCAGTAGTAGCGGACATTCCTGAAGAAGGCGGCGGCATGCCGGATATGTCCGGTATGGGCGGCATGGGTGGAATGGGCGGCATGATGTAATTCATCATCCCCATTCCCTTGATTAGAGTGAAATGCTTGCGTTTTACTCACATAGAGGTGAATAAAGAGAGGCTTCTCAAGAGTTCGGTGAACTTTTGGGGGCTTCTTTTTTTATGAGAAAACTTGGATTTGAAAATAAGTTTTAGGTTTTGAAAATAAAAGGTTCGTTTTTGAAAATAAAAACTGATGTTAGACTATGTGAGGTACACAAACCTATACCCGTTGCTGGAAAAACGCTTTATACTAATCGAATGACATATCAATCCTGCTATTTAGTGGCCGGAGTGACCACTTTTTTCCCTATAAGAGAGCCCAAACGTTTACAAACTCACCAAATAGGCAAAAAGTACGATAAAAACACATCCATGCTAATACGATTTACGTATACTACGTGTGACTTCTACTTTTTAACTATACAAAAGCAGGTGATAATGTGATCTACACAACGATGAAACTCAGGACACTGGTAGAACGGGTCATTGAAGGAGACGAAGTGGCAAAGGAAGAATTCGAAAGACGATGGAACATTCCGTGGGAGCAGGTCGGGACGGTGTCGATATCGATTGAGCAGAAGCCAAGGGACTGACGTGGTTCCATCCATCCTTCTTATGATAAAGTATGGATAGAACAGTTCAGAAAGAGGGTTACCGATGACAGTCAAACAATACTATCAAGATGCCTATATGAGAAGCTTTGAAACATCCATTCAGGAGCAGCAGCAGGATGAGTCAGGCTGGTACGTCGTATTAGAAGAGACGGCTTTCTATCCAACAGGCGGCGGCCAGCCCCATGATACGGGTACATTACAGGATAAGCGGATGATCAATGTGGAAGAAGTGAACGGAGAGATCCGTCATTACATAGAAGAACCGTTTGATGATGTTTCAGGTGTTATCGAAGGACAGGTCGATTGGCAACGCCGATTCGATCATATGCAGCAGCACGCCGGTCAGCATATCCTGTCCGCCGCGTTTGCAGAAGCGCTTCAATACGAGACGACCAGCTTTCATCTCGGGAAAGAGTTCCTCACCATCGACTTAAACGTAAGTGATATAAGCGAGTCGGATGCACTGAAAGCAGAAGAACTCGCCAACCAAATCATCAGGGAAGCTCGTCCAATCGAGACGAAGTGGGTGACGGAAACGGAACTGTCCAGTTATCCATTGCGCAAACAGCCATCCGTCACAGGAGAAATCCGCCTCGTCATCATCCCGGACTTCGACTATAACGGTTGCGGCGGAACCCATCCACGTTCCACGAGCGAAGTCGGAGCCATCAAGATCCTTGATTGGGAAAAGCACAAAGGCCATATCCGCCTGCAATTTATCTGCGGTGACAGGGTCCTCTATCAACTTCACCGGAAGCATGTACTGCTGAAAGAGCTCACAAGTGTACTCCAGGTACCAGAAGAAACGATGGTGCCGACAGCCGAGCAGCTGATCGCCAAACAGAAAGAGCAGGAAAAAGCACTCGAAGAATTGAAAGAAGTCCTGCTGTCATATGAAGCGGAAGGATTACTCGGAATTCAAAAAGATGACTATACGCTCATTCAAAAAGCTTACAGTGAACGGCCGATCCAGGAACTCCAGAAGATCGCCCAGCATATCGTCTCTAAGAGAGAAGATGCGATTGTGATGCTGGTCGTGCATAATGATCAAAAGCTTCAGCTCGTAGCGGTAAAGGGGTCGTTACCAACCATTAACCTAAGAGAAGTAGCACAAAAAGTATTCCCGCTCATCAATGGAAAAGGCGGCGGGAAAGAATCGTTTGTTCAAGGCGGTGGTGAAGCGGTTATCACTAAGGAAGAACTCCTTGATCAACTGGTGAACGAATTATAAAGAACAAGAAGAGCCATCCGGCGTGACCGGATGGCTTTTTTCAATAATATGATGCTACTTGAATTTGGAAAATTCGTTCAATATAAAAATGATGGGATTCAGTCACACTTCATCCACAAATGATTCCAATTACCTACCAATTTTAATACTTGTAATAAAACACCTAATAATTACCACTATAGACTTCAAATGAACTGTTGAAAAAACGGAAATAAACCTTTCGTAGCTCTACATAATACCTACTTTTGGCTATGGAAAAATTAATAAAATAGTTCAATACTAACAGACAAAATCCGACAAAAACTTTGTCGGATTGACGTCCCCGGTTACCAGTGATAATTATAGTATAGAAAAAAAGTATCAGTATTTTACAATGAAGAGTTTTTAAACATGAAATTCGTGGTAAATAAGGATAGAATTAATTCCATTTTCTTCAAAACTCATACTAACGGATCATTTTGAGGGGAATGTGACATTGTTTTGTCTTTTGGTTCGTAGATACAACTAGAAGTGGGGGGAGTATTCTTCATATAAGCACACACCAAAATGTATTTACCATGCAAACCAGATAGAAAACAAAGACATCAGCTTTGGATGGTACCGAAAACATATGACCATCTGTCGAGTGAAAGGAAGGAACGCACAGGATGCTTGAGTCAAAGAGAAAAGCGATTATTTTTATAGTATTATCCGTGTTATTAGCCGCTACAGCAGGGTTCCTTGTTCTTAAGAAAGTACAAGCATTGAATACAAACTTAGGAACAAGCGTCAAAATCTATGTAGCGAGCAAAGAGATTTCATCACGCTCCCTCATTACGCCAGAGAATGTGATGACCGATGAAATCCCAAAGAAGTTTTTAAAAAGCTACCATATTACAAATGTAGATGAACTAGTGAATAAAGTCTCTGTCGTTCCCTTATCTGAAGGGGATGTCATCACAAAGAATATCCTGAAGGAAGCTTCCTCCGTTGTGGATGAAAATAATCGACTGATCACATTGATGCAAAATGAGCGGGTTTTCTTTGATGAACCATTGGAAGCACTGGACCGGGTGGATATCATAGTCTCTCATCGATTTAACGGGAAAGAAGAGACGAGTGTATTCATGAAGGACGTGAAGGTTGCAAGGACGGCAAAGAAGGATAATAAATTCAAAGGTGTTCAATTGGAAGTGTCTATCGACAAAGCACCTGAACTGATTCATATGCAGAATTACGCAGACAGCTTAAGGGTCATTAAAGCAAATGTCGGTAAGCAAGAAGCAAAAGAAAAGGCTGCAGATACAGAAAAGGAAAATCCTCCTGCTGAAGCGAAACCGGCAGAACAAAAGAAACCAGCAGAAGAGCCTAAAAAAGAAGAAAAGCCAAAAGAAGAACAAAAACCCAAAGAAGAGCAGAAACCTTCAAAGCCTGAAGAGAAACCTAAACAACAATAGTGAGTGATATAGATAACGGAGGGACCTTATGAGTAAGGAATATCAGATCTTCCTCATCGGAGAAGAGAATGAGTTAAGTCAACATTTAATAGAAGGCTTGAATACCACTTATGAAGTGATTCAGATCCCTGAAAATTCCTGGGCCACAGAATTAAGAAAGTATGAGCCTGGTGTCGTGATCTTTTATACAGGAGAAAACAGTACAACGGGATCTATGATCAAAGAACTCTATCGGGATTTCCCCAACGCCTCGGCTCTATATGTACATACTGAACAAGATTTTGAGCTACTTAGAGAAATGACAAGAGCAGGCGCTGAGGATTTCATCATTTTACCCGACGAAGAGAAATCACTTCGAGAACGGGTCAGCCATATTTTACAACAGTACCAATCACGATCAGAAACGGCTGTTTCTTCAGGGACGTATAAGCGGGGAAAAGGACAGATCTTTTCTTTTTACAGCGGGAAGGGCGGAGTGGGGAAAACACTCTTAAGCACCGCCTTTGCTCAAACCTTAAAGCTTGAATCGACTGCACAGGTCATTCACATCGACTTTAATTTGCAGTACGGCGGTTCCGAAACGTACTTAGGAATTGAAAGCAATCGGTCGCTGATTGATTTGCAGCCGGTTATCAATGAATTGAATGAACATCACATTAAGAATATTTCTGAAAGTGAGCCATTTTCAAAACTCGAAGTGTTAGTCAGCCCAAGGGATGCAGAAATGGCAGAAAAGATAGACGAAGAATTTGTTATCAGGTTATTGAGAGCCTGCAAACGATGTTATGACTTTATCATCATAGACCTACCTTCAAGCCTTGATGTGAAAACTTACACGGCACTAGAGGAGGCAGATCGAATCTATTACGTCATGACCCTGGATACCCCAGCGATTCGAGTTCTGAAACATGTAGAGGATCTTTTAAAGCGACTCGGACCTCAAACTTTGGAGAACATGGAGCTGATAGTGAATCTTGCAGGCAGGGAAAATGAGTTGACGAAAAAGGATCTGGAGCGATTTGTGGACCTTCCTGTTTCTGCTGAGATCAGACGTGATATTAAAGGAGTCCAGGCCGCCATTAACCAGGGACAGCCATTACGTAAAGAGATCAAAGAGAAGAAATTAGTAGCACCTGCTAAAGATATTCAGAAGTGGGTTACTTCTATGTTGAAATAAACATTTGAACAGAGGGAGGTGGAACGATGTCACTCTTTCAACGAAACCCCGAAAGAAAAGCGGATAAGAAGTATGAATATGAAGAAAATGTACCATCAAGCTCATCCAATCCTTATATAGATGAGCTGATTGAACACTATAAAGCAAGATTATTGACTGAAACCAATTTAGATGAATTGACGAGTTTACGAGATGGTGAGAGAAGGCTGTCGATTGAAAGGCTCATTAATCAATTCATGGCGGAAGAAAAGGTAGTTATTCCAAGTCATGAAAAAGAATCGATGCTCTCCCGCTTGATCGATGAAAGTGTAGGATTCGGTCCACTGGAAGCATTGCTAAAGGACGAATCCATCACCGAAATCCTGGTGAACGGCCCATCAGAGGTATTTATAGAAAAAAATGGTCAACTACAGAAGTCGAACATCACATTTAAAGACGAAGAGCATGTACGACACATTATTGACCGTGTTGTTGCTCCACTCGGAAGACGGATTGATGAAAGCTCTCCAATGGTCGATGCCCGCTTACCGGATGGAAGCCGTGTAAATGCCGTCATTCCACCGATTAGTTTGAATGGGACTCTTATTTCTATCCGGAAATTCAAGAAAACGCCATTTGAAATGGAAGACCTCATGAATTACAACACCTTTACGAATGAGATGGCATTCTTCCTTGAGGCAATTGTCCAAGCAAAAATGAATATCCTTGTCTCCGGAGGAACCGGGAGCGGGAAGACAACCCTATTAAACGCCATGGCCAAGTCCATTCCTTTAAAAGAACGCGTGATAACCATAGAGGATTCTGCTGAGTTACGCTTGAATCGGTCCAGTGTGGTCGGTATGGAAGCAAGACCTTCAAACGTTGAGGGTTCAGGAGAGGTCACAATCCGGCAGTTAGTCAAGAATGCCCTCCGTATGCGTCCCGACCGAATCATTGTAGGAGAAGTCAGGGGTTCAGAGGCATTCGATATGTTACAAGCGATGAATACTGGTCATGAAGGATCGATTACGACCGTCCACGCCAACTCCCCTTCAGATGCAATCAGCCGTGTAGAAGGAATGGTCGTAATGGCCGGGATGGATCTCCCAACCCATATCATCCGGGAATACATTGTAGGAGCACTCGATTTCATTGTGCAGGCGGAAAGATTATCTGATGGATCAAGGAAAATCATGAACATCTCAGAAGTATATGTAAATGATCATAACAAAATCGAAGTGCAGGATATTTTCATATTTGAAAGAACCGGAATTGGTAAAAATGGTGAAGTCGTAGGAGAATTCGTCCCGACAGGTATTCGCCCGAGATGCTTGAACCGTCTGAAGATCCATGGTGTTGAAATTGATGATAGCCTGTTTGAGCCGAAGGAGGGAGTAACCCATGCCGCTAATGACGGTATCTATTCTTTATAGTTTAGCTGTCCTCTTCCTGCTCTGGGGACTATACTTCCTTCTGGGCTACCGGAATCAGAAGAAAGAATGGAAGCAGAAGGTCAGCACGTGGTACCCGGAGCAAAAGCGAAAGAGCTCCATCAGTGTGGTAGGAGATAAGTTTGATCAATCTGAGACGGCAAAGCCGTTGGCGTTAAAGCTGCAAAGCTCAAATATCGCCCTCCTCCCATCTGAATATTTAGGGGTTCATATATTAGGTGCCTTGGTGCTCCTGGTCCTGTTATTCAATATTTTCAAGTTGCCTTTGAATCTAGTACTCCTACTGATTCCTGGAATTCTTCTCGCTTCCCACTTTCTATTATTCTACTTAAGAAAGAATAAGTATGAAGAACGTTTCAACAGTCAGCTTGCCGACATCTGCCGATTACTCGGTAACGGTGCCAGGTCGGGACTCACAATCAATCAAGGAATTGAAATGGTGGCGCGGGAGGTAAGTGCTCCAGCGGGAGAAGAGTTTAAGAGGCTAGCGAATGAACTCAAACTCGGAGTACCTCTTGAAGTGGCATTAAGGTCCATCCAGCAGCGAAATAAATCCAGGGAGTTTCAACTGTTCATCGCGACCATCCTTATTCAGAAGAAAACGGGAGGAAACTTGGCGACAACATTGGACTCTATGTCCAACACCCTGGAAGACCGTAAAGTGTTGAATCAAACCATTAAAACGATGACCTCCGAACAACGGTATATTTCCATCCTTGTTCCAGCCATGCCGATCTTTATCGTGTTGATGATGAACAATATCATTGAAGGGTTTACTGATTCTTTGAGAACAGTACCGGGCATGATCATCCTGGTCCTCTTTCTTTCAGGGATCGTACTCTCTTTCTTCCTAATCAGAAAAATAACGAATATAAAGGTGTAGCCTATGGATGCCATAATTATTTTATCAATCATTGTTTTCTGGATCACGTTTGTCATAGCGATACGCCATTATTCAGTCTACCTGAAAGAAAAGCGTATGTTACTAGAGCATATATCAGATATGACGGAAGTAAGTGCTTTTGAAAAGAAGTCAAAAAAGAAAAACAAAACCAGCATGGTTCAAAAGTTAACCAAATATGCAGATGAATTCTCAGATATTGGACAACGAATCAATTTCTTCAGTGAAAATCACGATGTCAAAGACTGGCTGCGAAAATCCGGTAATAGATACGGATTAACCGTTGAAAGATTTCAGGGAATGAAAATTGTTTTACTATTGATCGGGTTTATCTCAGGGGTCCTATCCCTAGTGATTGGTCTACCATTCTCTCAATATGCATTGATTCTCAATCCGGTGATTGGCTATTTCCTGCCGATCGTCCTGGTGAGAAATCAGGCAAAAAAGCGACAAGAAGCATTGAGGCATGATTTACCCGATTTTTTAGATACCATCAGCACCAGCCTGCAGGCAGGTGTCAGCTTAGACCAAGCTTTAAGGGAGGTGATACGGTTCTTTGACGGTCCTCTCAGGGAAGAGTTCTCACGATTCAATCATGAAATCGACCTGGGGGTACAAAGAGAAACCGCCTATCGCAATTTACTGGAAAGAAACGATAATCCTGAATTCCAAAGTCTCATCAAGGCCCTGATGCAAGGCTTGAAGCTCGGTGTCCCAATCGCTACGACCTTCAAAGTCCAAGCGGAAGACATGAGACAGTTCAGAGAAGAACAAGTAAAAGAACTTGCAGCTAAAGCTTCCCCGAAAGTAACACTCGTCACCACATTTGTAGTGGCGCCGGTATCCATACTTATGATTGCCGGGCTGATGTTACTGAATTTAATATACGGGGAGAACAGCATCATTAAACTATTTAATAACTTTTAAAATGGAGGAAATTAATCATGAAAAAACTAACAGAACTTTACACAAAATGCTCAATCAATTTGGATGAAATGGTACGTAATGAAAGAGGATCCCAAACGTTAGAATGGATTGGAATCGCAGCGGTCATTGTTATTTTGGTTGGGGTTATTTCACAGGCATTTGCGAATGATACGACAATCGGGGACGCTGTAGTAGAGAAAATTTCAGGAATGATCGATTCAATTGGAGGAAATTAATTCCTCTTCAATTGGATAGATGAATAAGGTTAACCACCAAGCATAAGAATTTCAATGAATATCCAAAAAATATAGTGATTTTCATCAAGGGGGATATGCATGAGAAAGCACCTCTTTATTCTGCTCGCGCTAGCAGTTGTATTGTCAGGGTGTAATAGCGAGAAGCAGAATGAGAAACCTTCCAGCCAAAGTAAAGTAGAGCAAAAGGATAACAAAGAAAAAAAGACGTCGAACAAAGAGAATAACGAAGAAGAGGCTGAAAGTTTTTACAGTAGTATTCCTGAGGTACCTAATTCAGCAGAAGAAGTTATTAGCCAATTACCAGGAAAATTTGTTGGAGAACCCATTAGGAGTGAAGAGTTCGAACCTACCTTGTTTAAAGAGGTGAAAAGTGCTCCATCACTAAGTGAGGATCCAAGTGAGGAAGAGTACGATCAATATTTTAAGTATCTATATTCATTAGCAGCGGTTGATTTCCCTGACCCCCAAGACCTTGTGAAGAAGTGGGAATACAGCATGTCAGGTACTCCCAATACTACCGATGAAAGATATCAATTTAAAGACAATTACAATATTGAAATAATATTGGATTCAAGTGGGAGCATGAAGAATGATGTGGAAGGTAAAACTCAAATGGACCTTGCAAAACAAGCCATTAATGACTTCCTGTCAACCGCTCCTGAAGAAGCCAACGTATCTCTAAGGGTCTATGGACATAAAGGATCTGGATCGGATCAAGACAAAAAAATGAGCTGCTCCAGTGTGGAACAGGTATATGGGTTTGATAAGTATAATAAAGAGCAATTTGATAAAGCATTAAACAGTTTTGAACCGAGTGGCTGGACTCCTATTGAAGGGGCATTGAAGGCTTCCAAAGAAGCGTTCAGCAAATATGATTCAAAGGATAATACGAATCTAATTTATCTTGTAAGTGATGGGATCGAGACTTGTGACGGAAATCCTGTTGAATATGCTAAAACCTTTGCGGACTCTAACATTAAACCAATTGTCAATGTCATCGGATTTAATGTGGATAGCGCTGCCCAAAAGCAATTGAAATCTCTGGCTGATAACACAAACGGGGTTTATACAACAGTGACCAATGCTAAGCAATTAGAAGAAGAATTTGATCGTGCAAAGGATGTTTTAGAGAGTTGGGAAGATTGGAAAGATGACGCACTCAATGATGCTGATGCCAAAAAAGTAGACGCAAACTTTGACATCCTAAGCTATACAAATGATTATTCATTAATGGCAGACATCCAAAATAATAATTTATATGGGATCATTGCTGATCTATCTTTAGAAGATGTGATTACTATTGAACAAAAGAAAGAACTTATGGAACGAAAAAATAAGGCAAAAGATATAGTCGACGAGTCCGAAAAGAAAATAAAAGAAGATCTGGAAATGAGCAGAGATAAAAATATTGATGATTTGAAAAAAGAAATTAACGAAAAATACAACATGAATACGAATTAGAAATTATACATCGATGAGTAAAGCATAAAACCTTAATCATAGAAAGGAAATGGAACGATGATGGAAAGACTGACCAAAAAGGTTTTTGTAATGTTGGCTCTACTCATCGTTCTTTTCCAATCATTTTCCTTGCCTATATATGCAAGTGCCACCATCAAACCGTGGAATGGTAATCCATGGACAGGTGATTCTTGGGAAGGAAGCCCGTGGGACCCCCAGCAATTAAAGTGGGAAGGTAACCCTTGGGAAGGTAAGTCAACACAGGGAAATGATTGGGAAGGTAACGGTACTGAAGGTCAGGGAACAAATGGCCAAGGAACGAATGGACAATCCTGGGAAGGGTTTGATTGGTCCAACGCGCCCTGGTATATGGATCCTTGGGTAATGAACGGTTGGACGCCCAACGGGTTCCAGGGTAATGGAACGGACGGGAATCCTTTTAACGGTAATGGAACGAATGGAAACCCGTTTGTAGGCTATGATACGAACGGTAATCCCTTTGATGGAAATGGCACAAATGGCCGATCATTTGAAGGGGACCCAACAAATCCTCGTGGAGGGGAAACGGCTAGCTCATTTACTGGTGATCCAACGGATATTAAACTTCCGATGGGGTATGAGGTAGCCAAATACTTAAGTAATGATGTCGTTGGCGGACAAGTGAATATGATAAGTGAATTTATGAACTTTGATTTTGAAGCTAATCCCAATGGATATAGACCAAATGGTACATTCTTTTCTTCTTTAGTTCTTAATGGAGTAAAAGTTGGTTTAGGGGATAAAACGCCAGGATTCGTGAATGGAATAGCCGATATTCATGATGGGACTTTAAAAACAATAGATGCAGTTGGTGCAATAAAAGACTACCAAATTTTAAAGACCGTTAGAAATTTAGATGACGCTCAAAGTGGAGCTCGAGGAGTATTGACGGCCACTGACAATGCTAGTGATTTACTTTCGGGATTATCAAAGGTAGGGTCAATATCCAAATTTAACTTTGCCACAGCTGCGGTGGGTGCAGGTTATTCAGCATTTGAGCTTGGTTTTAATGGTGCTAAAGCATATGATGTATTAAATTCAGATGTAGCCGGAAATAAGAAAGTATCAGCTGTTGCAGAGGCATCAAGTAACCTTGGTGATTTACTAATGAACGCAGGAGTAGTAACTGCTGCCTTTCCGGGTGGCCAAGCAGCTGGGGCAGTAATGATTGCCGGTGGTGCAGCTATTTGGGGAGCTTCTAAGTTAACCAAGCTTGTGGCCGACAATTGGAGTGGTATAAAAAAATTCGCAAAAGACCCAGTGAAAAACACTGCTAAAGCCATTGGAAAAGGAATATCAAAAGTTAAAGGATGGTTTAGTTAATTAAATAGGGGGGCTAGTCCCCCTTGAATAGTTAGGAGCCACATAAATGAATTTTGAAATCTTGAAAAAACAAGCAAATAAGCACAAGAAATTTTTAGAAAATAAAGTACTCATTAACCCATTCAGTTATGAGATTAATAATGTAGATTATTATCTGGCAATTTATGAAAGGGGAAATAAATTAAAGGGGTACACAGTAATTTCTGAAGGGGAATATGTTGAAGATGATGCAATTAAGGCTTTTGAAAAGCTCATTTTGTTCACTGCATATGTAAATAAATTTTTTGAAATTGAAAAAGCAAAAATGAATCTCTCCCCAGAGTCATTTAGAAATATATATACTGTTTTAGATGATTATTTAAAGAGTAACCAGAATGATGATTTAAGTAAAGGTAGAGAAAAGATAAGTGAATTAGAAAACCTTTTAGTAGAATTACAACTAAAAATAAAAACCTATACCGACCATTACGATAATCATATATTGGTTCATAATACCTTAGATGAACAAGAAGAGAGTAAAGTAATTGAAGCTATGTCTCATGTAAATAGACTTCAGTATCTTCAAGGTAAAACATTAATTGAGTCTTTTAATGACTTAAGGAATATGTATAAAGAAATGAAGAGATTGAATCTGGTTCAAAAACTATCAGAATATGATCAGACAGTCTTAAAAGAAATTTCAAATAATATAGATGAAACAAAGAGGAGCATTAAAGATTTTGGACCTGAAAAAGAAATTGCTCACTTACCAGCACATGAACAAGTGGAGATAATTTCAAACGACATGAGGAAAATTGGAAAAGCTAAACTCCCACGCTACAAACAAGATCTACGCTACCCAAAACCCTGAGGTGAGATAATATGGATAAACCAATAAGACACACTTTCTCATTTATCGGGGAAAGGTTTGAGAAGATTTTAGTAATCATTCTATGTGTGCAATTACCGTTATTGTTATTGCATTCTCTTATTACGAATTATATCTACGCTGTTACACCCAACGTAGGAACAATCTATTCTGTAGCGGATATATATTATGCTCTGTTTACCATTCTGTTATTCATTTACGCTCAAATCCCATTTGTGAAATATACGTTCAACGAATTAGAAGGCAGGGAGAATTCTCTGCGAAACGCTTTATATACTTTTGTAGTAAAGGGCTTTCCTATTTTTCTCTTTGCTTGTCTGATCAGCATTCTATCAATAATAGGTTTTGCATTTTTCATTATTCCGGGGATTGTGATTATGGCTGTGTTCATCACGGCTCCAATCATTGCAATAGTAGACAACAAATCGGTGTGGAAGTCTATTAAAGAAGCAGGTCTATTGTTCAAAAAGAAGTTCATTAAGATTATTATGCTGCTATTACTATGGGGAATCATAGAGATGGTAGTAGGAATTGTTCTAAATGGGCTTATTTTAAATATTACTTCTTCATACGCGGCGATAGCAGGCGTGCAAATGATTACCAATATGATATTCTACCCTGTTTTTTTAGTGCTATTAACAACCTACACATTAAAGTGGAGAGCAGGATTACGTAAACTTGTGTAGTGAGGATGTGAGAAGGTTATGTTTAAGCTAAAAGAAAAATTAAAAAGTGAAGAAGGTTCCTCCACTATTGAGTTCTTGGGGATCCTCCCCTTTATCCTGCTTGTCGTTATGATTGCCTGGCAGCTTATCGTGAGCGTACAAGCCGTCGTGGTTGCTCAATCGGCCGCAAATGAAGCTGCCAAGGTATATTCGATTACTGAAGATTCGGTTGAGGCGACGGAGGCTGCGAAAAAAATCGTCAATGCCGGGGGATCGTATTTATCCTTTTCGGGAGCGTCAGGTATGGCTAATAAGGATTTTACCACGAGTGTTGATGTGGAGATTGATTTAGTGTTTCTTCCGAAGAAGATCTTCCCTGGGGGGACAATTCCGTCTATTTCGTTTACCTCTACTGCCTCTGGTAAGGTGATAAAAAATGAGAGCTAGAGTAAAAGCATATCTTCAGGAAGAACGAGGGAATGCAGCACTGTTTATGATAGGGTTACTGAGTATTATGATGGTCCTGTTTGTGTTTGTATTTAATCTTTCAAAAATATTTGCGGTGAAGGAAGAAGCGAATACAACCGCACAGCAGGCAAGCTTAGCGGCCACGTCCGTTCTTTATGATCAATTGGATGAGGCGATTGAGAAATATGAGAGTAAAGAAATTATCGGAGTAGTGGATTCTCATCCTGAATCAATAGAAGAGAAAATTGAAAAAAAAGAAATACAATTAAGATCTGATGCCGGGTACAATGATTATTCGGAAAATGAGATCAAGCTGGAAGCCACGGACATTGTTTTGACAGAGGAATTACGTCATGGATTAGGTAAGGATAAACTGGATGATATTTTGGGAGAAGAAATTTACCAACAAACCTTACCTGACATGGTATCTCAAGCTAAATCGACCATCATACAAAACGATGGGAATTTAACAGATGCCACTCTAACGATTAAAGACGGACAAGTTTTTGTCCATGCTTCAAACACCATGGAAGGAACCGCCTTTAAAGGTTTTTTTCAAGACATTAAGGAAGATCTGTTTCAAACCTCGGCTGGACCCAAAGTCGACTTTATTGAAGAGCTTTCAAACTTTCAAAATAAAGAGGTAGAACGGTCCCTTAATGAGTAAATATGACAGGAGGAATGAAGATGTCCAAAAAAGAAAAGCGCTGGAGAAGGTTTTATTTATTCCTTATGATTTTCTTCTATGCGATATTTGTCCCGGTTTCAGTACTGGAATGGCTGCTGGGTGATGGAGGTTTGCCCATTACCGCTGTGGTAGTAGGGACTGCATTACCTTATATGAGAAAAAATCATCTTCATCAGATTCAGATGAAAGAAGGAACAGGAGCTTGAAGTGAACTTCAGGCTTTTTTATTAGAAGTGAACATAGTTTTGTAAGAATTATTGCAAACATATAAAAGGATTTATATTTGAGGTGTGGACATGAACCGTTTGAAGGTAATCTTACAGATTTTAATCGTTTTGTCTATTTTTATGGTAGGTTGTGGAAACGAGAACAAAGAGGATCAAACTACTCAAAAAAACACTTCCCAAAAGGTAGATGATGATAATAATCCATCTAAAAAAGAAACCCTTGCTACTTCTTCAAATGAAGAAATAGAGGTTTCTCCATTACCAACAACATATCAAGAATTAGAAGATTTGCCCGCCGGGAAAGATTCCGAAAGAATACCTACCTTAACTGAAGAAGACAAAGATAAAGTGGCTGATAGATTCAAGGATTTACCTGATATTAAGAATAATCCTTCCAAGAAAGAGTTGGATTATTATTATCAGGAATTGTTAAAGAGAGTTCAAAGGGATTTTAAAGGTCCAGAAAGCTTAATCAAACAAATGAAGTTTCAGTCTTTCGGGGATCCCGAAATGGAAGATACCAGGTATCAGTTTAAAGAGAATCTAAATGTAGAAATCATACTGGATGCCTCTGGAAGTATGGCACAGGATGTTGGTGGCACTACAAAGATGAATGCTGCAAAAGAAGAAATTAAGAAGTTCGTTGAAAGTTTGCCAGAAGGGACCAAAATGGGACTTAGGGTATACGGACATAAGGGCAGTAATGCAGATTCTGATAAGGAGCTATCTTGTAATAGTTCAGAAATGATTTATTCAATAGAGCCTTTAGAGGATTCAAAATTCCAATCTGCTTTAGACCAAGTTCAACCTACTGGCTGGACACCGATAACGCTTGCACTTAATGAGGCTAAGAAGGATCTATCTACATTCAAAGGTGAAAACAATACTAATATTGTGTATCTCGTTAGCGATGGAATAGAAACATGTGACCAAGACCCCGTAGCAGCTGCTAAAGAGCTATATGATTCTAATGTAAAGCCCATTATTAATGTTATTGGATTTAATGTGGATGCCGATGGTCAAAGGCAGTTAAAAGACATCGCTGACGCCACTGAGGGTATTTATGAAAATGTTGATGACCAAGAAAGTTTAAAGTCAGAGCTTGAGAAGATACAGAGTGTTGCTGAAGCTTGGGAAAAGTGGAAAAGCAAAGGTAAGCAGTCTATTGACCTTAAAGAGGTCCAAAATAGCTTGGACATATTTGGCTACATCACACAAGAGAGTGTAAAGGTAACAACAGAAAAAACTCAAATAGACTTATTCTTATCTATTCTCGCTGATCATGGGAAGATGGATACAGAATCAAATACATATCTCTCAGAGAAAAACAGGGAGTATCATGAGTGGATATATGATGAAGTTGAGGAATTCGAGAAAGAGTTGAGAGCAATAAACGAGAAAAGCTATAAAGATGCCATGAAAGCATTAGAACAGAAGTACAACATAAATACTCAATAATTAAGCTTCTTGTAACAAAATTATCTGCCCAAGATTTGATGGTGTGTACATCACATTCAGAACCCATCAACTGTTAATAGAAAAGCAACTCAATTTCCGCAGGTTCTGACAAACTAAAAAATAATAGTAGATAGGAGATTCATATGGACACAGCTACCGAAGTGAAATCAATCCAAAAATTCAATCCGTTAGTAAAGATCTGGACGAAACCCCGAATATCCATTCGTTACATATTAGAAAACAAAAAGTTTGCATGGGTCTTTCTGCTGGTCAGCTTAGCGGGGATGTCCACCGTCTTGGATGCAGCGTCTTCTGCTAATATCGCAGATCGGGTGAATACAAGTGTGGGAGGGATCTTCTTCTTTTCCCTTTTACTTGGGCCAATTCTTGGTCTAGTAATCTGGGTTCTCTCCGGGTTGTTATATTGGGGGATCGGCAAAATCTTCAGTGGAACCGCAACCTTCAAGGAGGTACTAAAGGCCACAGCATGGGCCAATATTCCAATCATCTTATCACTTCTTTTGTGGATTCCGGACATTCAAGTCTTTAAACTGGGAGCATTTTCTGCTTTCCCCCCACCGATCAGTCCAGGAGAAGGCGGCATCATCATTGTGTCATCCATCCTAGAAATGGTTCTCTCCATTTGGTATATCGTCATTCTCATTAAAGCAATTGCAGAAGCGCACCAATTTTCTTCATGGAAAGCCCTTGGTACAGCAATCCTTCCAGGGGGGATCATGTTAATCTTTATCGCCTTGTTAGTGTTTGTTTCGTAACAAAATATTGAAGGAGTGGGTACTGTGAGTAAGAACTTGACACGTTGGATCAGTTCTCTACTAGCCCTTTTACTACTCAGTACGATTCTCCCACTATCGACATCTGCAGACATACAGCCTTGGAAGGGAAATCCATGGGAAGGAAATCCCTGGGACGGAACGCCTTGGGATGGGGACTTATCAGAAGTAGAAAGCGAATCACCTGAAACAGAGAAAGGAAATATAGAAGACCTGGATCCGGTCTTGCTTGAAGAGCTTGGAAATAGGGGATGGGAAGAAGAAGACATTGAAAACCTTCAATATACTGATCCTGATTTATGGGAATTCCTCACAAGCTCACAAGAATGGGAAAACTACTTCAAGCGTGTCGGAAACGGCATAGGAGACACCGCAACCGGCCTATGGGAATGGACAAAGAGCAGCACCAAATCCATGTGGGATTACGTCTCTTCTGGCGACATCTTCAGAGATGCCAAACAATCCACCATAGACAAATTTCATTATGTCATGGACGGAGGAATGTGGAAGGACACAAAAAGCACAGCCCGCTACCTCTTTTCCAAAAACGCCTGGAACGATGTGAAAAGCGGTTTATCCTCCACATGGGAATACACGAAGAACATCGGGAGTTACCTTTTCTCCAAACAAGCGGTCAAAGACGCCTATCAATATGTCACTTCGGGTGAGATCCTCATGGATTACATGGAAGACTTTGAAAGCTTCGCGACAGGCGTCAACCCGGAAACCCAGCAAAAAGTCTCCGGCATGGAACGAATTATCGCAGCCGGAAGCATCGTCTTCAAACCGATTAAAGCTCTTGATAAAATAGATAAAGTCGGGAAAGCAGCGGATAAGGCGAAGATGTTGGCGAAGGTGGAGGATAAGAAGAAGCCTGGGGTGGATGTGGCTGGTAAGGGTAAAGATAAAACTGTTAAACCTAACGATGTAGTACCATATCGACCTAGTAATTCACCTCTAGAAAATCATCATGTTGTTATGGATGTTTGGGCTAAATATAATGTTCCAAACTATGTAAGTAGAGGTGGGAATACCCCAACAGTAGCACTTACAAAAGAACAACATGCTGCTACAAAAGCTGTTTATAGAGAATGGTTATATGAAAAAACAGGTAAGAAGGTTGGAGGCAAAATTGATTGGCAATCAGTCTCTCCAAGGGAGATACAAGAACTTACAGAAAGAATGTTTGATGCTGCAAATGTTCCCAAATCAGCCAGACAAGAATATTATAATTCCTTTAATAAATATAATTATCGGGAGTGAAGCTAATGGAAAAGATAAAGCAGTTGCTCACACAAGTAAAGACTTTACCACATTGTCGTATCTTTGAGCCTTCTGGAATACCCATTATTGATGAAGAAAAGCATATTTTACCTAATGATTTAAAAGAGTTTTATAGTCTTTGTGGGGGATTAGTTCTATTTGAAAATGAGGAATATCCAATTTATATTGTATCTCCTGATAAGTTTGTATTAGCAAATCCAATAATTGTGGGTGAATTATGTGAAGAAGATATTTCATCTAACTGGTATATTATTGGTAATGATGGAACGGATGATTACTTAACGATTGACCTCAAAGAAGATAGACTAGGTAGATGCTACGATAGTTTTTTTGACCGCCATGGGCTTGTAGGTGAGTCCCAGATAATAGCTACTTCGTTTACTGATTTACTTGAACGACTTATAAAAAATAAGGGGCAATATTGGTATTGGCTAAGAAATGATTTCACCTATATAGGTGATGCATATGATGGTATATAGAGATAAAAAGTGACCTTGATTGCAACATGCCTTTCAAGGTTTTTTTGTGGTCTAACCAATACCTAGAAAACACTCTTTATTAAGATAGTAAATATACCTATTCACATATTTCAAAATGGGAATAGAGACAACGATACAGGGTTTACTTCTCTGTAATACAACAAAGGACAGCACCCGATCTAGGTTGAATCTCCTCCATTGCTAACTTCAGCGATGCCAAACAATCCACCATAGACAAATTTCACTATGTCATGGACGGAGGAATGTGGAAGGATACAAAAAGCACAGCCCGCTACCTCTTTTCCAAAAACGCCTGGAACGATGTGAAAAGCGGTTTATCCTCCACATGGGAATACACGAAGAACATCGGAAGCTACCTCTTCTCCAAACAAGCGGTCAAAGACGCCTATCAATATGTCACTTCGGGTGAGATCCTCATAGATTACATGGAAGACTTTGAAAGCTTCGCGACAGGCGTCAACCCGGAAACCCAGCAAAAAGTCTCAGGCATGGAACGAATTATCGCAGCCGGAAGCATGAATTTGGGGTCAGTCCCCCTGCATACTAATGCGTTATTGTGACGGGGGACTGACCCCATTTTTCTGCTATTCCAGGCGCTCAGGTTATTGGTGCTGGGATGGCAGTGGTTGGTGGAGCAATGTGGTTGGGAGCTACTGCTTACAAATATCGTAAGAGAATTTCTGGATTTATTAGAAGTACTAAAATTGGAAATGCGGTACTAGATTCAAAACCTGTAAAAGCAATAAAAGAGCAAGGAAAAAAAGCTTGGGATTGGGCGAAAAAAACTTTCTTTGGAGGTTAACAGATGCAATTTCTCCCACGTGAAATAAAAAGAAAATATAAAGAAAAAAAGTCATGGAATGAAAATGTAGAAATTTCACCTTATGTGGTGCAACATAATGGTATATTATACCATTATGTTATGTTTTACCCTATATTTGGTAAGGTATCAGGAGCGATGGTTATTGAGAAGAACGGTAACCTACCTCTCTTAGACGAAGCAAAGCCAGTTATTTTTCAAATAAATGGGTACAACAATATGATAGGATTTGCAAATAAGCACATGAAAGAAACTTTAAAAAGACCAGTAGGAATGATGAGGAAAATCGAAGACCAGGTTAAAGAAGTTTATCCAGTTATAGATTCTGGTATGTTGTTATATAAAGAAATAAAGTTATTAAAAGATATGGCCAGAACAATTTACGAAAACCATAAAAAACTTGAAGCAATTTTAAAAGAAATAGCGCAAATTTCCAAAAAAGTACAGGTACAAAATAAAGTATTAGACGAAGACTCCTTTAACCGACTGTTTAATTTATTTACTGAGTGGCATGTTTTATTGTTTAAAGAGAAGAAGATGCAACTTGAAAATCTTTCTGATCTTGCTAAGATTATAGAAAATGTAAAAAAACAACCTAATTCTGTAAAATTAAAAAAATCTTTAGAAAGGTTAAATACTGAAAAAAGAAAAAAAGTTCTTGAAGATTTCATTAAAGGAGTCTTAGACCGTTCGGTTGGTAATGCAATGGAGCTATCATTTACAGATGAGGACATAGAGAAATTTAGAAAATTAAAAAATGATGAAGCCTATTATATGTTTGAAGCCAATCTTGTACCTCATATTAGAAACTAAGGAGAGTACTTTAAATCCGAATTTGAGTCAGTTCCCCTACATACTAATGCGTTATTGTGACGGGGGACTGACCCCATTTCACTAAAACACTGTGAAACTGTTTAATGCTGATAGTGGGGGAGAAAGGGTTAAAGCGGGTGCAGATCTAGCTAAAAGTTCAGGAAGCCTGTTAATGAACGTCGGTACTGGAGTGGTCGCCTTTCCAGGAGGCCAGGTAGTGGGTGGAGATTTAATTGCAGGAGGAGCAGTGTAATGTTCAGGAGGCACGGCTTTTAAACACTGGGGTACAATAAAAAATACAATAACACATCCAGTTAAAACAGTAAAAGAGCTCGGAAAAGGCATAGCCAATAAAGCCAAAAAGACTTGGTCCACGGTAAAAGGATGGTTTTCATAGAATTGGAGGTTGACTGATTTATGAATAAACTGGACATATCTAACATTGCTCAAAATCATAAAAAATTATTAGAAAAGGTGGATATATGCCCTTATGAATTTCATAAGGGTAATCATGTTTACAGAATGGCTCATTTTTACAGGTTAACTTCAAAGTTGTACGGGAGTTTTGTGTATACCCCATACGATTTATCATTTGAAGATGTGAAAATGGTATTTTATAAATTCATCTTATTAGAAGAGTACATGAAAGATAAACTATCTAAAGTAAATGATTATGCTTCTACTGATTTTACTGCAAGCTACTTAGGTTATCGTCAAGAATTAAATGAGAAAATCATGGTGGACTCAAGCTTTATTGACGCACAGGGAATTATACAAAAAATGATAAAGGCAATCGATTATTTTGAAGGATCGTTAAAAAACATTAGGGAAACATATTCCGATTTCAAAAGAATGATCAAGAAGATTGAAACTACTAATGTTTTTACTGAGGATCAACTATATGATATTCAAGGGTTATATGGTAAAGTACACGCCTATCAATTTCTCCAGGCATCCAAACAGAAAGAAATAATTCGCTCATCAAGGGAATTAGTTGCATACATGGATAAAAAAAAGCTCTTTACTAATGAGTTGGAGAACTTTTATAAAAAAACTAAATTAATGGCGAGTGAAGATTCAGAAAATAGATTAGACCATTCTTTAAAAGGTTTTGGTGATTACAAAGAAAACATTACACTCACCTTTCAAGAGTTAGAAGAGAAATTTGTTAAGAAAAATGAAAAGGACTTTTATCAAGCTTTAGATGAGAACTTTATTAAGAGGCGAGTTAGAAACCCTTCAGTACAGGAGGCGTAAGATGATTAAATCGTTAAGAAATAGTTGGATATTATATACTAAGAAATTGAGGGTGTCATCCTCCTCTCCCTCTCTATTCTTTTCCCTTTATTAGTAATTAATTGGTTTTTATTAAAGATTATCTATTCATTTGTTTTTAATGAATTTACATCAGCACTTGCCGATTTCTACTATATCTTTCTTACATTTATCTTTATGGTTATTGCACAAGTTCCATTTATTCAATTTGTAAACCAATACGAGAAAGAATCTGAAATCAAATATAAAAAAATATATTATATTTTTATTACCAACGCCTTTTCTCTTTTTATCTTTGGAATTTGTTTATCATTATTAACTTCCATAGGTACAATATTATTTATTCTTCCTGGCTTAATTGTCCTGGTCTTTTTATTTGGAGCGCCGTATGAAGCAATTCTAGAAAATAAATCGATTTGGAAATCAATAAAACCTTCGACTAACTTTGCTAAGAAAAGATTTTTTTCTTTACTATTTGTCATCATTATTGTTAGTTTAACTGAACTTATAATTGGGTGGATTAGTATGTATCTCATCTATTCCATTACAACATCATTATTAGCTCAGATCATGGTTCAAATGTTATTAAATCTATTAATCGTTCCTTTGCTAGTGATATGGGTCACATACTTCTATAAAGAATGGAAAGAAAAATACCAGTTGGCATAAAGAAGGTGAGGGAGAATTGATGGTATTACTTAAAAAACTTAAAGAAGAAAGGTGGAAAGAACAAAAAAACCATTATGGCTGGAATCAGTTTTGCTATGTTTATGTTGATTTGGAGAGTGCTTGCTTCAATTTTTTAGTCTTGAAATTTTTTACCTAAATGTATTTGTTTAGTCGTGAAAACCTATATCACTCAGCGAAGGAGCCACCACATATGAAAGAGAATGTTTCCGCTTTATATCTATTACCATGGTGTACAGGTTTGTTTGCAGTGTTGGTGCCTGAGTACTCAACTATGACGTTGGCAGTCGCCATTGTGTTATACCTCCCCCTTTTATGGATACTACAGCTCCATAAAAGGCGAACCAAGTCAAAGAAGAAAACGACTAAAATTTCGACCAAAAAAGGCATTCCAAATAAAAAGAAGAAAAGAGTCTATTCTGCTATTGGCGGGTATTACGCATTCACTCTTTTTTCTCTTTACTTAACATTTCCACTCATCCGAGCTCTTGAAATATATTTAGTGAAAATCGTGTTGATCGCAATTTGGATTTTAGTAGCTTATTTGGTGAATAAACATAGGATATTCATTTCTGGAGAGGTTTTAGGTGAGAACAGTAAATATAAAGTCGTCTCTTTTGTATACTCAATGAGTTTAGCCGTCATTCTCCTTGCAGGAGGGGGAGGATTTTTTAAGGCGGCAGAATATTATTCATTTGTCTTTGGCGATAAAGCCACTCTCTACTATTTTTCTTCCATTTTATATCTTTCCGGGCTTTGGTTTACTATTTTTATTCATAGTACTCGAAGAGAGTTTCAATGAGAATCTGTTATTAGGACAATGTTGGAATGGAGAATAAATTTTATGAAGAATGGATGGGTGAAAACAATGACTTTCAAAAAGAAGGTGCCTCTAAAAGAAAGTAGGATTGATAGATTAGCTTTCCTTCTGATTTTGATGGGAGCCCTATGCAGTGTCCTACCTGACGGATCTTGGCTTTTATTTGGTTTAAACATGACTATTGCCGTCATTGCATGCATCACTTCTTTTATTTTATGGAGATATAATCGAAGTGACAGCGTAAGGTATTTCTCCTTGAACGCTTATGTAATGCTGGTAGCGACGGCGATCTATTTTGCCATTCCTTTATTTAGGGTGTTTACCGGAACCATCGTCTTTTGGGCGGGTTTGCTGGTTATTATCGTTATGGCATCGGTACCTTATCTTTTTGCTGAGAACATCGCTTCCGGAGTAAAGAATCCAACACGAACAGCTTTGGGGCGAGTATATATGGTGACGGTTCCTCTCATAATTACGTTTGGTTTCATTTTATTCACTAATGTGAGGGCCAGTGATAAACCGAGTGCTGTGCCAATAGCGATTTTCCTTTATGTTGGGGCCTTATTTTTCCTGTTTATTGCTCCTATCCTTCTGATCACTCCTGAGAGGATGGAGGAATTAGAGAAGTGAAGTAACAGTTGAGTCTGATATATCTACACTACCAAATAACTGAACCTATGGAGGTAACTTAATGGAGAAAGAGAGAAAAATTGACCCACTAGCTAAAATAAGCTTTGTAACAGGTTTTTCTGCCTTCGGAGGAGTCTTTGCATATGGCTACTTTGTAATGGATGGAAGAAACAAATTATATTCCGAAGATTATCCTTTTATGGTAAGCATGCTAATTATAATATGGATTTCAATTATATTTATTATTGCAGACAGAGCAAAATCAAAAGGCGGACAGTTCTCTTGGAAGAAGTTCGGGATCATCCTTCTCATTGTCATTCTCTTTGGCCTATGGAGATTAAAAGTATAACAGGTTAATTCAAGCCTGAAAGCACATTTCAAGCTTTTTATTGATGGTTTTCTTTAGATATATTAATAATAGATACCACTCTATGACTTCCAAATAGTTCTTCCCCAATTCCGATTAGAAAATAGTATATCTACAAGCCCCTCAACCATTAATTTTCCACCAACAAGTTTCAAAACCCACCCCAGTGGTAAATAAGATATGAGTTATTACCAAAATATTGAAAAGTAATACGTAAGTCTCATTTCCGGTTGTTTTTGACATCACATTCAATTTTGAACTATAGGTCTATTGAAAAAAAATGTAGGATTATCACCGCTCAAAGGAGAAGGCATATGTTTATTTGATTTGGGCTCAGTCTCCATACATACGAATATGTTATTGTAACGGGTATCCCATTTGTTTTCATGTTTATTAAAATGTATATAACGGGAGAGTGTACATAGCTAAGAATGGATGTGATCTTGAAAAATAGTATGAAATCAGTCTCAGATAGAGTTACTTCTATAGTTAAAGGGATAGGTGGTTTATTTGGATAATAAAATAGTTAGTTTTAAAGAGAGTAGAATATTTCACACGACATTTTTGCTTATTTTAGTAGGTTTTATATTTAGTTTTATTCCTGAAGAAAATTGGCTTCTTTTTGGGATAAATATGGGAATAGCATCCGGGTGCTTTTTGGTATTTTCATTGCTATGGTGGCAGAATCGTCACCATAGCAAACGCTATTTCTCATTGCATTCTTATTTTATGATAGTTGCTTTATCTGTATATTTTGCAATACCATTATTTAGAGTATTTGCAGGTACATTTGTTTTTTGGTTGGGGTTATTATTAATTATTGTTATGTCGATTTTGCCTTATATTTATTCCGAAAGGATTGCTATAGGGGTACAAAATCCATCGAGAACGGGACTAGGTAAGCTTTATTTGCTTATCAGCGCTCTCATTATTGGATATGGAACTATCCTATTTCTAAATGCAAATTTAACAGCTAATCCCGATGCTTTTACAATTTCAATATTTTGTTTTATGTTATCCCTTTTGTTTCTATTTATAGCGCATATTCTTCTTATTACACCAAAACGAATGGATGAATTAAAAAAATAATACGGCATCTATATATGGAGTTGTAATCATGTTTCGTTATATGTTGACGGGGGGACTAACCTGAATTTTCGTTGGCTAAACAATTCGTAATTAAAGAAAGTACAGTAATAGATTAATAACCTATTAGAATGGGGAGTTTTGAAAATGAGAACGTGGAAACTATTTCGCATAGTATCGTCTATTATTTGTATAGGTACAGTCATTGGAACAATACTGTATGGATACTTTTATATGAGCGATGGCGTTGTAGATGAGACCGATAGACCCTTTTTAATAGCTGCGATAATTCTAGCAATTGTTTCAATGTTCGGCGTTTCAATTGATATGTCAACTGATGGAGGGAAAGATAAATCAAAAAAAGCAATTATGGGTGGAATTAGTTTTGCAATGTTTATGTTGTTATGGAGAGTGTTTGCATCTATATTTTAATTGGAAATTTAATTGAGAAGATATTCTTTTTCTTAGCTGGTTTATCTCTCAGTGGTGATGTGATATTGAATTGTCACTTGGAACTAACCCCGTTTTTAAATAATAATTAAGGGAGGAGCCTATGAACGATCTAAGTCGAAAAGGTAAAATCAGTCTTATGATAGGTATTTCAACAATGATAGCTTTAATCATGTATATTTTTTTAGTAATGGACGGAAGAACTCAACTAAATAATCAAGATGCATGGTTCTTTTGGATCATGATAACCATTATGTTTGTCTCGGTAGTGATAGTAATTGCAGACAGAGCAAAATCAAAAGGTGGACAGTTCTCTTGGAAGAAGTTCGGGATCATCCTTCTTATTGTCATTCTCTTTGGCCTATGGAGATTAAAAGTATAACAGGTTAATAGCTTATTCCAGCTTGAAAGCACATTTCAAGCTTTTTATTGATGGTTTTCTTTAGATATATTAATAATAGATACCCCTCTATGACTTCCAAATAGTTCTTCATTAACTCCTATTAGAAAATAGAATGTCTATAAGCCCCTCAACCATTAAATTTCCACGGACAAGTTTCAAAAGCCACCCCAGTGGTAAATAAGATATGAGTTATTACCAAAATATTGAAAAGTAATAGAAATGAAACATTTAATCAAACGTTTGTTTAAATCCACAACCTAAACTAATCATTCGATATCCCACCCAATATTGGTTAAAATAGATAAGACACATCTTGTTCAACAATTGGCTATAGCTTAAAGGAGAGAAATACATGACGAACTATGCAGATGATAGTTTAGCGTTGCATACAGATTTGTATCAGATCAATATGACGAAGGCTTACTGGGATGATGATTTCCATAATCGAAAGGCTGTTTTTGAAGTGTTCTTTCGAAAGCTGCCTTTTGGCAATGGATATGCGGTGTTTGCCGGGCTCGAACGGATCATTGAATATGTGAAAAAGTTTCATTTCTCGGAAAGTGATATCGAGTACCTACGGGAGTTGGGATATGAGGAGGCGTTCCTCGAGTATTTGGCGGAGCTTCGTTTCACCGGGACGATCCGTTCCATGCAGGAAGGGGAGGTTGCGTTCGGGAATGTCCCCCTTGTTCGTGTGGAAGCGCCGCTTGCTCAGGCTCAGTTACTGGAGACGGCGATCTTGAATATCGTGAACTACCAGACGTTGATTGCGACGAAGGCGAACCGGATCAAGCAGGTGGTGCAGGATGAGGTCGTGATGGAGTTTGGGACAAGACGTGCCCATGAGCTGGATGCAGCGATTTGGGGAACACGGGCTGCGTATATCGGCGGCTTTGATGCGACGAGTAATGTCCGTGCAGGGAAGTTATTCGGCATGCCGGTTTCCGGAACCCACGCTCATGCCATGGTTCAGGCTTACCGGGATGAATATCAGGCGTTCCATAAGTATGCGGAGAGCCATAAGGATTGCGTGTTCTTAGTCGATACGTATGACACGTTGAAGTCCGGTGTGCCGACGGCGATTCGCGTGGCGAAGGAGCTTGGCGATAAGATCAACTTCAAAGGAATCCGCCTTGATAGCGGGGACATGGCGTATCAATCCAAGATCGCCCGCAAGATGCTGGATGATGCCGGCTTTACGGAGACGAAGATCATCGCATCCAATGACCTGGACGAGTATACGATCTTGAACTTGAAGGCGCAAGGGGCACAGATTGATGTATGGGGTGTCGGGACGAAGCTGATCACAGCGTACGATCAGCCTGCGTTAGGTGCCGTATATAAGCTTGTGTCCATTGAAAATGAGTCAGGTGAAATGGAAGACACGATCAAGATCTCGAGCAACGCGGAGAAAGTTTCGACTCCCGGGATGAAAAGGGTTTATCGCATCGTCAATACGGTTAATCATAAATCAGAGGGCGAATATATTGCCCTTGATCATGAACACCCTGAAAGTCAGGAACGGTTGAAGATGTTCCATCCCGTTCATACGTATATCAGTAAGTTCGTCACGAATTTTGAAGCGAGGGAGCTTCACGTGGATGTTTTCAAGGACGGGGAGCTTGTGTATGATACGCCTCCACTGGAAAACATGAGAAGCTTCGTGAATGAAAACCTTGAAATGCTATGGGACGAGTATAAGCGTTCCATGAACCCGGAAGAGTACCCTGTGGATCTAAGTGAAGAGTGTTGGAACAATAAGATGGATCTGATTCACCGCGTAAAAGCCGAAGTGAAAGAAAAACATAGCGAAAATTGGTAAGTTTGCCTGTGTTTGGGTAAGATAAAAAGATATAATATGATGTAACAAAACCTAACATGGAGTGTGAAAACATGGATTCTCTTCAAAAACAAATCGTAGAAGAAATGATGGTCTCCCCGGAAATCAATGCGCAGGAAGAAATCCGTCGCAGCGTCGACTTTATGAAGGCTTACTTGAAGAAGCATTCATTCATGAAAAGTCTGGTCCTTGGCATTTCGGGAGGTCAGGATTCTACTTTATTAGGGAAACTGGCTCAAATCGCCATTGATGAAATGAATCAGGAATCAGGATCATCGGATTATGCCTTTTATGCCGTCAGACTTCCTTACGGGGAGCAAGGGGATGCCCAGGATGCCATCGATGCGGTGGAGTTCATCAACCCGACCGTGTCGATGACGGTCAATGTCCAACCAGCCGTCGATGCAAGCGTCGAAACGTTGAAGAAAAACGGCATCGAGCTTTCCGACTTCGTTAAAGGAAATGAAAAGGCGCGTGAACGGATGAAGGTGCAATTCGCCATTGCTGCAATGAAGGATGGTGTTGTGCTTGGTACGGATCACTCTGCTGAAGCGGTCACCGGTTTCTACACGAAATACGGTGATGGAGCGGCAGATCTCGTTCCTCTTTTCCGTTTGAATAAGAGGCAGGGAAAGATGCTCTTAGTCGAGCTTGGCTGTCCGGAACATCTATACAACAAGAAACCGACAGCGGACCTTGAAGAAGATCGCCCGCAGCTGCCGGATGAAGAGGCACTTGGGGTCACGTACGATCAGCTGGACGATTACCTGGAAGGAAAAGAAGTCCCTGCTGAAGCCAAGAAAGTCATTGAAGGTCATTACCTGAAAACACAGCATAAACGTCATCTGCCTGTAACGGTGTTTGATGATTTTTGGAAATAAGAATATGAAGCTGGTCCTCTATTGTTGAGGGGCGGCTTTTTTATTTCGACAAAATGAGCGCCCCCCACCCTCCAATGAACCTCATCTCCTACCAATTCCCTAAAATTTCTATGTCAATTTCCCGATTTATAGAGGATTTTCGACTTTTAAAACGAAAGTAGTAATAGTTAAAGATGAGTTTGAATCATTCAGGAGGGGTACGATGTCACATGAAACGGTGAATCCAAAGTTACAAAGTATCATTGATAATATAGAGAAAGTCATGATTGGGAAGAGAAAGGTAGCGGAGCTGAGTATTGTTTCTCTGCTTGCAGGAGGACATGTGTTGCTTGAGGATGTTCCGGGTGTCGGGAAAACGATGATGGTTCGTGCGCTGGCAAAATCCGTCGGGGCAAGCTTCAAGCGGATTCAGTTCACGCCTGATTTACTGCCATCGGACGTGATCGGTGTATCGATATATAACCCGAAGGAAATGGAGTTTACCTTCAGGCCGGGACCAATCATGGGAAATATCATTCTGGCGGATGAAATCAACCGTACATCACCTAAAACTCAGTCCGCGTTACTTGAGGGGATGGAAGAGAGCAGTGTGACGATCGACGGGATGACCCGGAAGCTGGATAAGCCGTTCTTCGTTATGGCGACTCAGAATCCGATTGAGTATGAAGGGACATACCCCCTTCCGGAAGCACAGCTTGACCGATTCCTGTTGAAGATGAAGATGGGCTATCCGGAGCCCGAAGAAGAGATGGAAGTTCTTCACCGGGCCCAGCGGACTCCGCCCATCGATGAATTGAAGCCGGTGATGACCCTTGAGGAATTGAGATACATCCAAGGAGATGTGAAGGAAGTACTGGTGGACGACACCATCAAGAAATACATTGTGGAAATTGCAAACCGGACAAGGATCCATGCCAATGTATACCTTGGTGCGAGCCCCCGTGGATCGATTGCATTGATGAAAGCGTGCCAGGCTTACGCTTATTTGAGGGGCAGGGATTATGTGGTTCCGGACGACGTTCAATTCCTGGCACCTTACGTATTCTCGCACCGCATTATCATGAAGTCTGAAGCTAGATACGAAGGGATCACGCCTGAGGAAGTGGTGGAAAGGGTCATGGCGCGCATTCCTGTTCCTGTCCAAAGGATTGCGAGATAGATGAAGACGAAACTTCAATTCCTTAAACCACTTGTGAAGTTTTTGCTACTGCTCCTCTTGATGGGGGTGACGTTTTCCTATGCGATGTTCCAAGGCGGGTTTGTGAGCTGGTTTTTATTTTATAGCTTTTTGCCGTTTGCCCTTTATTCCTTGTTGATTTTCTTATACCCTCTATCGGAGTTTTATGTGGAGAGAACTTTTGAGTCGGCAGAGTATAAAGCGGGTGATGAGTTAAAGGTGACCATCACCTTGTCCCGGAAGCTCCCTTTTCCTTTATTTTACATGGTGATGGAGGATGTGGTGACGGATTCGGTCTTTCATCATTCGGGTTTTCAAAAGGCGAAGGCGATGATTCATCCTGGATTCAGAAAGCGGATCATGCTGACGTATGTGGTGGACGAGCTTCCCCGGGGTGAACATATTTTCTCTAACGTACGGTTTAAGACAGGTGATTTCTTTGGCGTATTTGAAAAGGAAGCGACGGTGGAGTGCGTGGATAAACTCCTCGTTTATCCGTCCATCGTGGATGTCCCGTATCGTCCGTTGGAGAACCGGTATGATCAGGGGATGACGACTTCGAATGTGAAGATCCAGAAGGATACGACGATGGCGACGGGTATCCGGGATTATCAACCCGGGGACCGCTTCTCGTGGATCCATTGGAAAACCTTCGCCAGGACCAATGAGCTGATGACTAAGGAGTTTGAAGAACGTCAGTCCCATGATGTCCTCATCGTACTAGACCGGGAAGCTTCTCCGGCATTTGAAGCCATGGTCACCTTCACGGCTTCGATGATCCGGTCGATCGTCAAGAAGGGTGCTCAGGTCGGCCTTGTGTCCATCGGGGAAGATCACGTATCATTTCCGATCCGTGGCGGCGACGAACACTTGAGTCAGCTGAATTATCACCTGGCGAAAGTGAGGCAGGACAGCCCCTTTGCTTTAGGGAAAGTCCTTCAGGGAGCGGGATTGAACTATTCTCAATCAGCAGCGGTTGTGTTTGTGACGTCCTCTGTGTCGAAAAAAATGATTATGAGTGTGAACGAGTATGCGAAGCGGAACAGCTCCGTCGTCATCTTCCTGGTGAAAAGGATGGGAGAGGCGTATACGGCAGAAGAGAAATCACTGAAAGCTTATGCTTCTTCAAGGGGCATCCGTTTGAAAGTGTGCTTTGAAGGTGATTTTTCATCCGCCTTTCTGGAGGTGAAGAGGGCATGAGGCAAGACATAGCAAACTCATTTTTCAAGATCATGATTTATTTATTTGGATTTTTGCTTCTGTGGGAGTGGTTAAAGCCCCTGAGGGTCGTGACAGACACGGCGAGCTTGACGTATTTTGCTGTCTTTATCGGTTTGGCCCTCGTTCTCTCTTACTTTCGGATTCATTACGTCATCACGGCATCAGTGAAAGTTCTGTTTATTCTTTACAGTCTGAATAAACTGTACTATTCCGGTTCATTTTTTGCCCCCGAGTGGTTGAAGAAATTCGGTCAGGATCTATGGAGTAATCTTGGGTTGACGCTTGGTCGGGAGTGGCCGAGTTTGTCATTTGAGTACAGAAGTTTATTGTTTTTCGTGCTTCTTTGGTTGATGACGTACTTGATCCATTATTGGATCTCGGTCCGGAAGACGATTCTCCTTTTTTATATCATGACGGTTGCTTACGTTTGTCTGATTGACACGTTCACGGCATATGAAGGTGATCGATCCATCATCCGTGTCGTCATCTTCGGCTTTCTTCTTATGGGATTGCTGGCTCTTGAAAGACTTGTACAAAGAGAGAATCTTCGTGGTTCCAAAATGAGCCGTCACCGCTGGATCGTTCCACTTACAGTGATGCTCGGTGTCAGTTCCGTCGTGGCTTTTGCCGCACCAAAAGCAGATCCCATTTGGCCGGATCCGGTCCCATATCTTCAATCCTTTTCTGAAGATGCAGGCGGCAGCGGCGTGAACAAAATTGGGTATGATACCGATGACACGAAGCTTGGTGGCCCATTTGTCGGTGATCCTACCGTCGTATTTAATGCTGAGGTGACCAAAGAGCATTACTGGAAAATTGAATCGAAGGATCTATACACAGGAAAGGGCTGGGAACAGTCGATTCCGGATGAACAGCAGGCCGCCATGCCGTTTGATCCCGGGAATAAGGTTCCGATATCTTCCCCGGAATCCGATGAAGAGCGGGATTTGGAAAGTGAAAAGATCATGGTGGAGCGCAAGTATTCCCATGTTGTCTATCCGTATGGGGTGGAAAGCATCAACGGAAATGATAAAGGGTATTTCAGCTTCAATCCCATCAATGAAAAAGTGACGAGTTATAAAGAGCTCGATGAAACCGTCAACCTTGAAGAATATGAGGTCTCCTATCGTTCCCCGTCCTATTCACAGAAAAAGATGAAGGCGGCGAATGAAGAACAGGAAATCATGCAGGTGCCGGAGTTTGTCGATCGCTACACCCAGCTGCCTGATACGACTCCTCAGCGCGTCAAGGACCTTGCCGTTGAGATCACCTCGGAAGAAGATAATTGGTATGACAAAGTAAGGGCGATCGAGCAATATTTTTCAAAGGAAGCGTATGTATACGATCAGTTCGATGTACCGGTTCCTGAAGAAGAACAGGATTACGTGGATCAGTTTCTGTTTGAAACGCAGCGCGGATACTGTGATAACTTCTCAACTTCCATGGTGGTGTTGGTCCGCTCGCTGGGGATTCCTGCGAGATGGGCTAAAGGCTATACAGAAGGGGAATACAGCAGGCAGGTGGATTCGACCTATAAACTATATGAAGTATCGAACAACAATGCCCATTCATGGGTTGAGGTATTCTTCCCGGAAGTAGGGTGGGTTCCGTTTGAGCCGACGGTTGGCTTCAACAATAACGTTTCCTATCAGTATGATCTCGATGTACCTGATCCGGAAGATAATGAAGTACCGGTTCCGGAGCAGAAGGATACGCCAAAGAAACCTTTGCAGCCTGAGGAGGATACAGCATCTGCAGGTGACGGTTTTTCTATATCGAAGGTTTGGGATGATTTGAAGTCATTTGTCGTAGACAACTGGGGCAAGATTGTAATGGTAGCCATTCTCATGATCATCATTGCCATGGCTTTATACCTAGTGAGAAGACGCTGGATGCCGTATGTCCTGATTTTTCATTACCGCAGGAAGTCATCGGATGACGTATTCACAGAAGCCTATCTATCCCTTATGAAACAATTGGAAAGATACGGCTTGAGAATGGAAGACGGCCAAACATTACGGGGGTATTCAAGATACATCGATTCGTTCTTCGGTACCCGTGAAATGACCAGTCTCACCAATAATTATGAACGGGTACTGTACGGTCAGAGCCCTACAAAAGAAGACTGGGTGAAGATGAGGGAATTATGGGAAAATTTAATTAAAAGGACAACCGGTTGACCCGGTTCGCTACAGAGTATAAAATGATGTCAAATTCAAATAGCGTTCGTTAGCATCCTTCGTATATCCTCGATAATACGGTTCGAAAGTATCTACCCGGTCACCTTAAATGACTGGACTATGAAGGCAGTGTTCTTAGTTGACATCCGTGTATGCAAAAAAACTAGAATTCTGCCTTTTTTTAAGGCGGAGTCTAGTTTTTTTTATATTTTTTTGGAATGCTAACAACAATAGATAGTAAAAGGTAAATAAACTGAAGAGGTGAACTGAATGCTTGGTAAAGAAGAATTGCACAATCAAGAAATGATCGTCGTTTTGGACTTTGGAAGTCAATACAATCAGTTAATCACGCGAAGAATCCGTGAGTTTGGTGTTTATAGTGAGCTCCACCCGCATACAGTTACCCTTGAGGAAATCCAGGAAATGAATCCGACTGGAATCATCTTCTCGGGCGGACCGAACAGTGTCTACGGTGAAGATTCATTCCGTTGTGATGAGCGTATCTTTGATCTGGATATCCCAATCCTCGGGATTTGCTACGGCATGCAGCTGATGACGATGCATTTCGGAGGGAAGGTAGAACGCGCGAAGCACCGCGAGTACGGAAAAGCAGCCATCAACATTGAGAAGCAGTCCAAATTATTCTCAGAACTCCCGGAAGAGCAGGTTGTATGGATGAGTCACGGTGATCTTGTCGTGGAAGCACCTGCAGGCTTTGATGTAAATGCGACGAACCCTTCTTGTCCGATTGCTTCCATGAGTAACGAAGAACAAGGACTATATGCGGTTCAATTCCACCCTGAAGTGCGTCATTCGGTGCACGGAAATGAAATGTTGAAGAATTTCGTATTTGAAGTGTGTGGATGCACAGGCGACTGGTCCATGGAGAACTTCATCGAAATGGAAATGGACAAGATCCGACAAACAGTTGGTGATAAGAAAGTTCTTTGCGCTCTAAGCGGAGGTGTCGATTCTTCCGTTGTGGCTGTATTGATCCACAAAGCAATCGGCGATCAACTGACATGTATCTTCGTCGATCACGGCCTTCTTCGAAAAGGCGAGGCGGACAGCGTCATGAAGACATTCGCTGACGGCTTTAACATGAACGTCATTAAAGTGGATGCTCAAGACCGTTTCTTAAATAAACTAAAAGGTGTATCCGATCCAGAGCAAAAACGTAAGATCATCGGAAATGAATTCATTTACGTATTCGACGATGAAGCGACGAAGCTTAAAGGCATCGAATATCTTGCACAAGGTACGTTATATACAGACATCATTGAAAGCGGAACGGCGACTGCACAAACAATCAAGTCCCACCATAATGTCGGCGGGCTTCCTGAAGATATGCAGTTCACCCTGATCGAGCCGTTGAACACACTATTTAAAGATGAAGTTCGTGCTTTAGGTTCCGAGCTTGGCATTCCGGATGAAATTGTGTGGCGTCAGCCATTCCCGGGACCTGGTCTTGGTATCCGTGTCCTTGGTGAAATTTCTGAACAGAAGCTTGAAATCGTCCGTGAGTCTGATTACATTCTCCGTGATGAAATCAAGAAAGCCGGACTTGATCGTGACATCTGGCAATACTTCACGGTCCTTCCTGATATCCGTAGTGTCGGTGTTATGGGGGATGCGAGGACATATGATTACACGATCGGAATTCGTGCGGTTACTTCCATTGACGGTATGACGTCAGATTGGGCGCGTATTCCATGGGACGTATTGGAGAAAATATCAACTCGCATTGTAAATGAAGTCGATCATATCAACCGCGTGGTGTATGATGTGACGAGCAAGCCACCTGCAACGATCGAGTGGGAATAATAAATTTGAATAAAATAACTGACAGGCTTCTTCCGGGTCGGATCCATTCGACAGACGGAAGGTGCCTGTCGTTTTTTGTATTAAACGAACATTAATATGATATTATAATAATAATGTTCGTATTTTGTATTGACGGACTGAAATCCTGTTGGTACAATAGTACTGTAATCATAACAAAACATAATAAAAGTATTACGTCGTATAATTTCGGGAATAGGGCCCGAGCGTTTCTACCAAGCTACCGTAAATGGCTTGACTACGAGGTGATGGATGATAGGACCGTTTTTTTAGCGGCTATCAATCTGGATCTTAACAGTCAAAGCCTTGAACTCTGGTAGTTCGAGGTTTTTTTATTATTTTCTACGGCGACTCTATAGGAGGAGTACAAGAATGAGGAATTTCTTTCAGTTTGACCAGTTAGGAACGAATTATAAAAGGGAGATCATCGGGGGATTGACCACCTTCCTATCGATGGCCTATATCTTAATTGTTAACCCGCTTACGTTGACTCTTCAATCCGTGCCGGATCTTCCGGACAGCATGAGAATGGATTACGGTGCGGTCTTTGTGGCAACGGCATTGGCAGCAGCCATCGGGTCGTTGATCATGGGGCTCATCGCCAAGTATCCGATCGCATTGGCACCGGGAATGGGCTTGAATGCCTTCTTCGCATACACGGTCGTATTAACAATGGGTGTACCTTGGCAATCAGCTTTGACGGGGGTCTTGATTTCAGGACTGATTTTCATCGCCTTGACACTGTCGGGCATCCGGGAAAAGATCATTAACTCGATTCCAGCAGAATTAAAATACGCTGTTGGAGCCGGAATCGGTTTATTCATTACCTTCATCGGTTTCCAAAACGCGGGCATCATCGTTAATAACGATGCCGTGTTAGTGGGACTTGGAGATTTAACAAATGGAACTACGTTACTTGCGATTTTCGGGATCATCATCACGGTTATTTTAATGACAAGAGGTGTTAAAGGCGGGATTTTCATCGGGATGGTCGTAACCGCTATCGTGGGTATGATCGCAGGACTGATTGATACACCGGAAAGAGTAGTGGATGCAGCACCAAGTCTTGCCCCGACTTTCGGAGCGGCACTTGAACCGTTATTCAATGATGCAGGCAGTATTTTCACCATTCAAATGCTTGTAGTCATCCTGACGTTCTTGTTCGTCGACTTCTTTGATACAGCCGGTACACTTGTGGCAGTGGCGAACCAGGCTGGACTGATGAAAGACAACAAATTACCTCGTGCAGGTAAAGCGTTATTTGCTGATTCATGTGCAACGGTAGTCGGAGCCATCTTGGGAACTTCTACAACAACTTCTTATATCGAATCCTCTGCCGGGGTCGCAGCAGGAGCGAGGACGGGATTCGCATCCGTCGTGACAGCCATTTTATTCGTACTATCCATTTTTTTCTTCCCATTACTGGCCGTCATCACATCGGCCGTGACAGCACCTGCCCTGATCATTGTAGGGGTACTGATGGTATCATCATTAGGTGAAATCGATTGGAAGAAATTCGAGGTAGCGGTTCCCGCATTCCTTACGATTGTCGCCATGCCGCTAACATACAGCATCGCAACAGGGATCGCCATCGGATTCATTTTCTATCCAATTACGATGATCATGAAAGGTCGCGGTAAAGAAATCCACCCAATCATGTATTTCTTGTTTGTGATCTTTGTCCTGTACTTTATCTTCCTGGTATAAAATAGGTACCGATTACTAAGAAGCTGATCTATCACGGATCAGCTTCTTTCTGTTTTTTATTGAAAAAAGTGTAGAATATAAATAAAGGGAATGACGACAAGGTTAGAGAAGGTAGTACAAAGGGAAGAAGTAAGAATTGAAAAAAGGGTCAATTTTCGTTAAAATCATGGAATCGGGTAATGTCGAAAATGGTCGAATATATAGGGAGAATTGAGTATGTCTACTTTAAATGTGAAAAAAGTCTTAAATAATAATGTATTGATCGCCGTCCATGAAAGCTACGGAGAAGTCGTGCTGATCGGGAAGGGGATAGGGTTCAACCGGAAAAAGGGTGATCCCATCCAAAATGATATTGCAGAAAAGATGTTTGTCCTAAAAGGGGAAAAAGAGCAGGAGCAATACAAGAACCTTCTTCCTTTCTTGAATGATGATATGTCGAACGTCATTATTTCTGCCATCGAGTTGATTCGGAAAAGAACCAACTCATTCCTTAACGAGCATATTCACATCGCCCTTACAGACCATATTCTATTTGCCATAAACCGATTGATGAGAGGAATGGAGATCCGGAATCCATTTCTGGTGGAGACAAGAACGCTGTATCCTTTTGAATATGAAATTGCGAGAGAAGTCGTCAGTATGATCAATGAAATGACCGATGTCCATCTTCCTGAAGGGGAAGTGGGGTTCATTGCTCTTCATATTCACAGTGCCATGATGAACAAGGACCTTTCCGAAGTGAACCAGCACTCTCAGTTGATCAGTCGTCTGATAGGGATGATTGAACAGCAACTCGATGTTGAAATCAATAAAGAGAGTGTCGATTACATGAGGCTCATACGGCATATTCGATACACGATCGAGAGGGTTCTCAGGGGAGAAAGAGTAGAAGAACCAGAAAAAATTGCAAAACTGTTGAAAGAAGAATACCCTGTCTGCTATAATTTATCTTGGAAGCTGATTAAGATGATGCAGCAAACATTGCAGAAACCCGTGTATGATGCCGAGGCAGTATACCTCACAATGCATCTGCAGCGGATTCAAAATAAAGTAAATTAACGTACTTATCTTTTCTTACGTGTTACTGATTCGATCAGGCATGAGTAAAGAAGATAATTGAAACGTGTATTTTGGGGCAGTCTATCCATATACGTTCATTATCCTCTTTTCTCATGCCTTTTTTGTTTGGTTAGGCGCAATCATCTAATTAGTCGAAAATGAAAATAAAGGGAGGAAACTCACATGTTTAAAAAGGCTTTTGGTGTACTACAAAAAGTCGGTAAAGCATTAATGCTTCCAGTTGCGATCTTACCAGCAGCCGGACTTTTACTAGCGTTTGGTAATGCTCTTCAAAATCCAACGCTTCTAGACATTGCCCCATTCCTTGCTAACGGCGGCGTTGAAACCGTTGCCAGCGTAATGGAACAAGCGGGTGGAATTATCTTCGGAAACCTGGCACTGCTCTTCGCAGTCGGTGTTGCCATCGGTCTTGCCGGTGGAGAAGGGGTGGCCGGTTTAGCAGCCATCGTTGGTTTCTTGATCATGAACGTAACAATGGGTACTGTTGAAGGTTTAGGTATTGGTGATGTTACAGGTGACGGCGTCGATCCGGCATTTGCACTGGTCCTCGGTATCCCAACCTTACAAACAGGTGTATTCGGCGGTATCATCGTCGGGATCCTGGCAGCGTCCATGTACAATCGTTTCTACCAAATTGAACTACCTTCATACTTGGGGTTCTTCGCAGGTAAGCGATTTGTTCCAATTGCTACAGCAGCATCTTCCGTTGTATTAGGATTATTAATGTTATTAATTTGGCCACCGATCCAAGATGGTCTTAACACATTCTCTAACTTTATGCTCGGTGAAAACAGAGCACTTGCAGCATTTGTATTTGGTGTAATCGAACGTTCACTTATTCCATTCGGATTGCACCACATTTTCTATGCTCCATTCTGGTTCGAATTCGGTTCTTACACATCAGCAGCTGGTGATGTTGTACGTGGGGACCAGGCAATCTTTATGAAACAAATTCAAGATGGTGTACAAGACCTGACGGCAGGTACATTCATGACGGGTAAATTCCCATTCATGATGTTCGGACTTCCGGCAGCGGCATTAGCGATCTACCATGAAGCGAAGCCGGAACGTAAAGCGGTTGTAGGTGGAATCATGGCATCTGCTGCTTTGACTTCATTCTTGACAGGTATCACAGAACCAATCGAATTCTCTTTCTTATTCGTAGCACCTGTACTATTTGGAATACACTGTATCTTTGCAGGTTTATCATTCTTAACGATGCATTTGTTAAATGTAAAGATTGGTATGACATTCTCAGGTGGTTTAATTGACTACATTCTATTCGGACTGATTAACCCACAAACGAATGCCTGGATCGTCATCCCGGTAGGTATCGTATTTGCATTCATCTACTACTTCGGATTCCGCTTCTCTATCCGCAAGTTCAACCTTATGACTCCTGGTCGTGAAGACGTAGATGAAGATGAAGATGACGCTCCTGCAAGTTCAGCTGGTGATCTTCCATACAACATCCTTGAAGCGATGGGTGGACAAGAAAATATCGCTCACTTAGACGCATGTATCACTCGTCTCCGTGTATCTGTTAATGACGTAAAACAAGTAGACAAAAACCGTCTGAAAAAACTTGGTGCTTCAGGTGTACTTGAAGTAGGAGATAACATTCAAGCCATCTTCGGACCAAAATCAGACACAATCAAATCACAAATGCAAGACATCATCCGTGGGAAAGCTCCACGCAGAGTAGAAACAAACGCAAACGAAGAAGTAGAGCAACAAATTGAAGAAGTGAATCCGGATGCTCTTCAAACTGAGCGCAACAACGAAAAGTTCGTAGCTCCGATCACAGGTGAGATCAAAGACATCACCGAAGTACCTGACCAAGTATTCTCAGGTAAAATGATGGGTGACGGTTTTGCGATCGTGCCGTCAGAAGGAACAATCGTTTCTCCTATCACAGGTAAAGTCGTGAACGTCTTCCCAACTAAGCATGCTATCGGACTTGAGTCCAAAGCAGGCCGTGAAGTACTGATCCACGTTGGAATCGATACAGTGAAACTGGAAGGTAAAGGATTCGAAGCCCTAGTAAAAGAGGGAGATCAGGTAGAAGCCGGTCAACCATTACTGGAAGTAGATCTAGACTACATCAAAGAAAACGCACCTTCCATCATCACACCGATTGTCTTCACGAACCTTAAAGAAGGGCAACAAGTGACAATCGAAAAGTCTGGTAACGTAAACCGTAACGACGAAAACATCATTAAGATCGACTAATATCTTTATAAAAAGCGGCTCATCCTCCATCGAGAGGGGGGCCGTTTTTGTTCTTGTTCTTATATAGAAGAAAGTGGGTTCATAATAGAAGAATCATGAGCGCTTAATAGGGGGGGTTGAAAGTTTTAAAAATAAATCTATTAAATCTATTGACGAATATCTAATAGCTTGATATACTTTAAAAACCGTCGCAAGAGAGCAGCGGGTACATAACAACATTCAACGAGATCATAAAACATTTCAAAAAAAGTTGTTGACAAACGCACTGCATTCTTGATATAATGGTCAAGTCGCTTCAAATAAAGCGCCACATTGAACCTTGAAAACTGAACAAAACAAGACAATACGTCAACGTTAATTCTAGATTTATTTTAAGAGCTATTCAAACTTTTATCGGAGAGTTTGATCCTGGCTCAGGACGAACGCTGGCGGCGTGCCTAATACATGCAA
>NZ_JAFKOH010000189.1 GCF_017303375.1 Bacillus sp. NTK074B | reverse complement strand
ACCGGCATCAAGGATGCGCGCGCCCTCATGGCGAGGGCGCGCAAGGGCGGAACGGCCAAGACCTATGGACGCGACGGCATTCGCGCCGATCTGAACCCGCCGCATGGCAGCCTGCATCGGCGGGCCTGAAGTACCTGCAATCGGCGGTAAAATCTGTAGAACTGGTTAATGGTTTTGAGTAACAAGTCTATGAAAATTATAAGGAAAATGAGGATCTGCAATGGGTCCATCCGGGCTGATCTTAAGAGCTTGTTAAGGGA
>NZ_JAFKOH010000188.1 GCF_017303375.1 Bacillus sp. NTK074B | reverse complement strand
GTTACGCATCTCCGGGGCACCGTTCTCAACTCGGGTTTCAAGTTCAGCCAGCCATAGTTGGCCTCGCTCCTTGTCGCCAAAAAGAACAGCGGCATTTACGAAAGTGTCTAAGAGTTCGATGCGAGTGGTGGATCGATCATCCAGCGAGAAATAATCATACAGACGGTTGTAGAAGGTGCGATCAAACGCTTCTCCACCGTCTGAGGTTGCTAGATCCTCTACTTTGCCACCGAATTTCACGTACTCTACCCCGTAGTCCA
>NZ_JAFKOH010000187.1 GCF_017303375.1 Bacillus sp. NTK074B | reverse complement strand
CCCGGTGCAGGTGCATGCCAAGACCGGCACGCTCAACTTCGTCTCTGCGCTGGCGGGCTATGCCCAACCGCGCGGCGGGCGCGAGATCGTGTTCGCCATCGTCAGCGCCGACATGGCGCGGCGGCGCGCCATCCGCGACGAAGATTCCGAGCGTCCGCCCGGAGCCCGGTCGTGGACCGCACGCGCCCGCAACCTGCAACAGACGCTGATCGAACGATGGTCGGCACTGCACGGGTGAGACGCCCGGTCACGCGCCGTCTC
>NZ_JAFKOH010000186.1 GCF_017303375.1 Bacillus sp. NTK074B | reverse complement strand
CATTCTTAACTCTCCTGCGGTCGGCGCGTTCCCAGACTGTGTCGCAAGAGATCGCGGACAAAATGTGGCGGGGTGTGGGGTTGTTTGCGTTGCAGCAACACCCGCAGCCCGAACAGGCCCAGCCCGGCCATATGCGCGGCGGTCGCGGTCAGCGTGTAGAGGCGACCGTGGTTCTTTTCAAAGTAATGCTGCCGCGACTGAAACCAATAATCCGGCACGCGGGACCATTGCTTCATCCCGGTGCTGACCGAGCCGATATGC
>NZ_JAFKOH010000185.1 GCF_017303375.1 Bacillus sp. NTK074B | reverse complement strand
AGTCTGCTCGACAAGCGCCACGGCGGTTTCCAGCCCCTCGGGGTCCAGCCGGCAGCCCGAGGATTCGGCTCCCAGATTCTGGCTGATACGGATCACCTCGGGGCGGCCCAGCACGCGCAGGTCCATGTCGCAATCTTTGCGCCCCGGGCGGTCGGTATTCAGCTGCACCACGCCCGCCAGCGCCCAGCCCTCGGCCCCCAGCGTGTCGGCGGTCTGGGCCAGCAGGCGGTCGGTCTGACCGCGCTCGGTTCCGGAAACATA
>NZ_JAFKOH010000184.1 GCF_017303375.1 Bacillus sp. NTK074B | reverse complement strand
CCTATGAGCGCCGCTATCTGGAGCCCTACCGTGACAATCCACGCGCGGTGGTGGCGGGGGCGTTCGACGGGGATACGCTGGTCGGCGCCGCGACCGGGATGCCGATGGAAGATCACGCCGACGAATTCGCCAGCGCCTTCGAGGGCACCGGGCTGGATTTGTCGGACATTTTCTATTGTGCCGAATCGGTGCTGCTGCCCGACTATCGCGGTCACGGCGTCGGACATCGATTCTTTGACATTCGCGAGGGGAAAGCCGCAG
>NZ_JAFKOH010000183.1 GCF_017303375.1 Bacillus sp. NTK074B | reverse complement strand
ATCCGAGAGACCCAAGCCTGAAGCGCGCGCCGGAGAGACTGGAATGAACCGCACCGAATTCGTTGTCGTGACCCTGATCGTCCTGACCGCCGCCTTCGCGCTGGGTTGGTTCGTCAACTGGGTCGTGCATCGATTCACCCGCGTGACCAAGGCCGATCTGGGCGAGCTGGAACGCATGGCGCAGGCCCTGCACGAGGCCGAGGAAACCCGCGATCAGGCCATTGCTTATATCCAGCACCGCGACGAAGAGGTCAGCCGCGA
>NZ_JAFKOH010000182.1 GCF_017303375.1 Bacillus sp. NTK074B | reverse complement strand
GGCGGCTGGCCTGCCTCCGCGCCCTGCGCACATGCTAGAGCGGTCTTCATTCGGCGGATCACACCATGGCCGATCGAGCCACCCTTACAAATCTGGCGGTGTCCGATGGGTGTGTCGTTCAACGATCCCAGCCCCATGTCGCCCATGGGACGCCTTTATGACATCACGTTCCGCGATCCGCCCGAACCGCAGGAATCGACTCCGATACCCCTTGTTCGCGTCCAAGCGGACGAACAAGCCGACATCGACATCTCGGGCGAC
>NZ_JAFKOH010000181.1 GCF_017303375.1 Bacillus sp. NTK074B | reverse complement strand
ATCACGGCTCGGGGCTGATGTCGGGGTCGCTGACAGGGCTCGAGCTGTTCCACAAGAAATTCGACCTGCCGCTTGACGGTGTCGTCCATACCGAGGCCCCCTATTTCTACCGCCGCCCCGAGGCCGATATGTCCGAGGGCGATTTCACCAAGTGGCTGCTGGCCAAGCTGGAAGAGCTGATCCAGCGGGAAGATCCCGACACCATCGCCGCCTTCATCGGCGAGCCGGTGCTGGGCACCGGGGGCATCGTGCCGCCGCCCG
>NZ_JAFKOH010000180.1 GCF_017303375.1 Bacillus sp. NTK074B | reverse complement strand
GGTAGGAGCTTGTTCCCATCGCAAATGAAGCTCTTTGGTAGGATTGTTCTCGCTGAAAACCTGCTTGAGAGCTACGTACTGCAGTGCTACCAGTGTTTCTTACTATGTAGGTAATGGCAACTATATCGCACTCTTGTAGCACACTACGCAAACAGAACTAGCAACTAGCGAGTAGAGAGTTCTTCAAGAAGTAAACGTTGCAAGAACCAAGAATGGTGCTGGTATCAGAGCGGGAGCTTTAACTCAGGTGGGTATATCTGA
>NZ_JAFKOH010000017.1 GCF_017303375.1 Bacillus sp. NTK074B | reverse complement strand
AAGGACGCCTTCTTAGTCCATTGATCTTATGCTTGTCGGGGCTGAACGAGCCGCCTCCGCATTTCGTGCTGTCCAGCGTTTCCTGCAGGAGTCGAGCACCTGCAGCGAGAATCAACTGACGAAAAGTTTGACGATCACAAAGGAAAGGTGGAGATCGCGTATGCCACTGCTTTTTCATTCGTTGCAGTGACTGATTTTATTTCATAGTTCCTTACTCTTTTTAAATTGATGGTCACAAACCATTTTGCTCTGTCAACACATACTATTCTAGAGGGTGAAGGGAACTGCGTAGACTCCTACGGAAAACGGGCGTGCCGAGACCCCGGAAGCGAATTTGCTGAGGAGCTCGGCCGAACGTCCGTGGAAAGCGGAGCAGTTCCCTTCACCCTCCTGCACCACAACTTAAATGACAGAGCATCGTACATATTAGTTTGTATGCGAATAGCAACAATCTTTGCGAAAACAGCCTTTTGAAAAGAGAATACTTTCATTTGATTTTCATGTAATTTTCATCTTTAAGGCTTATACTATCGGTATATTATGATAGTAGGGGTAAGTGCATGAAATCAAATATTAACAAACAATTTCCGTCATTCTTATCGAATACAATCCCGAATCCGAAAGAGCGGAAAAGAATCATCGTGTATGTAGCTTTAACTGCGTGTGTGGTTGCAGCAGGCATAACCCTAATCGCCCTTAATTACCAAAGCTCCCTGCTTGTCGATGAGGATACGTATAAAGGTTTTTTCAAGCAGTTCGGGTCTGTATCACGAATTATCTATTTCATTGTCTTCTGTATCTTTCCTGTTTTCCAATTATTGAAATGGAAAGGTTTAAGAAGAGTGAAATGGAGAAACCTTGAGATTAAAGGTCTTGTCCAAGAGGCAGGAAGGCTATTAAGAAAATGGCATGTCCCACTTGCTTTATTGGCGACAACAGGTGTTATCTTTCATGTCATCCTTGCAGTGATGATAAGCTTTCAGTGGAATTTTACGAACATCACCGGGATCCTCACCAGTATGGTGTTATGCTTCGTTGTTTTTATGGGATTCAGACGGTTTAAGAGGAAGGATGGGGCATGGCATTTGAAGCTTGCCGTCACTTTTACGGTAATGTTTATGATTCATGCGTCATTTTAATTGGACATAATAAAAAAGTTATCACGAAAGGTCAGTACCTTTGAGTGATAACTTTTTTCATGCAGTCTAAGCTTCAAGAGCCTGTTCTTCCTCTGGTGACTGTTGCAACTGATATAGATAGAGTGTGTACAAATCTTTCGGGATTTCATAAAGATCATAAACTTCTTCCTGAGCATTTAATTGATCATAAAGAGATTTTCTCGTCTCATTTGCCTTTACCACATACGGGAGTTTTTCAGCAGCCCTTTGAGAACGGGTATTTACTTTACGGATTCTCATGAAAATGGTTTCCATGCCAAGCTCAAAGAACAGTTCGGAAAAAAAGGCATCTTTGGCAGGCTGGTTATACCCTTTTCCATGGAATGGCTTACCCAGCCATGTACCAAGGAAGCCTGCATTTTCCTGGATGTCGAAAAGATTGATTGTGCCTATAGGGTTGCCCCACTCGTCCACAATTGTCCGGGAAATCAGTTCTCCCTGTTCTTCTGCCTCGATTGTCTGCTTGGTAAGGAATAGAAGTTCCTCGTAGGAATGTGCCTTTTGGCGAACAAAAGGGAAGACATCCGGGTGCGCCATCAGGTCATAAAGTTCATGACACTCATGTAATTCACGTTTCTTGATCATAGTAGACCCTCCTAGAGGGCAGTCTACTTGCGTACGATCCCACCCTCGAAATTTTTAAATGGTAACTAAAAAATTTCGGGGTGGGAATCGAACCCACTAAGACCAGTCAAGAAACTGGTGGCGCACCTTTTGCCTTCCCTTCATTACAGTCGCTCAATATATGAATAAACAGCGTCTTAAGAACAATGTAATCGGAAATATATTATCCATTTGTATCATATACGAAATATCTCAAAAAGGAAATAGGTAAAAAGCTAATTTTTGATAAAATTTTTTACCAAATTCCTACACGTTTTGATACGCGATTTCCCCGTTCACAAATGTCACCAGCGGCTTCGCCATGAAGTGGAACGGGTGATGACTCCATAGAACTAAATCCGCATCTTTATTGACCTCTATACTACCGATTCTTTCAGACACACCGAGGTTTCTGGCTGGAAGAATGGTGATCCCCTCCAATGCCTTTTGTTCATCCAACCCTTCACGTACAGCGATCGCTGCACACATATTCAAGTATTGAATGGGTGTGTAAGGATGATCAGTCGTGACTGAAACTTCGACACCGGCTTCCGTCAACTTTTGATAAGTGAGCCAGCTCTTGTTTTTAAGCTCTACTTTCGATCGTCTTGTAAAAGTCGGCCCGACGGAAACTTTTAGGTTTTTCCCTTGGAGTTCTTCTGAAATAAGGTGACCCTCCGTGCAATGTTCAATCCGTAGGTCCAAGTTAAATTCCTCTGCAAAACGCACGGCGGAAAGTATATCATCTGCGCGGTGAGCATGTATTCGAACCGGAATTTCCCGTTTTAATGCAGATACGAGCGGTGCCACTCGCAACTCCTCTGGTTGATCACAATATTTAGCTGAAAAGAAAGCTTCCCTGAGCATTCCCATAATTCCCATTCTAGTAATGGAATCATTGTTTCCATTACTATGGATCCGTTTCGGGTTCTCTCCTAATGCGATCTTTAATCCGGAGGTTTCCTTAATGATCATGGATTGAATATTGGAGCCAAGGGTTTTGATGACGGACGTAGTGCCACCAATCACATTCGCGCTTCCCGGCATGACATTTACAGTGGTGACCCCATATTTAAGGGCATCCTTGAAACCAGGATCCAATGGATACACCCCATCAAAGGCTCGGATATGAGGTGTCATTGGTTCAATCGTTTCATTGGCGTCATTGCCGGCCCAGCCGGTACCTTCGTCATAAAGTCCTAAATGGGTATGGCAGTCTATGAAACCGGGGAATAGGAATTTCCCTTGACAATCATAAACTGTAGTAGATTGATCTCCATTTGCCTCATGGGGGAATATCTGTTTGATTATTCCGTCTTTTATTAGCAGGGACCCGTTTTGGATGGGCTTGGATGTAATGGGGAAGATGGTTACGTTTCTTAATAGTATGGATGTCATAATATATCCTTTCTTAAGGCTTGTTTGCTTCTTATTTTAAACAACTTTATATAAAAAAAGAAGTTAATCCGTCCTTTTATTTCTTATCATGGAAAAAAACAGATATATGATTGTTGTGAATAAAGCGATTAAACTGAGTGGTTTAATGTAGCGTACCCCAATCACTTCAATATGCTCCCAATGAGTACCGAGCTCCATTCCAATGACTATAAATAACAGTGTCCAGGGAAGCATAGCAGCAAAGGTGAAGAGACTGAATGTAGAAAGGGGCATGCGGCTGATGCCAGCGGGTATACTGATGGCATGGCGAACGAGCGGAATAAAACGAGCTGTGAAAATCACGATGGTTCCATGCTTGTCGAACCACTTCTCAGAAGCATGGAGGTGCCTTGGATGGATAAGAAGATATTTACCGTATTTCTCAAAGAACGGCCGCCCCCCATAATAACCTAACCAATAAAGGAATAATTGTGCAATGGTCCCCCCGATGATCCCACTCAGGAAAGCTCCGATAAATGTAAGCTTGCCTGTACTGACCATAAAGCCTGCATAGCTTAAAACCAGTTCACTAGGAATGACTTCGATCATGAGAGCAAGTGAAATCCCTGCATATCCTAAATCGGTTAGAAAAGTAAGAATTTGTAAAACCCATTCATGGTTCATGTTCTTCCTCCTACATAAATCCAGAGTATTGAAGGATAAGGATCAATAACCCTAAAGCCCACACATAATAGGAAAATATTTTCAGTGAGTGCTTCTTTAAATAATTCACCATGGTGATGATAGCGAAATAACCGAAAACGGCTGCACTCATCGTTCCGATAGCCAGGCTAGGGAATGATATCGCTTCAATATGTCCCCCGAACATTTCATTGCCTTGAAGCACGATTCCTCCAAGTATGGCGGGTGTGGACAAAAGGAATGAAAAATGGGCAGCCGTTTCCCGGTCGAGCTTCCTGAATAACCCTGCGGCTATCGTCAAGCCGGATCTCGACAGTGCCGGGAATATGGCGGCAGCTTGAAAGCTTCCGATCACGACAGCATCTCTGTAAGAAAGATCTTCCAGCTTCTTATAGCCGTTCTTGACTCCATCAGCCCAATACATAATGCATCCAGTTGCGAGGAATTCCCAACCGATGGTGGAACCGGTCTTCGAGATGGAGTCAAAAAAGTCCTCGAACAAAAATCCTACAATCACGGCAGGAATGGTGCCAATGATGAGAATCCAGGACAATTTGCTGAAGGGGTGCCTAATCATATAAAGTAGTTCCTTTTGATACACAATGAGAACAGCAATCAATGTTCCGATATGAAGCATAGTATCTAAGAATAGCCCGGCTTCCTCCAGTCCAAACGTCAACCTCCCAAGGTAAAGATGACCAGTACTTGATATGGGCAGAAATTCGGTTAAACCCTGAATGATTCCCAATATGAAGGCTTCCAATTTACTCATGTTTACCACGACCTTTCTGTATGTCCCGGGACAGACTCCTTCTCTATACATATTCCAGTACTATCCGTTTCATGAGGGATGTCCAAAAGTCTCGAATAAAGAAAATCATCCTAATGGATGAAACTTTATGGGGGAAAGTACGTAAATATAGAGGAGGATACAATTGATGTATCCGCTAAAGAGTTTCAACAGGGAGGAATTGACATGCCAACAAAAGACGAAAGAATGATGGCAGCTCTAATTTATATCTTAAGCTTCTTCACCGCATTCATCGGTCCATTGGTCATCTGGCTTATTAAGAAGGACGAATCGGAATTTGTGGACTTTCACGGAAAGGAATATTTCAACTTTCTTATTTCCTATGCCGTTTATGGATTGGTAAGCTCGGTACTGATGGTCGTCCTGATTGGATTTGTATTGGCTCCGATCGTAGGGATCCTTGCCTTGATCTTTACCATACTTGGAGCGGTGAAGGCATACGAAGGTGAACACTACCTAATCCCGACAATCTTTCGAATACTGAAATGACATGACTAAGAACCCAAACGGCTCGTTGGGTTCTTTTTTAGTCAGGGGTACATGAAGAGTTGACAAAAAATTCTATCACTTTATAATTTTATAAAATGATTATTTCTGAAAGGAGCATCCACTTTCATGCTGAGAATCGACAATAAAGAAAGAATATTGAAGCTGATGAGTATATTGAAGGAAGAAACGGATGAAAATCACGAACTGAGCCTGGATGACATCATTCTCCGCTTTAAGCAAACGTATGGAACCGAGATGAAATTGAACAAGAATTCGTTAAAGGATGACCTTGATCACTTAATCCGGCAAGGGTTCGATGTCACAGTCAATCAGGAAAAGGAAGGTCTGCCCAAATATTATAGTCATCAGTACCGGCTGTTCGAATTATATGAACTCAGGATGCTCATTGATGCGGTCGTCTCCGCCAAATTTATTTCAAAGAAAGAAACGGTTCAACTGACAGGGAAAATCAGACAATTAACCAGTCACCGGCAAGGAAAACGATTACATAATGAAATTCAAATCGACTCTTCCATAAAAAGTGAGAGTCCCTATATACGGCGCACTATACATGACATTCATGAGGCTATTACAGAACGCAGAATGATCACTTTCCAATATGGTCGTTTCGATGTGAACAAACAGTTTAACCTTAGCCACGAGGGAGGTCTTTACAAAGTGAAACCTTACGCTCTTACGTGGGCAAATGATTTTTATTATCTTATAGCTTATTATTTCGATGCGGCTGAAATTCGTCATTACCGGGTGGATCGACTCCGGAATGTTGAAGTTCTTACTGAAACCTTCCCATTTGAAGCTTTTGATGTATCTAAGTATGTTCAATCAACCTTCCACATGTTTGCAGGAGACGAGGAGTGGATCAGAATCAAGTTACATAACTCCCTCATTAACGTAATCATCGATAAGTTTGGGAAAGACGTCAGTATTCAAAGGGCAGATGAAGAGCATTTTATCTTATCGACAAAGGCACGTGTAAGCATCGGACTCGTAAACTGGATACTTTCCTTTGGAAGCGGGGCGAAAGTGATATCGCCATCATCACTTGTTCAGACTGTGAAAACGGAAGTCCATAAACTGCATTCATTATATGATGGAATACATTGAGGATTGATCCCCATATGGTTGGGGGTCATTTTTTTTTGAGGAAAAATAATGTATTGAACGAATTTCTTCTTCGTGCGTCTAATCAATGCAAACCAAAAGGAGGAAGAGAAAATGAGCGAGGTACAACAAGCATTGCAGTCTGTCAACTGGGGGCTTATTGCTCCCGTTATAGTCATTCAGTTCATACTCATGGTGGTGGCGGTAATCGATTTGATACGCATAAAGTCAACCACGGGACCGAAATGGCTTTGGTTATTGATCATTTTGTTCATCAATATCATCGGTCCTGTCATCTATTTCGTTTTTGGAAGGAGGCATAGCAAATGAACGTTCTGGAAGTGGCTTATCTGGAAAAGAGATATAGAGAAAAGCTTGCGGTGAAAAACGTTTCCTTCGGGTTGAAAGAAGGGGCGTGTACAGCCCTCCTGGGTCCCAATGGGGCAGGGAAAACGACGATTTTAAAAATGCTTGCAGGAATAGTAAGACCAACAAGAGGTTCAATCCATACAGCGGTTCCCTCGGAAGATATCCGTGAAATGATCGGGTATCTTCCCCAGTACCCTGCCTTTTTTGAATGGATGACGGGAATGGAGTTCCTGATATTTTCCGGTGAAATCTCAGGGATGGCAAAAGGTGACTCCCGAAAGCAGGCGGAAGAATTGATCGCCATGGTCGGCTTGCAGGAAGGGAAGGATCGAAAGGTAGGTCAATATTCAGGAGGGATGAAGCAGCGTCTTGGAATTGCTCAAGCCCTCATTCATAAGCCTTTGCTCCTCATCCTTGACGAACCGGTCTCGGCGCTGGATCCTTTCGGAAGACGGGAAGTGTTGGAATTATTAAAGTCGTTAAATAAAGAAACGACGATCTTGTTTTCAACCCATATATTAAATGACGCAGAACAAATATGTGATGAAGTGCTGTTCTTGCACGACGGTGAACTGATAGAAGGTGGACCTATTGAGGAAGTGAAGGCTAGATATAACAGATTGAAGATAAAATTGCATTTTGATGAAGATAGCAAGAAGTTTTTTGGATTTCTAAAGGAAAAAGAATGGATCCACAACATCATTTCGGATGGAAAACAATTATCCTTTGAAGTTTCTGACCTTGAAAGGGACCGGTCCAGGATTTTTTCCTGCATCTCTGAATATGGCTGGGACGTGACCAAGTTCGAGAGCAGTCAACAAAGTCTGGAAGAAGTATTCATGGAGGTGATGAATAGATGAAAATCGGCTTGGTTTTATTCAGAAAGGAAATGCTGGAATTAATACGTAATTATAAGGTACTCTGGATGCCCGCTGTGTTCGTTTTATTCGGGTTGACGGAACCGTTAACGGCTTATTATATGCCTGAGATCCTACAATCTGTGGGAGATCTTCCCCAAGGAACGATTATATCCATTCCGAACCCGTCATCGGCTGAGGTAGTGTTATCTATCTTAGGTCAATACAGTACTTTCGGCGTTCTGGTCATTATTTTAGGATTTATGGGGACGATTTCTGGAGAAAGGAAAAGTGGCAATGCCGTCATGGTTCTGGTGAAGCCCGTTCCATACACATCATATATCTATTCCAAATGGTCAGCTGCATTTGTACTTGTGTGGAGTTCCTATAGCCTTGGGATGCTATCTGGTTACTATTATATCCATCTTTTATTCGGAGGCATTGACATCAATCTATTCTTTAAGGGGTTCCTCATTTACGGATTATGGCTAACCTTTATTATGACCATGGTCGTTTTCTTCAGCAGTTTAGCTCAATCACCGGGTCTAACGGCATTTTATACGATTGGGTTCACTATGATGATCACCTTCCTATCAGGCTACATGACCAAAACCTTGAAATGGTCACCAGGACAGCTCTCCAAGTATATCAATGAACTGATCATTCATTCCAGGTGGGATGAACATCTAACCGCAACCCTCATTCTTACTTTGGTCATATGCTTAACCACCCTCCACATCACACCCGCCATCTTCAAGAAAAAAGAACTGAGCTAACGCCATGCTTCATCTTTAATGGAGAGGGGTGGACCTCATTCATGACCCATGAAGGATTTAGGTGAGTTATGTCGAATGGTGTTAATTAAAGGGGTTGAAACGAATATGAAGCACCGCGTTGGCATCATTCTGATTGAAGATGATAAGGTAGCGCTCATTAAGAGAATAAGGGATCACTCCATTTATTATGTAATCCCCGGGGGAGGAATGGAAAAAGGGGAAACCGAAATTCAAACGGCCATCAGGGAAGCCGAGGAAGAATTGGGTATCAACGTCTCCGATCTGAAATTCGCATTTACCTTCGGGCAGATTGATACACATTCTTATTATTTTGTGGGAAAATATAATGGTTTATTCGGTTCAGGAAAGGGAGAAGAATATGGCACTTTCCGGAATAGAGGAAACTATATCCCCTGTTGGATATCTATAGGAGAACTTTCCGGAATGGATCTCTTTCCCCAAGAAGTAAAACATTATTTATTACAGCAGAAGGCGGGTGTTCAAGAAGATGATGATAAACAAGACGGGTCTCGTTCTTGAAGGAGGCGGAATGAGGGGGATTTATACAGCCGGTGCCTTGGAATGTTTCTTGGAAAACGGTATTGAATTCCCTTATGTCATCGGAGTCTCCGCAGGTGCATGTAATGCTGCTTCCTATTTATCCAAACAAAATGGGCGCAATAAAAAGGTGAATGTCGACTTCATCCGCGACCCTAAATACTTATCATGGCGCAACTACTGGAAAACGGGCGAATTATTCGGTATGGACTATGTTTTTGATGAAATCCCTAACAAACTGGTCCCATTCGACTACAAAGCTTTTTATTCCAACCAAACGGAATTCGTTGTCGGTACCACGGATTGTCATACAGGGAGGCCTGCCTATTTCTCAAGAAATGACTATGGAGAAGACCTTCTTACGATTATTCGTGCGTCGAGTTCTCTTCCATTTGTCGCACCGGTCGTTGATTTTAATTCCCGTCACCTCCTGGACGGTGGTATAAGTGATCCGGTTCCCATAGAAAAAGCCGAGCAGGACGGATTCAAGAAAAATGTGGTCATCCTGACCCGTAATAGGGGATATTATAAAAAGCCGTCAAGATTTTCCTTTTTTTTGAAAAGAAGGTATCCCCAGTATCCAGAGCTGCACAAAACTATAATGAACCGGTATATGCGTTACAATCAGACGATTCAAGAAATAGAACTGAAAGAAAAGAATGGGGAAGTGTTAATTATCCAGCCCCAGTATCCCCTCAAAGTCAGCCGGATTGAAAAAAATCCGCAAAAATTGGACGAATTATACTGGCAGGGCTATCATGATGCAGAATCGAAGTTGAAACAGTTGGTGGAATGGAACCAGCCTGGTGAACTACTGCATTCTTAAAAACATGGCGAAGGATTTACAAACAACTCTTAAAATCAGGAGAGTTTCGTAAATCCTTCGCCTTTTCCTTATATAAGGTCTTTTTATGGTTTTTTCACATAAACATGATAGAGATTCCTTGAAAGGACGAGCATTACATGAACCTCTATCAAATATACAAAAATGAACAGTATACGTTACTTTTTCGAAGTGTCATGTACTTTCTCATTGGTGTGGGGATGCTTGTCGTGACACAACAATTGTATTATTTCCCTCTGTTGATCTTCATCCCTGCTTGTTCAAATCTTTACCTTAGCTATAGTATTAAGAAAGAATTGAAAAAGGCCAACCGATTATTTTATGAAAAGATGCCTGTTTCTGCACATTCACTTGTAGGAGTCCACACGAAGGAAGGTTCCTATTACCTGAAAACCAACGGCTGGACTGACTACTTTATTCAGCGGACATCCATGATTAATAATCCAAAGCAATACCAGCTTCACCGGAGGAATAAAGGGTCTTTGTCATTTTCAAAATGGAGTCGGACCATAAAGATTGACCATCCAATGAAGAAAATGACCTTTCAATTGAAATATCAAAGTGCCACCGCTATAGAATGGCAGAGCGAGGGAGGGGACACGGTCCTTATCTATAAAGGCAATAAGCGATGGATTTTGAATTATAAGCGGCAAAATCATCTATCTTTACAAAAAGGGTATCTTCCCCAGAGTATACAAAGATTGTTTGATTCCCACCATAGTTACATTTCATTTTATGAGACGTACAGTGATGAAATGGATTGGCTCCTGATATTTTTGTGGTACGTAGATAATGATTATTTTCTTACTTCCTGACTCATCCTTTTACTCAGAACTACAAATCACGTTTACCGGGTTTATTGCGTTGCAGGGAAGCATGCAATGTATGCTATCATGCGTGCCTGAAGGATGAGAAACTCATGATGAAATGTATCGAACTTGATCGGGAGTGTGCTGATATTTGTGCCTATACCATTCATACAATGGAGCGGAGCAAGTAAGTTTGTACAGCGCATCATCGGCCTCTGTGCAGAAATCTGTGATGCGTGTGGAGCGGAATGTCATTTACATGACCAATAACATTGTAGAGATTGTGCTGAAGCTTGTTTTAAATGTGCAGAAGAATGCAGGTTGCTTCTATCAGGTAGTGGCTTCCTCTTTTTTATTGTAGTTTTGTACAAGTTAGTTTTCTGGAAAAATGAATACAAAAAATAATTTTTTAAGCGCCTTAGATGATTTCAGCATGGAAACTATGATAGAATAATGTTAATCGAATAGGTTTCCTTCGGGGCAGGGTGAAATTCCCTACCGGCGGTGATGAGCATATGCTCTCAGTCCGTGACCCGGCTAATGAATATTAGACGGTGGATTTGGTGAAACTCCAAAGCCGACAGTGATAGTCTGGATGGGAGAAGGAACGGCAGTATCTAGTTGATGATCTTGATAGGAGCACCTACCCCTTTCTTGTGGATATTTTTTCCTTTTAATTCATCGGTTAGATGCTTTATTTAGTCATGCCAACTTCCCCCAAGTAGAATTAGTGCTTGGGGTTTCTTTATTTTACGATATTAATTAAGAAAGGAGGCATTTATTTGGACAACTCTCAATATATGAAGCTTGCTCTTTCGATGGCAAGGTCCACTCAGGGCCAGACATCGCCAAACCCGATGGTTGGGGCGGTGGTAGTGAACAATGGAGAAATCGTGGGGATGGGTGCCCATCTTAAAGCGGGTGAAGGTCATGCAGAAGTGCTCGCCATAAAAGCTGCAGGTGAAAAGGTGAGAGGAAGCGACGTTTACGTCACACTGGAACCTTGCTCCCATTACGGGAAAACACCACCATGCTCAGAGCTGCTTATAACAAGTGGTGTGAAGCGTGTTCACATTGCAGCCGTGGATCCCAATCCACATGTTTCGGGACGTGGTATTCAACAATTAAGGGATGCTGGCATTGAAGTAATGGTAGGGGAGCTCCAGGAAGAAGCCTGTGAGCTCAATAAACACTTCTTTCACTACATCCAAAATGGCACCCCGTTTGTTACGCTTAAAACAGCCGTCACACTAGACGGAAAAACCGCTTCTGTATCAGGAGACAGCAAATGGATCACATCAGAAGAATCAAGAACCGAAGTCCACTATGATCGTCATCGGCATGACGCGATATTAGTAGGAGTCAATACCGTTATACAAGATAACCCGCACCTGACCACCCGTTTGCCCCAAGGTGGAAAAAACCCCATTCGAATTATTCTGGATACCCATTTACGAACACCTCTCCACTCACATGTAGTGGAAGACTCACAAAGCCCGACGGTCATTTTCACAGGGAATTCCGTCAATGATGAACAAAGACGGCCATACTTGGAAAAGGACTGTGAAATCGTCACCCTTTCAGATGAAGAAGTCAACATTCATTCAGTGTTAAAAGAACTGGGTGACAGGCAGATCGGATCTCTTTATGTGGAGGGTGGATCAACTATCCATGCTACCTTCTTAAAGGAAAAAGCGTTTCAGGAATTCATTATGTACATGTCTCCAAAGCTTATTGGGGGAAGCTCTTCTTTCACGAGTTTTGGCGGGGAAGGGTTCCTGAGCATTGAAGAAGGTCTTGAAATGGAGATTTTGAGCGTGGAACGTGTAGGAAAGGATATTAAGATTGTTGCAATCCCCAATTCATAAGCAGTTATGAAAGAAAGGAGGGAAAGGATGTTTACTGGAATTATAGAAGAAATCGGCTTCATTGAGAGCATGAGGAAATCATCTTCTTCCATGGAACTTACCATTTCAGCCAAACGGGTATTGGAAGATGTGAAGATCGGTGACAGCATCAGTGTAAATGGAGTCTGTTTGACCGTAACTTCTTTCAACCTGGGGCAATTTCAGGTGGACGTGATGCCTGAGACGTTTGAGGGGACAACGTTACGGACATTAACCCGTGGTTCGAGAGTGAACTTGGAGAGGGCCATGGCTGCCAACGGCCGATTCGGCGGCCATTTCGTTAATGGGCATGTAGACGGCATTGGCAGCATCGTAAGAGTGGAAAAAGTGGAAAATGCCTGGTATATGGACATTTCCATTCCTGAGCATCAAAGTCATCTGTTTATCATGAAAGGCTCTGTCGCAATAGATGGTACTTCCCTTACTGTATTCGGAGTGAATAGCAATAAGATAACCATATCATTGATCCCTCAGACGCGAGGGGATACGGTCCTGGGTGAGAAAAAAGCAGGTGATATTGTCAATATTGAATGTGATGTGATGGCAAAGTACTTTCATCGCTTCTATGAAGCAAAGGAGCAAGTGAAGAGCACGGCTACTAACATCAGTTACGATTTCTTGTCGGAAAATGGTTTCGCCGACTAATAGGAGGGGTTGCCCCATGTTTAATAAGATTGAAGAAGCGATTGTAGATTTGAAGGCTGGTAAGGTCGTTATTGTCGTCGATGATGAGAATCGGGAAAACGAAGGGGACTTTATTGCGCTTTCCGATAAAGCGACACCCGATGTCATTAATTTCATGGCAAAGGAAGGTAGGGGCTTGATTTGTGCCCCGATTACCGAAGGACTTGCGCAAAAGTTGAAGCTCTCGCCAATGACGATGTCAAACACCGATCCTCACGGCACTGCATTTACCATATCAGTTGATCATAAATCGGCTTCAACCGGCATCAGTGCTTACGAAAGATCGGCGACTATTCGGGAATTATTGAATCCAGCATCAACACCTGAAGACTTCAAAAGGCCAGGTCATGTATTTCCCCTTGTCGCAAAAAATGGCGGAGTATTAAAGCGGGCCGGCCATACTGAAGCCGCCATAGACTTGGCTGTTCTGTCAGGTGCGGAGCCTTCCGGTGTCATTTGTGAAATCATGAATGAAGATGGCACGATGGCGAGGGTTCCTGAATTGATGAAGCTAGCTGATAAATGGGATTTAAAGATCATCTCCATTGAAGATCTGATCCGGTATAGAAGAAAGAATGAAAAGCTTGTGACAAGGGAAGTGGAGATTGAACTTCCTACCGAATTCGGAAACTTTAAAGCAGTCGCTTATACAGAGAACATTACCGGGAAAGAGCATATCGCCCTTGTAAAGGGTGAATGGGCAGAGGAGGAAGAAGTGCTCGTGCGCGTTCATTCGGAATGCCTGACGGGAGATGTATTCGGCTCCAATCGGTGTGATTGCGGTCCCCAGCTGGCCACAGCTCTTACCCAGATTGAACAAGAGGGTAAAGGAGTACTCTTATATATGAGGCAAGAGGGCCGGGGAATCGGTTTGATCAATAAACTAAAGGCATATAAGCTTCAGGAAGAAGGCTACGATACAGTAGAAGCCAATCAAAAATTGGGCTTTGGCGATGATTTGAGGGAATATGGAATCGGAGCCCAGATATTAAGGGATTTAGGATTAACCAAAATGCGCCTATTGACCAATAATCCTCGAAAGATTGCCGGAATCAATGGATATGGGCTGGAAATCGTGGACCGCGTACCGATTCAAATGCCGGCGAAATTTGAAAACGAAAAGTACTTAAAAACAAAACATGCTAAGTTGGGTCACTTACTTAAATTCTAGGAGGAATATAAAATGAAAACCATTTATGAAGGTAATTTAGTAGGATCAGGGTTAAGAGTTGCGATTGTCGTTTCTAGATTCAACGAATTCATTACTTCGAAACTATTAGGCGGGGCGGAAGATGCGTTAAAACGACATGGAGTGGAAGAAGACAGTGTCTCTGTCACATGGGTTCCCGGTGCATTTGAAATACCTATGATCGCCAAGAAGCTTGCCCGGTCTGGAAAGTATGACGCTGTCATTACACTTGGGACCGTCATTCGCGGAGCAACTGCTCATTTTGAATATGTAAGCGGGGAAGTGGCAAAAGGTGTGGCGAATCTAAGCCTGCAGGAAGATGTGCCAGTCATCTTTGGTGTCTTGACGACAGATACAATAGAGCAGGCTATCGAAAGAGCCGGTACAAAAGCAGGGAACAAAGGTTGGGAAGCAGCGGTATCAGCCATTGAAATGGCGAACTTAATCCGTGAAATAGACAAATAGGATCTTAGTGAAGAGCCTCCTTTATGGGGGCTTTTTTGAGGGACGGACCTACTGATGATGCCTTGTCAGAGAAGTCCTTCAGTAAGTCGTACGGAGTTGGTCGGGGATTTCTGGTAATCAGCTGAATGAGCAGAGGAACCTGCTTGATTCCATTTTCCTCAATGCCGGTTGTTATCAGCAACATTCCGTCATCTTTAATTGGGTTTCCTTAAAAATCATTAAAACACCAACCATCTTCGACCGAATCTCAATTGAGAAACAAAGACCTCGCCCCCTGTACCACTAAAATACATATTGGCAAACGTCAGACCTTTTGCTAAAATAGTATTTTGTGGCTCCCCTATTATCAGGAGGAGCGGGTAGGGAGAGGGCAGTTTTATAGGAAGATTATAATATGAAAGCACGTGGAGGTATTTTTCAGTTAAAGGATCACGGTACCACGATGAAACAGGAGATGATGGCTGGTGCGATTGGTTACTTTACAATCGTCTATATCATCGCTGTAAATGCTTTAATTCTTTCTGAAGCTGGGATCCCATTTGAAGGAGCGGTCATGGCAACGATACTTGCTTCCTTCGTAGGGTGTCTGGTGATGGCCTTTTGGGCGAATGCACCGATCCTTCTGGTTCCAGGAATGGGGATTAATGCTATGTTTACGTTTACACTCGTAAAGTCATCTGGCCTTTCGTGGCAGGAAGCTTTAGCGGTTATAGTGATTTCAGGAATACTTTTTATGATCATTGCGTTTACAAAGCTTTCAAAAGTATTATCGGAAGCCATTCCCAAAACATTAAAAGAAGCCATCACCGTTGGATTGGGGATGTTTTTAATGTTTATCGGTCTTGAAAAGGGTGGTCTCATACAAAGAGGAGACAGTGCCATTATCATGATTGGTGATTTTGGTGAATTGAAGGTGTTGGCGACAGTGCTGACATTTTTGGTGACGATTTTTCTTTTCATCCGCAATGTAAAAGGTCAATTCTTATGGAGTATTGCATTTGGTACATTACTTGGATTCCTTTTTGGAATCGAGCCGTCCATTCAATCTGACTCATTTCATTTGAGTGAATACAGTCAGGTTTTCGGCCATATATCGTTCAGTGCCATAATGGACATCCCGTTCTGGATTGCAGTTTTCTCAGTGACGATGGTGTTGGTATTCGAAAACATCGGTCTTATTCACGGACATACGGATATGATCGGTCAACCTCACAAATATCCCAAAGCTTTTCAAGCCAATGCATTTTCTGCCTTTACGTCTGGGTTCTTCGGAACGAGTCCGACAGTCTCAACGGTGGAAAGCGCAGCAGCCATGACGGCTGGAGGCCGTACGGGATTGACGAGTTTGACGACGGGAGTATTATTTTTAGGCTCGGTGATGTTCATCCCGTACTTAAAGTGGATCCCGGATCATGCCATCGCTCCGATCCTTATCATTATCGGAGGCTTGATGATCCAAAACATCCGACATATGGATCTTCGTGATCTGACAGAGGCGTTCCCTGCCATTTTCATCATTGCGATGATTCCGTTCACGTACAGTATTGCGGACGGTATCGCCATCGGCTTTATTTTATATCCAGTGTTGAAATTGGCTACAGGAAAGGCCCGGGAAGTATCCATTCCTTTATATATCATTGCTGCACTGTTTCTTATGAATTTCTTTGTCCATTCCATTCATTGAAATGAATAAGTATTCAGGTGAAGTGGCCCATCACCATGATGCTGATCATGCTGATGGGCTTTTTTGTATATCCGTTAAACAAGGGATTGTGCTCAACTGCGAACGTTTACAACTATTGTCAAATTACATGGACTTTCCACATCTTTCTTGTTACTATTAAAGGGAAATATGAATCTTTTTGACTATTTATCTGATATATTGATCAGGAGTAAAGCAGGAGTGATCTTGATGGAAGTATTTGTAGCCAGGCAGCCCATTTTTGATCGTAATCAAGAAACGGTGGCCTATGAGCTTCTTTACAGAAACAATGAAATGAATATATTTCCGAATATCGACGGGGATCAGGCAACCGCAGACGTCATTATTAACAGTTATTTGAATATCGGGCTTGAAAGCTTATCAGCCGGCAAGCCCTGTTTTATTAATTTTACAGAAAATCTCCTTAAATTGAGTGTCCCTACTTATTTTAACCCGCGGGAGATCGTCGTTGAGATTCTTGAGAGTGTAGTTCCGAGTGCTGAAGTGGTGATGGTATGTCAGCAGTTAAAAGTCTTGGGCTATAAGATTGCATTAGATGATTTCATATTTAATGAATTCAACCCTTTTTGCAGGGAATTGATGAAACTCGCAGATTATGTGAAGGTAGATTTCATGAATACAACGGAACACGAAAGAGGAAGTATTGAGGTACTTTCCCATTTACTTCATTTTAAGCTTCTTGCTGAAAAAGTGGAAACCACGAACCATTACGAAGAAGCGATGAGGAAGGGGTATCATTACTTTCAGGGTTATTTCTTCAGTAAGCCGAAGATCATTGCCACTCATGATGTCCCAACGTACTTTCATTCCTATTACTCCATCATTCAAAGCCTTGAAATGTCTGAACCGAGCATTGACAGGATCAGTCAGTTGATTGAACAGGATCTTTCACTTTCATATAAATTGTTGAAATTGATTAACTCTCCTGCATATCGACCGAAACATAAGATTCACTCGATTCGTCAGGCCATCGTTCTATTAGGACTTCTTGAAATCAAACGCTGGATCTATGTATTGGCAGTCAGGGAACAGGCGGGCAAGAAAGAGCAGCTGGAAAATGAGGTAATCACATTATGTTTGACCAGGGCTAAAATGTGTGAATTACTGGCAGAAAAACATAATCGTGCACCCTTGAAATCGAGTTATTTCCTGACTGGGATGTTTTCTTTAATGGAGACCATTTTATCTATGCCGATCGATCAAATTCTAAAAGATCTTCCTTTGAACGATGATATCTGTAATGCTTTAACGGGTTCCCGGAATGATTTAAAAGAAATACTCGAACTTGTCGTCTCTATAGAGAAGGCGGACTGGGCAGGGACCGAAACTATAATGGAAGAATTGAAGTTAAACAAGAGGATAGTGATGGAAAGCTATCATCACTCCTGCAAATGGACGGAAGAGCTCCTTACACATGAATGATCGGAGTGAAGATAACTTACCATACGGGTTTGTACTCCCCTGGAGATAAAAATTTCCTCTGGGGTTTAATATATCGCTTCAGCTCAACCAGAAGAAGGCGCTGCAAATGTTTTGATGTTATCTGCCCCGCTACATCGGCGGGGGAAGGATAAATCCCGATGCTATTAAAACGTACTCTAAAGAGACCTTCATGGATAAGGTCTTTTTTGTCATTCTGAATACGTACTAAAACGGTCACATCCCTGGATTGGTATTCATCAAAGGCTTCAATTACTTCCCGGACCTGAAAGCGAAATTGGTATTCTTCTTTCATTATCATCACCACATTCATTGTCTCGAAAAGGAAAAGGGAATTCAACTGATAATCATCCCTGTTCATTTCTTTTCTAAAATTATGGGGAAGATGATTGCGAAATGGGCTTGTTTGTGGCAAGCTAAGACTATTATGAATAGTTTACTAGTAAATTACCGTGGAGGGATTCACGATGGACTTGAATCTAATTAAATGTCATGGATCTGGGAATGACTTTTTACTTATTGATGAAATGACGAATGGATATGACTTTACCGATGAAGCAAGACAAAACCTTGCCCTTGCATTATGTGATCGTCGATCGTCTCTTGGAGCTGATGGCATCCTGTTTGTATTAGCAAGTGAAAATTGTGATGCCAGAATGAGGGTCTTCAATGCAGACGGTTCCGAGGCATCCATGTGCGGAAATGGCCTTCGATGTGTGGGACGTTATGTATGCGAGCTACTGGACAAAGAGTCCATTGTTATCCAAACGATGAAAGCCAATCTCCGGGTGGCATCACAGGAGTCCATATTTGAAAACATCCCGACGTATAATGTGGAAATTTCTCCTGTCCTTTTTGGATTAAATCAACTGCCGATGAATATGGATCGTGAAACATTATTAAATGAAAGCATTCCTGAGATTTCAGATCGCTTGACATTCTCTGCCCTGGCAGTACCGAACCCTCATTTAATCAGTGTTGTTGGTACCGAGCATATTCTCTCAAATGAGCAGAAGAATATCTCAGAGACAGTGAATGGACCCAACAACCTTTTCCCGGATGGTGTTAATGTGAGCTTTGTCCACCCATTGGAAAAAGGGTCAATCTATGTGCGGACGTTTGAAAGAGGCGTCGGCTTTACAAACGCATGTGGCACAGCAATGTCTGCTTCCAGTCTGGTAACGTGCCTCCTGGAACAGAATGAGTTCGGTAAAGAAATCGATGTATACAATAACGGAGGGAAAGTCCGTGTCATTGTAAACCAATTGGGTGAGGGACAGTACAATATGGAATTAATCGGTAATGCAACATATCTCTATCAATCCCAAATTGAATTGTCGATCTCACATCCCGAGGATTTCCATGAAGCGTCCAGACAGGAATTTACGGAAGAAGCAACCTATGAACTTCTACAAAACCATGCCAAATCCATTATTGAGAGCAAAGTGTTCATGAGTGCATGAATTCCAAACAGTAAGAAAGAGGGTGCCCCTATCTAAAATGGGCACCCTCTTTCTTACTGTTTGGACCGATTCTTCAAGAAGTCGATCACCTTCTGAAATGGCTGGCTTGTTTTTACCGTTTCGAATTGTATGAATGGGCATCCCTTCTGTTGGATTCTCCTCAAAACCACATCGATCGTAAAATGTTCAGGATGAAGATCCTCGTTTACCTCATCCCACCATAGTGGAGTGGCGACCAGGGCCATTTTGTTTCCTCTTAGTGAGTAAGGTGCAATGATGGTTTTGCCTTCCCCGTGCTGAATATAATCAACATACAGTCTGCCTTTCCGATTCTTCTTTAAACGTTCAATTGTAAAATCATCGGGGTAATTGGTCACCAGATAGTGAGCAATGAATTCAGTAAATAATCCGGTATCTTCCCACGTGTAGCCCTCAGGAAGGGGAATGTAGATCTGAAGTCCTTTGTTGCCAGACGTTTTCACAAAACTATGCAAGTTCAATCCGTCGAATAGTTCTTTCATGATTATTGCTGCTTTGACGGCAAGTTGAAAATGATTTCTCGTTGGAGGATCTAAATCAAATACCACTTCACTTACATAGTTCTCATTCGCTTTCCTAAATGGAATGTGAAATTCAAGTGCCAGTTGATTGCCAAGCCATATCAATGTTTCAAGATTATTGCAGAGGGTGTAATGAATACCATCCTCTTCATATGTTTCGACGAAACGTGGCGAATAGTCGGGAGTGTTCTTTTGATAAAAGGATTCACCAAAGATACCATGTGGAAACCGGATGCAGGTCAAAGGGCGATCCCTCATGAAAGGTAAAACCATAACAGATACCTTTCGAAGAAACCGGATGAAATCAAGCTTTGTCATTTGAATTTCCCTAAACAATTCCTTCTCAGGGTGAGTGATATTCACTTCCGTAGGAAGTGAGGCTTCGTCTTTCTTAAATTGCTCATATGTGCAATCTTCCGGTGCAGTGGAAAATAGGAATCGTTTAAAATGTGGTTCCCGGAGTTGTCCTTCATGATAGTTTAAATAGTTGATTTCCACGGTAATGGCGGGATCAATATACCATAGGGAATTTTTCTTCTCTGTATAATTTTGTTTAATACTTGCCTTCACGATCCTTTTCTCTTCAGGGGAGAGGCCAAAGTGGAATAAACCAATCGACATGATATGTTGTCCATCAAATACACCGATATGAAAATAATCATTATCCTCGTCCAGTGCAGTGATAAAACATTGACACGACTTCCAATTTTTTCTTTTTATCCAGTTCGTACTTCGCTTCCCTACTTCCCATGTACTGTCAGTCCTTTTGGCGATAACTCCTTCCCCTTCTTCCTTTTCTACACGTTCCCATATCTCCTTCAGGTTTCTGAAGCGAGGGACCATTTGTAGAGAAGAAAGCTGAGATGGAGAGGGTTCCAAAGGTAAATCAAGTTGTACAAACACTTCTCTCAGCTTCTCTTTTCTCTTTAGGTAAGGCTTTTGAATAAAGGATTCCTGCTTATATTGAAGCAAATCAAATGCTAAAAATGTAACAGGTCTCCTGGCGGCTTCACGTTGTATTTTTTGCGGATTTCTCATTCTGCCCCTCACTTGCAGTTCTTGGAATTCGGTACTGAAGGAAGAGCGTAGTAATACAACCTCACCATCCAGAGTTAGAGGAGCGGGAAACTCATTTTTATCCAGTAGCGTATGGACTTGTTCTTTAATTTCAGGGAAATGGTGAAGGAGTTCTTTTCCGTTCCGGCTTTCCAAAGTGATCTCATCACGGGAGAATACGGATAGAATCCCTCGAAACCCATCATATTTCACTTCATAATGCCATATTTCCTCTGATGGTAATTCAGGCTGTAAAGTAGGGAGCATTGGTTTCATATTTGTCACCTTGATTTTTAGTAGTAGTGTGTCCTTCCATGTGGAGATTTATTTCCAGATGTTTAGGGGGATGAAGAAACTTTAGAAACTAAATGCTATGAGTAAGGGATTAGTTTATGTAAAGGAGGGTAATGAAAGTTATGCATACCATTTGGAAGGGGTCGATCAGCTTTGGGCTGGTGAATATCCCCATAAAACTTCATGCTGCTACAGAAGATCGGGATATCAAGCTAAGATCACTTCATAAAGATTGTCATACACCGATCAAGTATGAGAAAGTTTGTCCTGCGTGCGAAAAGGAGTTGGATCAGACCGATATAGTGAAAGGCTATGAGGTGACGAAAGGTAAATTTGTCGTACTGGAAGATGAGGAACTGAAAGAGCTGAAAGAAGCAAGCGGTGATAAAGCTGTTGAAATTGTCGACTTTATTAAAATGGAGGAAATTGATCCGATTTTCTTTGATAGAAGTTATTTCGTTTCTCCCAATGATGGCGGGAAGAAAGCATATTCCCTGTTAAGAAAGGCGTTACAGGAATCAGGTAAAGTAGGAATTGCTAAAATGACGATGAGATCGAAGGAGCAGCTTTCAATTGTCCGGGTATATGAACAAACTCTCGTCATGGAAACCATCCATTATCCTGATGAAGTTAGAGGCACCGGTGATGTACCGAATGTACCTGAAGAAGATGAAATAACTGATAAAGAACTTCAGACTGCCACAATGCTCATCGACCAATTGACGACTGAATTCCAGCCTGAGAATTATAAGGACACGTATCGCGAACGATTAAGTCAATTGATTGAATCTAAACAAACAGGGGAGAAAATGGTCACGTCCAAAGAAAAAGAACCAAAAGAAAATGTGACGGATTTAATGGCGGCTCTTCAAGCATCCATTGATTCGTCCAAGCCTAAAAAGGAAAAGAAGACAACGAAAAAGAAAACGACTTCAAAGAAAAAAGCTCAGTAGATAAGAAGTCGAGTTTAGAGAGAGGGAGAAACGTGTGAAGAAGAAACATATTGAACAAAGCGTCTTTGTCGCAATATCCCTGTTATGTCTTATCATATTCACGTGGGGATTCGTATCCATCGTGGAAGAATGGAAAGAAAATGAAATTGCTCAATTCGATGATGCGGTATTTGAAATCGTAAGGGGGACGATTTCAAATAAATTAACGGAGATCATGACGTCCATTACGTTCTTAGGCGGAATAAAAGGTATCACGATTTTAACCATATGTGTGGTACTCATTCTACTGTTTCAAAAAAAGTATCCACTGGCTCTTTTCGTATCGATTACCATCCTTACAGGGGCGGGGTTCAACGGGCTATTAAAGTGGATATTCAAACGGGATCGACCTGATATCGAGGCGTTGATCCAACAGGGAGGATACAGTTTTCCAAGTGGTCATTCCATGAGCTCATTCATCTTTTATGGCTCACTTGCATTCATACTGTTCCGTGCCCTTGATCTTAAACGATTCAAATGGCTAAGTGTGTTGGTCGTAGCCATCCTGGTCCTATTAATAGGACTGAGCAGGGTGTATCTTGGCGTTCATTACCCAAGTGATATACTCGGGGGATTCACTGCGGGGGGTGCATGGTTGACTCTATGCATCACGATCTATATGTACTTCTACAAACGGAAACATTGGAGAGAAGAAGAATAGCACATAAGAAACGCTCAGGATCCCTATACCTGAGCGTTTTACTATTAAAACAAATTAAAAATATAAGGGCCGATGGAGGTGACATAAAGAAGTATATAAATTCCCATAAAGTAAAATACCCCTCCAAATGTACCCCAATCAGGGTCTCTCCCCACCTTCCAGAGCAGCGCAGTGATGACGCTTATGACTAATAGCAGAACGTACTCACTTCCAGAAAAGGTGAGGTAGGCGGGAGCAGAAAAATAAAAATAATCTCCCATGGCTTTACTGATGAACGTCAATGGCATGAAAATGAATAGAATGATGGAAGCGTATTCCACCCAGTTGATTTCTTCCTTTTCAAATATATTCGGTTTAAACATATAAAGAAGAATCAGGATAAAAAGGGAAGGGAGAACCCAATAAAACGAAACCAAGACGGTGATCAGACTGCTAAAGAGCATAAGTACAGCATTATTAACCGCCTCTTTGACACTTCGTTTAGACCATTCCGTACTCTTGGCTATCGCTTGTTCATTCTTTGATGCGCCGAATAATTCGTAATAATCACCGTCATAATCGAGCCATGAAATACTCTCGTCAGACAGTTGGATTGGTGAATAGGTAAAATGCTTAGTTGTACTGACCGGCGATGCCACAAATTGAGTAGAGTCGCTGAATGGAGCTACATAAAGACTGATGGCATTCTGCCCTCCGACCTGATGACTCTCAGATGTAAAAAGGATGGACGGCTTTCCATCAATGGAAGCGAACTTTACCGATCGCGGGCTTTGCAGCTTAAACCCTGATTGTTCGTTCGTGAATTCCAATTTTGAAGGCTTGATCATCGAGGTTCCAATATCCTCAATCGGTGTTTTCAATTTAAAGATCTTATAGGAAAGAGTTCCTTGGGCCCTCATCTCTTCATTGTATAAAACGTTTAATTGATTATCGGCCGTTGAAAAAGACAGGCCGGTCATATGGTGGTTAGTGGCTGAATTGACTACAGAGAATGGGTTCTTCACCAATTGTAATTCTTGATCCATGTAGTAAAGGAGGGAGTGGGTATCATCCTGCATGATCTGTAAGACGGCACTTCCACCGTTATCAATAAACGCATCTTTCACCTCGCCTTTGAACCTGAAAATTTCTTTAGCAGTTAGATCATCTGGAGAAAGAGAATAAAGGACTTCATCCTTCCAGTAAAAGATGACATTAGGTGAGGTGCTGATTCCTGTCACTTCTTCATCAATGGTCCTTACTTTACCTTTCTCAGTGGAAATTAATTCTTCTCCTTTCACTTGTATAACCTTTTGACCGTCTGACCAGAATGGCTTACCACGGGTTACACTGGTGTGAAGGGTGCTTTCTTTCCTAGGGCTGATACTTTCATCAAAAGAATATTGAACGACCTCTCCGTTGCCTGCAAGGAAGAGTCCTTCTTCACCATAAAAAGGAAGCGGTCGCTCTTCAGAGCTGTAGCCTAAAGGAATGGACCTGCTCCAATCAGGATCCGGCTGTTGTTTCACAATCAGAAGTTGATGAAAGAAAAGCGCTCCTATACCTAGTAGAGCCAAGACGATTGGTATTCCAAAAGCTTTTAATTTTGTGCTCACAATGATTCCCCCTTTTCTATCTCTTTAAGAGTGAGTACAATTTAGAATTTTACCACAATTCTTTTTATTATTCACCAGAATTTTCCTCTGAACATTCATTCTTTTATGTTGACTTTTTATAATGCAGATATTACAATGATATTGAAAATCATTCTCATTAAACAAAAGAGTTCCCCCTCTTTCATAATAGAGAGAATGGTTCATGATAACCCCCCTTTTGTTAGATTGTAAAGACAGGCCTGAAGCATTTGCTTCAGGCCTGTCTTTTTCTTGCATTTCCTATCATCCTGTCGTAAATTGTTAAAGGATGTTTATTTAAAGGAGGGACAAAGGGAAGTGAACCATAAAGACGATAGACGGTTTCGGATTGCCAACCACGAAGCATTGATTGGTATTGCACTCGTTCTTATAAATTTTTTATGGTGGTATGGCTTTGCTTTCGGCCTCGGGGAGCAACCTGTTTCGGATTACGATTGGATCCTTGGGATGCCGGCATGGTTCTTCTATAGCTGTATCATGGGATTTCTCCTTATGGTCATATTGGTGATCGTTGTCGTTAAATTTCTTCTGACTGACATTCCTTTTGACGAGGAGGATGATGATCATGAATAGTATGGCATTAATACCCTTATTTGCCTTTTTAATTTTGATTTTCTTAGCAGGGATCTATACAGCAAGAAATGTAAGTAAATCAGAATCATTTGTACAGGAGTATTTTCTCGGGAGTCGGGAACTCGGAGGATTCATCCTTGCCATGACGATGATTGCTACATACGGAAGTGCCTCTAGCTTCATCGGCGGTCCGGGCGCTGCATATACATATGGTTTATCTTGGGTGCTTCTTGCCATGAGTCAGGTGGTGACAGGATACTTTGTCCTCCTGATTCTTGGGAAAAAGTTCGCCATCATGTCACGAAAGTATAAAGCCGTTACGTTAATCGATTATTTACAAGGTCGATATGGGAGTAATAAAATTACAATTCTGTCTGCGGTCAGTATCATTTTATTTCTATTCTCGGCCATGATTGCCCAGTGGGTAGGTGGCGCACGGCTTATTGAGTCTCTGACGGGGTTGAGCTATGAAGCGGCATTGTTCCTTTTTGCTGTTTCTGTGCTTGTGTATGTCATAATTGGCGGTTTCCGTGCCGTTGCCGTTACTGACGCAATCCAAGGAGTTGTCATGCTTGGAGGCACTCTCATTTTACTCGTTGCTACCATCATGGCAGGTGGGGGAATGGAAAAGATCATGTTGGAATTGCAAGCTGAAAATCCAAGTCTATTAAGTCCTCATGGGCCGAGCGGTGAACTGAGTGCCAGATATATTTCGTCTTTCTGGATTTTAGTGGGAGTGGGTGTAGTTGGACTTCCCCAAGTAGCCGTTAGGGCCATGAGTTATAAGAATTCCCGTTCCCTGCACAGGGCTTTGATCATCGGTACGATTGTCGTTGGTTCAATCATGCTTGGGATGCATCTCATCGGTGTACTTGCAAGAGCGGTCGTCCCGGGAATTGAAGTGGCGGACAAAGTCATGCCATTACTTGCACTTGAAGTGCTTCCGCCATGGCTTGCGGGGATTGTACTGGCAGCACCCATGGCAGCGATCATGTCGACGGTGGATTCTTTGCTGTTGATTGTATCGTCAGCGATTGTAAAGGATGTATACATGAATTTCATCAATAGATCTGCAGAAGAGAAGCAAATTAAGAAAATTAGCTTCTGGGTGACGAGTGTAACCGGTATACTGGTTTTTCTTATGGCACTTAGTCCCCCTGAATTGATCATATGGCTCAATTTGTTTTCGTTCGGGGGTCTTGAGGCTGTGTTCATCTGGCCGATCGTTTTAGGGCTGTACTGGAAAAAGGGAAATGGTCCGGGAGCGCTTTCTTCAATGGTTTCCGGGCTCATGGCATATATATTATTTCATAGCTTTGCACCGAACTACCTGGATATGCATACGGTCATCTTTCCGATTATCATCTCTTTCTTCATGTACGTATTGGTATCTGTGGCCACTCAATCGAAACACAAAAACGGATGGGTTTAACTGACCCATCCGTTTTTGTGTTGACAAGGACAAAGGAGTACATTGGATAGTAACAAATGACGGATTGGGTGAAAATGATGGAAAATACGGTTGTCGTTGTTGGTGGAGGGATCGGGGGGCTTACCGCTGCAGCCCTCCTTGGCAGTTCAGGTTACGATGTGCAGATTCTTGAAGCCTCACGGGAATGGGGAGGATGTGCAGGTAAGTTCCAACGGGGGAAAGCCTTATTTCCTGTCGGGGCTACTCTTGGCATGGGATTTGAAAAAGAGGGTATTCATCAGCGAATCTTTACATACCTGGGAATTGAATCCCCCTCTCATTTATTACTTGAAAGGGTGATGGATATATATCTTCCTGATCAAACCTTGACCCTTCATCGAAACCGGGTAACTCATGTGAATGAATTAAAGAAAGCATTCCCTGAATCAGCAGATCAGATCAGTCACTTTTTCATGGAAGTGTACAGGGTGGCAAAGGAAATACGTAAATTAATGGGTTCACTGCCGGTTCTGCCGCCTCAAACACTGAAAGAATGGATGGAGCTCATGATAAGTCTGCGTCCAGGAACCTTGACGCTTATCCCAAGTTTTAAAGAAACGATGTCTCATTTACTGAAGAAATACAATCTTCATGATCATTCTTCCTTTAAACACTATATTGATGGGCAGTTGATTGACAGTATGCAGGTGGGGAGCGATCAATGTTCATTGTTGATGGGATGCCTGGCACTGGATATCTATCATGAAGGAGCCTTTTACCTCGAAGGTGGGCTGTTTCAGATTGCCCATAACCTTGTTAATGCAGCAGAATCTGTCGGTGTCAACGCCTCTTTGGGGAAGAAAGTAGTTGGTATTGACCGTGAAGATCTAGATCATCACTGGGTAGTAACTGATCATAGGGGCAATGAATACAGGGCAAACCACGTAATATGCAACGTACCGGTCCAAGCTCTTGAAAGTCTGTTTCCTTCGAAGTATGGTCCGAAATTCAAAAGCTATCTGAAAGGAAAAGGTCTCGAAGAGGTGTGGGGGACAATGTCACTTTACTTGTTACTGAAAGAAGAAGTGCTGCCGGAAGATCTTCCATTGTTTTCACAAGTATGTACAAGTGAAAATGGGAATATGACGGAAGGTGACCATCTATTTCTGTCGTTGTCACACCCGGAAGACCGCAAGCGTGCCCCCGAAGGATTCAGGACCTTGACCATTTCCACACATACCAAATTAGATAATTGGAATTCGAAAGAAAAATATGATAGCTATAAAGCGGAGCTTCAAGAGAAGATGTTGGATTCAATAAAGACAGTCATACCCTCCATAAAGAAGGGGATTGTAGAACTTTACCCGGGTGCGCCTAAGGCGTGGGAACGGTTTACGAATCGACCAGGGGGAAGGGTTGGCGGATTTCCCCAAACCAATGACCATGCCCTGTTCAAGAGTCTTTCCCACAGGACGCCGCTAACGAACATCTGGGTATGTGGCGATTCCGTGTTTCCAGGTGCTGGCACCCTTGGGGTATCTGTCAGTGGATACCATATCTTTCACTCCATCACCGGGAAAAAGCTTCCTGAATGAAGCAGGAAGTGTCATAAGATATGTCGAATGTTGTGTTGGGGTGATAATATGTATAAGCTGACACAGTTCAAGGATGCGGTTGCATTCAACGATAAGGTTCATTCTCTGTTAATGGAGGATGAGGCGGCGAATAACCTGCCACTGGGTTTATTGAATACGATGAAAACGAGCGACAAGTATAAAGATCCACTGCTTCTTTTAGTGGAAGAGGAATCCGGCTTGGCAGTAGGATCATTCATCATGACTCCTCCCCACTACCTTGTCAGTACTCTGAAAGTAGAGAAAGATGAGATAAAGGAAATAGTTTTACTACTCAAAGTTTTCTTTGATGATTTTCATCTGACGATTCCAGGTTTTGTTGCCGAAAAGGAGACGGCACTTCAATTGACTCGGGCCTGGAGTCACGTTACGGGAGCGGGCTCCAGAATCCGCATGAATCAGCGTGTGTATCAATTGAATAAGGTGAACGATGTCCCGGTTAGCGAGGGGAAAATGGTTCCCGTATATTCTGGTCAGGAGAGCCTGTTGGCCAACTGGATCAGTGAATTTGTCGCCGATACAGAAGTAGTATCTATGTCTGGAGACGAAGCGCTGAATAGGGCGAAAGACATGATTGACAACGAAGCATATGTGTTCTTTTGGGAAGTGGATGGCCAGCCTGTTTCCATGGCAAGGGGGGCAAGAAGAACGGACAATGGCATTACTGTCAATTTTGTTTATACCCCTAAAGAATACAGGAAAAAAGGATATGCAACTTCTGTTGTAGCTGAGCTCAGCCGCTTTTTATTGAAGGATCATGCTTTCTGTTCCCTGTATACTGACCTCGATAATCCCACCTCCAACAAAATCTATATGGAAATCGGCTATCGCCCGGTTTGCGATTCGATGATGATTTCCATAGTGTGAACCATTTACCACAATGTTGAATATAATTTTTGTAGAAACAGTTGACATCGTGATAAAAAGAGATTAGTATAATAAACAATTAATTAAATGAGCGAACGGCTTTGACGAAGAGGAGTACCTATAATCGACACTGCAGAGAGCTGGTGGTTGGTGTGAACCAGTGTGAACGGTCATAGGGAATGGACTTCCGAGCTTCCAAACCGAAACAATAGGAGTAGGCTTTGGCGAATGTCTTATCGTTACAAAAGACGCGTATTATAAGCATTCTGCTTCGATACGATTGAGTGGACTGCCGAGGCAGTCAACAAAGGTGGCACCACGGGTATCCCGTCCTTTCTTTTTAACAAAAGATTAGGATAGGGATGCCCTTTTTTTATAATTTCATAGAGATAAATCGTTGAATAAGAGGAGTACATTCAAGTGATGCCTAACAGGGAGTTAAGGATAGTGAGACCTTAGCATGATAGCTTGTCTGGAATGGACTTATGAGAGATGATCTGAATGAAGTAGGATCATACGGATTTCCACCGTTAAAAGGATAGAGTATCGGGTGATAGACCCCGTACTTGAATCAAGAGGGGATATAGTTATATATCCCAATAGAGGTGGCACCGCGGTCAGCATCGTCCTCTATGAACAGATCTTTCTGTTCATAGGGGACTTTTTTTATGGATTTTTATTGGTAGTGAATTGGAGGCATAAAAACGATGAAACAGCAGGAATTGAATTACATGGTGAAAGAACTGAATGGTGATATGTATACACCAATCTCACTCTTTCAGTCCCTGGAGGGCAGGAAAAAATTTATATTGGAGAGTTCGTTGAAACATGAACAATCCGGAAGATATTCATTCGTAGGGAGCGATCCATTTTTAGAATGCAAGGCATATGGAAATAACGTACAGATCAAACGCTCTTCATCTGATCAGGTAGAAGAGCGGACCGGGGATCCGATAAAGATCATTCAACATCTGATCCCTCACAAGCAAAAAGAGGTTCCATTTCCATTTGCGGGTGGTGGAATCGGGTATCTGGGATACGATGTGATCAGACAGTACGAGGATATTGGAAAGGCTCCAACTGATGAATTGGAGATGCCGGACATCCACCTTATGTTTTATGAAAAGGTCATCGTCTTCGATCATCTCGAGCATAAAGTATATATCGTCGTGATGGATGAATGGACCGGGGAAAAAGGAGAAGAACTGCACGATAAGCTAAAGAGGCTTGAAAAAGAACTTACCGGTGTTTATTTACACACTCATAAACAAAAACTTGACCGCCTCAGCTTTCTTGCACAGACCTCTAAAGATGAATTTATGGATAAGGTGGAGAAGGCAAAGCAATCCATTATTGAAGGGGAGATCTTTCAAGTGGTTCTTTCTCAAAGACTTCAGGCGTCCTTTTCAGGTGACCCATTTTCATTTTATAGGAGCTTGAGAAAATCTAATCCATCACCCTATATGTTCTTTATTGATTTCCAAGACTACATCGTACTGGGTGCTTCGCCGGAGAGTCTATTGAAAGTCCAGGGTGACGAGATAACGACAAATCCGATTGCGGGAACAAGGCGAAGAGGAATAACAAGTGCTGAAGATTTGGAGCTCGAGAAAGAACTTTTATCAGATGAAAAGGAATTGGCCGAACATCGAATGCTCGTTGACCTGGGCAGGAACGATTTAGGCAGGGTTTGTACAATCGGCTCCATTCATATATCCAAATACTTAACCATCGAAAGATATAAATACGTGATGCACATCGTTTCAGAGGTGAAAGGAAAATTGAAAGATGAAGTGACCCCGTTAGAAGCATTAACAAGCTGTTTGCCCGCAGGGACGGTCAGCGGTGCGCCGAAGATCAGGGCGATGCAGATCATCAATGAACTTGAAACCACAAAGCGTGGAGTATACTCAGGGGCGGTTGGATATATCGGCGTCAACGGAAATCTGGACTTTGCCCTGGCAATCCGCACAATGGTGTTGAAAGACGGCACTGCCAATGTTCAGGCCGGTGCAGGAATTGTATATGATTCAGACCCGGAAAGCGAATATGAAGAAACGCTGAATAAGGCAAAATCATTATTGGAGGTAACAGGATGATTTTACTCATTGATAACTATGATTCCTTTACGTATAACCTGTATCAATATATAGAAGAGCTGGGGGAGAAGGTGGTCGTCAGGCGTAATGATGCAACAACACTTGAAGAAATCAAGAAACTGAATCCTTCAGGCATCATCCTGTCGCCGGGACCGGGAAAGCCCGAACAAGCGGGGATCTGCACCTCCATTATCCAGAATCTTCACGCTAGTGTGCCGATTATGGGGGTATGCTTAGGCCATCAAGCGATCGGCGCCGTCTTTGGGGCAACGATTGAACTGGCAGATAACGTGATGCACGGAAAGACGTCCCTCATCAAGCACAATGGCAGCGGAGTATTCGAATATCTGCCTCAACCGCTTGAAGTCATGAGGTATCACTCATTGGTGATTAAGAAAGGGACCTTGCCTCCATCATTAGAAGAAGTTGCCCATTCCATGGATGATGGGGAAATCATGGCCATAAAGCATATGAAATTTCCATTGTTCGGGGTTCAATTCCATCCGGAGTCGATCGGGACGAAAACGGGTAAGAAAATCATTCAAAATTTTTTAGACGAGATGAGAAAGGGGAATAACCGTGAAAACCTATCTACAAAAGTTGTCTGACGGTCATTCATTAGAACGAGATGAGATGAGGGGAGCTGTTCAGGAGTTATTCAAGGAAGAAACGACCGAGAGTCAAATAGCGTGTTTCTTGACCCTGTTGAAAATGAAGGGGGAAACAGTCGAGGAGATGACAGCACTGGTTGAAGTGCTTCGAGAGAAGGCGCTGCCCGTAACCAGCACCGTGAAAGATGTATTGGATAACTGCGGTACAGGTGGGGATGGATCTCATAGCTTTAATATCAGTACAACGAGTGCATTCGTATTGGCAGGAGCAGGTGTCAAAGTTGCAAAGCACGGCAATAGGAGTATTTCTAGCAAGACCGGCAGTGCAGATGTGTTAGAACATCTCGGTGTCTCATTGGACTTCGGGGCAGATGAAGTGGAAAATCTCCTGAATGAAACCAATATCGCCTTCCTCTATGCCCCTCATATCCATTCAGGGCTTAAGAAAATAATGAAGGTAAGGAAAGAATTGAAAATCCCGACCATCTTTAATCTTATCGGTCCATTAACGAATCCTGTTCAATTGGAAACACAGCTAGTCGGGGTCTACAGAAGGGATAAGCTTGAAACGATGGCAAATGTTTTACATGAATTGGGAAGAAGGCGGGCAATCGTTCTGAATGGGGCGGACTATATGGATGAAGCGTCACTTGCAGGAAAGAATCATCTTGTCCTTTTGGAGGATGGTGAAATCAGCTCATTTACGTTATCAGGAGAAGAGGTCGGGCTTCCATCTTATACCCTTGAAGAGATAAAAGGAGGAGATGCAAGGGACAATGCGTGCATCTTACAGGACGTCTTACAAGGAAAAGAAGGAGCCTATACTGATACGGTGCTTTTCAACGCAGGAATCGCTTTAGTTGCCCATGGTAAAGCTTCGACCTTCGCAGAAGGGGTAAAGCTCGCTAGGGAAAGTATAGAAAGCGGAAGGGCAAATGAAGCACTCTCATCCCTTGTACACTATAGCCGACAACGAAGAAAGCAGGTGATTTGAATGACAACCATTTTAGAAACCATCATTGAAAAAAAGAGAGAAGAAGTGAAGAAGTTAAAACAATCCGGATATACCACCTTTCAGTGTCAAAGCACCCAAAACAATTCATTATACGAAACTCTAAAATCCGCTTCATCCCTACAGGTGATAGCAGAAATCAAACGGGCTTCTCCATCTAAAGGAGATATTCGAACCGAAGTGGATCCGGCGACACAAGCCGCTATCTATGCAGAAGCAGGAGCATGCGCCATTTCTGTTCTGACAGATACACCATTTTTTAAAGGGAGGATGGAAGATCTTGCAAATGTTCGAAGAGCCGTCTCAATCCCGATTCTGTGTAAAGACTTTATCATCGATGAAATCCAGATCGATCGTGCAAGGGATGCAGGAGCGAATGTGATTCTGTTAATTGTGGCGGCCCTGGATTTCACCAAACTGAAAGAATTATATTCCTATGCCTTAAATCTAGGGCTGGAGGTTCTTGTAGAAGTTCACAATGAGGAAGAAATGATGAAAGCACTGGAACTCGGTGCTACTATAATCGGAGTGAATAATCGTAACCTGAAAACCTTTGAAGTCGATCTTCTCATTACTGAATCTCTGGCATCGATGGCAAAGAGCAGGGAAGTCGTACTCATAAGTGAGAGTGGAATCAGGGATGAGTCGGATTCAAGGAGAGTGAAAGATGCAGGGGCACAAGGGATCCTCGTCGGTGAAACGTTAATGAGAAGTAAAGATCCTGCAGCTACCCTCTCCGCTCTCCAAGTTGAAAACGGTGAGATGAAATGACGAAAGTCAAAGTGTGCGGCATCAGAAGACAGGTAGAAGCCGAGTGGGCATTAGAAGCGGGAGCTGATGCCATAGGGTTCGTGTTTGCAGAGAGTAAAAGAAAGGTCGATGTGGAGAAAGCGGCCGAGATCAGCAAATCCGTTTCTCCAGATCTATTGAAAATCGGTGTTTTTGTAAATGAATCAATAGAAAGAATGGAAGAAATCTTTCATCTCGTAGAGCTCGATTATGTGCAGCTTCACGGTGATGAATCCGTGGAATTCTGTGAAGCTCTCAATCTTCCTTTTATCAAGGCGATTTCGGTGAAGGAAAGAAGAGATATAGACGGGATTGAGGGATTTCCTGGTGAGATGATCTTGTTGGATAGTGGTAAGGGACCCCATCGTGGAGGCAATGGCACCACATTTAATTGGGATTATGCACATTCAATCAACATTCCAAAGCATTTGATTCTTGCTGGAGGATTAAATCCGGAGAATGTAAGGGAAGCCGTCACTAAGGTCCGTCCCTATATGGTGGATGTCTCGAGTGGGGTTGAAACGGATGGGAAGAAGGACCGCATTAAGATAGAGTCATTCATCAGGGAAGCAAAATCGGTGCTTGTATAAAAAAATAGTGAATGGAGGAAGAAGAATGTTATATGCACAACCAGATTATAAGGGTCTATTCGGTCAATTCGGAGGGAGGTTCGTTCCTGAATCATTGATGAAAGCTGTTGAGGAACTTGAGACAGCTTACGATGAAGCAGTCAATGACGAACATTTCCAAGAAAAGTTACAAAATTACTTAAAAGATTATGTAGGAAGGGAAAACCCTCTCTACTTTGCAGAAAACCTTAGCAGGAAGGTAGGAGGAGCCAAAATTTATCTGAAGCGGGAAGATCTGAATCACACCGGTGCACATAAAATCAACAACACCATCGGTCAGGCCCTGCTTGCTGAACGGATGGGAAAAAGAAAAGTGGTAGCGGAAACAGGAGCAGGTCAACATGGGGTCGCAACCGCCACCGTTTGTGCTTTATTAAACCTTGATTGTGTTATTTTCATGGGTGCCGAAGATATTCGGAGGCAGAAGCTGAATGTATTCAGAATGGAGCTGCTTGGTGCGAAGGTAATCAGCGTCACCCAGGGAAGCGCCACCCTGAAGGATGCCGTCAATGAAGCACTTCGTTACTGGGTTGCCAATGTAGAGGATACTCATTATATTATGGGGTCCGTTTTAGGTCCACATCCATTTCCGAAAATGGTCCGGGACTTCCAGAGTGTCATTGGAAAAGAAACCAAGAAACAATTTTTCGAGAAAGAAAAATGTCTTCCAGATGCCATTGTGGCATGTGTCGGGGGAGGAAGCAATGCCATTGGAATGTTCCACCCTTTCATTGAGGACCAAGAGGTGGAGTTATATGGCGTAGAGGCAGCTGGAAGCGGTATTGAAACAGAGAAGCATGCGGCCACATTAACAAAAGGATCTGTCGGAATCCTTCATGGAAGCATGATGTATCTCCTTCAGAATGAAGAAGGGCAGATACAGGAAGCCCATTCCATTTCAGCAGGACTCGATTACCCTGGTGTAGGCCCAGAACACAGCTACTTAAAAGAGATTAACAGAGTCCGTTATGCATCCATTTCTGACGCTGAAGCCCTGGAAGCATTTAAACAATTATCACAGACTGAAGGGATTATTCCTGCACTCGAAAGCTCACATGCCGTTGCCTATGCGGTGAATTTGGCTACAGGCATGACTAAGGACCAATCAATCGTCATATGTCTATCGGGCAGAGGGGATAAAGATGTTGAACAAGTAAAAGACATAATGGGAGGTAGTCAGCATGGGTAAAATATTTCTGGAAAGCAACCTTGAAGCAGAATTAAAACGGGGAAATAAACTGTTCATTCCCTATATAATGGCTGGAGACGGTGGCTTAGAAACATTGATAACAACTCTAAAGAAGCTTGAAGAAGGTGGGGCGACGGCCGTAGAAATCGGTATCCCCTTCTCTGATCCCGTTGCAGATGGACCGACGATTCAAGAAGCGGGTAAAAGAGCGTTGGAGAAGGGAACCACCCTTCGAAGGGTGTTCGATGTTCTGACTGAAAGAAGGGGAGAAATTGAGATCCCCCTGATTTTTATGACCTATATCAATCCGATCTACAAATATGGTGTAGAACGCTTCTTCGAAGATTGTAAAATAGCAGGTGTGGACGGAGTGATCATTCCTGATCTGCCCCTCGAGCATTACGATTTGATTAAGCAGCCTTCGAAGGAAAAGGAAATAGCCGTGATCCAATTGGCAACCCTCACCAGCCCTTTGGAAAGAGTGAAGGAATTAGCGTCTGTGACAGAAGGGTTCCTCTATGCTGTCACAATTAATGGAATTACTGGATCGAGAGAAGGGTTTGCAGAGAATATATCTCGTCACTTAAACAAGCTTAAGACCAATAGTCCGGTTCCGGTTCTGGCAGGATTCGGGATATCCACCCCGGATCATGTTCGCAGAATGAGTGAAAGCTGTGATGGGGTAGTGGTTGGAAGTAAAATTATAGACCTTATTCAGCAAGACTCATTCGATGAAATCAGGGAGTTAATCAGAGCATCGAAGACAGGAGCTTTCCACTCATGAATTCGTCCATTTTGTAAAGAAATGTAGAAGTTGATGAACAGAATCTAAATGAATGTAAAAAAAAGGTAAATAGCCTTCTCATACTATGAAAATTCAGTATGATAGAGATGTAGTTGAACAAAGCATCATAACAGGAGGCTAAGAAAATGAAAAGTATGAAAAAGTGGTTATTAATGTTAATGACAGCACTATCAGTAGTAACTTTTGCAGCCGGGTGCAGCAGCGACACAGATGATGATACAAATACGGAAGAAAACATGGATGAAGAAAGCAACACAGACGAAAGCAACACTGAGGAGTAAAAGATGTACAGCCGATCCTTACAGGGTCGGCTGTTTACTTGGCATGATGAATTATTTTACACATTTTATAGAGACAGTCAGTGCAGGGTTCACATCTTTATAGGATAGAGTAATATGTTTAAAGCCGGTTTCCTGTAAAGCCTGAGAAATCTCTTCCCCATAGCGTCGAGCCTTGCTGTCCCGCTCTTCATCACCCCGGGGCTGTACGGTAATGAGTAACGTTCCATCTTCTTTCAGCATGTTGTATAAATGGATCAGTCCTTGTTTTTGATCATTCCATAAAGGATAATTATTGACGGAAAAGATCCGGTCATATTGAACAGCCTCTATTTCGAACTGACTGATGTCATGTACAAACAGACGTACTTGCCCTTCGTCTATGGCTTTCTTGTTTTTCCTTTGGGCAACCTCCTTCATGGTGTCGGATATGTCGACACCGTCCACCCGGGTACCGGGAAACCGACGGGAAATTCGTGAGATACAATATCCCGGACCATAGCCCACTTCAAGAATCCGATCTCCGTTTTGGATGGACAATTGTTTAATGGACCAATTATTTATTCTCCGATTATCATATTCCATGACTTTTCCAACGAACCAGCCAAGGATTCCTTTTGGACGCTTGAATTGCTTTTGCATGGAAATCATCTGGGCATCACCTCGTTTTCATATAGATGAAATGATTGGTAAAACATGTGAAGCTGTCTCAGTTCTGAGATTGAAATGAATAATAGGAGAGGACTATTCAAATTATTAATCTGTCCGCCCTTCCCTTTTCCACTAAAGTGAGAAAATAAAACCTTGAAATGAATATTGCATTTTTTGGGAATAGTGGCATAATATAATTAAATCACTTTGTGCGTTGATGAGAAGAGTACATGGTGGGTTCCCTTATCAGAGAGCTTCGGATGCTGAAAAGAAGCAGGGTGACCTATTTTGGAAAATGATCTCGGAGCATTCCATTCGAACCAATTGGGTGTAGGGTGGAACGGGGATGGGCGTCCGTTATCATTGCCACGGTATAAGGGCTATTATGCCCCGTACTTGTTGAGGTAGTCTTGTGTGAGCAAGCTATGAACTAAGGTGGTACCACGAGCTTAACCCCTCGTCCTTAGATATCTGTCGATATCTAAGGACGAGGGGTTTTTTATTATATTCGAGGAGGATAAGGATATGACGATTTTTATAGGAGGGGCTTGGCCCTACGCTAACGGTTCACTTCATTTGGGACACATCGCGGCACTACTGCCTGGAGATGTTATCGCTCGTTATTACCGGATGAAAGGGGAAAAAGTTCTTTATGTGTCCGGAAGCGATTGTAACGGTACCCCGATAGGGATCCGTGCGAAGCAGGAAGGCACCAGTGTTGAAAACGTAGCGAACCGATATCATGAAGAATTTGTTCAATGCTTTCAAGCTTTGGGGTTTAGCTATGATGAATATACTAGAACCGATACTGAACATCACCATAAAGAGGTTCAACGGATCTTCACCCATCTTTATCAGGGAGGGTGGCTGTATGAAAAGGAGGTAGAACAAGTATATTGTGTCCATGATGGGCGATTCTAAAGGAAAATATCTACCAGCCGCAATTGGGCTGTATGGCTGAAGGACCTGCTGACCGATTATCATCCCGATACCATTCGTTATTTTCTGACCGTTAATGCACCTGAGAAAAGGGACGCTGACTTTTCCTGGAGGGAGTTTATATACAGCCATAACAGCGAACTTCTCGGTGCCTTCGGAAATCTTGTTCAGCGTACAGTGAAGTTCTATAAGAAAGAATTCGGAGAATCTCTTGTTTTAACCTATGTAGAAGACCATTTGCAACGAAGAATAGAAGAGATATTCACTTCTGTAGGCGGATTGATTGAAGAGGGAAGCACACGTCAGGGGTTGGAAACGGTGTTTGAATTCATTCGTTGGTCGAATAAACGTTTTGATGATCAGAGACCGTGGGTAATAGTGAAAGAGAATAGGGAAGAAGGCAAAAAGGTACTGGAAGAGTTTCTTTATATAATATGTAATCTAAGAATGATGATTGAGCCATTTTTACCCTTTACCGCCTTTCATTTAGGGAAACAATTAGGCATTCACATGCAACCAGCATGGAAGCAGGTATCCCAGCCGTTAACCCTTTCGATTGAAAACACAAACCCGCTCTTTGACCGGATTGATCTTGAATCAATTGAGGCAGAAAGAGGAAAATTACTTGAGAAATCAAACGATACACAAAAAGGAGAATGATATGAAAATTGTCATTGTATCCGACACCCATATGCCGAGAAAAGGGAGAGATCTCCCTTTTCTTCTCAAGAAGGACCTTATGGAAAGTGATCTAATCATTCATGGGGGAGATTTTCATACAGTGGATGTTTATAAGGAATTTGAAGAGTACGGTGAACTGATTGCTGTCGTCGGGAATGTCGATCGCCCAGAACTTCAATCCCTTCTGCCCAGAAAAAGGACCATTGAATTGATGGGTATGAAGATTGGGTTGGTACATGGGGACGGCAAAGGAAAAACGACCGAAAAAAGAGTTCTGGAAGCCTTTGACGAAGAACAGGTGGATGTGATCATTTTTGGTCATTCCCATATACCTTTTTCACGATATATGAAAGGCGCACTCCTGTTCAATCCTGGATCACCCACAGATAAACGGAAGCTTCCTTATTATTCACATGGAATACTAACAATCGGGGATACTTGGAAAATAGAGCACCAATTTTACAAATAAAAGCACAAGGGTTTGAAGAGCCACATGTGCTCCTTTCGTTTTATGAAATAGGATAATGGTAATAATCTTGACTGTAAAAGGTTTCAAAGCCACTGGATTTGTAGAGTTTCAGTGCGCTCTGATTAGCTGCTGCCACATCCAGGTAGATGTCATCTGTCCACTTTACTTCCTGCATTACCACCTGTGATAATGCTTTTCGTCCGATTCCCTTACCCTGAAAGTCTGGGAAAATGGCGAAACCATAAATAAAGCTTTTTCTTTCCATTCTTTGGACTCTTATCTTTCCTAGAGTTTTCCCATCATGGATAATCATGAAATGGCCGTGGGAAGAGTCTTTGAATAATCTTTTTGTGTAGGATTCAGCATCTGCCCGTACAACTCCGAAACAGCTTTCATCAAGGTCGATGATGGTTTCAATATCGTGTTCAACCGCTGTTCTTAAGCGAACAGTATCGCTGTCTGAGGTCAATCGTGTCTGATTCCATTTCATTTCGTACTCGGTAAAGTCATATACCGCCTTTGTTTGGGCTGCAAATTTTTTTCCTGTGGTCGATGATCCGGGTACATTGAGTAAGAGCTTATTGACGGTCCGGCTTTCCAACGATTTCACGGCCTTGTGAAATAGATCTTGAAACAGGTGTTGACGGCGGAAATCCGGGTGAATCATCCCGCATAATTCATATGAGTCCCCAAAGCCGTATATCGCCAAAAATCCGATCAGTTTAGAATCTTGGTAATGTAAAAGATCATCTTGACCATCTTTGCGGTTTCGTAGCATTTCCCAATTTAACTTTAGATGGATCTCATCATGATGTTCGCATAGTTCCTGTAGTGCCTTAATGTCTTGAAGTTGTCTAGTAGAAAGCAAAAGTCAACCTCCATCCCCAATTAAAATTCCTTACTAAAGTTTATTCCATTAACGAAATTTTCACAAGAGTGTTCAACTATTCATTGAAAGATTAGATCAAAAAAAGCCATGCTTTTCACATGGCAAAGTTAATCTTTTTCTTGTATATGTTGAATCACCTCATGCAGTTCATCAGGCTTTAAAAATTCGAGAGGGGAAAACCCTTTTTCAAACATGACCGATTCACTTTCGATCATCAATACATATTTTCCATTCACTTTTGCTAAATGGATGCTATCGCCGAAATCTGAAAGAAGGGCTTTCACTGACACATGGTCAAGCTTCACTTTCAGTTCCACTTCAGGGGATTGCTCGACAATTTGGGAAGTGGCTTCGACAACCTGTTCCGTCGTGAACCGTTCCTGCAGTTCACGCTTTGGGCTGATGGCCCATTCTTCAACGGCTTCTTCAAATTCCACCCGTTCGTCGCTTTCTTCCGCATAGGTTTCAGAAATATGTTCCTTTACCATTCCATATACTTGGGATTTGATGATTTCAGGCATGGATTTTTCATACTCGACCCATTTCAGGAAATCTTCAAAGTATCTCGCATGTGACGCCTGATGGATCTTGATTTCCGCTGAATCCATCATACCTTCTTCTGGCATATACGGATATTGAATCGATTTCATGTTTTTGGTCGTAATCGCCATTTCCACATTGTGGATCAAAGTCGCTTCATCCGTGATGGTGGCAACTTTTGGTTCAAAATCACATTTCATGATGAACAAGAAGGGATCATCAAAAAATTTCGTAAGCTTTGCTGTAGCCACAAGAAATGCTCCGCCTCTAATGGCGCTCGCTTCAATATACATTTGGACTATTTGATCGCACTCCTCACGAAACGCTTCTTTACTTTCTGCGAACCGTGTTCGGTGAAATAAATTATAGTTTGGATTCGAGGTCAGCTCATGACCGGGCTCTACAACAAAGCGGCCAATCTTAGTTGGAGCTGACTCTGACTTGGAATGCCTGTCTACCTTACGTTTGACAATCTTTGTCAGTTCGCCGTCAAGAAAGCTTTTCAGGGGACTCTCTTCATATTGAGCTCCGGTTAACGTTTGAAAATGTTTATGACGTTTATCTGCTTCTTCCCCATTGCCTTCGACCTGTATTAAATAAAAGGAAAGGTGTTGTATCGTAAAATCCATGATTCTTACTCCTAACTAGATTGGACATAGTATGTATCCATACTTATTGTTTCAGTATAGAAAAGCTCAAAAGGTTCGTCAATTGACTTATGAAAGTACAGGCTTGAGAGATACTACCTATTAGCTTGATAAAACGTAAGGGGTGATCGTTATGAGCAATGAATCTTTTCTTTCGCTAGTGAAAAAGGGTAATAAATCTTCCTTTTTTGCAATGGTGGGGAATGGGATCCTGGCAATTGCGAAGGGGGCTGCTTTCCTTTTCAGCGGGAGTGGGGCCATGTTTGCATCGGCAATGCACTCATTGGCAGATGCAGTCAATCAAGGGTTTGTGTTTATCGGCAGTGTTCTTTCAGAAAAAAAGCCGACAGAAAAGTTCCCGACAGGTTTCGGACGTGTTATCAACTTATTCTGTATGATCGCGGTTATCGTCGTATCGGTTATGGCATATGAAACGATTCGTGAAGGGTTTCACCTACTTAAACATCCTGCAGAAGTCAAAGGGATCTGGATCAATGTTTCAGTGCTATTGTTAAACATCGTCATTGATGGAACCATTCTCTTTAAAGTCATGAAGGAAATCGGGCAGGAAGCTCGAGTGGAAAGCAGGGGAGCGGGTATTGTCTATGGTGCGTTCAAGCATGTAAAACGGGCAGCACCACCAACAAGACTCGTATTTTATGAAGACCTGGTAGCTGTTTCAGGGGCCATCCTTGCACTGGTAGCCGTACTTGTCTCTTATTTCAGCGCGTTTCAATTACTGGACGGAGTCGTGACAATCATAATTGGTTTCCTGATGGTGGGGGTAGCTTTTCGGGTAGGGTATGATAACATGGTCGGTCTGATTGGGGTGGCAGCGCCTAAAGAAGTGGAAGACAGGATTGCTGGTGCGATCTTTGAACATGAGGCAGTCATTGATATTTTCAAGTTGAGAATCATCCAGGAAGGACGCTATTACCATGTAGAATCATATCTTGAATTAAAGAAAGGTCTGCCGCTTTCAGAAGCAGATGACATTAAGTTTGCCATACAGGAGAAATTAATCGCTGATCCCGATATCGCTGATGTAACGTTAGGTATCATTGAGGATGACGGGATCCAGGAGTGGAAAGGGTAAAGTGCCACTGAGTTGTCATAATGAATATCCGGCTGAGCATTCCAGCCGGATGATGAGATGATTAATTTTGAATGAATTTTTCAAATACAAATCCGAAATCCTTTAGGGTCAACTCTTTTTTCTTATCTGCCATCCAATTGAAGGCATATTGATTGACCTCTTTAAACTGCTCAACTACATTCACATCATTTGTCTTTACTTGTCCCAATGTGGAGGCCGCTAATTGGAGACTCTCGTTTGAGAAAGAAGAATATATGCTGTTGTCGGTAGTGATTTCACTAATCTTAATCAGGGATTTATATAGATCTTTCACTTCTGTTAAGTGTTTTTTATGAACATCAATGGAATAGACATCCGACCCGATCTTAAATTTGATTTCAACATCGAGATCCACGGTTCCCGCGGTTTCAAGAAGGATATTCGAGAGCTGATATTTATAATAATCGAGGCGGCGGAGAACCCGTTTTTTGCTGGCTGCACTCGTGCCGTCCAGATGGATGAGCGCTTTATTTGTAAAGCAATACTCATCAGACTTGGATTTGATCAGGAAATAGATCTTTTCTCCATCCTCATGCATAATGTAATCATCGGCATCCGCTTTATCGTAATCAGCCGGATTGATGACTGTACCTATATCACTTAAACCTAATACGTCTGAAGCAACTTTTCCAAACATGCTTTCAAATCCTTTCTCTTATTAGCTGAGTGTTCTTCTCTTCACCGGAGAACACTTCAATAGTATAACATAGTTTCATAGAAGTACTGGAAAATAATGGTGTAAATTGTGTTGAGCTCATATGGTTTGGTGTTAGATCTCTTTCATACTATAATAAAGAAAATCATAGAATGGAATAATGAGAGAAGGAGGGATAGGATGGATATGAACGAGCTTTTGATGCGTTTCAAAGACAGAGCGCCTAAAGTGCTGGGAAGTGAAACATTTTCTGAGTATGCTATTCTACTTCCTTTGATAGAAGTGGAAGATGAGATTCACGTATTATTTGAAGTACGCTCATTGAAGATGCGGAGACAACCGGGGGAAATATGCTTTCCGGGTGGCAGGATCGACCGTAGTGACTCCGATGAGAGGGCGGCAGCGCTAAGGGAGACGTCAGAAGAACTCGGGATTGCAGAGAAAGCAATTTCCGACATACATCCCTTGGATTATATTGTTTCTCCATTCGGGACCATCATTTATCCTTATGTGGGAAAACTGAATATATTATTTGAAGATATGCGTCCAAACCCGGCGGAAGTGGAAGAAGTTTTCACCGCCCCACTTTCATATCTTCGTGAAAAGGAACCGGAATTGTATACTATCAAGTTTAAAATGGAGCCTGAAGAGGGCTTTCCATATAAACAAATCCCTGGTGGTGAAAACTACGAATGGCAAGCTAGAAATATGAAAGAGCATTTTTACTATTATGAGGACAAAGTAATCTGGGGGCTCACAGCCCGTGTGCTGAATCATTTTATTAAACTGCTATGAACGCCTTTGACTGGCCGTTAAACAAAAATAGATAAAAAGAAATTCTACATTTACTGGTACGGATTGACATTCGTTTCGTTTTCATACTTTTTTCGATAAGCCATTATGTCGGAGAAAGTATTTTTGTTTGACAATTTGTAGCAAATTGACTGGTTTGTAAAAGGTTAGATGGAGGTAAAGAGAAGTAACATGAAATAAGGAGAGGGGAAAAATTATGATCATTCGTGCTAAATGCTGGAGGATGTTAAGCGTACAGGAAAAACTGTTTATCCTGAAGGCAGTATGTAATAAACATCTAAAAAAATGATCCCTTGCCCTGGAGCCACGTTTATTTCATAATGGTTACTTTTAATTGGTGGTACGATCAATATCGGGAGTAAAGAATGTTATCCATGAAGCTCACTCCATTTAAGAAATGGAAATGACAGGGATACATTGATCCAACCACCTGCCTATTCTTTTTTGGATAGTCAAGGAGACTATTATCCGGTAATCACTCCAATTTATACATCCCCATATCCTCATATCTTCATCCCCATCGTTAATCAATCAATGTATTTTTCATTATCCGTATCGAAAACAATTGTTTCTGGTGCACTTTATTGATACTTTGGTAAGATAATAGTGCACATACATATAAGGAGGACAACAAGTGAAAGGATCAAATGCAGTAATGATTGCAGGTGTATTAGTGGCCATCCTCTTAACGGGATGCAACCGAAATGCAGCAGATATGGTTGTAAAGGGTGGTGTGACGTGGAATGAACAAGAGGAATCACTTACATTTACCGGATTATTAACCGATGAAGCCTTAGAACCGGATACCAAGTTCCGTGCCCGTTTTTACTTGGAAGGAAAAACGATCAAGAATGCTTTGGGAACCGACTTGATCTATTCGGATGAAGAGCTCAAAAGCCGATCAGAAGGAGAGGCAGCACAAGAGTTCAAAGTTGAGAAAACCGTAGATATTAAAAAGAGTGACGATATGGACAAGGTGATTAACGAAATAAAGAATAAAGATAAAGAAACCGTAACCATTGAAATCGTAAATGATAATGGACGGATTGATGACATGGTTGTTCATGATATTAAAAAGGAGTAGTTTGCACTGCTCCTTTTTAATAAAAGCTGCATCACTTGGGATTCACTGGTCTTTTCAATGCATAAAGGTCGTCCTCGAGAAGCAGCATTTTATCCATCAACACGTCCTTTGAATCCATCACTCCTTTATTATAAAGGAAGGGACCCATTTCCTTCATGAAGAAGTCGAACCAATTTTCAGCGCCTAAATCCCCGATTTCATCCCCTGTTTGTTCATAGTAAAAGCTTTGGATCCTTCCAATCATTTCATCTTTCTGCTCTTTCGGAATCTTTGTAAACATCATATGTAACCCTCCAGTTTGGTTTCCTCCATCGTAACATAACTGGTCTTATGACAGGTATGAAAGAAAGCCACCGATTCTTCCTGATGTTATAGATTGAGACCATTGATTTAAAGGAAAGCCAAAGTAAAATGAAGAAATCAACCGTCATGACGCTGACAAGCTTTGAAGTTTGAAATGCACTCCAATAGGAAGCCAGTGAGACCCAATATCTGAGTAATATTAATGAAGCAGCGGCCATTAAGATCAGAAGTAGGCTGAACGCATTTGATGAAGCCAAGGTACCAGCCATCGAGGAGTTCTAGGAAGGGATCGATTTTCACCTTTCTTAAGGAAAAAGTATGGTAGAAGGGTGAAAGCCCCCAGTGCGAAGTGAGCCAAGAATGAAAGGCCATGCCGGAACTTTGTCCTGATCGAAGGGTAGTAATAGTGCTGCAAATAACATGGGAAAGAGCCCAAGAAAAGTAAAGACGGTTAAAACGAGTGGTTCCACTTCATTTACATTTCCTCGGAGAAGATCCTGAATGATAGGGTCACTTGCAAAACCTTTTCCAGGTGCAACAAACATAGCGTACAATACAAAGGTCAACCAGATCCAAAACATTTTATCCCCCTTGGTAGAAGTGTAACAAAGGTATTTGAAAGAAGGTTGAATGGATGTGTTTATGAGTGATTATTTCTTAACAAGCTCATTTTCTTCTATAAATACTTCCTGCTTCTCTTTTTTAATATACTTCAAAATCCGATCCTGTATCATGGGGTAAAGTACGATCGAATGAAGTTCAGATATTGGTACCCATTTAATCCCCGTCTGTGTAGGGTCCGGCTGACTTGGTGAAAGAGTGGAATGAAGATCTGTCCGCTTACAAGAGAAAAACATGGAAAGGGTATGAGTCGGTCCATATCTATGTTCATTCAGGTGTGGGGCATATTCATAGGTGAATGCCAACGCTTCAGCCTCTACTTTTGCTCCTGTTTCTTCAAAAGCTTCTCTCACGGCAGCCTCTTTAATCGATTCTCCCTCTTCTACTCCGCCGGCGGGAAGGTTATAATGAAGCCCGTTTTCGTCCTTAAACTCAGCTAATAAGATTTTTTCTTCTTCTACAATGACAGCTCCAGAACGAATTCTGATAGGGTATAACATGTCATCTCTCCTTTCCTACTTAAACTGATGAAAGTCCAGTTTAGCAGAAACAAAGCTAAACGAATATATAAATTTGTATAATTGTGGCAAACTAATTTGGATAAAGTTCAAATTTAACCTTATGGAAATGTATAAAGGAGAATGAGTATGTGGCAAGAGTTTAAAAAGTTTGCCTTAAAAGGAAATGTCATAGATCTCGCTGTAGCCGTAATCATCGGCGCAGCCTTTGGCAAAATTGTCAAATCACTTGTTGATGACATCGTGATGCCCCTTCTTGGCATCATCCTTGGGGGCATCAGTTTCACTGACCTAAAGGTTACGTTCGGAGACGCAGTGATTACCTATGGAGTCTTTATTCAAAACGTAGTGGATTTCTTTCTGATTGCGTGGGTCATATTCTTCATCGTACGGTTATATAAAAAGATGGAGAGAAAAGAGGAGATAAAAGTAGAGAACAAAACCGATCTGAAAGAAGAACTTCTGAGAGAAATACGTGACATACTAAAAGCCTCTACCAATCAATCGTAATGATTTTGACAAAAATAGAGGAAATCTCCATTATGTATCCAATATAGTACAAAGAAGATCAAAAGGGGGAGCAAATAATGGATATGAACTCGTTATACTTAATAAAAGAAAAAGATGGAATAAAGAAGGATTTTTCCTTGCTTCTATCCATGATGGATTATGCCAGATTCACCTCCATATGTGAAGTCGAAAATCTTTCTGTTGAAATGCTCGATTACCGGTGTCATGATGAAGCAAATTCCATCGGCATGTTGTTGGCTCATTTTGATGCTGTAGAGAAGATCTATCAGGCGTTGACATTCGAAGAAATGACAAATGATGAGGTAGAAGCATATGCCGCTGAATTGGAACCTGCATTAAGTTTAGGAATACAGGCGGCAGGAATTATTAAAGGAAATGCTGTAGAGTATTACCTGGAAAATCTTAAACGTACCAGGGAGAAAACCATTCAGCAATTTTCAAAATTGGACGAAGCATGGTTATATGAAGAAACAGATTGGTGGTATGGGCAAAAGGGAAATAACTTCTTTAAATGGTTTCATGTCTTTGAAGATGAAATCAATCACAGAGGCCAAATACGGATGATCAAGAAGTTGTATACTAAAGAACATTCCAAGACAACAGCAGAGTAGTTTGGGTTAGTCATTTTACAATTAGACCCATTCCCGCCTTGAATTTTGAGGGAGAGTCTGTTATCATTTAATTAGTTATTTTTGTTCGGTTAATATACATGATTGAAGAACATTGGTCTTGAATCTTAATCAGAGCAGGAATATAAATATTTTTATGTGCAACTGCACTAGGAGGTACATGTTTTATGTTACAAGGTAAAGTTAAATGGTTTAACGCTGAAAAAGGTTTCGGTTTCATCGAAGTTGAAGGTCAAGACGATGTATTTGTTCACTTCTCTGCTATCCAAGGTGAAGGATACAAATCATTGGAAGAAGGTCAAGACGTTACATTTGAAATCGTTGAAGGCGCACGTGGACCACAAGCGGCTAACGTTCAAAAGTAATCCAATTGTATAATTCCAAACAGAGTACGTCAGCTGACGTACTCTGTTTTTTTGTTTCTAATATACAGGTATTATCTGACTAGACAATCAGTTAGAAAGTTCTATAATGAAATAGAAGTTATCGGATTTTGGAAGGATGATGGTGATGGTTGCGAAAGAAAGTAATATGAAGCTGGCACTTGCCGGTTTATTGTTGGGGATCCTCATGTCTGCCATGGATAACACCATTGTAGCTACGGCTTTGGGGTCCATTGTTTCAGATCTCGGCGGACTTGATAAGTTCGTCTGGGTCACAAGTGCGTATATGGTGGCGGTGATGGCCGGAATGCCGATATTTGGTAAGCTGTCTGATATGTATGGAAGGAAGCGTTTTTACATATTTGGCCTTTCCATTTTCTTGATTGGTTCTGCTCTGTGTGGGATTGCGCAGGATATCGTTCAGTTAAGTATATTCCGTGCTATTCAAGGAATAGGCGGAGGAGCATTGCTGCCTATCGCTTTCACGATTGTATTTGATATATTCCCTCCAGAGAAACGTGGGAAAATGACAGGACTCCTGGGAGCGGTATTTGGTTCTGCTTCGGTATTTGGACCGTTGATCGGTGCTTTTCTAACGGATAACTTCAGTTGGCATTGGATCTTTTATGTCAATGTTCCGATTGGACTCCTATCCCTCGTCTTTATATCAACGTCTTATAAAGAGTCTCCACAGAGATCTGATCAGCGCATTGATTGGGGTGGAGCGATTACGTTAGTGATAGCGGTCGTCAGTCTGATGTTTGCCCTTGAATTTGGAGGAAAAGAATTTCCATGGGCATCTTGGCAAATTATTGGATTGTTTGGGTCGTTCCTTTTATTCTTTTTAAGTTTCTTACTTATTGAAAGAAGAGCATCTGAACCGATTATTTCATTCTGGATGTTTAAAAGCCCATTATTTGCCTCTGCCCAGGCTTTGGCCTTTCTATATGGTGCTGCTTTCATCATCCTGACGATCCTGATCCCTATTTTTGTTCAAGCTGTGTATGGGGGATCAGCAACAAATGCCGGTTTGATCTTAACCCCATTGATGCTGGGGTCAGTAGCAGGAAGTGCTGTGGCCGGGATTCGGATGACCAAAACAAGTTATCGAAATATTATGTGGGTTTCCATCATTTCTTTCATAACGGGAATGGTGTTACTTGCGACGATGGGGCCGGACACGAGTAGATGGTTATTAACCCTATATATGATCATTAGTGGTTTCGGGGTCGGTTTTTCATTTTCATTACTGCCTAATGCGACGATCCATAAGCTTAATCCTCGATTCAGGGGTTCGGCAAATTCGACTAATGCCTTTTTCCGTTCTTTAGGGATGACGATCGGTATAACCGTTTATGGAACACTCCAAACGAAACTATTTTCATCTCATTTGGAAAATGCCTTTAAAGGACAAGAAGCCGGGGGTAATTTTCAAGGTGATCCGAGAAGTATCTTTGAGCCGGAAATGCGTGAGAAGATTCCAGATTTTGTGCTGACTAAGATTACAAACGCTATGTCTGACTCGATTACCACTACTTTCGCCTATGCATTGATTCCACTGGGAATTGCATTAGTGTTTGTATTTCTAATGGGGAAAAGCAGGCTGGAAGTTTCCAGTAATAAACCTTCAATGGATAAAGCGGAATAGATAAAGGTATTGAGCATCCCGGCACCTAATCAAAGAAGGCTGGACCTGGTCTTTGTTGTGGATTCCTGATATATTCTAATAAACAATCCTTTACATTGGAGTGCTGTAATTTTGTGGAAAAATGCCAAGAAGTTTTTTATTTTTATAGGAGTATTTCTAGGAGTGAGTCTGTTATTAAGTATTATAGCGGGCCTAATCATCACTAATTTGTATGATGGTACAGGCTATAAAGGCTCTCCTTTAATCGGAACTTTGATAAATGCTGCCTCTGCCGTGATTGCCGTAGTGGTCGCATACAAACCGTTCAAAACAAAGCGTAGTCAAAGTGAATAGTTGTAGCATGCGACAGTAAAAATCTTCCCGACGGATTTCGGGGAGATTTTTTCTCGTATGGTGTGCAAGTTTCAGGATGTGTATTCATTATATGATTGTAATCAATTATTTTCATAAATAGAAAGGGACAAGGGACCAGTCATTAGACTGATCCCTTATTAAGTATCCGGAATTTCCTACTATGTTAGATTATTTATTTTGTTGGTTTTGTTGTTTAGCAGCTTTTTTTGCTCTTTCAGCAGCGTTTTGTTCTTGAGCAAATTCTGCTTCATTTTTTTGTTGCTGTGGATTTTTGTTGTTTTTGTTAGTCATATTTATCACCTCCGTCTACTATAATTTGCCCATAAATACAAAATAGATACTCCCAGAAAGAAAATTATCAGGGAGGTATAAATGGATTTTCCTTTTCAATTTCCATTAACTTACTAGTTTAGTCCCGTATATCAGAGGGTAATATAGTTTCATGTCTTTATTTTCATTACATATAGAGAAGTACTTTATTCAGCTACACCATTGTATTGAGGGGGAAGTAGATTGAAGAATTTTACACCGATGTTTTGGATCGCGATTTCAATCGGCGTGATCTTTGTATTATGGGGAGTCATTTTTCCTCAGGGACTGATCGATGTTATGACGAATACTCAAGGAGTTCTCCTTGATAAGTTTGGCTGGTTCTATCAGTTTTCAGCCACATTCTTTTTTATCATCGCCATCTTTTTTGCCTTAAGTAAATACGGTAAGATCCGATTAGGGAAAGATTCGGACAGGCCGGAATATTCGACGTTAACATGGTTCGCCATGTTGTTTAGTGCAGGAATGGGAATCGGTCTCCTTTTTTATGGAGTATCTGAGCCGGTTTCTCATTATGCCACGCCTCCTTATGGCGAAGGGGGAACCATCCAATCAGCTAAAATCGGGTTGCGGTATACCTATCTTCATTGGGGATTTCACGCATGGGCCATTTATGCGGTTGTTGCTTTGGCGTTGGCCTATTATAAGTTCAGAAAGGACATGCCTGGATTAATGAGTGCCACTTTATATCCAGTCATAGGCAAGAAAGCGAATGGGCCGATTGGATATGTCGTGGACATTATCGCGGTATTTGCAACCATTTTTGGCGTAGCCATTTCTTTGGGTATCGGAGCTCAACAAATAAATAGCGGTCTTCATTACTTATTGGGAACCCCTATAAACTTTACTGTTCAACTTATCATCATGGGTATTGCAACGGTTCTTTACATTACCTCTGCTTCTACAGGGTTGTCGAAGGGAATCAAATACCTGAGCAATGCGAATATGATTCTGGCAGTATTGTTATTTATTGTTTTCCTTATCGTTGGGCCTTCTCAATTTGTACTGGAACTATTCCTGACTACGTTTGGAAGCTATGTTCAGAATCTTCCTAGTATGGGGCTGCGGTTTTCACCCTTCAACATGGAAGATAACCAATGGGTGAAAGATTGGACGATATTTTACTGGGCATGGTGGATTTCCTGGACACCGTTTGTTGGGACCTTCATTGCGAGGGTTTCAAAGGGAAGGACGGTCCGTGAATTCATCATTGCGGTCATCATTGTCCCAACTATCGTTTGCTCTCTTTGGTTTGGTGTATTTGGAGGGACAGGATTGTATTATGATCTTGTTCAGGGAATAGATGTAGCCGGTCAAAGTTTGGAGACTTCCCTATTTTATGTGTTTGATCAAATGCCATTAAGCGGGGTACTATCGATTATTTCGCTTTTCCTCATCATTACATTCTTTGTCACATCTGCAGATTCTGCCACATTTGTATTGGGGATGCAAACTTCTAACGGAAGTTTAAATCCTCCATTTTTTGTGAAATTCAGCTGGGGCTTAGTCTTGGCTGCCATTGCTGCAATTTTGATGGGTTCAGGGGGGATCAGTGGATTGCAGGCTGCCACCATCATTACGGCTTTGCCATTAGGGGTGATATTACTCTTCATGACGTATGGACTGATTCTTTCCTTTCAAAAAGAAACCAGTAAGAAAAAAAGAATAACAGAAGCGGAAACGAATAGTTCTTCGAAATGATTATCACTAGAGGGTGTCTCAAAGGGTCATGTAAAATGGACTCTTGATGACAGCCTTTTTTTTCTTAGATGGAAGTAGAGCCGAAATTCTTATCCCCTAATTCCTGTTCATTTGATAGGATAGAGTTACTTATTCATTTATTCGATAGGCTGTTTTCGTAAACATTGTTGCTTTTGGATGTAGCGAGTGGCTGTTGATTGCAGCGAGTGGTGCTCGCTTTCCGCGGGGCTGGCGGTGAGCCTCCTCACGCCCTGCGGGGTCTCACCAGTCCAGCTACGGCGGCTAGCCCCTCGAGGTCATAAGCTAAATGGCCCAAGAAGGCAAAAGGACGCCTTCTTAGTCCA
>NZ_JAFKOH010000179.1 GCF_017303375.1 Bacillus sp. NTK074B | reverse complement strand
CTTGAGTTTCATTGAAGTACTCCCTAGTCGAGTTGCCCGCTGTTGTCGCAAGCCGTCCTGCGGGCAAGGAATCGGCAAGAGTTTCCCACGCGCCGCGCCGTCAGGCGTCGAGCGCACGGCAATCCTCGGCCTGCCATCCGATTTGAATCTTTTGACCCGGCGAATAGCGGCCCTGATCCTGAGCGTTCCGATACTTCATGATGAAGTCGTCATTCCCGGCAACGCGCAGCCGAACCCGGAATTTATCGCCCATATAGATGA
>NZ_JAFKOH010000178.1 GCF_017303375.1 Bacillus sp. NTK074B | reverse complement strand
ACCACTTTGTGAGCTACATGCGGACAACACTAGAATAAAAGCTAGAAAACCAACAAACGTTAACGCTTTCATTTTCTTCAAAACGTTTCCCCCTTAGTTAATGTAGTTGATATCAATGAATGAAGATGAGGCCTGATCTGTTTCATATTGTGATGCCTTCCGTAATGAACTATATTCGTTAAGAAGGTCACAATAAGTTCTTCCTTTGGATCAATCCAGAGACTTGTTCCTGTAAATCCCGTGTGGCCAAAGCTTCCTTCT
>NZ_JAFKOH010000177.1 GCF_017303375.1 Bacillus sp. NTK074B | reverse complement strand
CAGCCTGACCCGAGCATGACTACGGCAGAGCGCAATGCCCGGGCGGCGCTGGCATCCCAAACACCGCGCGCGCCGGCATCGACCGCTGCGCCATCGCAGCAGGCTGCGCTGTCGCCCACCACGCCCCGGCGGCCCGGCCCGGCTCCTACCGACACCCCACCGCCGCAGCTGCCGGGCCCTGCCTCTACGCCTACGACACCGGGTGGCGGCCCGGTGGGGTCGGTACAGTCAGCTCAACGCGGCGCCCTCAGTGTTCTGTCG
>NZ_JAFKOH010000176.1 GCF_017303375.1 Bacillus sp. NTK074B | reverse complement strand
GAGCCGGTCGATACCGCGACGCTGACCTTCTGCGCCAACCGCGCAGCCTTTGACGAACTGGCCCACGCGCTGGGGGCGTGAACGCAAACGGGGCGGCAGGTGATCCTGCCGCCCCGTCTTTTCATGGTGCCAGTGTCGGCGCGTTAGCCGCGCGGCTCGGCCATCAGGCCCTTGACCAGCGCCCAACACACGAGCAGCAGCACGATGGCGAACGGGAAGCCCGTGGAAACCGCCATCGCCTGTAGCGCCACAAGGCCGCCA
>NZ_JAFKOH010000175.1 GCF_017303375.1 Bacillus sp. NTK074B | reverse complement strand
TCAGCGTCTGCCAGTTCAGCGCCACGCCATAGGTCGGCACCAGCGCCGTGCCGAACAGGGCCGCCATCGGCAGTGCCAGCGTTACCAATATCAGCGCCGTCATCGCGCCCTCGGCCCCCCAGCGCCAGCGTCCCAGACGCAGCGACAGCGGCGCCTGTGCCGGGCCGATCAGTGCCGCGCGAAAGCGGCGCGCCAGCGTCATCTGCACCGCGACGACAACGATCGCCAGAAGCGCCATCAGCGCCGACAGGACTGCCACAT
>NZ_JAFKOH010000174.1 GCF_017303375.1 Bacillus sp. NTK074B | reverse complement strand
CATTTTTTGATTCACTTCATGTGGCAGTGCAAGCGCTTCGTTTATATCAAGATCAACAATCTCATTGTTCTGAATGCCAACCGTTCTACCTTCTGCTCCTTCAAGAAGCAGTTCCACAGCTCTCGCACCAAGGCGGCTTGCAAGCACTCGGTCAGCAGCTGTCGGAGAACCACCACGTTGTACGTGACCAAGCACAGTTACACGGGTCTCCATATTCATTTCTTCTTGAATTTGTTTACCAATTTCAACTCCGCTTCCAAC
>NZ_JAFKOH010000173.1 GCF_017303375.1 Bacillus sp. NTK074B | reverse complement strand
ACGGGCGATGATCTGGTGGCAGGCCTCGATCAGGCGCCCGCGCAGATCCTCGGGCAGATTGCCGAAGCGTCGGCCCAGATGCAGGTCGGCTGAGTGAAGGAAGGTAAAGGCGTCGGCCATGAATCGCGGCACATCCGGGCGTTGTCTGGATCTGGCCGCACGGTGGGGGAAATCGCGCCCGGCGGCAAGGTCGGCGCGGCGCGGGTGAACATGATTCTGCAAGACATCAATGCGTCAGGTCGAACAATTCCGCGTCACAGC
>NZ_JAFKOH010000172.1 GCF_017303375.1 Bacillus sp. NTK074B | reverse complement strand
AGCAGTCGTGCACCTTCAATCTCGGCACGCGACTTAGCAATGTCAGCAATAACAGTACCTGATAGTCACTTGAGATCAATATGAAGCGCATTCGTCGTATCAGAACAGAGCATACCATGTTCGTGTAGGTATTTCCCGAACGTCTTTCGCGTAGGGTCCGTCACACGCTGGATCATAAGCTCCAAAGCTGCTTGGGCAACACCAATGGACCGCATGCAATGATGAATTCGACCAGGTCTAGCACAAATCAGAGAGTTCAAG
>NZ_JAFKOH010000171.1 GCF_017303375.1 Bacillus sp. NTK074B | reverse complement strand
ACAGCTGCTACATTCGCAGAAGCTGCGAAAGAAATTCCTGCTGTCTATAAAGGACCGAAGTACGTAACGGTTAATAATGAAGTGTTAACAGCACTACGAAACGTACAAGAAGGCGGAGATCCTGAGAAAGAATGGAAAGAAGCTGTTAAGCGTATTGAAGGGTTAGTCAAACGATAATCATGAAGCTGATTAAAGGCTGGCGGGGGATAACTCTTCCGGCCTTTAACTTTTGGGGAGGTTAATTCTTTGGAGGATGTGCAG
>NZ_JAFKOH010000170.1 GCF_017303375.1 Bacillus sp. NTK074B | reverse complement strand
GATCCGCGCCGAGCTGGCCAAGGACTTCCCCGAGATCGCCGTCGTGACCGAGGAAGCCGCCGAAACCCACAGCCTGAAGGCCGACCGCTTCATCATCGTCGACCCGCTCGACGGGACCAAGGAATTCGTCCAGCGCCGCGGGGATTTCACCGTGAATATCGCGCTGGTGGAAAACGGGGTGCCGGTGCGCGGCGTCGTTTATGCGCCCGCCAAGGAACGGCTGTTCTATACCCGCGCCGATGGGGCTTCGGTCGAAGAGAC
>NZ_JAFKOH010000016.1 GCF_017303375.1 Bacillus sp. NTK074B | reverse complement strand
ACGGAAGTTAAGCTCTTCAGCGCCGATGGTAGTTGGGGGATCTCCCCCTGTGAGAGTAGGACGTCGCCAGGCAAATAAAGAGAAGAGCAGCTCACAATGAGTTACTCTTTTTTATTGTTGTAAATGGATAAAAGGCGAGTTAATAAAAGGGATTTATTGGTAAAAAGCGCAATAAACGAAAAGATGACGCAATTAGGGCTGGAAATGACGCATATAATAAAATAATGACGCAATCACCCTCTGAAATGACGCAATAAAGTCAAAAACGACGCAATCCCCACTCAGCCAGTCCAGTCTATCCATAAATCAAACCTTCAAAAGTCCGAAAATAGTTCCATTCCCGTCATTTTAACCCTAAAGCTGCTCATCATGACCTAGTTTTTTTACAAATATCCAGCGTAATCGTAAAATTGTCCCCTGATCTCCTATTCCAAAGACTATCCCAAAGACCAAAACCAGTCCAACACCTCACCATCTCCCAACCTACTACACTACCAAGCCCCACCACCAATATTCCAACATCTTTTCTCAATCTTTTTTAGGGAGACATACACAGAGATGGTGGCTGAAACATAAGATTAGAGTACACTTGATTATTCTGTCAGTTATAATGTTTAAAATTATGTATACAATTAGTGTTTTTGAGGCAGAATTGATTGTATGGAGGTGGAGGGCCCTATGTTAGAACAAGAACGTAAGGCGGCTTTGGAAGAGTGTATCGTGTGTCACGTTGAGAAGAAGGTTGGAATCCATCTATACACATCGTTTATCTGCACAGAGTGTGAGAATGAAATGGTCCATACAGAAACGAACGATCCTTTGTATAAAATGTTCATACAAAGGTTAAAAAAAGTGAATACTCCTCAAATCTACTCATAACCAGAAGATAGACATGGTTATGATTTTTTTTGTTGTCAGGAACCCCGTTATCGATTCACAAAATTTGACGGCGCATGGAAGAGCAGGGGTGTGATACGATATGAAAGGATATCTCTATTGAGGAGCTAGATGGAATGAAACGAGATCATAGGAGAACCCCGCTTATTGAAGCGATAGGGAGACATTTGAACACCGACCCTATTTCTTTTCATGTGCCGGGTCATAAGAACGGTTTATTGATGAAGGAAGATCATCCGTTTTTTCAAGGGGATCTGACAGAGTTAAGCGGTTTGGACGATTTACATGATCCCCGTGAGGCGATAGAAGAAGCTGAGGCTATGCTTGCTGATGTATATGGCTCCATAAAGAGTTATTTATTGGTGAATGGCAGTACAGTAGGAAACATAGCAGCAATTCTAGCTTCTTGTGTACCGGGGGATACGGTGTTTGTTCAACGGAACTGCCATAAATCGGTGTTGAACGGGATCAAACTTGCCCGGGCTGTACCGGTATTCATTGAAACAGAGTGGAGTGACTCAGGGACCGCCTTGGGTGTTCGGGGTGATGCTGTGAAGGCAGCGCTGAAGGCGTTCCCCCATGTGAAGGCATGTGTACTGACGTATCCGACATATCACGGATTCTCGTATACTATTAAACAGATCATTGAAGAGTTACATAAACACGGTGTGATGTGTATCATTGATGAGGCCCATGGCGCCCATTTCACGTTGGGTTCACCCTTTCCGGAGTCGGCCTTGGAATGTGGAGCAGATATTGTGATCCACTCGGCTCATAAGATGCTTCCCGCCATGACGATGGGATCGTATTTACATATTGGAAGTAAACGGGTGAATGGGCGGAAGGTAAAAGAGTATTTATCTATGCTACAATCAAGTAGTCCGTCGTATCCAATTATGGCATCGCTTGATTATGCGAGATCATATGTGGGGACGTTTTCCAGGGAGGATCTGGATCGAACGCTGCAGGACGTCAGTCTCTTAATGCAGACGGTCGAAAGAATTCACCCTCAGCTCTCTGTTCAACAGTCACATGATCCTTTAAAGCTTATAATGAGGCTTGAAGGACGGACGGGATATGTTCTTCAGGGGCTATTAGAATCAGAAGGGATATTTCCGGAACTTGCTGATCCATCTCAAGTATTGCTGATCCTTCCTCTTATAAAAAGGGGCCTTTCATTTCCTTATGGAGAGGCGGTCAGCAGGATATCGAGTGCTCTTAAGAATGAGCCGGTTGTCGAGGTAAGCTCTGGGATAAAATTAATCCCATCGGATAGGAAAAATCATTTCTCCACATTGGCATTAACGCTGGAGGAAATGGACGAGAAGGCTGAAGTCCTGATACCCTTGGATGAATCGGAGGGAGAGATCGCTGCTGGAATGGTGACACCTTATCCCCCGGGGATCCCTCTATTGGTACCTGGTGAAAGGATCACTCGCGAGGTCATCCTGCGATTAGAAGAATATATAGTAAATAAGGCAAACATACAAGGTCATCATCGTTTAACTGATCACTGTGTGTTTGTGTATCGATAAGCGGAGGGAAATAGATGAAAAAAGGATTGTTCATTACCGTCGAAGGACCCGAGGGAGCAGGGAAATCAACGGTTTTATCAGAGCTGCATCACCAATTGGAACAGGATGGCTTCGATGTTGTTCTGACAAGGGAACCGGGTGGCGTTTCAATTGCCGAGCAGATCCGGGAAGTCATTTTAAACACAAAGAACACAGAAATGGACAAACGGACAGAAGCCCTGTTATATGCCGCTGCGAGACGGCAGCATTTGGTGGAGATCGTGATCCCTGCCCTTTCTGCAGGAAAGATTGTAATGTGTGATCGTTTCATTGACAGCTCCCTTGCGTATCAGGGGAATGCCCGTGGTATCGGAATGGAAGAAGTTATGGACATCAATCAATTTGCCATTGAGGATAAGATGCCGGATCTAACATTATATTTTGATATTGATCCAGAAGAAGGACTGAAAAGGATCTCCAAACATAGTGGTAGAGAGGTAAATCGGCTGGATCTGGAATCGGTGGAGTTCCACACCAGCGTTCGGGAAGGATATCAGAAGGTTATCAGACAATACCCTGATCGAATCAGGGTCGTCGATGCCAGTAAGAGTAAAGAAGAAGTAATTAATGATGCCTATGAAATCGTGACGAGGTACTTAAGGACGATTCAATAAAAAAGAGGAGGACTGCTTAAACCCTAAGAAGTCCTCCTCTTTTTTAGATGAAGCATTGAAGTCTGTTCAATGATATAATAGAAGGAAGTAAATGGCTTTATAACGGAGGAATTTATTCATGAAGGTAATTATGGCAGTTGTACAGGATAAAGATAGCAATCGTTTGTCTAACGCCCTGATGGAACATAATTTTCGTTCGACAAAATTAGCGAGTACCGGCGGGTTTTTAAAATCCGGCAATACCACTTTCATTATTGGTACAGATGATATTCGTGTGGATAAAGCGTTACAGGTTATTAAAGAGAACTGTCAGTCACGTGAGCAGATGGTGGCTCCTGTATCCCCTATGGGTGGAAATGCCGATTCTTATGTACCTTATCCCGTTGAAGTTGCCGTCGGCGGAGCAACCGTGTTTGTTCTCCCTGTAGAGCAATTCCATCAGTTTTAAAGAGAGGGTCATTTAATGAAAATTAACCAAGACCATCGTGTGTCCATAGATAGTGTAGGAAAAGACCAGAGAACAGTCGGCACGGGTCAAGTTAAATTCGGACAGCTGGTTCAGAAACACGACCAGAAATTGCAGATGGACCAGCTCAATAAGCTTCTCACGACAATAGAGGATGCCGGAAGTCGTTTATCTCAATCGAGGACATTCAAAGATCTTGCCAAGTATAAAACATTGGTGAAGAAGTTTGTACGGGAAGCCGTCGATTTTGGGATGGATCTGAAGCAGTCCCATACATGGAATCAGTATGGGGAAGGGCGGAAGCTCAATATCGTTGAAACAGTCGATCAGCATCTTGTGGGTTTAACAGAGGATGTATTGGATAAAGAAAAGAAATCCATTGATATATTAGGAAAAATAGGGGAAATAAAAGGTCTCCTTATTAATCTTTATATGTAAGAGAGTGATGTTAAGACATGTTGTTTGAAGAGATACAACCATTTCAGCCCGTCGTCCTTCAGATGTTGCAGAATAGTATATTGAAGGATCGTGTCGCTCACGCTTATATATTTGAGGGTGAAAAAGGGACACGAAAGAAAGAAATGAGCCTCCTGTTCGCGAAAGCATTGCTTTGCCTCAACCGGGTGAATGGTAAGCCGTGTGAAGAATGCACCAACTGCAGAAGAATTAATCACGGGAATCATCCGGATCTTCACATCGTCGAGCCTGATGGTCTATCCATAAAGAAGGATCAGATTAAAAGCCTTCAGGAAGAGTTCTCGAAAACGGGTGTAGAGTCCAAGAAGAAAATCTACATCATCGTTCACGGAGATAAGATGACGGCGAATGCGGCTAATAGCCTACTTAAGTTTCTTGAAGAGCCGTTGGCAGATACAACGGCGATCCTGATCACGGAAAATATTCATCGGATCCTGCCTACTATTCTTTCGCGTTGCCAGACGGTTTCATTTAAGCCGTTGCCGAAAGAACAGCTGACAAAACAGTTATTGGAAGAAGGGATCCCACCCCATTTTGCGACCCTCGCAGCCAACTTGACGAATCATTATGAGGAAGCTGTAGAAATATGTCAAAATGAGTGGTTTGCACAAGCAAGAATAATAGTGTTAAAATTATATGAAGTCCTCCAGAAAAGTCCCTTCCAAGCAATGGTCAAAATACAAGAGGATTTTGTACAGCACTTCAAAGAAAAAGATCAAGTCGATCGAGCATTGGATCTTTTACTTCTAATATATAAAGACTTACTTCATATCCAGCTGGGAAAAGAAGAACAGCTCGTGTACCCGGACCAAAAGGAAAACTGGAAATCAAACGCACTTCAAGTGTCTACGAATCGTCTTTCTACTAATATGACGGTGATACTTGAAGCAAAACGCAAATTAAACGCCAATATGAATTCGCAGCTGCTAGTAGAACAGCTTATGCTAAAACTGCAGGGGTGATGGTCCTTTGTACGATGTTGTAGGAGTTCGCTTTAAAAAAGCGGGTAAAATCTATTATTTCGATCCGGGTGAATTGGACATTCAAAAAGATTGCTATGTAATCGTTGAAACTGTCCGCGGAGTCGAATTTGGTAAAGTAGTCGTAGAGAGAAAGCAAGTAGGAGAAAACGATGTAGTGCTTCCACTGAAGAGAGTGATTCGGATCGCCGATCAAAAAGATCGTTTGATCGTAGATGAGAACAAGTCATCTGCAACGGAAGCCTATAATGTATGTTGTGATAAAATTAATCAGCATCAATTGGATATGAAATTGGTAGATGTAGAATATACATTCGATCGCAATAAAGTCATATTCTATTTTACGGCTGATGGACGCGTTGATTTCCGAGAGCTGGTGAAAGATCTGGCCTCCATTTTCCGTACGCGCATTGAACTTCGTCAGATTGGCGTTCGAGACGAAGCAAAAATGCTGGGTGGTATTGGTCCTTGTGGCCGCATGCTATGTTGTTCTACCTTTTTAGGGGATTTTGAACCTGTGTCCATCAAAATGGCGAAGGATCAAAATCTATCCCTTAATCCAACGAAGATTTCAGGTCTATGCGGACGATTAATGTGCTGTCTGAAATATGAGAACGACGAGTATGAAGCAGCCAAAGAAGAATTACCTGATATCGGAGAAGTGATTAAGACACCTAATGGAAAAGGTAAAGTGGTAGGTCTTAATATTCTTGAGCGTATTCTTCAGGTAGAAATAAAAGAAGAAGAACGGGTTCTTGAATTCACATTAGATGAAATTATGAACGAGGGTGCCGTATCATTCCAAGCCACAGAGTAACGGGGTGTAGTGTCGTGGATAAGAAAGAGTTCTTTGATTCAGTCAGTAACATGGAACAACAAATTGGTCATTTATATCATCAATTAGGTGAGCTCAAACAATGCCTAGCTGAAATGTTAGAGGAGAATAACTCTCTAAAGCTGGAAAATGAACATTTGCGCCGTAGACTGGAACAAACAGAGAACTCACCAAAAAAGGTACAAACAAACAGCGATGCGGGTACGACGGGTGAGTCAGACTTAGAAGATAAAACACTGGATATCGGAGAAGGCTATGATAACCTTGCCCGACTATACCAGGAAGGATTCCATATTTGTAATATACATTTCGGAAGTCCCCGTAAGGATGAAGATTGCCTGTTCTGTCTTTCTTTCTTAAACAAGAAATAAGGAACGTTTCATTCTTTGGAATAGAATACAGACTAAAAAGGACTGATCCATAAAAAGGATTGGTCCTTTTTAATCGAAAGGCTGTTTTCGCAAAGATTGTTGCTGTTCGCATACCCATTAAGATTTTCGATGCTCTGTCATTTAAGTTGTGGTGCAGGAGGGAACAGTCCCTCTTTCCACGGACGTTCGGCCGAGCCTCCTCAGCGAAATGAGGAGGCTCACCGCCAGCCCCGCGGAAAGGCGAGCACCTGTAGCGGAAATCAACAGCCACTCGCTACATCCAAAAGCAACAATGTTTACGAAAACAGCCAATCGAAAAGTGCCGGCGGCTTGAACAGTCCCAAAGCGGAAACAATATATAATAGAAGAAAAAATGGAGGGAACCTATGGTTCAGTTAAAAGAAGATGAACGTTTAGATTACTTATTGGCTGAAAACATGAGGATCATTCAAAGTCCATCTGTTTTCTCCTTTTCTACAGATGCTGTCCTATTGGCCCATTTCAGCTATTTGCCGATTAACAAAGGGAAAGTGGTTGATTTGTGTTCTGGTAATGGTATTATTCCTTTATTATTAAGTGCCAGAACCAATGTAGAGATTACGGGAGTGGAAATCCAGGAACGGTTGTTTGATATGGCCCAAAGAAGCATCGAGTACAATGATCGCCAACACCAGATAGCCATGAAAAGGGGCGATGTAAAGGAGATTGATCGTCTCCTTCATCATTCCCATTATGATGTGGTCACGTGTAACCCACCCTATTTCAATACGCCACCAGGGGACAAGAGGAATGTGAACGAGCATTACGCCATTGCCCGTCACGAAATCCTATGCACCCTTGAGGATACCATCAAAGCTTCAAGCTATCTGTTGAAGCAGGGAGGGAAGGCTTCCTTCGTTCATCGACCGGGTCGCTTGATGGATATCCTCTCATTAATGAGGAAGCACCGTCTTGAGCCGAAGCGGCTTCGCTTTGTTTATCCAAAGCCGGGAAGAGAAGCCAACACCATATTAATAGAAGGAATTAAAGATGGGAAACCAGACCTAAAGATCCTTCCGCCATTATATGTGTACGATGCAATGAATGAGTATTCTAAAGAAGTACATGATATGCTATTTGGACATAATGAAAATAGCCAAACGTGATGCAGGAGGTGAGCTTTACAAATGAATCAGCAAAAAAGTTTTCAGGATAATGACAAAGGAAGCTTGTATCTTGTCCCTACGCCAATAGGGAATTTAGAGGATATGACGTTTCGCGCCATCCGTATGATGAAGGAGGCGTCAGTGATTGCCGCCGAAGATACAAGAAATACGAAAAAACTGTGCAATTACTTTGAGATTGACACACCTATCATTAGTTATCATGAGCATAACAAAGAAACAAGCGGGCAGAAGCTGATTGAACGAATGAAAAGAGGAGAGCTCGTTGCCCTTGTAAGTGATGCAGGAATGCCTTCGATTTCAGATCCTGGTTATGAACTGGTGAAGGAAGCGATCGAGCACGATATTGCTGTCATCCCATTACCCGGGGCGAACGCAGCTCTTACGGCTTTGATTGCTTCTGGCTTATGTCCCCAGCCATTTTATTTCTATGGATTTTTACATAGGGGGAAAAAAGACAAAAGGGCTGAACTAGAAACACTTAAATCAGTAGAAGACACATTTATCCTTTACGAGTCTCCGCACAGGTTAAAGGAAACATTAAAGGAATTGTATACAGCTTTAGGGAACAGGCAAATCGTTATCTGCCGGGAACTTACGAAGAAGTTCGAGGAATTCATCCGTGGTTCACTTGAAGAAGTCATGGAATGGGCGAATGATGGGGAAGTACGTGGCGAATTCTGTTTATTGATCGAAGGTGCTGGTCCCCTTGAGAAAGAACAGGAGGAAGAGTGGTGGAGCAGTTACTCTCTTCAAGACCATGTTCAGCACTATATAAATGAAAAAAACCTGTCTTCGAAAGAAGCCATCAAGCACGTTTCCAAAGAGCGGTCCCTCTCGAAACGCGAAGTGTATCAAGCCTATCACGTTGAATAGAAAGACCGCATTTTATAGATAAATAAAAAAAGGCCTGAGTTCAGTCACTCAGGCCCTTTGATATAGTAACACCAAATTATTTTGTTTGTAATGATTCTTGGATTTCTTTCAGTAATTGATCGGCACCTTCACGGCTAAGAACTAATTTACCATTGGCAAGCTTGATGTTGTCATCTGAAACTTCCCCGGTAATTTGGCAAGTCATGCTTGGCTTATATTTCTTTAAGATGATTCTTTCATCATCCACATAAATTTCCAAGGCATCTTTCTCAGCGATACCTAATGTACGGCGTAATTCGATGGGAATAACGACACGACCTAATTCGTCAACTTTTCTTACAATACCTGTAGACTTCATTTGAGAATCTCCTCCAAATAAATATAATTTATCTCTATCTGTTTCGTCAATATTCGACAAATTTCTTTAACTGATACTATCATACCAACGATTGGGAATCTCGTCAATAATTAAATCTGTAAATTATTAATAAAAAATGGATGTGTGAATACTGATACACTAAGCTTTACGCTTTGTTGTAAAAAATTGTATTACCAATTAAATATTATTGTAAAGAAAGTAATAGGAGAAGGGTTTGTCGAATTCTCGTTAATTACCGCGTTTGTTCGACATAATTCGACAAAATCCAGTAATAGCATTGTTTAGTTGCAGAAACCCTTTATTTTAGGTATATTTTGATGAGATAAGAGGTTAAGATGATAGGTAAGTGTCTTTTGATTGGATGTTTATAACAAACTTACTGCTATAAACCATTCGGAGGCTTTTTTGGCTTTATGGGGGTAAATGAAAAAGAGGAGGAACAGAACGTGGAAGAAAAATTGAACACCTTCTATATTACAACACCGATTTATTATCCAAGTGGAAATTTACATATTGGACATGCATACACCACGGTTGCAGGTGACGCCATGGCCCGCTATAAGAGAATGCGTGGATTCGATGTCATGTATCTTACAGGGACGGACGAACATGGACAGAAGATCCAAAGGAAAGCTCAGGAAGAGGGGATTACTCCTCAAGCATATGTAGACGGCATTGTAAGCGGAATTAAAGATCTTTGGGGGAAGTTAGATATATCCTATGATGACTTTATCCGTACGACGGAAACGCGCCATAAGGAGATTGTCGAAAAGATCTTCAATCAGCTTGTGGAGCAAGGGGATATCTACTTGGATCAGTATGAAGGATGGTACTGTACGCCATGTGAGTCCTTCTTTACTGAAAGACAATTAGAAAACGGGAATTGCCCTGATTGCGGGCGTCCGGTTGAAAAGGTAAAGGAAGAATCGTATTTCTTTAAGATGAGTAAATATGTCGATCGACTTCTTGCTTATTATGAAGAGAACCCTGATTTCATTCAACCCGAGTCACGTAAAAATGAGATGGTGAATAATTTCATTAAACCCGGATTGGAAGACCTGGCTGTGTCCCGTACGACCTTCGACTGGGGAGTGAAGGTCCCTGGAGATCCGAAGCACGTGATTTACGTTTGGATTGATGCTCTCTCCAACTATATCACCGCTTTAGGATACGGAAAGGAAAATGATTCCAACTACTTAAAATATTGGCCAGCTGATGTTCATCTGGTAGGAAAAGAGATTGTCCGTTTCCATACAATTTATTGGCCGATCATGCTGATGGCTTTAGATCTTCCCCTCCCGAAGAAGGTATTCGCTCATGGATGGCTTCTGATGAAAGATGGAAAGATGTCTAAATCTAAAGGAAATGTCGTGGATCCCGTAACCCTGATTGATCGTTATGGCCTTGATTCCCTTCGCTATTACTTGTTACGAGAAGTGCCGTTTGGCTCTGACGGGGTTTTCACTCCGGAAGGATTTGTAGAAAGAATCAATTTCGATCTGGCCAATGATTTGGGTAACCTGCTAAATCGTACAGTGGCCATGATCAATAAATATTTTGATGGTGTTATCCCAACCTATGTCGATTCCAAAGGGGAATTCGATCAGGCCCTTCTTAATATGAATGACGAAACGGTCAAGAAGTATGAAGATGCTATGGAGAACATGGAGTTTTCAGTAGCCTTATCGAGTCTTTGGCAGTTAATCAGCCGTACGAATAAGTACATTGATGAAACTCAGCCTTGGGCCCTTGCGAAAGATGAAAGCATGAGAGATGAGCTTGGAAGTGTCATGAGTCATTTGGCAGAGTCGTTAAGAAGAGTAGCCGTTCTATTGCAGCCATTCTTAACAAGGACACCAAAGAAGATTTTTGAGCAGCTGAATCTTCATGACGAAAAAATGCATACTTGGGAAAGCCTTGAGAGCTTTGGAACGATACCTGCAGGCACTGAAGTGGTCAAAAAAGGAGAGCCGATTTTCCCGCGTCTTGAACTCCAAGAAGAGGTAAGCTTTATTAAAGATAAAATGAAGGGTTCAGCCCCGGTTGAGGAAGAAAAGACAGCAGCACCTGCGAAGGAAGAAGCGGAAGAAATCGGAATCGATGATTTCATGAAAGTCGAGCTTCGCGTAGCGGAAGTTATTGGAGCGGAGCCGGTTAAAAAAGCCGATAAGCTTCTAAAGCTGCAATTGGATCTTGGATTTGAAAAACGCCAGGTAGTATCAGGGATCGCTAAGTTCTATCAGCCAGACGAACTGGTAGGGAAAAAAGTGATTTGTGTCTCGAACTTGAAACCGGTAAAACTTCGCGGAGAACTTTCACAAGGAATGATTCTTGCCGGAGAAGAAAACGGAACATTGTCTCTTGCTTCCATCGATCAATCTTTACCAAATGGAACAAAAGTAAAATAAGTGATTTACATGATTTTAAGAAAAAGGGATGTTCCACGTGGAACATCCCTTTCATTATATTGATATAATTTGTTCGACCCAAAAACATGCCTTTTTCATTTTAATCATTATGTTGAAATAGTGATTGTTGTGGAGAAGAACAAAATACTTTGGTTCTGGGACTAAAATCGATACAATGAAGAGTACGTGCGAATGAAATAGGACAAATAAAAATATCCATACTAACCATAATATGTAATACGAATGTTACATGAATGTGATGCTTGTCATGCGTTTTTATATTAAACTTATCTTTACTACAAGGAGTGTCTTACATGCTATTTGATACACATGTTCATCTGAATGCCGAACAATTTGACGAAGATCTGGAGGAGGTAATTTCAAGAGCAAGAGAAGCTGGAGTTGAAAATATGGTAGTCGTCGGATTTGACCGGCCTACGATTGATCGCGCCATGGAGCTCATAGGTCAGTATGATTTCTTATACGCCGCGATCGGGTGGCACCCAGTGGATGCAATTGATATGAAGGATGAAGATCTTGCCTGGATAGAAGAGCTTTCGGAGCACCCTAAAGTAGTTGCGATAGGGGAGATGGGGCTTGACTATCACTGGGATAAATCCCCGAAGGAAGTTCAAAAAGAAGTATTCCGGAAACAGATTCAACTAGCTAAGAAAGTAAAACTCCCGATCGTTATACACAACCGTGATGCCACACAGGATATAGTGGATATTCTGAGGGAAGAAGGAGCAGAAGAAGTCGGTGGAATCATGCACTGCTTCAGTGGAAGCCCGGAGGTTGCCCAGGAATGTGTAGACATGAATTTCTATATCTCCCTTGGAGGTCCCGTAACCTTTAAAAATGCCAGAAAACCAAAAGAAGTAGCAAAGGAAATTCCTTTGGATAAGCTTCTGATCGAGACTGATTGCCCTTACCTGGCCCCTCATCCATACAGAGGGAAGAGGAATGAACCGGCGTACGTCAAGCTTGTGGCAGAACAAATAGCTGAACTGAAAGAAGTGTCATTGGAAGAAGTAGAGAAAATGACCACAGAAAATGCAAAAAAATTATTCAACATAAACTGACATCAACATTTGTCGAGATTTGAGAGAGCTTGTCCAAATAGGAAATGAAAACAAATAGTTCTACATAGGAATCTTGTTTCATAGGATGAACGTGTCGATAACTCTCTCTTTTCTTTTTCTTTCATTTTTTGCATAATATGTTTTGTGTTCCCCGGGTTGTAATATTTTGCTAGATTAGGTTAGAAGAAGTTAGGGTTGACAGTCACTGGATAACTCTATATAATCACTCCGAGAAAAGGAGGCGTTTTTCATGAACTTTAAAGCCATGAAAAGCCTGTTTTCCAAGTCTTTGAGTCGAAGGAAATGGATTGTTACAATTGGAACATTGATAACATCTGCAGCTGTATTTGGAATTCTTTTTTATGAAGGATCGAAGAACACTGTAGCATTGACCTTAGACGGCGAGCAAAAAGAGATTAGGACGCATGCAAACACGATTCAAGATATATTACAAGAATTAGAGATTTCACCCCGCTCAGAAGACTATTTGTACCCCTCGGGGAATACGAAGGTCTCGAATAACATGAATGTTGTTTGGGAACCGGCAAAACAGGTAGGGATCACAGTAGGAGGCCAGGAGAAAAAAATCTGGACGACTGCAGATACAGTAAAAGAGTTACTCTCTGAAAATGAAATTCAAGTAGGAGAACATGATAAGGTCCAACCCGGCTTATCAGAAAAAGTAACAGGGAACATGGATGTAATGATTGATACCGCATTTTCACTTAAACTTGTAAATGGTGGAAAAGAGCAAAAGGTATGGTCTACTTCGACTACGGTCGCTGACTTTTTAAAGCAACAAGGAATTACACTAAAAGATTCAGACCGTGTTGAACCAAGTTTAGACAAAGTTGTTAAAGCAAATGATGTCGTAAATGTCGTTCGAGTTGAAAAAGTCACCGATGTAGTGGAAGAGACAAAAAATTTCACCGTTATTTCCAAGAAGGACTCTGACCTTTCAAAAGGAAAAGAGAAAGTTGTCCAAGAAGGTAAAAACGGAAAGATCGAAAAGAAGTTTGAAATCGTAAAAGAGAATGGCAAAGAGGTTTCCAGAAAATTAGTGAGTGAAAAAGTCGTGGAAGAAAGTCAGGATGAAATCGTGAATGTCGGAACAAAGGTGTTAGTGGCCCAAGTTTCACGTGGACGTTCATCATCCAGTTCAGAGGCTTCAGCCGCTCCAAGTGGCGGCAGGGAATTCTATGTCAGTTCAACCGCATACACAGCTTCATGTAACGGATGTTCCGGACACACGGCTACAGGCATCAACTTAAAAGCAAACCCAAATGTAAGAGTGATTGCAGTTGATCCTTCCATTATTCCTTTAGGATCCAAGGTTTATGTAGAAGGTTACGGCTATGCCGTTGCAGCAGATACAGGCGGAGCGATCAAAGGAAACAAGATTGATGTATTCTTCTCATCCAAATCAGATGCATATAGATGGGGAAGAAAAACCATCAAAGTGAAAATACTGAACTAATAGCAGGGAGTTTTCCTGCTTTTTTTTATTTCTTGGTTAAAACCGTTATAATAGCTTTAGGTTTTCATTTATTAGACGAAATGAAAAGAAGAAATGTTTCAACTTTTTTGGAGGAATTATGAAAATAAAAGAAATCATCGTAGTCGAAGGGAAAGATGATACAGTTGCCGTTCAACGCGCCGTCGATGCGGATACGATTGAAACCAATGGTTCTGCTGTGTCTCCTGCTACAATAGAGAAAATCAAACACGCCCAGGAAAAAAGGGGTGTTATCATATTTACGGATCCCGATTATCCAGGAGAACGAATCCGGAAGATTGTGGCGGGAGCAGTGCCGGGGTGTAAGCATGCCTTTGTACATAAGAAGGACGCGCTGCCGAAATCGGGCAGGGGGATAGGCGTTGAGCATGCAACCCCTGATGTCATCCGGGAATCCTTAAGGGAAGCTCATTTACTCGATACCGAGCAGGAGGAAGTCATTTCGAAAGACGATTTGATTGATGCTGGTTTAATAGGGGGTCCTCAGTCCAAAGATCGGCGGGTAGCACTTGGTGAGAAACTGAGAATCGGCTACACTAATGGGAAACAGCTCCACAAACGATTACGGATGTTCAATATTCAAAAAGAAGAGTTTACACAAGCGTTAATGGAAATCATTCAGGAGGAAGAACATGCATAAAGATATTGCCACACCCTTACGCACGAAAGAAATCCTTGCCAAGTATGGTTTTTCGTTTAAGAAAAGCCTGGGTCAGAATTTTTTAATCGACCCTAATATCCTAAGGAACATAACGGAACACGCAGGTTTATCCGAGAAAACAGCGGCCATTGAAATCGGGCCTGGTATCGGAGCCTTGACCGAACATCTTGCTCGTACGTCGGGCAAGGTCGTGGCCTTTGAAATCGATCAGCGGCTGATTCCGATCTTGGACGACACATTATCACCTTATGATAATGTGAAAATCATTAACGAAGATATCCTGGAAGCGGATGTCGAAGCGATAATTAACAAAGAGCTCGAAGGGTTCGACGATATTATGGTTGTGGCCAATCTTCCCTATTACGTCACAACGCCTATCATTCTAAAGCTATTGATGGAGAGGCTCCCTATCAGGGGAATATGCGTCATGCTTCAAAAAGAAGTGGGAGATCGCATCTCTGCCCGTCCAGGGACAAAGGCATACGGATCCCTTTCCATCGCTATACAGTATTATACAGAGGCTGAGATGGTTATGACTGTCCCGAAGACGGTCTTTATGCCCCAGCCGAATGTAGACTCTGCCGTCATCCGTTTAACGAAGCGTGATAAGCCTCCTGTGGATGTTATCAGTGAAGACTTCTTTTTCACCGTTACACGCTCGTCTTTTGCTCAGAGAAGAAAGACGATCTTAAATAACTTAACAAGTCAGCTTCCTCTTGGCAAAGAAAAGAAAGACTTGATACTTGATGCGTTGTCTACAGCGGGAGTGGGACCTGCACGCCGCGGAGAAACATTAACGATACAAGAATTTGGTTTGTTAAGCGATGCATTGCACCCACATTTTCATTAAAGGTTAGGTGGCTAAACGTAAAACGCGTTTAGCCATTTTTTTATGTTCGCGTGGACACGGTAAACCCAATCCTATTTTATTGGCACCTAATATTCCCGGCATGCATAGGTTATCACAGGGAATAATTACTTACTTGATGGAGAAGGGTAGGGCATATGCTGATCCTCCTCGGCTTGTTGATTTCCTTTTTTGATTTCTCAATGAATGTTTAGCCCATGGGAGTGACTGATGTGAATATCGAAATCAATGATGTCGTAGGTCGCCTTTCATATCACTGTGATATTTTATTCAGGGTAATAGATATCCGCATGATAGATGGTCATAAAACGGCAGTACTGTATGGTGAAGATTTTCGATTGATAGCGGATGCTCCTTTTCATGATTTGAAGAAGATGGACCCCAGGGAACAGGATCGGATTACACAGGAGTTCCGTTCGAAGGAAGAGCAATCCTTAGATTTGTTCCGACAGGATATAGAGCTTCTCAAGTATAAGCAGGAGTACAGGGTGACGAATGCTTATCGAGACGATTATAACTATTTTCAAGTTCCGGGGAAAGTACTTCATCTTGATGGAGATCCCAGCTATTTAAGAAAGTGCCTAGATCTTTATGAGAAGATTGGTGTCCCGGTAAAAGGTGTCCACTGCAGTGAAACAGAGATGCCTCAACAAATCGGATCCCTTATCGATAAATATAGACCGAATATCATCGTATTGACAGGTCATGACGCCTATTCCAAGTCGAAAGGGGAAAAGGCTGACATCAACGCCTATCGACATTCTAAATATTTTGTTCAAGCAGTAAGGGAAGCACGCAGCAAATCCCCTCACCTGGATCAGCTTGTGATCTTCGCAGGTGCTTGTCAATCCCACTTTGAGTCCCTGATCCATGCAGGAGCCAACTTTGCAAGTTCTCCTTCGAGGGTCAATATCCATGCTCTGGATCCCGTGTATATCGTTGCCAAGATTTGTTTTACGGGGTTTAAGGATTCGGTGAATGTGTGGGATGTCATCCGGAATACGTTAACCGGGGACAAAGGATTGGGTGGCATTGAAACGAAGGGTGTCCTTCGTACAGGAATGCCATACAAAATCACGGAAGATGAATAAGAATGTTCGACAAAACCTTTGAAGACCTTGCCATTCATGAGTGAAATGGCAAGGTCTATTTCATTTTGATGTGTCATATATTGGTTGGGTGTTGTAATTTTTCTTCATTGCCACGATTGGTCATAGTTCTTTTAAAAGGCTGTTTCCGTATACATTGTTGCTTTCAAAATGCTATCCAGCTCCGGCGGCTGGAGGCTCGAGGTCATAAGCTAAATGGTCCAAGAAGGCAAAAAACGCCTTCATGGCCCATTCATCTTATGCTTGTCGCCTCTGACAAAGCCGCCTCCGCTTTAAATTGTTTACATAATTTTTCATTGTATGGGGAATGTTAGGGGTGTAGAAAAAACGTATTTTTTGTTGAATAAAATATATTGACAGGTGTTCATGGTTCTTGTTAAAATAATAAATTTATTTGACTAAAATTACATAATGTGTTATATTTAATAACAGTGAGGTGGAAGCGAAATGCCAAAAACATTAGCCGACATTAAAAGATCCCTTGATTCCAATCTGGGGAAACGTTTAATGCTTAAAGCAAACGGTGGACGTCGAAAAACAATTGAGCGTTCAGGTGTTCTAGCCGAAACGTATCCTTCTGTATTCGTGGTTCAACTGGATCAAGAAGAGAATGCGTTCGAACGAGTTTCTTACAGCTATGCAGATGTTCTCACTGAGACAGTTCAATTAACATTTTATGATGAAGCAACAGGAAATATCATCTTTAGCCAGCAGTAGACAATTGTTTGCTGCTTTTTATGTGTTTAAATACAGGTTTTACATAATATTTTTCGTCATTTTTTGACCTCCTATACACATACTAACCATGTGGTGCATTTTTGAAGGAGGTAGACAATGAGTAGAAGAAGAGGAATCATGTCTGATCAGTTAAAAGAAGAAATCGCTCAGGAATTAGGATTCTACGACGTTGTTCAGAAGGATGGCTGGGGCGGAATTTCGTCCCGTGACGCCGGGAATATGGTAAAACGTGCAGTTGAACGGGCAAGCCGGCAACTCTCAGAAAACCAGCCACGCTAACTCTTAACACACATTTGGATTACATCTTTTATCAGTACCATATGCAAAGGGCCGTCTTAAAGTGTCATGCTTTTTGGCGGTCTTTGTTTTCGTTTGATATGAGACTGCCTTTCCTATCCTTACTTTACGTGATAAAATAACATACTTGTATGAGTATGTTTACAAGTTAACACTCCCAATAATGAAGTGTGTGATACAATATAACAAAGAGTATTGGTAAGAAGGTGATGATATGAGGTTATTAGTGAAGGCGCCGGCAAAAATTAACCTATCACTTGATGTTTTACATAAACGTTCAGATGGTTACCATGAAGTTGAGATGGTTATGACGACAATTGATTTAGCGGATCGGATTGAACTCACGAATCTTTCAGATGATACGATTAAAATTCTTTCGCATAATCGATTTGTACCGGATGATGGAAGGAATCTTGCTTATCAGGCTGCACAGCTCCTTAAAGAGAGAATGAACATTAAGAAGGGTGTAGCCATTTCCATTGATAAAGTGATTCCTGTCGCCGCAGGCTTAGCAGGGGGAAGCAGTGATGCAGCTGCCACGTTAAAAGGTTTGAATCGTTTATGGGATTTAGGCCTGAGTATGGACGAGCTTGCAGAGCTTGGTGCAGAAATTGGTTCCGATGTATCTTTTTGTGTTTACGGAGGTACAGCTTTAGCGTCGGGCAGGGGAGAGAAGATCAAGCATCTTCCTGCACCTCCTAACTGTTGGGTTATCTTAGCGAAACCGACAATAGGGGTTTCAACAGCGGATGTTTATAAAAATCTGGATCTGAAAAATATGACACATCCGAACACAAAGGCAATGGTTTCTGCATTAGAACATGGAAATTATCATGATATTTGCTCCAATCTTGGGAATGTACTCGAATCGGTTACGTTGGATATGCATCCGGAAGTGTCACAGATTAAAGATCAAATGGAGCGTTTTGGAGCCGACGCCGTTCTGATGAGCGGAAGCGGCCCTACAGTATATGGATTAGTGCAATATGAATCAAGACTTCATCGAATCTACAATGGTTTAAGAGGTTTTTGTGATCAAGTTTTTGCGGTGCGAATGCTTGGAGATTAAGAGCTCTTGCCGAAATCCGTATGTTAATGATATATTTACATTATAATATTCGGATTTAGGAGGTTTCTTTGGTGAAGTTTAAGCGCAGCGAACGATTGATTGATATGACGCACTATTTATTAGAACGGCCCCATCAACTTGTCCCTTTGACTTTTTTCTCTGAACGATACGGTTCTGCCAAATCTTCCATCAGTGAGGACTTGACGATTGTAAAGGAAACATTTGAAGGACGGGGTGTGGGGACGGTTCAAACGGTTCCGGGGGCTGCAGGTGGAGTAAAGTATGTTCCGAAGGTAAACAGTCAGGAAGCCAAAAAAATGATCGAAGAGCTGTGTGTCCATCTGGAAAGCTCCGATCGTCTTTTACCAGGTGGGTACCTTTACATGACGGACCTCCTTGGAAATCCGCAACTCATGAAAAGCGTCGGGAAATTGCTGGCATCTGCTTTTGCAGAGAAAGATATCGATGTCATCATGACAGTGGCGACAAAAGGGATTCCAATTGCTAATGCGATTGCTTCATACTTGAACGTTCCGGTTGTCATTGTCAGACGCGACAGCCGTGTCACCGAGGGTTCGACTGTGAGCATCAATTATGTATCGGGATCATCGAAGAGAATCCAATCCATGGTGCTTTCAAAGAGAAGCTTGAAGGAAGGTTCTAAAGTATTGGTTGTCGATGATTTCATGAAAGCAGGGGGAACCATCAATGGAATGAAGAACCTGCTGGAAGAGTTTTCTGCTACTTTGTCCGGAATTGGGGTATTGGTTGAATCCAACAGCTTGGACGGTCGACTGGTGGATGATTATGTATCCCTGTTGAAATTATCCGATGTCAATGAAAAGGATAAACAGATTTCGTTAACAGAAGGAAACTATTTTGAATCCAACCTAACATTTCTACCATAAGGGGAGGCGTTTAGCATGCGTGTTGTTTCTACGAAGGAAGCACCAGCAGCAATTGGTCCATATTCACAAGGAATTGTCGTAAATAATCTGTTTTACAGTTCAGGCCAAATACCATTAACGGCAGAGGGAACAATGATTGAAGGGGATGTAGCAGTACAGACACATCAAGTCTTCCGCAACCTACAAGCCGTACTATCGGAAGCAGGTGCTTCATTGGAAACGGTAGTCAAAGCAACGGTCTTCATCAAAGATATGAATGATTTTGGAACGATCAATGATGTGTATGGCGAGTATTTCAACACTCACAAGCCCGCTCGTTCTTGTGTAGAAGTAGCACGTTTACCTAAAGATGCACAGGTTGAAATAGAAGTAATCGCACTCGTGAAGTAATATTCACGGGTGTTTTTTTGTATCAATATGAAAGAATAGTTCAAATGAAATGGAAAAAAGATGTGAAAAATAAAATTTTTCAAAAAATTTTACAGTTTAAGAAGGAATATCTATTTAATTCGTTGAATACATAGAGTAGATTTCATCTAGGGAAAAAGGTGGTGAACAGAATGGAAGTAACAGACGTAAGATTACGCCGAGTGAACACCGACGGTCGCATGAGAGCTATCGCATCTATTACGCTGGATAATGAATTTGTTGTTCATGACATTCGCGTGATTGATGGGAACAATGGCTTATTTGTAGCGATGCCAAGTAAGCGGACTCCGGATGGAGAATTCCGTGATATTGCTCATCCAATCAATTCTGGTACTCGCGGTAAGATCCAAGATGCCGTTTTAGCTGAGTATCATCGTTTAGGAGAGCTGGAAGAAGTTGAGTTAGAAGAAGCTGGGGCTTCCTAATTAAGATTTATAGCATCAAGAGCCTATTTTTGTAAGGCTCTTTTTTTTGTCTCTGGAGCCCTGCGGTTCTTACGCTTTTTGTATACCCAAGCAGTTAAGTCTTTGAAACCATTAAGTATAGATTTTTTGCATGTTTGAGCAAAAGAAAATTCGACATGGGTTTTGATCATGAGCAGAGCCTCTAAAAAGGAAAGGGAGCTTTTCAGGTTGATTCGCCTTATGCTTGTCGGGCCTGCCCAAGCCGCCTCCGCTTTTCGGGGTGTCCAGCCCCAGTGCAGCCCCTTCCGCTTTTCGGGGTTGTCCAGCTCCAGGGGCTTGGGGCTCGAGGTCATAAGCTAAGTAACCCAAAAAGGCAAAGAGCGCCTTTCCGGGTTACTTAGCTTATGCTTGTCGCCCCAGTGCAGCCCCTTCCGCTTTTCGGGGTTGTCCAGCTCCAGGGGCTTGGGGCTCGAGGTCATAAGATGAGTAACCCAAAAAGGCAAAGAGCGCCTTTCCGGGTTACTCATCTTATGCTTGTCGCCCCAGTACAGCCCCTTCCGCTTTTCGTTTGACAAATATATGTACTTTTATATGAATCCTTGAAATGATAGAGTTTTTAGGATATATTCGTTATGGATAAAAAGGTTATTGGAGGACCAAAAATGACAAATCGATATGCCGTTATATTAGCTGCCGGACAAGGGACGAGAATGAAGTCGAAGCTTTATAAAGTTCTTCATCCTGTGTGTGGCAAGCCAATGGTGGAACATGTGGTCGACCAAATTTCAACACTACATATAGAGAAGACTGTCACGATCATCGGTCATGGTGCCGAGCTTGTGAAGTCGCATTTAGAAGGCAAGAGTGAGTTCGCTCTTCAGGCTGAGCAATTAGGCACAGCTCATGCTGTGATGCAGTCTGAGGATGTCCTGGGTGACCTGGAAGGTACGACTTTAGTGGTATGTGGCGATACGCCGCTCATTAAAGGAGAGACGATGGAAGCGTTGGTAAAGCATCATGAAGGACAAGGTGCCAAAGCGACCATTTTGACAGGGGCTACAGAATCCCCGGATGGATACGGACGAATCATCCGTAACCTGGATGGATTAGTGGAGCGTATTGTGGAACATAAGGATGCAACGGAAGCAGAAAGAAACATTAAGGAAATCAACACAGGAACATATTGTTTTGATAATAAAGCGTTATTCGCCGCATTGAAGAAAGTGTCGAATGAAAATGTACAAGGTGAGTACTACCTGCCGGATGTAATTGAAATCCTTCAATCTGAAGGGGAAATCGTTAGTGCGTATCAAACAAGTGACTTTGATGAAACGCTTGGTGTCAACGATCGCGTGGCTCTTTCTCAAGCGGAGGTCACAATGAAAAAGCGTATCAATGAGTACCATATGCGCAACGGCGTAACAATTAAAGATCCAAATAATACGTATATCGATGCGGATGTGGCTATTGGAAGAGATACGGTCATACTGCCCGGCACTGTTCTGAAGGGAAGCACGACGATTGGTGAAGATACCATAATCGGACCGAATTCGGAAGTGAAGGATTGTCAGATCGGAGACCGGACGGCAGTGAAGCAGTCAGTGGCTCATGACAGCTCAATTGGTTCGGATGTTCAAATCGGACCTTTTGCGCATATTCGACCTGCTTCTACCATTGAAGATGAAGTGAAGATCGGTAACTTTGTCGAAATCAAGAAAGCGACATTCGGTAAAGCAAGTAAAGCATCACATCTAAGCTATATCGGTGACGCTCAGGTTGGTCGCGACGTCAATATCGGGTGTGGATCGATCACCGTGAACTATGATGGGAAGAACAAGCATCTGACGAAGATAGAAGATGGTGTATTTGTCGGATGTAATTCAAATCTGGTTGCACCTGTCAATGTAGGGAAAGGGGCATATATTGCTGCTGGTTCTACGATCACCGAGGATGTCCCGGGTGAGTCCCTATCGATTGCAAGAGCTCGTCAAGTAAACAAAGAAAATTATGTTCAAAATCTAAATCATAAGAAATAATTGGAGGTCCACAATGCCAAACTCTTATATTAATTCCAAGTTGAAAATTTTCTCTCTTAATTCAAACTACCATCTTGCAAAGGAAATCGCTGATGAAGTAGGGGTGGAATTGGGGAAATCGTCTGTTAAACGTTTTAGTGACGGTGAAATCCAGATCAACATTGAAGAAAGTATCCGTGGTTGTGACGTATTCGTCATTCAATCTACTTGTCAGCCAGTAAATGAAAACCTGATGGAACTTCTCATCATGGTGGATGCGTTGAAACGTGCTTCTGCCAAGACGATTAACATCGTGATGCCTTATTATGGTTATGCCCGTCAAGACCGTAAAGCAAGAGCGCGTGAGCCGATCACCGCCAAATTAGTGGCAAACCTTCTTGAAACAGCCGGTGCTACACGGGTCATCACGTTGGACCTGCACGCTCCCCAAATTCAAGGTTTCTTTGATATCCTGATCGATCACCTGATGGGTGTGCCAATCTTAGCGGATTACTTTGAGGAAAGAGGGTTCAACACCGAAGATCTTGTCATTGTATCTCCAGATCATGGAGGAGTGACAAGAGCTCGTAAGCTTGCAGAACGCCTGAAAGCTCCAATCGCGATCATTGATAAGCGTCGTCCGAAGCCAAATGTGGCAGAAGTTATGAATATCGTCGGTAATATCGACGGGAAAATCGCGATTTTGATCGATGATATCATTGATACTGCCGGTACGATTACACTTGCAGCCAATGCGTTAGTAGAAAACGGTGCGAAAGAAGTATTTGCATGCTGTACGCATCCGGTTCTTTCTGGCCCTGCGATTGAGCGTATCCAAAACTCAAATATTAAAGAGCTTGTTGTAACCAATTCGATTCCACTTGGTGAAGAGAAAATGATCGGTAAAGTAAAATCACTGTCTGTAGCTCCCTTGATCAGTGAAGCGATCATCCGGATCTACGAACAGCAGTCTGTCAGCACACTTTTTGATTAAGAATTAATATATGTAGTTTGTGCATAGAAAGAAGAGCCTCTCCTTTACATGGGACGGGCTCTTCTTTTTATGTGGCTGTTTTTGTGGTTCTATAATATTTGTTGGGGTGCTAACACAATTTAGAGACAAAAAAATGCACGTAATCGTCCAGTCTTTTATACTTGAATTGTCGAGAAACAAGTAAAGATTGGAGATACGTGCATAATGAATTCTACCTGGTTTTGAAGAAGTGAGTATAACAAAAATGGAGGAAGTGGATGAGCGAATTTGTATCCATCTAGAGCTTCCTCTTATGCCACATACCTGTCCAGAATGCGATACGAGTACAGTGAAAGTTTATCACCTTCCGCTCCAATCAACGTACTATGCGTGAGTTTTTGAAAATAGATAAATATTGATACCTGGACATTTTAACCGCAGCTTTTTTCGAAGTGTTGAGCGATCGATATTTGCTTCTATAGTAGATTTTCTGTTCTTTCGATTGTTTATACACCGGTTGACATAGCCCAGGCAGACAAATCGTTCAAAACAACTATCTTTACGAAAAGAGCCTTTTATGTAAGGGTCCTTGCTCAGTCTTGGTAAAACCCCTCGTCTGTCAACAATCCTCCGCTACCTAACCCGGGTCTAATTGGATTTTCTATGTTTATTTCAAATAGGATTGGGGTAATTACTATATATAGAACTTTAACTAACATAAAGATTAGGGAAGGTGTTGGATTAGACATGGCAACAGAATTGAAAGCAAATACGAGGAAAGATTTTAAACGATCTTCATTAACAAAGCTGAGACATGAGGGGAATATCCCTGGAGTTGTTTACGGCTACAAGGCAGACAATACACCCATCATGGTAGATTCAATAACATTTATTAAAACGATACGCGAAGTAGGAAGAAACGGAATTATCTCCTTAAACGTAGATGGCAAGAAGCAAAACGTCATTTTAAGTGATTACCAGCAGGACCATCTAAAGGATGCTGTTACACACGTTGATTTCCTTGCTGTGAATATGTCAGAGGAGATCGATGCCGATGTCCGTATCGAGCTTGTTGGGGAAGCGGCAGGAGTGAAGGACGGTGGCGTAATGCAGCAGCCGTTGCATGAGGTATCCGTTACTGCCAAGCCTAATGATATCCCTGAATCCATTGAAGTGGATGTTACCGAGCTTCAAGTCGGAGAAACGGTCACGATCAGTGATATCCGTAGCAAGTACAACGTTACCTTGAATGAAGAGGATGACCGCACGATTGCTTCGATCCTTGCTCCAAGACAAGAAGAAGAAATCGACAGTGGGGAAGAGCAGGAAGCCGGCACACCTGATAACGAAGAAGGAAGAGAATCAGAAGCCAGTGAGGAAAGTGAATCACAAAAATAATAAAAATCACTCATTTTTTGGCGTAACCTTTTGCAGGTTGCGCTTTTTACGTTATTCTAGAGGTATAAGGTCAGAAGAGGTGTGAGAGATGAAGTTAATCGTTGGACTCGGGAATCCGGGATCACAGTATGAAAAAACGAGACATAATATTGGATTCATGATTATAGATGCGTTAGCCGATCGCTTGGGTGTTTCACTGAATCAGTCTAAATTTAAAGGGGTTTATGGAACATACCATCACAAAGGTGAAAAAGTTGTCCTATTAAAGCCGCTTACGTATATGAATTTATCCGGGGAGAGCATTGTTCCCCTAATGGATTATTTTGAAATTGATGATGAGGATTTACTTGTCATATATGATGACCTTGACTTACCGGTAGGGAAATTACGATTAAGGCAAAAGGGAAGTGCCGGGGGGCATAATGGCATTAAATCGACCATTGCCCATTTAGGTTCCCAGCAATTTAATCGTCTGCGGGTGGGAATTGACCGCCCGACCAATGGAATGAGCGTTCCTGATTATGTTTTGGGAAAATTCTCAAAAGAAGAGCAGCCGGATCTGGATAAAGCCATTTCATCAAGCGTGGAAGCATGTGAGACATGGTTGGATAAGCCGTTTCTTGAAGTAATGAATAATTTTAACTAATCGCTATATATACTTGATTTTCCGGGTCCTTTCACCGCCAACGTTGAATAACTCCCTTCTATCAGGTTCATACTAACCATATAAATGTGTATGGAGGGAAAGATATGGCAATCCATTATCAGTGTCGACATTGTGCGACAAATGTTGGGACCCTTTCAAACGTATCCGTGCATTCAGAGCAGCTCGGGATTCACATGCTGACAGATGAAGAGCGGTTACATATGGTTCAGTACCAGGACAACGGGGACATCCATATAAAGACGATCTGTGAAGATTGTCAAGAGAGTCTGGAGAGGAATCCAGGCTATCATGAAGTAGATCATATCATTCAGTAAGAACGCTTTGGTCTCGGAACCAAAGCATTTTTCTGTTTGCACTTAGCTATAAAAGGGTTCACGGGGAGGAGCGTACACTTGAAAGGTATTTTAAAACAAGTCCATCAAAGTGAAGAAATCCAGTCCATCATCGCTGGAGTGGAGGAAGGACTGTCGGAGCAACTTGTTGCAGGATTGTCCGGTTCATCCAGGACGGCGTATATTGCAGATGTGTATTTGCAAACGAATAAGTCCACTATTGTGGTTACACATAATTTATTTCAAGCTCAGAAAGTCTATGACGATCTCATTCAGTTTGTATCAGAGGATGAAGTATATTTATATTCTGCTAATGAGTTAATCGCAGCTGAGTTAAGCGTGGCGAGTCCGGAGTTGAGGGCACAGAGGATCGAGGTGTTGAATAAACTTTCGAAACAGCACCAGGGTATCTATATCGTACCGGTCGCCGGTTTGCGAAAAATCCTTCCTCCTCCTTCGATGTGGGCAACAAACCAGATCCGTTTTCAAATGGGTGAAGATATCGACCTGGATGAAGTGTTGAATCAATTGGTGCAAATGGGTTATCAGCGTACAGGGATGGTCAGTACACCAGGGGAATTCAGCCTCCGCGGGGGAATTGTAGATATTTTCCCTTTAACATCACAGAACCCTGTCCGAATCGAATTATTCGATACCGAAATCGATTCTATCCGCATATTTTCCGCTGAAGACCAGCGATCCATTGAGAAACTGAATGAAATGGAAATAGGACCTGCCACAGAGGTCTTGTTGAAATATGAGAACATGGAAAGGCTTATCGGTGAAATCAATGCAGGGTTGTCCGCGAGCTTAAAGAAGGTGAAAGCAGCAGCCGTCAAGGAGAAGATGACAGAGTACATAGGACATGAGGTGGATCAGCTTGAGAACGGGCAAGTGCCCGAGCAGATCTTCAAGTACTTATCACTGGCGTATGAGAATCCTAGTAGTTTGCTAGATTATTTACCTGGTGATGGGGTTCTGTTCTTCGATGAGTTCAGTCGTGTCCAGGAAATGAGTGAGTCACTCGAAAAAGAGGAAGCGGAGTGGTATACATCCCTTCTTCAAGAGGGACAGATCATTCATGGCGTACCGGTTTCTCATGCTTTTTCCACGTTGATAAACAAGACGAAGCTTCCGAAGGTGTATTTCTCTTTGTTCCTTCGTCATATTGCCAATACCAGCCCCCAGAATATCTTTAATGTGTCTACGAAACCGATGCAGAATTTCCATGGGCAGATGAACGTATTGAAGGCAGAACTGGACCGCTGGAAAAAAGGGAACTATACGGTTGTCTTATTGGGACCTGATCAAGAACGGGTCAAAAAGCTGCAAAGAGTACTGGATGATTATAAAATCGAGATTGCCTTTGTGGAAGATGGAGATAAGCTGTTGCCGGGTAAAGTCCAAATGATCAATGGAAGCCTGACAAGCGGATTTGAGCTCCCGCTTCAGAAAATGGCTGTTATCACAGAAGAAGAACTATTCAATAAGAAGACCCAGAAGAAACCGAGAAGGCAGAAGCTTTCGAACGCGGAGAGAATCAAAAGCTATTCTGAACTGAAAGTCGGGGACCACGTGGTTCATGTGAATCACGGGATCGGTAAATTCCTCGGGATTGAAACATTGGAGATCAATGGCGTTCATAAAGACTATCTCCATGTGAAATACCAGGGAAATGACAAACTTTATGTCCCGGTCGATCAAATTGAACTGGTGCAAAAGTACGTTGCTTCAGAGCATAAAGACCCGAAGCTGTATAAGCTTGGCGGGAGTGAATGGAAGAAGGTCAAGTCTAAGGTTCAATCTTCTGTCCAGGATATAGCCGATGACCTCATCAAGCTCTATGCTGTAAGGGAAGCGGCAAAAGGGTACGCCTTTTCTCCTGATGGGGAGATGCAAAGAGATTTTGAAATGGCCTTCCCATATGAAGAGACAGATGACCAGCTCCGTTCTGTCACCGAAATAAAACACGATATGGAAAGAGAACGTCCGATGGATCGGTTATTATGCGGGGACGTGGGATACGGAAAGACCGAGGTGGCGATTCGGGCAGCCTTCAAGGCGATCGCTGATGGAAAACAAGTAGCCATCCTTGTCCCTACCACCATCCTTGCTCAACAACATTATGAAACAATCAAAGAACGGTTTCAGGACTTTCCTGTGGAAATTGGGTTATTGAGCCGTTTCCGAACGAGGAAGCAGCAGCAGGAGACCACGAAAGGCCTGAAAAACGGTACGATTGATATTGTGGTGGGAACTCATCGACTCCTGTCAAAAGATATCCAATACCGGGATTTAGGACTGTTGATCATCGATGAAGAACAAAGGTTCGGTGTCACGCATAAAGAAAAAATCAAACAGTTAAAAACCAACATTGACGTACTGACCCTGACGGCCACACCGATCCCCCGAACGCTGCATATGTCGATGCTTGGGGTAAGGGATTTATCGGTCATTGAAACACCGCCGGAGAATCGATTCCCCGTCCAGACATATGTCATGGAATATAATGGATCCCTGATTAAAGAGGCGATTGAAAGGGAAATGGCACGAAACGGTCAGGTATACTTCCTCTATAATCGTGTGGAAGATATCGAAAGGAAAGCCGATGAAATTTCCATGCTTGTCCCGGATGCCCGTATCGCTTACGCACACGGTCAGATGAGCGAGAATGAGCTTGAAGCCGTCATATTAAGTTTCCTTGCAGGAGAATACGATGTTTTGGTCACCACGACGATTATTGAAACGGGTGTCGACATCCCGAATGTGAATACGTTGATTGTCTTTGATGCAGATCGTATGGGCTTGTCTCAACTTTATCAATTAAGAGGGCGTGTGGGGCGTTCGAACAGGGTGGCCTACGCCTATTTTACCTATCGTAAGGATAAAGTCCTCACTGAAGTGGCAGAGAAACGATTGCAGGCCATCAAAGAATTCACGGAGCTCGGTTCCGGGTTTAAAATTGCCATGCGTGACTTGACGATCCGTGGCGCGGGTAATCTCCTCGGGGCACAGCAGCACGGGTTTATTGACTCTGTCGGATTCGATTTGTACTCCCAAATGCTGAAAGAAGCCATCGAAGAACGAAAAGGGGATCTTCCAAAGCAGCCTGAGTCGAGCTTTGAGGTGGATATAGAAATCGATGCCTATATTCCGGATGATTATATTAAAGATGGTCATCAAAAGATCGAGATGTATAAACGGTTCCGCTCCCTTTCTTCCCTCCCTGATATCGAAGAGCTGGAAGAAGAAATACTGGACCGGTTCGGGGAGTATCCTGAAGAGGTGGGTTATCTATTCCTGATATCGGAAATGAAGATTTACGCCAAGAATACAAATCTTGAATCCATCAAACAGGATAAGAAGACAGTGAATATCTTTATGTCACCGGAAGGAACGGCGAAGATCGACGGATCCAAAGTATTTAATCTTTGCAACAAACACGGGCGTGCCGTCGGACTCGGAATGGAAGGTTCCAAACTTAAGATTTCCATAAATACAGCACGACTTGAAGCGTCCAAATGGTTCAACATGGCCTATGACATCATTAAGCATTTAGATGAAGCGGTAAAAGTAGAAGAAAACGTGTAATCATTTCATAACAACGACAAATACCAGTGGCATTTCTTCCCTTCGTTATAATAATGTAACCAAAATGTAAACGCGCGGATTGTTTCACTCTACTATGATAAGGGTATTAGTATTTATGCAGCTGCCAACATTGGAAAAAGATACCTGCATTAGAATTTTAGTGAAATTACAGAAAAAATAACTGAATGTGTATAGAACTTCTAAGTTGTAAGATACTAAACTCAACAATGGTAAAGTATTCATCCACAGGTGGGTACATTGCCAATTAAAATCATCTGATGAAAGTGAGGCAACTATAGATGAAAGCAACTGGTATTGTTCGTCGTATTGATGATTTAGGGCGTGTCGTCATTCCAAAAGAAATTCGCAGGACATTAAGGATTCGCGAGGGAGATCCCCTGGAAATCTTCGTTGATCGTGACGGAGAAGTCATCTTAAAGAAATATTCCCCAATCAGTGAACTTGGTGACTTTGCTAAGGAATATGGCGAAGCATTATACGACAGTTTGGGAAGTGCCGTATTGATTTGTGATCGTGATACTGTCATTGCCATCTCCGGCGCTTCGAAGAAAGAGTATTTAAATAAGAACATCGGTGAACTCGTTGAGAAGGTAATGGATGACCGCACGTCGCTATTACACACTCAACAGGGACAAGCTGAACTTGTTGATGGACACGGAGAAGATCTTGCTTCCTATACAATCGCTCCGATTGTCGCAAATGGAGACCCAATTGGTGCCGTTGCGATTTTTTCAAAGGAACGTACAGTAGGGGAAGTGGAACAAAAGGCAGTAGAAACGGCAGCTGGCTTTTTAGCAAGACAAATGGAGTCATAACGTAAAGGAGTGGCATAAAAGCCGCTCTTCTTTTTTTTGTCTCCAATCAGTCACTTTATAGAAAATATTCGCCAATATGGTAAAATGACCAGTACATATATGATTTTACATTCGCTGATCAATTCACGCTTTGAAATAGTGGTACAGAAAGGCAGGAAAACTGGTTGAGTAAGAAGTACTCCTCCAATCGATTTTTGAAAGGTGCCATGGTATTGACGATCGCAGCATTGGTAACGAAAATTTTAAGTGCTGTCTATCGGGTTCCGTTTCAGAACATTGTTGGAGATATCGGATTTTATATATATCAGCAGGTCTATCCATTTTACGGAATCGCCATCGCGTTATCCACCTACGGATTCCCTGTGATCATTTCAAAGATGGTAGCGGAGAAGCTGGAAGAAGATGATGAGGAAGGTGCAAAAAATGTGGCTGTTACCTCCTTTCTGTTCCTCTGCCTCGTTGGTATGGCCTGGTTCCTCCTCGTCTACTTCGGTGCAGGAGTGATCGCCACATGGATGGGAGACCCCCAGCTTAAGCCATTGCTTCAAATGATTTCTTTGTCCTTCCTTTTGTTAGCACCCCTCTCTGTCATAAGGGGATATTATCAAGGAAAAGAAGATATGGTGCCCACGGCTGCTTCTCAGGTAACGGAACAAACCATCAGGGTGGCGACGATTTTACTATTCTCAACCATTTTCGTATCACAAGGGTACTCCTTGTATATGACCGGAAACGGTGCCCTGTTCGGATCCATTACCGGTGGCCTCGGTGGCTTATTGGTGCTATTGTCGTTTCTGACTGCGCGCAAGGAAAAACTGTTTTCACGAAGATCCTTTTCTCTGCCTGTCGGATATGTACAAATCTGGTCCCGGTTATTAAAGAATGGCACGGCCATATGCGTCAGTGCGATGCTGCTCGTCTTACTTCAATTTGTTGACTCCCTTAACGTATATTCCCTTCTTCTATCTTCCGGGATGGAAGCTGAAAGAGCGAAAACGTGGAAAGGGATTTATGACCGGGGACAGCCTTTTGTCCAGCTCGGAACGGTTGTGGCTACATCCATTTCCCTCACCATCGTCCCGTTGGTGACCAATGCCTATCTGAAAAGAAAAGAGGATTTAGTGAGGGAATACAGCCAGCTGGCCCTTAGAATCAGTATGACCATCGGGTTTGCTGCCACGCTTGGGATCATTAACATCATGGTGCCGGCGAATACGATGTTATTCGAAAATGCCCTTGGCTCAAAGATCATCGCTGTATTCTGCCTGTCGATATTCTTTAGCTGTCTTATCCTGACATTTGCCGGCATTTTTCAAGGCATCGGGAAGATTTATTTTCCTGCATTCTGCATTATTACGGGCGTCTTCGTAAAATATCTTGGCAATGCCTGCCTGATTCCGATCATGGGGATCATGGGTGCATCCGTATCGACAGTAGGCTCATTATGTATAACGGCCATCATGATGGTGAGTTATTTAAGAAAGCTGTTTCCCATCCGTTTTTTCACCTTTTCTTTTTATAAAACATTGTTAATGAGCGGTGCATTCATGACGATTGGTTTACAGGGATTATTACAGATTTATGATACACTTTTAGATAAAGGCATGCCTGCTCGTCCACTTTCCATCCTTTTTTCATTAGGTGGAGTAGGGATCGGGGGGATCATCTTTCTGATCGTGTTATTAAGAGGGAATGTCCTCTCAAGGGAAGACATCAGTTTCTTGCCTTTTGGGAGCAAGTGGACGTGGCTGATGGACAAGGTTCAGCCGAATAATAAGTAGCGAGGGGATTAACATGAATACGATAACGATAGTCGGGTTAGGGGCAGGCGATTTAGAACAGCTGCCCCTGGGAGTATATAGACGGATTAAAAGCAGCTCACATCTATACTTGAGAACGGATCGGCACCCCGTTGTAAAGGATCTGCTGGCAGAAGGTGTGACGTTTCGATCGTTTGACGATGTATATGAAAAACATGATCAGTTTGATCTCGTGTATGAAGAAATTGTCCGTGAACTGGTGGCGGCATCAGAGCGGCATTCACTTATATATGCCGTTCCCGGTCACCCTTTGGTCGCTGAAAAGGCTGTCCAAATGCTCCTGGATCTTCACGGTGAAGGAAAGATCCACGTTGAGATCGGTGGTGGGCAAAGCTTTATTGATCCCCTGTTTGCTTCTGTGGGAGCGGATCCGATTAATGGGTTCCAGCTCCTTGATGGTACCAGCTTAAAGCCTCAGGATATCCATATGAATCAGCAGCTCATCATCGGACAAGTGTATGATGCCTTCATTGCTTCTGAGGTAAAGCTCACTCTGATGGAGCTTTATCCATTTGACTATGAAGTCATGCTTGTAACGGCTGCAGGGAGCAGTGAAGAGAAAGTGGAGCGAATTCCACTGGTAGAGCTAGACCGGGTGGCCCATCTGAGCAACCTGACCAGCCTATACATTCCTGCTGTGAAAGAAATGGAGTCCTCCTTCAAGCAATATGCCACTTTAAGAGAGATCATTTCGACGCTGAGGGGTCCAAATGGGTGTCCGTGGGACAAAGAACAAACCCATCACTCCCTAAAAAAATACCTTCTTGAAGAAACGTATGAGCTATTGGAAGCCATCGAGGAAGAGGATATTGATCACGTGATCGAAGAGCTGGGAGATGTCCTTCTTCAGATTATGCTCCATGCTCAAATTGGCGAAGACGAAGGCCTGTTCAACATGGAGGAAGTGATTGAAGGTCTTGCTTCCAAGATGGTCCGGAGACATCCTCATGTGTTCGGAACCGTCCAGGTGGAAAACACTGAACAGGTGAAAGCAAATTGGGACGAAATCAAAAAACGTGAAAAACAGGATGACAGGGAACCCATGCTGAAGAACGTGGCAAAAGGCATGCCGTCTCTCATGAAGGCATTCGAATATCAGAAAAAAGCTGCGAAAGTGGGCTTTGATTGGGCGGACCCTCAAGGTGCCTGGGAGAAAGTATGGGAAGAATTAAAGGAATTTGAAAACGAAGTCGAGAATATTAGTGAAAATAACATGAAAAAAGAATTTGGTGATGTGTTATTCGCTCTTATCAACGTGGCCAGATTCTATAAGATTTACCCAGAGGAAGCGTTAGCGATGACGAACACGAAATTCTACCGCCGCTTTTCCTATGTGGAGGAGCAGGTTGAAAAATCCGGAAAGAGCTTTGAGGACTATTCGCTGGAAGAGTTGGATCAATTCTGGAACGAAGCGAAAAAGATGAATATTGAATAAGGGGAGATATACAATGGTATCGATGAGATTAGATAAGTTCCTGAAAGTATCAAGATTGATCAAAAGAAGAACGCTGGCGAAAGAAATTGCCGATCAGGGACGGATCACTGTGAATGGCCTGCAGGCCAAAGCGAGCTCCAATGTAAAGGTTGGTGACGAACTAAGCGTAAGGTTTGGCCAGAGGATTATGAGGGTAAAGATAGAAAGGCTTCTGGAAACAACCAAAAAAGAAGAAGCAAGCGGACTTTATTCCGTCCTCTCCGAAGAAAGAGTCGAGGAAGCGGAGTAAGGGATACATAGCTTTTGGGCTGTAAATTGGTTCTAATTTTCCCCCAGAAACATAAACATAGTTACAAAGCTTGTACTATGGGAATGTGAGGGATGGATATGAATCAATATTATGATGGAAACAAAGATAAAACGACTTTTCAGGAACATGACGTGATGATGAGGGGGCGAAAGCTTCTGGACATCACGGGCGTGAAACAAGTGGAAAGCTTTGATAACGAAGAGTTTCTTCTTGAAACGGTGATGGGATTCCTCTCTGTCAGGGGTCAGAATCTTCAAATGAAGAATCTCGACGTGGATAAAGGCATCGTCTCGATAAAAGGAAAGGTGTTCGATCTCGTTTACCTGGATGAACAAAATGGGGAGAAGGCTAAAGGCTTCTTTAGCAAGCTGTTTCGATGACCCTCTCCACCCAGTTCTATACCATGCTCTCCATGATCGGCATGGGGGCATTATTTGGTGCGGCACTTGACACGTACTCCCGATTTTTAAACCGTTCCGAGAGAAAACGGTGGTTTGTATTCATTAATGACATCATGTTTTGGATATTTCAGGCACTGGCGATCTTTTATATCTTATTCGTCGTTAATTTCGGCGAGATCCGTTTTTATATTTTCATTGCATTGCTGTGCGGATTTGCAGGGTATCAGGCTTTGATCAAACAGCTCTATCTCGCCTTTCTTGAACGTCTGATCCACTTTTTCATCGCCCTGTATAATTTCGGTGTGAAAATGGTGAAAAAGTTGATTTATTCACCGATAAAATGGATGATTGTGCTTCTGATCACGATTGTTTTATCTGCAGGAAAAGGACTCTTATCCGTCATATTATTCCTTGTAAAGGTAATCTCGAAGGTGCTGCAATGGGCGATTAAGCTCATATTCACACCTATATGGTGGATAGTGAAAGGTATTTGGAATTTATTGCCGAAAAATCTTACAAAAAGAGTCGAGAAGTTATATAATAAAATGGCAGGAATTTTTAAAGCATATATCAAAAAAGTATATAGAGTGGTAGAAAAGTTTAAAAAGAAACCTAAAGATAAAGAATAGGGCTTAAGGCTTTGCCACTCCATATTGTAAAGGAGGTTTGGGAATGAGAAAGAACGTGACACCAATGGAAAATGAATATGTCCGTCACCAGGAGCATATGCATAAATCTTCATCTAAGAGAAAAAAGCGTTTGGTCCGTCGATTAGCAGTTTTCTTTGTGTTAGTTTTGGCAATTAGTGGATTTTTAATCTCGACCCTCATTTCCAGAGCCCAGGTTTTAGAAGATAAACAAACGGAAAAAGCACAATTAGAAAAAAAGTTGGAACACTTGAAAGATAAACAATCTGCACTGGAAGAAGAGATTGTAAAGCTTAACGATGATGAATATATAGCCAAACTGGCGCGCCGGGATTACTTTTTATCGGATGAAGGTGAGATTATTTTCAACATACCTGATACAGATAAAGAGAAAGAATGAAGAGGTGTCTTATTGACACTCTTTTTTTTAATTGGCTATAATATATAGTAAGGTTTATCTTTTATAATTTTAAGGAGGAGCATTTCTTTTATGTCAATCGAAGTAGGCAGCAAGTTACAGGGTAAGGTAACAGGTATTACAAATTTTGGAGCGTTCGTGGAATTGTCGGAAGGTTCAACAGGTTTAGTTCACATCAGTGAAGTTGCAGACAACTATGTTAAGGATATTAACGAACACCTTAAAGTCGGCGACGAAGTAACAGTTAAAGTTATTAATGTTGAGAAAGATGGAAAGATCGGTTTATCCATCCGTAAAGCGAAAGATCAACCACAACGCCCGCAGCGCCCTCAGCGTCCTCAGCGCCCGCGTAGTAATAACAAACCGAACGACACTCGTACGAAAGAGAGTTTTGAACAAAAGATGGCACGCTTCTTGAAAGACAGTGAAGATCGTTTATCATCTTTAAAGAAAAACACTGAGTCTCGTCGTGGTGGAAAAGGGGCGAAAAAAGGTTAACTTGCTGTCTATTAAATCATATAGCAGGTTGTGAACGGAAAACAGGCATACTCATGATGATGAGTGTGCCTGTTTTTTTATTGCCATTGAAAGGTGGCTGTTATGTTGATTCTCGCTGCAGGTGCTCGACTCCTGCGGGAAATGCGTGAAAGTTGAATCCCCACAGGGCAGCGCACGATGAAGCTCAACTCACGCCCCGCGGAAAGCGAGCACCTGTAGCGGAAATCAACCGCTACTCGCTTAGTCAAAACGCAACTATAAAGAGCCTAATTATTTTGATCAAGAGCCCAAACAGGAAATATGTGATCACATATCGAATAGTTAATATAGATCATTTAGTGGAGGCAGGGATGTATGAAAAAAGAGCAAATCATCGATCATCATGAATCATTTAAGATGTGGCTGAATGAGTTGAAGTCGATAAACATAGAGGAATGGCTTAAACCCATGGAAACGGGAAAGTGGTCGATTGCGGCAAATGTTTCCCATATCATCAAATGGGATCAATATTCCTTACAAGAGATTCTTCCACATGTCGTGGAAGGAGCAGAGCTCTCTCCTTTTCCGGATTTCAAACAATTTAACGGAGAAGCGGAAGAATATGCCCACCGTGTAGTCAAACAAGGGAGCTTGGTTGAAGAAGGGATCAAAACACGGGATCATATCATTGCTCATGTCAAAAGCCTTTCGGAGGATGAGTTCCTGCAATCCTTTAAAGTGGGGGATCAACATTTTACCCTGGAAGAATTTTTTGAAGACTTCATCGGTCATGATAAACACCATCAAGAGCAGATCGAAGAAGTGGTGTCTTTAGAAAGAATTTGAATAAAAAAACGACTATCATCATGATAGTCGTTTTTTTTATGACCCGTACGGGATTCGAACCCGTGTTACCGCCGTGAAAGGGCGGTGTCTTAACCGCTTGACCAACGGGCCGTTTCAATATGGTAGCGGCGGAGGGGATCGAACCCCCGACCTCACGGGTATGAACCGTACGCTCTAGCCAGCTGAGCTACACCGCCATATCAATCTATACCTTTTTGGCACAAAATCTATGATACCTAGAAAGAATTATCTTGTCAATATACGATCGTAAGGAATTTGTCAGATTTCCTTCAAGCATGGATACACAAGGATTTGAAAAGAAAAAACAAAGGATTATAACAGATAACCTATAGAATATTCTGAATATTTTACCGGAATCTATAGAAAGACGTCGAAACATTCTTGGAATGCATTCCCTCATTTTGACAAAGTTTTAAGCTTGTACCATTTATACTGAACAAAAAAGAAATGGGGAGTGTTTCATACATGGGGAAAGTCGATCAGTCGATCATCGAACCTGTTCAGAACGTGGACATTGAACACACGAAAGTGGAACTATCCAAGGGGATCCGGTCCGTATACTCGAAGCTTGAATGGTTATTTGTAGAAAAAGGGATTGCCTTATTCGTCATTGGATTTCTACTCGGAAGAGCTTTGATCCTTTCACATTTGTCACCATTTGCCCTGCCGTTCTTTGCCTCTGTTTATCTCATTCGAAGAGAGAAGTCGCCGATTGCACTGATCGGGTTACTGGCAGGAGCGCTTACCTTATCCATCCCTACTATCAGTTATACGTTCGGAAGTGCGGTAATATTCCTGTTAGCTTTTCGGTTATCGCAGAAATACCATAAGAATAATGTGAAGGCAGTTGCTTTCTATGTTTTCTTTACGGTCATGGCTGCTAAATTGGGCTTTGATTATATTCAACAAGGACAAGCCCTCACCATTTATAACGGGGTGATGGCGGCAATAGAAGCGAGCCTTGCGTTTCTCTTAACCTATATTTTTATCCAGAGCGTGCCCCTTGTGACGGTTCAGCGCCGGAGAAAGTCGTTGAAAACCGAAGAAGTGGTCAGTTTGATCATTCTCCTGGCCTCCATCATGACAGGTACAATCGGTTGGTCTGTGTACAACCTATCCGTGGAACATGTCCTATCAAGATATCTGGTCCTGCTGTTCTCCTTTATTGCCGGAGCCACTGTGGGCTCAACGGTAGGGGTGGTAACCGGCCTTGTCTTCAGCCTGGCTAATGTTTCAAGCTTTTATCAAATGAGCTTGCTTGCTTTCTCTGGACTTCTGGGCGGACTCATGAAAGAAGGAAAGAAATTTGGAGCGGCAATCGGTTTGTTAATCGCTACATTATTGATGGGAATGTACGGGGATACGGATACGGTCATTACGAAAACACTTTATGAATCGGGAGTAGCGATATTACTCCTGTTTTTAACTCCGCAAAGTTTGACGTCTAAAATTGCAAGGCATATACCGGGGACGGCTGAATATCAGCAGGATCAACAAGGGTACATGCGCCGTGTCAGGGATGTGACCGCTCATCGGGTCACCCAGTTCTCGTCGGTGTTCCAGGCTTTATCAAACAGCTTTCAACAAATAGAAGACCGGTTTGAAGAGGAGGAAGATAAAGAGTTTGACTATTTTCTAAGCAATGTAACGGAGAAGACGTGTCAAACCTGTTTTAAGAAAGATCAGTGCTGGGCACGCAATTTTGATAAAACCTATAACCTTATGAAAGATGTGATGACAGAATACGACCAGGGAAGAGTCCCTCTTTCACCAAGACTTGCACGGGAAGTAGAGAAGCATTGTACGAGGGAGAAGAAGCTGAAGGATACCATTTATCAGGAGCTAACCTTCTATCAGGCCAATTTGAAATTGAAGAAACAGGTTCAGGAAAGCAGGAAACTTGTAGCTGACCAGCTGCTCGGGGTCTCAGAGGTAATGGGGAACTTTGCGAAAGAAATCCAAAGAGAAAGGGAGAATCATCACATTCAGGAAGAGCAGATCCTGGCAAGTATCGGAGAGTTTGGAATCGAAATTGAAAACATTGAAATCTATAACCTGGAACAGGGGAATGTCGACATCGATATCACCATGCCGTATTGCGGGGGACATGGTCAGGGTGAAAAGCTCATTGCCCCGATGCTATCCGATATATTGGGAGAAAATATCGTCGTACAAAAGGAGGAGTGCGCTCAGTTTCCGAATGGCCAATGTCATGTCACCTTCCAATCCGCCAAGAAGTTCGTAGTCGATACGGGTGCTTCCCATGCGGCAAAGGGAGGAGGGCTGGTTTCAGGGGACAGTTACTCAATGATTGAATTAGGAAGGGGTAAATATGCCGTAGCGATCAGTGATGGGATGGGGAACGGTGAACGGGCCCATTATGAAAGCAATGAGACACTGAGACTATTGAAAAAGATCTTGGAGTCCGGAATTGAAGAACAAGTGGCAATCAAGTCCATCAACTCAATCCTGTCCCTCAGGACCAATGATGAAATTTTCTCTACATTGGATTTAGCCATGATCGATCTTCAGAACGCGTCATCACGGTTTTTGAAGATAGGTTCGACCCCAAGTTTCATCAAGCGGGGGGATAAGATCCTCAAGGTGGAAGCCAGTAATTTACCGATGGGTATGCTGCAGCAGGACTTCGATGTGGATGTGGTGTCAGAGCAGTTGAAAGCAGGAGATCTTCTCATCATGATGAGTGACGGTGCCTTTGAAGGGCCGAAACATGTGGAAAATTATGATCTGTGGATGAAGAGGAAGATAAAGGAGCTTGAAACCGAAGATCCACAGGAAGTGGCGGACATCTTAATGGAGGAGGTCATCCGGTCGAGTTCCGGATTAATAGAAGATGATATGACCATTGTGGTGTCGAAAATCAAACATAATATACCGAAATGGTCCTCCATCCCGATGCATAAGGTGAAAACGAAAGACAAAATATCCTAGGATACAGTATGTCCTATAAAAATAGTTAACTAGAGTATAAATCCCTCCTGATTCGGCGAAGATGATATCAACTTTAGAATGAGGAGGGGAGTCTGATGAAGCCAGGTACACTTCGTCAAATTCTTTTAATTACGGATGGATGCTCGAATCAAGGAGAAGATCCGATTGCAATGGCGGCCCTTGCCAAGGAGCAGGGAATTTCGGTCAATGTAATTGGTGTGATGGATAATGAGGTCATAGATGATAATGGTATGCAGGAAATTGAAGGGGTTGCTCTATCGGGGGGTGGAGTGAGCCAGATCGTTTATGCACAACAGCTTTCGCAAACGGTACAGATGGTCACCCGTAAAGCGATGACACAGACGTTGCAGGGGGTTGTAAATAAAGAGTTGAAACAAATCCTTGGGAAATCCGCTTCCATGGAGGAGCTTCCTCCAGAACAACGTGGAGAGGTCATGGAAGTAGTCGATGAACTCGGTGAATCCGTTGATATGGAAGTGTTGATTCTTGTCGATACGTCTGCAAGTATGAAGCATAAGCTCCCGACGGTCAAAGAAGCTTTATTGGACCTGTCATTAAGCTTGAACGCGAGGATGGGGGATAATAAGTTCTCCGTATTTGTATTTCCCGGGAAACGACAAGATGTCGAAAAATTGCTGGATTGGACACCAAGACTTGAAACACTGACGAGTATTTTCTCTAAGTTGTCTCCAGGCGGTATTACCCCAACAGGTCCGGCGATCTCAGAAGCCATTACGCATTTCAAGAAAAAACGTTCATTAAGGGGATTGCTCTCTCGTGGCGATGATGAACAATACTTCGAAGAAACCATTTAGTTTTCCTCCTGGAACAGTTATAAGAGGCAAGTGGTATAAGCATATTTATACCATTGTGAAAGAACTGGGTTATGGCGCCAATGGGATGGTATATCTGGTGCAGGGATCTTCAGGGTACCAGGCGTTAAAGATGAGTGACAGTAATGTCTCAATCACTTCAGAAGTCAATGTATTAAAAGCTTTCTCCAAGGTCCAAGGCTCACCCCTTGGGCCAAAGCTTCTTGATGTGGATGATTGGGAGGTCAGGGGTCAAAAAATCCATTTTTATGTCATGGAATATATACAGGGGACCGACCTGCTCGCATTTGTGCAGTCCAAGGGATTTTCCTGGACAGGTGTCCTCATTTCCCAGCTCCTCTCGGATCTTGAACGCATTCATAAAGAGGGATGGGTCTTCGGGGATTTAAAGCCGGAAAATTTGATCGTGACAGGTCCTCCCTACCGCATTCGCTGTATCGACGTTGGTGGCACCACCATCAATGGTCGTGCCATAAAGGAGTTTACGGAGTTTTTTGATAGAGGATATTGGATAGGGGGCTCAAGGAGGGCGGAGCCTTCTTATGACCTTTTCTCCGTAGGGATGATCCTTATCAATCTCGCTTATCCAACGCGTTTCACGAAGGCTCCTGAAGGGAATATGAAACAACTGAGGAAGGCGATCGATTCCAGGGATCAATTAAAAAGGTTTGCAGGGACGATCCAGGACGCATTGGAAGGGAAATTTCTATCCGCCAATGAAATGAGAGAGAGTCTCTTGCACGGACTATCCCATGTCCAACCAGTGCAGCAGGCAAAGCCAAAAACACAGAGGCCGGTCACTCATCACTCCACTGTAAGGGCATCTTCTGCTAACACAAGCAGATATCAACACCAGCAGAATAAAAAAACCGGCCATTTCCTGGAAACCGTCCTTGTTGTCATCATTGTGTCACTTCTGTATGTTTTGTATATTTATGGAGAATTGTTGTAGCATATCAGTGTGAGAATGCAGCATAAATTGATACAATGGGGAAAATGGTTTGAGGAAGAGGAAACACAATGTTTGAAGATACAACAAAACGATTCATACGTGAACAGCAGTTAATTGAAAAGGGAGATTGCATTGTAGTGGCTGTGTCAGGGGGACCCGATTCCTTAGCGCTTCTCCATTTTCTTGATGCGAATAAGGATGAACTGGGAGTAAAGGTGGAAGCTGCCCATCTTGATCATATGTTCAGGGGGGACGAGTCCTTTCAGGAACTTTTGTTCGTCAGGGAGTTCTGCAACCGTCGTTTCATCCCTTTTCACGGAGGAAGAGTGGATGTTTCAAAGGAAATCGAGGGTTCAAACGGAAGCATGCAAGATAAGGCACGCAAGATCCGTTATGGATTCTTAAAAGATGTCATGGATGAAGTATCTGCTACCAAACTGGCTCTCGGTCACCACGGGGATGATCAGGTGGAAACCATCCTGATGAAACTGACAAGGGGAACATCCGGTGCGGGCAGGGCTGGAATACCTGTAAAGCGGCCATTCGCCGGGGGGGAGATCATCCGTCCGTTCCTCTCCGCGACAAAAGAGGACATCGAGATGTATTGTGAAGCACATAATCTTAATCCAAGAAGAGATCCAAGCAATCAAAAGGAAAATTATACGAGGAACCGGTTTAGAAAGAGGATCCTTCCGTTCTTGAAACAGGAAAACCCCCATGTGCATCTTCAATTCCAGCGATTTAGTGAAGAACTGACAGAAGATGAGGCATATTTAGAGGAATTAACAAGGCAAAAGTTGAATAAGGTATGGAATAACAGCGGGGATTACTCTACTTTACATATCGATGGTTTTCTTGCAATGGCTCAGCCTTTACAAAGAAGAGGGATTAATCTAATATTAAACTATCTTTACAAACTAAGACCATCTTCCTTATCGTCTATACATATTTACGATGTATTGGGTATTTTAAAAGGAAAATCGCCGAATGCCAGCTTAGATTTACCAAAGGGGCTAAAGGTAACGCGTGCGTATCATACATGCTATTTTCACTTTGGTGAACTAGCCGTAACAGACGGTCCATATTGTTATGAACTGAAGGTTGACAACAGGCTTGACATCCATGGTGGATATCAGTTCCTGCTCTATTCTTCCCCGCCCGTTCTGGACCCGGCCGGTGACGCGATCTATCTTGATCCAAGCACCGTGTCCCTTCCTCTTTACGTGCGTACGAGAAGGAGTGGGGATCGAATGAAAGTGAAGGGGATGGAAGGCTCCAAGAGGCTAAAAACCCTCTTCATCAATCATAAAGTCCCTGCACATCTTCGTGAGGGATGGCCGATAGTAGTGGATGCAGAAAACCATATACTTTGGGTTCCGGGAATGAAGAAGTCCATTTACGATTTGGGAGAAGAGCAAGAGAATGGTTTAGTACTACAATTTACAAGCAATCATCTTCTAGGAGGCAGTTGAACATTGTTAAACCAAGATATTGAGAAAGTGTTAATTTCAGAAGAAGAACTTCAAGAAAAGATTAAAGCGTTGGGTGCACAATTAACAGAGGAATATCAAGACCGCTTTCCTTTGGCGATAGGTGTGTTAAAGGGTGCAATGCCATTCATGGCCGACCTTTGCAAGCGTATGGATACACATATGGAAATGGATTTCATGGATGTATCCAGCTACGGGAACTCTACTGTCTCTTCAGGAGAAGTAAAGATTGTGAAAGATTTAGACACGAAAGTGGAAGGCCGTGATATCCTCATCATTGAAGATATCATCGACAGCGGTTTAACATTAAGCTATCTGGTGGAACTGTTCCGCTATCGTAAAGCGAAGTCCATCAGCATTGTGACGCTGCTTGACAAACCGACTGGTCGTAAAGCAGACATCAAAGCAGACTACGTAGGCTTTATCGTTCCTGACGAATTCGTGGTCGGATATGGTCTTGATTACGCTGAAAGATATCGTAATCTGCCGTATATCGGTGTTTTAAAACCAAGAGTGTATACAACAGGAGAATAAGTATATTCTAAAGAGGAATCTTGTAAGTGCAATTTGTTGTAATGCCATGATTTTCTATGATACTATTTTACTTAGTTTGTTTACCCGTGGGAGGAGGTAAGGGATGAACCGGATCTTTCGAAACACCATATTCTATTTACTGGTCTTTTTAGTGATCATAGGTGTGGTGAGTTATTTCAGCAACAACAACGAGCCAACCAAAAATATCGAGTACAGTACATTTATTAATAACCTTGAAGACGGAGACGTTTCTTCTTTTTCAATTCAACCCGGCAGAGGTGTTTATGAAGTAAAAGGACAGATGGAAGGGGCTAAAGAAGGAGAGTACTTCTTGACCTATGTCCTTACCACAGATGGAAAGCTGATGGATAAGATCAATGCGGCGGCATCAGAGCAAGGCATTGATGTGGAAGTATTGCAGGCCAAGGAAACAAGCGGCTGGGTATCTTTCTTCACAACCATCATTCCGTTTGTCATCATCTTCATTCTGTTCTTCTTCTTACTTAACCAGGCTCAAGGCGGCGGAAGCCGTGTCATGAACTTTGGTAAGAGTAAGGCTAAGCTTTACAGTGAAGAGAAGAAGAAAGTCCGCTTTAAAGATGTAGCGGGAGCCGACGAGGAAAAGCAAGAGCTTGTAGAGGTAGTGGAATTCTTAAAGGATCCACGCAAGTTCTCTGAAGTGGGTGCCCGTATTCCGAAGGGTGTCCTTCTTGTGGGACCTCCAGGTACAGGTAAAACCCTACTTGCGCGAGCAGTCGCTGGAGAAGCGGGAGTTCCTTTCTTCTCAATCAGTGGTTCCGACTTCGTTGAAATGTTTGTCGGTGTCGGTGCTTCTCGTGTACGTGACTTATTTGAAAACGCGAAGAAGAATGCACCATGTATCATCTTCATTGATGAGATTGATGCAGTCGGTCGTCAGCGTGGAGCAGGATTAGGCGGAGGTCACGATGAGCGTGAACAAACCCTGAACCAGTTACTTGTTGAAATGGACGGTTTCGGCGCAAACGAAGGAATCATCATCGTCGCTGCAACGAACCGACCTGACATTCTGGATCCGGCATTATTGCGTCCAGGACGTTTCGACCGTCAAATCACAGTAGATCGTCCAGACCTAAAAGGCCGTGAAGCTGTTCTTAAAGTACATTCTCATAATAAACCGCTTGATGATTCAGTGGATCTAAAAGCGATTGCCATGAGAACACCAGGCTTCTCCGGAGCCGATTTGGAAAACCTTCTGAACGAAGCGGCACTTGTTGCGGCTCGTGAGGACAAAAAGAAAATTGATATGCGTGATATCGACGAAGCAACCGACCGCGTCATTGCAGGTCCAGCTAAGAAGAGCAAAGTCATATCTGAAAAAGAACGTAAAATTGTGGCATTCCACGAAGCGGGTCACACCGTGATTGGATTAGTCCTTGATGAAGCAGACATGGTGCATAAGGTGACCATCGTTCCTCGTGGCCAAGCAGGCGGCTATGCCGTTATGCTGCCTAAAGAAGATCGTTACTTTATGACGAAGCCTGAGCTTCTTGATAAGATTACTGGCTTACTCGGTGGTCGTGTGGCAGAGGAAATCATCTTCGGAGATGTTTCCACCGGTGCACACAATGACTTCCAACGTGCAACTGGAATTGCCCGTAAAATGGTCACTGAATACGGTATGAGTGAAAAACTCGGACCGCTTCAGTTCGGCCAATCCCAAGGCGGTCAAGTATTCTTGGGACGTGACATCAATAGTGAGCAAAACTATTCAGATGCCATCGCGTATGAAATTGACTTAGAAATGCAGCGTCTAATCAAAGAGAGCTATGAGAGAGCGAAGCGAATTCTTACCGAAAATCGTGACAAGCTTGAGCTCATCGCCAAGACATTGTTAGATGTTGAAACGTTGGATGCCGCACAGATCAAGTCTTTAATGGATCACGGCAAACTGCCGGAACGCACATATGAATCCGACCAGGACAACAGTGACGTGAAGGTAAATATCCAAAAGAAAAATGAAGAAAACGTAATCGAAGAAGAAACGGCTTCAAAAGAAGAAGATTCTAACTCAGATCGCACGTAATGTTGAAGGATGCATCCAGCTATGGGTGCATCCTTTTTGTTTTGGATATTTTTTCACAAGGTCTTGTCATCACCTGAATCTACTCAGTTCTCCTCATAATTCAAAAGGTCTAATTATTTTTGAAATTGTTAAAATTGGTTGATTGGAGCGGAAGGTGCTCGACTCCTGCGGGAAAAGCGGGACAGGTGAGACCCCGAAGGCGTAGCCGAGGAAGCTCACCGCCCAATTAACCACTACTCGCTTTTTGAGTGAAAGGTCCATTGGTTTCCGTTAGGAGGGTGTTAAGCCCTATGAGTTTATGTAGGGCTTTATCCAAGCTGGTTGCGCTATTATACCTATTTAAAATAAATTATGGTATGATGTTGGCAGTGTGAAAACAATTGGCTTAGTAGGTGAGAATATTGATTTTTGTAATGGATGTAGGGAATACCAATATCGTGTTTGGTGTATATGAAAATGACCATTTAAAATATCATTGGAGAGCTGAAACGAATCGACATAAAACGGAAGATGAGTTCGGGATGCTTGTAAAGAATCTGTTTGAGCATGTTGACCTGACGTTTGAAGAGATTGACGGGATTATTATTTCATCCGTTGTTCCTCCAATCATGTTTAGTTTGGAACGTATGTGTGAGAAATATTTTCATATTACTCCTCTGGTCGTGGGTCCAGGGATCAAGACCGGTTTAAATATTATGTATGAAAACCCAAGGGAAGTCGGGGCGGACCGGATCGTCAATGCTGTCGCCGGCATTCATGAATATGGCGGTCCTCTCATCATCGTTGACTTTGGAACAGCCACAACGTATTGCTATATCAATGAAGAACGACAATATATGGGCGGAGCGATCGCCCCGGGAATAGGCATATCAACGGAAGCCTTATACTCGAAGGCGGCCAAACTGCCAAGGATTGAAATCGCACGTCCTGAGCAGATCATCGGAAAGAATACCGTTACAGCCATGCAGGCGGGTATCCTTTATGGGTACGTCGGACAAGTCGAAGGTATCGTTCAAAGAATGAAAGCACAAAGTAAGAAAGAACCAACGGTCATTGCAACAGGAGGATTAGCGACGCTGATCTCAAAGGAATCCAACAGCATCGATGTCGTAGATCCATTCCTTACATTAAAAGGGTTGAAATTAATCTACAAGAGAAATATGAGCTGAGAAGAAAGGAGCTTCAACCATGAGCGATTACTTAGTGAAAGCATTAGCCTATGACGGGCAGGTACGTGCTTATGCGGTAAAAAGCACGGATACAGTAGGAGAGGCGCAAAGAAGACATGATACATGGCCAACGGCATCAGCAGCGCTGGGCCGAAGCATCAGTGCCGGAGTGATGATGGGGGCTATGCTGAAAGGTGACAACAAATTAACGATAAAGGTAGAAGGTGGCGGCCCGATTGGTGCCATCCTTGTGGATAGTAATGCCAAAGGGCAAGTGAGAGGTTACGTAACCAATCCCCATGTGCATTTCGATCTGAACGAGCACGGAAAGCTGGATGTTGCACGTGCGGTTGGCACAACCGGAACATTATCGATTGTAAAGGATATCGGCATGAGGGATCATTTCTCAGGTCAGGTTCCAATCGTTTCAGGAGAACTTGGAGAGGACTTCACGTATTATTTCGTCACATCGGAACAAGTGCCTTCTTCTGTGGGAGTGGGAGTACTGGTGAACCCTGATAATACCATCCTTGCAGCAGGTGGATTCATCCTGCAGCTTATGCCTGGAACAGACGATGAAACGATTACGAAGATTGAAGAGCGTTTGGCTAAGATCCCTCCAATCTCGAAATTGATCGAGAAAGGACTTACACCTGAAGAGGTATTGGAAGAGGTGCTAGGAGAAGGGGAAGTCAAAGTACTGGAAACAATGCCGGTGGAATTCAAGTGCAAATGCAGCAAAGATCGCTTTTCAAATGCCATCATCAGCTTAGGCGAGCAGGAAATCCAGGAAATGATTGATGAAGATGGAAGTGCGGAAGCAAGCTGTCACTTCTGTAATGAAGTGTATGTGTTTTCAAAAGGGGAATTAGAAGAACTGAAATCAAGCGCAGAGTAATAAATCACGTCCAGGGAGAATGGGAGAAATGAGAATTAAACGATCTGTACTCATGGGTATTATCGGGGTGCTCCTTGTCACCAACCTGATCACACTTGTGTGGAACTGGTCTTCAGGTAAAGTCGGGACCCCGGAAGTCGTGGCTTCGGTTGGCGGAGAGTCCGTAACCCGGGAGGATTGGTTGTATTCACTTGAACAGCAGCATGGTAAAGAAGAGCTAAGGACTATGATCAATCAAAAAGTGGTTGACCAGTTAGCGGAGAAATATGATATTGATGTGTCGAATAAAGAAGTAGAGCAGGAATATTATCTAATCCAATCCGTATACAATGCGTATGACGAAGAGAACTTCGAGGATGAAGAGACGTTAAAGAAGCAAATTCGATCTGAGTTATTATTAGAAGAGCTTATTACGAAGGATGTTCAAATTCCTGAAAAAGAGTTGGAGAAATTCTACACTCAAAATGAGGACCAATATTCCATTCCTAAAATGTACAAGCTGAAACAGCTGAAGGTCGCTGATCGTACGGAAGCAGACCAGGTTCTTGATGAGCTGGATGCCGGGTCAAACTTTGAAGCTTTGGCCATTGAGCGCTCGATTGATGAGGAAAGCGCTCATTTAGGAGGAGACATAGGATATGTTCCACTTGATGGGGATATTCTTTCAGACGATGCGAAAGGTGAAGTGAAACCTCTGTCACAAGGTGAATGGACATCGCCGGTTCAAGAGGAAGAGGGGTATGTCATCTATTATGTAGACGATATCCTGAAGGAAAGGCATTTTTCTTTAAAAGACGTTAAATCACAGATTCGCAGACAGATTGCGTTGGAACAGGTTGAAACGCCGCTGAAACCCGAATCATTTTGGGATGAACTGAAAGTCGATTGGTTTTACGGGAAGCATGAATGAAAAGGGGGAGCTGACGTACAATTGGTCAGCTCCTTTTACATAGTTCTTTCCATTTCATCGAAACATAGGATAAGTGTCATACGCATATAAATGTAGGTGAGTGAAGAGAGTAGGAGACCAGCGGCTTGAGTTAAATGGGAGCTTTAGGGAAGGGAAAGCAATATCGTTGACAAATTTATTGAATATTGTTACATTTTATTAAAACCAACAAATTTACTTGGAATTAGGAGTGATGAACGGTGAGGATAGCCAATTCAATTTCAGAATTAATAGGTCAAACTCCAGTGGTGAAGCTTAATCGATTAGTAGATGAAAACAGTGCGGATGTTTATTTGAAATTAGAATATATGAATCCGGGCAGTTCTGTAAAGGATCGCATCGCCCTTGCGATGATCGAAGCAGGCGAAGAGGCAGGAACGATTAAACCGGGAGATACGATTGTGGAACCGACGAGCGGTAACACGGGAATCGGCTTGGCCATGGTCGCTGCGGCTAAAGGGTACCGCTCGTTGCTCGTCATGCCGGACACAATGAGCATGGAACGACGAAACCTGCTGCGCGCATATGGTGCAGAACTGGTGTTGACGCCAGGTGCTGAAGGAATGGGAGGAGCCATCCGTAAAGCAGAAGAGTTAGCGAAAGAGAAAGGCTACTTTATGCCGCAACAATTTAAAAACGAGGCCAACCCTAAAGTCCACCGGGAAACAACGGGTCCAGAAATCGTAGAGCAAATGGGCAATCAACTGGATGCCTTCATTGCGGGGATCGGTACAGGCGGAACGATTACTGGAGTGGGTGAAGTCTTGAAGAAGCATTACCCATCCGTTGAACTATACGCCGTCGAGCCATCGGATTCCCCGGTATTGTCAGGAGGAAAGCCTGGTCCTCACAAAATTCAGGGAATCGGTGCGGGATTCATTCCGGATATTTTAAACACGGAATTATACGACCATATCATACAGGTCGATAAAGATTCAGCCTTTGATTATGCAAGAAGAGCGGCCAAGGAAGAAGGAATCCTGGGCGGTATTTCCTCCGGGGCAGCCATCTTTGCAGCCCTTGAAGTGGCGAAGAAGTTAGGGAAGGGTAAAAAAGTGCTCGCCATCATCCCAAGTAACGGAGAACGCTATTTAAGCACACCCCTTTATCAGTTTGACGAAGAATAAGAATGCGATTTACGGATCCTGAAACATTTCAGGATCCGTTTTTTTATGTTGAGCCCTCAAGAATTTCAATTTTTTAACGATGAAACCAAGCGTAAGTTCATGTATCATGAAGGGAGATAAAGATTAGGAGTGTGAGGGGCCAGTGCAGCACCTATATTTTCACAAAAACCATTCAACTAAAGAGCAATTTTTTGCAGCTTATGAACAGCTTAGTCACCAAGAGACACATCATGTTTTGCTAGAAAGTGGACGGAGTGGACGATATAGTGTTGCCGGACTACGACCTGACGTCATATTACAAAGTGTGCCGGAAGGGTTACGAATGCAAGGCTCGTCCCGAGTAGAAATAATAAATGGAGATCCGTTGATTGAGCTCGAGAAATGGATGGAACCCCTTCGAATGGAAAGGAGGGGGGATCTCCCCGATTTTCAGGGCGGTGTGATCGGGTTCATAAGCTACGATTATGCAAGAAAGATTGAAAAACTCCCTTCTTTGGGGCGTGATGACCTGGAAATACCGGACCTTTACTTTTATTATTTGAATGAATGGGCGGTCTTCGATCATGAGGAGCATTGTCTGTGGACAATGCTTCTGTCTGATGAAGGAAAGGAATTCGCTGAGACGAGGCTTTCGCAGTGGACGGGTTCTTGGATGGATGCCCTCTCATCTATGGAGGGGACTGGGAAACCTCCTGTTCATCACCAACGGGCTGAAATGGAAGTCTCGATGGAAGAGGAAGAATTCTCAGAGGCAGTGAAGAAGATTCAGTCTTATATCTCAGAGGGGGATGTCTTTCAAGTCAATCTATCCGTCAGGCAGTCTCAGCAGTTGAAGGTAGAGCCTTATGTGGTCTATCAAAAGCTTCGGGAATTAAATCCGTCGCCTTATATGAGTTATATTCACAGTCCTGATTTTCAAATTGTATCCGGATCACCGGAGCTTCTTGTAAAGAAAAAAGGAACGGAAGTAAGCACAAGGCCGATTGCCGGTACACGCTCCCGGGGCAAGGACGCTGACGAGGATGAGAGACTAGCCTTTGAGCTGATCAACAATGAAAAAGAAAGAGCCGAGCATGTCATGCTTGTAGACCTGGAACGCAATGATCTGGGCAGAGTGTGCCAATACGGGACGGTAGAAGTGAATGAGTTCATGGTGATCGAAAAGTATTCCCACGTCATGCATATCGTGTCCAATGTAAGGGGAATTCTGGACGAAACCAAAACGGGAGCCGACTTGATCCGGTCTGTTTTCCCCGGGGGAACGATCACGGGCGCGCCTAAAGTAAGGACGATGGAAATCATCGAAGAGCTCGAACCCCTCAGACGAGGGATTTATACTGGCTCCATAGGCTGGATCGGTGTGAACGGTGATATGGAATTGAACATCGTCATCAGGACGATGTTCGTGAAAAACGGAAAAGGTCATATCCAGGCTGGAGCGGGGGTCGTGATCGATTCCAATCCGGCGTATGAATACAAAGAATCTCTAAAAAAAGCAAAGGCACTGTGGGTAGCAAAGGCGATGGCCGAAGGAGAAAATCTATGATCCTTATGATTGATAACTATGATTCATTCACTTATAATCTCGTGCAATTTCTAGGGGAGCTTGGTGAAGAGCTGATCGTCAAACGAAACGATGAGATCACCCTTGATGAAATCGAAGCTTTATCCCCTGATTATCTGATGATTTCACCAGGGCCTTGCAGCCCGAACGAAGCGGGTATCAGTCTGGAGGCTATCCGGACATTTGCCGGGAAGATTCCGATCTTCGGAGTTTGTCTCGGTCACCAGTCGATTGCCCAGGTGTTTGGAGGGGACGTTGTACGTGCTGAACGGTTCATGCACGGTAAGGTCTCCCCGATATTACATGATGGCAAGACGATCTTTGAAGAAATGCCGGAGAGGTTCAATGCAACGAGATATCATTCCCTTATCGTAAAACGGGAAACCCTGCCAGAATGCTTCGATATTTCAGCCCAAACGGCACAAGGGGAAATCATGGGGATCCGGCATAAGTACCTGCCCATCGAGGGAGTGCAATTTCATCCCGAATCCATTATGACGGAGCAAGGGAAACGATTGCTACTGAATTTCCTGAATGCATATAAAAAAGTCGGGTTGGTCTAATCCATGTATATATATTTAAACGGAGACATCGTTCATGTATCAGAAGCAGTCATTTCTCCTTTTGATCACGGGTATCTGTACGGGATGGGGGTATTTGAGACGTTTCGTACGTATGACGGCCATCCATTTTTGCTAAGGGATCACTTGATGAGGCTTTCTGCCGGCATGAAGGAAATGAATATTGAGGCGGACCTGGATGAGGAGAAGATCAGGCATATCATCACGGACCTGTTAAATAAGAACGGACTCAAGGATGCTTACTGCCGTTTAAATGTTTCTGGCGGCCCAGGGGAGATCGGGTTAAAGACCAGCCCTTATGAGGATGCAACCGTCATCTTGTTTCAAAAGACCTTACCTCATTCAGAGCCGTTAAAAGAAAAAGAAGGGGAGTTCTTAAATATCAGGCGAAACACTCCTGAAACGTCAGAACGCCTGAAATCCCACCATTACCTGAACAATATGGCGGCTAAAAGGGAGATCGGGGCATCAATGGATAAAGAAGGGATCTTTTTGACGGGAGACGGACATCTTTGTGAGGGTATCACCTCCAACCTCTTCTGGGTAAAGGATGGAGAATTATGTACCCCATCGGTGGAAACCGGACTACTAAATGGCATTACCCGTCAGTTCATACTTGCTCTTTCCGGCTTTTTGAATATGCCAGTAAGGGTGGGGATGTATGCAGAAGTAGACATACTTAAAGCGGATGAAATATTTTTCACAAATTCCGTTCAAGAAATCATCCCGGTTAACAAGCTGGGTTCTACGCACTTTCCGGGGGCAAACGGAAAGTATGTCGGGTTCTTTCATGAACAGTACGAAAAATACAAACGACACTTGAATTCAATTGAGGAATTAAGAAAGGGGGAATGATGAAATGAAGTGCGGTAAATATGAACTCGATTTTTCCTCCAAGACCTTTATCATGGGGATTTTAAATATCACTCCCGATTCGTTTTCAGACGGCGGATCCTTCAATGAGCCAGGACGGGCTGTGAATCGTGCGAGAGAGATGGTGGCAATGGGTGCTGACATCATCGATATAGGAGGGGAGTCGACCCGTCCGGGGCACAAGTTCATACCTGCTGAAGAAGAAATATCCCGGGTCGTACCGATCATAGAGGCAATCAGTCAAGAAGTGAACGTCCCGATCTCCATCGACACCTATAAAGCTGAGACGGCACGAAAAGCCCTTGAAGCGGGGGCAAGCATCATAAACGATGTGTGGGGTGCGAAAAAAGACCCTCAAATGGGACAAGTCGCTGCTGAAACAGGTGCCCCCATCATCCTCATGCACAACCGGGACAACCAGGATTACAGCCACTTTATCCGCGATGCCATACAAGACCTTCAAGAAAGCATCTTTCTGGTAAAAGAAGCGGGTGTGAGAGACGACCAAATCATCCTGGATCCTGGTATTGGCTTCGCCAAAACAGTACAATTGAACATAGAGATGATGAGAAACCTGGATGTCCTTGTTTCACTGGGATATCCTGTGCTCTTGGGAACGTCACGAAAGTCTATCATCGGTCATGTGCTGGATCTGCCGGTGGAGGAACGAATGGAAGGCACCGGAGCAACGGTATGTTACGGAATTCAAAAAGGTTGTCAAATCGTGAGGATCCATGATGTGAAAGAAATGGCACGCATGGCGAAAATGATGGACGCATTAGTAGGGAAGGAGAAAAAGAATGGATAAGATTCTATTGAATGAGATGGAGTTTTACGGCTATCATGGTGTATTTCAGGAAGAAAACAAACTTGGACAACGTTTTCGTGTTAGTGTAGAGTTGCATTTAGATTTAAGGAAGTCCGGCCAAAGCGATCAGCTTGAGGATTCCGTCAACTATGCGGAGATCTACTCCATCACCAAATCTGTTGTGGAGGGAGAACCCAGGAATTTAGTCGAAGCGGTGGCTGAAGACATCTCTTCCCGAATCCTTGAAACATTCAAAGTCGTAAAGAGTTGTAAAATTACACTAATCAAGCCTGATCCGCCCATTCCTGGTCATTACCAATCGGTGGCAGTGGAGATTAATAGGAGTCGATAGGATGAATACTGCATATATTTCCCTTGGTTCCAATATGGGGGACCGTCAGAGTTATTTAGAAAAAGCCATAAACATCTTACGCAGTCATGGTAAGATAGAAGTAACGAAACGATCCTCTATGTATGAAACAGACCCCGTAGGATTTACAGAACAAGATCAATTTTTAAATATGGTCATCGAAATTCGTACCAGTTTAAGTCCAGAAACTCTATTACATCAGTGCTTGCAGGTGGAAATCGACCTTGGAAGAGAAAGGGAGTTCAAATGGGGTCCGAGAATCATAGACCTTGATATTCTACTCTATAATCACTTAATGATTGAATCAGAGCATCTTCTCGTTCCTCATCCAAGGATGCAAGAAAGAGCATTCGTCTTGATTCCGTTATTAGAGGTGGCTCCGCGTATCGAGCACCCCTCTTATAATGCCCCGTTCGTTGAATTTCTGGACGAAATACCTGACAGAGAAGGAGTTCGGTTATGGAAACAGATAAATGGGGAAGGCGCATTCGTGCATTCAGAAAGCTAAAGGGCTATACTCAGGAAGGTTTGGCTAAGGAATTGGATATTTCCGTTTCAGTCCTTGGAGAAGTAGAAAGAGGGAGCCGGATACCGAAAGAGGATTTCTTAGTGAATGTAGCAGAGGTGTTGAACATACCACTGCATGATCTTATCCCAAAGGAAGAAACTGAGCGCAGCGAGTGAATCGACATAATCAAGTAATATACAGAAATAGATATGGGGGTAAGAGCTTTGCCGCAGACAGTAAAGCCAATGGAATGCCGGTTGATTCACCTGTATATCTTTTTATGTTATCCTAGAAAAGGCTTGAACCAATTCGTGACACTGTCACCAGGTTGGATCGGCCTTTTTTGGATTTTTCAATTCATTTTCCAACCCCTGATCCTTGGTTTCTGAAATAACTCATACTTTAGGGGTGTTACAAACATAGATATTGTGTAAAATAGTATGGTATATAATCGTATTAGTCTAGTAAAGCAAGCAGATAGAATAGGAGTGAAACATATGAGTCACGAAGAAATCAATGACCAGCTTCGAGTCAGACGCGAAAAAATGGAGGCCATCCGTGAAAAAGGACAGGATCCATTCGGTAAACGTTATGATCGTACACACAGTTCATCCGAGATCAAATCTCAATTCGATGGATTTTCTAAAGAAGAATTAGAAGAGAAAGATATTAACGTAACCATCGCAGGTCGCATCATGACCAAACGCGGAAAAGGAAAAGCAGGATTTGCACATTTACAGGACCTGGCTGGACAAGTCCAAATCTATGTCCGTAAAGATGCAATCGGCGAAGAGGCCTATGAGTTGTTCAACACTGCAGACCTTGGGGATATCGTCGGGATTACGGGTACGGTATTCAAAACGAAGGTAGGAGAACTTTCTGTTAAAGCGAAAGAGTTCCACCTATTGACGAAAGCACTTCGCCCGCTACCTGAAAAGTTCCATGGTTTAAAAGACGTAGAACAACGCTATCGTCAACGCTACCTGGACCTTATTACAAGCCAGGAGAGCAAGGAAACATTCATCGCCAGGAGCCGTATCATCCAATCCATGAGAAGATACTTGGATAACAATGGCTACCTAGAAGTGGAAACACCAATGATGCATGCCATCGCAGGAGGGGCATCTGCCCGTCCATTCAATACACATCACAACGCTCTTGATATGCCGTTATTCATGCGTATCGCAATCGAGCTACACTTAAAGCGCCTGATTGTGGGTGGACTTGAAAAAGTATACGAAATCGGACGAGTATTCCGTAATGAAGGTGTGTCTACAAGACATAACCCTGAGTTTACGATGATCGAGCTTTACGAAGCCTATGCAGATTACCGTGATATCATGGCACTTACTGAAAATCTTGTAGCTCATATTGCGAAAGATGTATTCGGTTCTACCACGGTTCGGTACGGAGATAGTGAAATTAATCTTGAGCCGGAATGGACACGCCTGCATATGGTGGATGCGGTTAAAGAGCACACAGGTGTAGACTTCTGGAAAGAAATGTCCGATGAAGACGCACGTGCCCTTGCAAAAGAACACGGCATCGAAATTAAAGACAATATGCAATACGGCCATGTGGTCAATGAATTCTTCGAACAAAAAGTGGAAGATAAGCTGATCCAGCCTACCTTCATCTACGGGCACCCAGTGGAAATTTCTCCACTTGCGAAGAAAAACGATGAAGACCCACGCTTCACGGACCGCTTTGAACTATTCATCGTAGGTCGTGAACATGCCAATGCTTTTACTGAGTTAAATGATCCGATCGATCAAAGAGAACGTTTCGAGGCACAGTTGAAAGAAAGAGAAGAAGGAAACGACGAAGCCCACATGATGGATAATGACTTCATCGAGGCATTGGAATACGGAATGCCGCCAACGGGTGGACTGGGAATCGGTATCGACAGACTGGTAATGCTGTTAACGAATTCTCCATCCATCCGCGACGTATTACTATTCCCATTAATGCGTCACCGTGACTAATAAGATTTGTAAGACAGCCGGGCACTAGCCCCCGGCTTTTTTTTTTTTTTTTTTGAATGACAATAAGAAGCATGATAGTTACTGGAATAGGACACTCATTAGGAATAAAGACTCTCTTTCTATTCGTCGGCATTACGGTAAAGTGAATGAAAACAGTGCTAATTGACGGATATTGATCAATGGGCAAAAAAGAATCAATAAAACTCTTGCGCACGTGTATTGATGGTGGTATAGTATTATCTGTTGCCGCAAAACGCGACAAACAACACGATAAACTTTTTGAAAAAAGTTATTGACTTGAACGAGTTAATAATGTAATATTTAAAGGGTCGCTTCAAACGAAGCGCTGCATTGAACCTTGAAAACTGAACAAAACAAGACAATACGTCAACGTTAATTCTAGATTTATTTTTAAAGAGCTATTCA
>NZ_JAFKOH010000169.1 GCF_017303375.1 Bacillus sp. NTK074B | reverse complement strand
TTACGGAACGCTCCTCTACCGCGTACACACCTGTGTGTGCACACCCTAAGCTTCGGTGCATGGCTTAGCCCCGTTAAATCTTCCGCGCAGACCGACTCGACCAGTGAGCTATTACGCTTTCTTTAAAGGATGGCTGCTTCTAAGCCAACCTCCTGGCTGTCTATGCCTTTCCACATCGTTTTCCACTTAGCCATGACTTGGGGACCTTAGCTGTAGGTCTGGGTTGTTTCCCTTTTCACGACGGACGTTAGCACCCGCCGT
>NZ_JAFKOH010000168.1 GCF_017303375.1 Bacillus sp. NTK074B | reverse complement strand
AGCACCTGCGCGCGGTCGATCCCCGCCTCGGCCGCCTGTTCGGCGATTTCCAGCCCGCTCGTCCCCTGCCCGGCAATCACCTCGGCCATGTCGAAGGGCTTAACCAGAGACAAGCCGCGCTCGCGCGCCAGCCGCGCCCCGATCTCGTCGCGATCCTCGGTGGCGCGGTCATAAAGCACCACCTCGGCGCCCAGCGCGCGGGTATTCTCGATCTTGATCGCCGGCGCATCCGCAGGCATCACGATGACCGAGGGCAGCCCCT
>NZ_JAFKOH010000167.1 GCF_017303375.1 Bacillus sp. NTK074B | reverse complement strand
GCGGCGGATGAACCTTGACCCGCGGGGGAACTCACGCGACTCTGACGCTATGCGTATCCATCTTGTCACAGCCACCGTCCTTGCGCTTTGTCTCCTTGGCGCCTGTGTTCCCGCCTCCGATCCGCAGGCCGAGCGTGCCCCCGGCGCGCTTCTCGATATGGCGAACCCCGCTTCGGTCTATTGCACCGAGCAGGGCGGCGTTCTGGAACCCGGAACACCCGACACGATGTGCCATTTGCCCCATGGCCAGGTTGTGGAGGAA
>NZ_JAFKOH010000166.1 GCF_017303375.1 Bacillus sp. NTK074B | reverse complement strand
GAGGCCCGATTCAGGCGGGCAGCGGTTTACCCTAAGGTAACGTCCCGCTGTCATTGTGGCTTCATGGGTTTTCTCATCCCCTGCGTGTCGGGGTCATGACACGCTCCTCCCTGTTGGACTGGTCCGGGCTTCGGCCCGGACCTTTTTTTCTTGGCGCGGGCACGCGTCCGCACGGGGCGACGGCGGGCCGGTTGACCGGCCTTCCCCGGAAAAATGACCTCAAAGGGTTGACCCGGCAATTTCCGTGACTTGATCTATCTTA
>NZ_JAFKOH010000165.1 GCF_017303375.1 Bacillus sp. NTK074B | reverse complement strand
GAAGCCACCGGCCTGAAGCGGCGGCAGGTCTATCAGCGCGCGCTTGCGCTGGCGAAGGGGGATGAATGAAAGGCAAAGGATCATGAGCGGATCACTGTCCTATCATGCCGGTCTCTCGGCCGAGGGACAGGTCGCGCGCGATTACCAGCGTCGCGGCTTCCCGCTGGTGCAACATCGCTGGCGTGGCAAGGGCGGCGAGATCGATCTGGTGATGCGCGACGGGGACGGTTTCGTCTTCATCGAGGTCAAGAAAAGCCACAGC
>NZ_JAFKOH010000164.1 GCF_017303375.1 Bacillus sp. NTK074B | reverse complement strand
AGACGGTGTCGATGACGTTTTGCACGTCTTTCTTCCGCAGCAGGCGGTTGACCAGCTCGAAGGGCGCCTTGGCGTTGAGCGGCAGAAGACCGCCCAGACGCAGACGGCCCGGCGTGGTCTCATAGCGCTTGATGACCTCGTTGCCGCTTTCGTCGATCTGCAGGATCCGGCCAGTGACCTTGGCGTGCAGATGCACTTCGCCCGAAGCGAGCGCGTGCTCGACTTCGTCGATATCGGCGAAAGCCATGCCTTCGCCCTTCAT
>NZ_JAFKOH010000163.1 GCF_017303375.1 Bacillus sp. NTK074B | reverse complement strand
ATTAGATATTCCAGAAGTATCGCTTGTAGCGATATTAGATGCGGATAAGGAAGGGTTCTTACGTTCAGAACGTTCATTAATTCAAACAATTGGCCGTGCAGCACGTAATGAAAACGGCCGCGTTATTATGTACGCAGATCGTATAACGAGATCGATGGGAATTGCGATTGAAGAAACACAGCGTCGTCGTAGTATACAAGAGGCTTACAATAAAGAGCATGGTATTACGCCGAAAACGATTCAAAAAGGTGTGCGTGATGTA
>NZ_JAFKOH010000162.1 GCF_017303375.1 Bacillus sp. NTK074B | reverse complement strand
CGGCTGACGGGGCGCCGCTATCCGTTCCGGCAATTCGACGCACCCGGCAAGCACGGCACCGAAGATCGGAACCCGACCGAGCGGCTGGGGCTGTCCGAGGACGACCTGACCGCGATCCTCGACCGCTATCGGCAGTCTTTCAACATCGGTGTCGAAGATCTGGCGCGGCTGATCGGCGCCGCCGAGCTTCAGGCCGCAGCGCAATCCGGGGGCCGGGTAGTCGCGGCGGATATCATGTCGCGCAACCTTGTCACCATCGGGC
>NZ_JAFKOH010000161.1 GCF_017303375.1 Bacillus sp. NTK074B | reverse complement strand
CAGCGCGCGCGCCAGCGTTTCGGTCCGCGCGCGGGTGGCGCAATAGACGATGCCCGACTGGCCCTTGCGCGCGGCGGCGAAGGCCATGATCTGCTTGCGCGGATTGTCCTTGGCGGCAAAGGCCAGACGGATATTGGGCCGGTCGAAACCGCGCAGAAAGGTCTCGGGCGTGCCGTCGTCGAACAGCCGGTGCACGATCTCGTCGCGGGTGGCTGCGTCGGCGGTGGCGGTGAAGGCGGCAAGCGGCACGCCCAGCATGCGC
>NZ_JAFKOH010000160.1 GCF_017303375.1 Bacillus sp. NTK074B | reverse complement strand
ATCCATATCGAGATCGACGGCGGCGTCACGCCCGAGACCGCGCCCAAGGTCGTGGCGGCCGGCGCGGATGTGCTGGTCGCGGGGTCTGCGGTGTTCAAGGGCGGCTCGGTCGAGAACCCAGAGCCCTACGGCGCCAACATGCGGGCGATCCGCGCCTCGGTGCAAAGGATGGCGGCATGAGGATCGTCTTCGATCTGGACGGCACGCTGATCGACAGCGCGCCCGACCTGCACGCAGCGATCAACCGGGTGCTGGCGGAATG
>NZ_JAFKOH010000015.1 GCF_017303375.1 Bacillus sp. NTK074B | reverse complement strand
GAAGTTAAGCTCTTCAGCGCCGATGGTAGTTGGGGGATCTCCCCCTGTGAGAGTAGGACGTCGCCAGGCAAATAGAGAAAAGAGTAGCTCATTGTGAGTTACTCTTTTTTGGTATGTTGTAAATGGATAAAGGGTGAGTTGGCAAAAGGGGTTTATTGGTAAAAAAAGCAATAAACGAAGAAATGAAGCAATCAAGGTTTAAAATGACGCATAAAATTAAATAATGACGCAATCACCTTCGAAAAGAACGCAATTACGACCAAACCCTCAAAAATTCATACTCCTTACACCAGGCAAAACAGCCATATTCGTATAAATGATCGCCTTTGATAAAAAAATTATAGTTCTTTTCACTTTTCATTAATTAATAATCAATACTTTCAACCAACACAAACATCTAAATCAGTAACCTCATACAAATCACAATCTGAATCCCACCCCCAACCACCACCATCTCCACTCCGCAAACCCACCCAATTCCCCATTTTCTAAATTCTATCCAACAATCTTTCATTCTCACGTTTAAAACTTTCCTTAAACAGGAAAACTTTTAAGGTCAAACTTCATAATTGCAAAGTTTAAAAGGCGGTTGTATAATTATAGTCAAATATAGTCAAAGTCAAAATGAGGAGGAGGTTTGATGAGGAACATATCCGACATCATTGAAAGTTATTTAAAGAATGTGTTAGACCTGAGTGAAAGTGAGATAGTCGAGATAAAAAGAAGCGAGATTGCTGATAAATTCCAATGTGTTCCTTCTCAAATTAATTATGTAATCAATACCCGGTTCACGATAGAGCGGGGCTATGTAGTAGAAAGTAAACGTGGCGGCGGGGGCTACATCCGTATCATGAAGGTGAAGGCCCACGATCAAGTTCACTTGATCGACCAGTTAGTGGCTCTGATTACACAGACAATCAGTCAGAATACAGCAGCTGATATTGTTTTTCGATTGGTAGAAGAGGAGATCATTTCCGAAAGGGAAGCGAAGATCATGCTGAGTGTGATGGACCGATCCGTCATTATGGTCGATTTACCCGAACGGGATGTCCTGAGAGGAAGAATGCTTAGAGCCATGCTGGATACATTGAAGTATGAGTAAGGGTTAAAGAGGTGAATGGGATGGTTTGTCAAGAGTGTAATGAAAGACCTGCGACCCTTCATTTTACCAAGGTGGTAAACGGGGAAAAGACAGAGGTTCATTTATGTGACCAATGTGCCCAGGATAAGGGTGAGATGTTTATGTTTGATTCTTCCCCTGGGTTTTCTGTGAACAATCTATTGGCAGGTCTTCTTAATATAGCTCCTGCATTTAAGCAGGCAAAAGAAACAGAAATTCCTAAGACAGAAGTGTTGCAGTGTAAGAAATGTAAGATGACGATTCACCAATTCATTAATGTGGGACGCTTTGGTTGCGCCCATTGCTATGAGACGTTTAAAGATGAATTGACTCCTTTATTAAAGCGTGTTCATAGTGGGAATGTCGAACACCATGGGAAGGTTCCGGAGCGTATGGGCGGAGCCATCCACATGAAAAAGAAGATTCAGCAATTGAAGTCTGAATTGCAAACGATGATTGCGGATGAAGAGTTTGAAAAAGCAGCCGAGATTCGAGACGAAATTCGCTCCCTGGAAAGAGATGTCAAGCCTGAGGGAGGAGAGAAAGAATGAGTCTGGAGAAGTTTTTGAGCAATGCGGTTAGTTCGTGGATGAGTGAAGAGGGACCTAATTCGGATATCGTTCTCAGTTCCCGGGTGAGGCTCGCGAGAAATTTGACGGACTACCGTTTTTCCACTCTTTATTCTTCTGAAGAAGCGAGAGAGATTGTGGATCGTGTGAAGGAGAAGCTCCCATTATATCCTGAAGATTTAGGTGAATTGGAATTTTTACCTACCAGCGAGATTCAACCTCTCCAAAAGAGGGTATTGATGGAGAAACACCTTATAAGCCCTAACCTGGCGGAGGATACGAATTACGGGGCTGTCCTATTATCAAGTGAAGAAGATATTAGCATAATGGTAAACGAAGAGGATCATATTCGAATACAGTGTTTATATCCAGGCTTGCAATTGAAGGAGGCTCTACAGAGGGCCAACGGAATCGACGACTGGTTTGAAAGTGAATTTGATTTTGCGTTTGACGAGAAGCACGGCTATTTAACGACCTGCCCTACTAATGTAGGGACCGGGCTTAGGGCTTCCGTGATGATGCATTTACCGGGTCTTGTCTTGACACAGCAACTAAACCGTATCATTCCCGCCATCAATCAGTTGGGTTTAGTGGTAAGAGGGATATATGGTGAAGGCAGTGAGGCGCTGGGAAATATCTTTCAGATATCTAATCAAACGACACTTGGTAAGTCGGAAGAAGATATCGTAGAAGACTTGTTGAGTGTTGTGAAGCAGATCATTGAGAAAGAACAATCGGCAAGGAACGCATTAGTTCAAACGTCAAACATACAATTAGAAGATAGGATTTTCCGCTCTCTTGGGGTTCTCGAGCATAGCAGGATCATTGAATCCAAGGAGGCAGCGAAGTGCTTATCTGATGTCAGGCTAGGAATTGATTTAGGATACATCAAAGCAATATCTAAGAATATATTGAATGAACTAATGATTTTAACCCAACCCGGTTTTTTACAACAATATTCTGGAGGTCCATTGAGACCAAATGAAAGAGATATAAGAAGGTCTTCTTTGATTCGGGAGCGAATTAAGTTAGATAAAGATACATGTGAGGAGGAAAAATAATATGATGTTTGGTCGATTTACAGAAAGAGCCCAAAAAGTATTGGCATTAGCGCAAGAAGAAGCGATTCGTTTATCGCACAGTAATATTGGTACTGAACATATTTTATTAGGACTTGTCCGCGAAGGTGAAGGGATTGCCGCCAAAGCACTTACGGCGTTGGGACTGAGCCCTGAAAAGATCCAAAAAGAAGTGGAAGGGTTGATCGGGAAAGGAACCGAGAAATCCCAAACAATTCACTACACTCCTCGTGCGAAGAAAGTAATTGAACTTTCCATGGATGAAGCCCGTAAACTGGGTCACTCATATGTAGGAACGGAACATATTTTATTAGGATTGATTCGTGAAGGTGAAGGGGTGGCTGCCCGTGTACTTGGTAATCTTGGTGTCAGCTTGAATAAAGCAAGACAGCAAGTATTGCAATTACTTGGCAGCAATGACTCCAGCAACCACCAGGGCGGCGGCAATGCAAATGCCAATACGCCAACTCTTGACAGCTTAGCCCGTGACTTGACGGCCATTGCCCGTGAAGGCAGCCTGGACCCGGTCATCGGACGCAGTAAAGAGATTCAGCGCGTCATTGAAGTGCTTAGCCGTCGTACGAAGAACAACCCTGTATTAATAGGGGAGCCGGGTGTAGGTAAGACCGCGATTGCAGAAGGTCTTGCACAACAGATCATTGCCAATGAAGTGCCCGAAATCCTGCGTGATAAGCGCGTTATGACCCTTGATATGGGGACCGTTGTAGCTGGTACCAAATACCGTGGGGAATTCGAGGATCGATTGAAGAAAGTCATGGATGAAATCCGTCAGGCGGGTAACATCATCCTCTTCATCGATGAACTTCATACTCTGATCGGTGCGGGCGGCGCGGAAGGTGCGATCGATGCATCTAATATCTTGAAGCCATCCCTTGCCCGTGGAGAATTACAGTGTATCGGTGCCACAACATTAGATGAGTACCGCAAATATATTGAAAAGGATGCTGCGCTGGAACGTCGTTTCCAACCGATTCAAGTTAATGAGCCGACAGCGGAAGAGTCCATTCAGATCTTAAAGGGACTTCGTGATCGTTATGAAGCTCATCATCGTGTATCGATTACCGATGAAGCGATTGATGCGGCTGTGAAGTTGTCAGATCGTTATATTTCTGACAGGTTCCTACCGGATAAAGCCATCGATCTAATTGATGAAGCCGGATCAAAGGTGCGATTACGTTCTTATACGACCCCGCCAAACCTGAAAGAGTTGGAAGCCAAACTTGAGGAGATCCGCAAAGAGAAAGATGCAGCCGTACAAAGTCAGGAATTTGAAAAAGCTGCTTCTTTAAGGGATTCCGAGCAAAAGCTTCGTGAAGAATTAGAAGAAACAAAGAACACTTGGAAAGAAAAACAAGGCCAGGAAAACACAGAAGTGACCGTTGAAGATATTGCGAAAGTTGTTTCGAACTGGACGGGAGTGCCGGTATCGAAATTAGCTCAAACGGAAACGGATCGTTTACTCAAGTTAGAGGAGATCCTTCATTCCAGAGTCATCGGGCAGTCGGAAGCAGTCGTTGCGGTATCAAAAGCCGTACGTCGTGCAAGAGCCGGACTGAAAGATCCGAAGCGTCCAATCGGTTCATTCATCTTCCTTGGACCAACCGGTGTCGGGAAAACGGAATTGGCCCGTGCCCTTGCGGAATCTATGTTCGGTGATGAAGATGCGATGATCCGTATTGATATGTCAGAGTACATGGAAAAGCATTCGACGTCCAGATTAGTCGGTTCCCCTCCAGGATATGTAGGGTATGAAGAAGGCGGTCAGTTAACGGAAAAAGTTCGCCGCAAACCATATTCCGTCGTTCTTTTGGATGAGATTGAAAAAGCGCATCCGGATGTATTTAACATCCTTCTCCAAGTATTAGAGGATGGACGTTTAACAGATTCTAAAGGAAGAACAGTAGATTTCAGGAATACTGTCCTGATCATGACATCGAATGTAGGGGCCCAGTCCCTTAAGAGTAATAAATACGTAGGGTTCAATATCCAGGATGGAAAACAGGATTATAAAGATATGAAAGGTAAGGTCATGGAAGAACTGAAACGTGCTTTCCGACCTGAGTTCCTGAACCGTATCGATGAAATCATCGTATTCCACTCTCTTGAAAAAGACCATTTGAGAGAGATTGTGACCCTGATGTCCAATCAATTGACAAGTCGATTGAAAGAGCAGGATATCCATTTAGAACTTTCCCATGCAGCTAAAGAAAAAATTGCGGATGAAGGGTTCGACCCTGAATATGGGGCACGGCCGCTGCGTCGCGCCATCCAGAAACATGTAGAGGATAAATTGTCAGAAGAACTGCTGAGAGGTAAGGTGCTGACAGGACAGAATATCATCATTGATGTAGAAGATAGTGAGTTTGTTGTAAAAGTGAAAGAAGAAGAAGCAGCCAATACTTCGACATAATAGTAAATCTGATAAAGAGGTACACGTATATGATTTTCGTGTACCTCTTTTATCATAATGGATGCTTTAAGGGCTTTCCCAATAGAGCTTGTCGGGCCTACCAAGCCGGTTCCGCTTTTCTGATTGTCCAGCTCCGGTGGCTAGTCCCTCGAGGTCATAAGTCAATCTCGCCAAAAAGGCAAAGACCGCCTTTTCAACGAGCCCGCCTTATGCTTGTCGGGCCTACCAAGCCACCTGCGCTTTTCTATGAGGGTCTTAAATTGAAACTGATACATAAAACCGATACAATCATTCCAAATGGTATTATCGTGAATAGTTAAGAGTACAAATAGAGTAAAAGAGGGGAAGAATAGATTGGCAAAGAAAAAGACAAAGTTTGTGTGTTCATCCTGTGGATATGAGTCTGCCAAGTGGATGGGCAAATGTCCGGGATGTAACGAGTGGAATACGATGGTGGAAGAAGTTGAAATGACCGGCAAGAAGCCCCGCACGTCGTTTATGCATTCAGAGAACAGCGTACCGTCTAAAGCAGAGAAACTTATCTCCATTGAAACGAAGCAGGAGCCGAGGGTATTGACTGAATCAAAGGAACTGAATCGGGTGCTTGGTGGTGGAGTCGTACCGGGATCGCTCATCTTGATCGGGGGAGACCCAGGGATAGGGAAATCGACTTTGTTGCTTCAGGTTTCAGCTCAGCTGGCTGATCAGAAGCAGAAGGTTTTATATATTTCCGGAGAGGAATCCATTAAGCAAACGAAGCTTCGTGCAGATCGATTACGCGTGAAATCGGACGATTTATATATATTTGCGGAAACGAATCTTGAATTGATTCATCAGACGATTGAACAAATCTCACCGGATTTTGTGATCATTGACTCGATTCAAACGGTTTTTCATCCTGATGTTACGTCTGCCCCCGGCAGTGTGTCCCAGGTAAGGGAATGTACGGCGGAACTGATGCGGATCGGGAAAACAAAGGGAATCGCGATTTTCATTGTAGGGCATGTTACGAAGGAAGGATCGATTGCGGGGCCGCGGTTGTTGGAACATATGGTGGATACCGTTTTGTATTTTGAAGGGGAGCGTCATCATTCGTATCGTATTTTAAGAGCGGTGAAGAATCGCTTCGGTTCTACGAATGAAATGGGGATTTTCGAAATGAAGGAGCTTGGTTTGGAAGAAGTGGCCAACCCATCTGAGATCTTCTTGGAGGAGCGCTCACAAGGTGCTGCCGGTTCCACGGTGGTTGCGTCAATGGAGGGTACAAGACCGGTTCTTGTGGAGATTCAAGCACTTGTGACACCCACCAGCTTCAACAATCCCCGAAGGATGGCGACCGGGATCGATCACAGCCGGGTTTCACTGATTATGGCCGTGTTGGAGAAGCGTGCCGGGATGCTTTTACAGCAGCAGGATGCTTATTTGAAAGTGGCAGGCGGGGTGAAGCTTGATGAGCCGGCGATTGATTTGGCCGTCGCTGCAAGTATTGCCTCGAGCTTTCGGGATAGAGCGTCCAGCGCCCACGATTGCATCATTGGTGAAGTCGGTTTAACAGGTGAGATCAGAAGGGTATCCAGAATTGAGCAACGTGTACAGGAAGCGGCTAAGTTAGGATTTAAACGAGTGATTATTCCCCAAAATAACTTAAGTGGGTGGCAGCCGCCTTCAGAGATAGAGGTCACAGGAGTATCCAATATTAACGAAGCGCTGTCAATTATTTTAGGAGGATAGGAAATGGAAGATAAGAAGGCAAGAGATAAGTCCATGTCTGATATATTACAATTCGTTGCTCCAGGTGCCCCGATCAGGGATGGCATTGATAATGTGCTGAGGGCCAATACGGGCGGACTGATCGTCGTTGGATACAACGATAAGGTGAAGTCTGTATTGGACGGGGGATTTCATATTAATTGTGTATTCTCTCCGAGTTACCTTTATGAATTGGCTAAAATGGACGGGGCCATCATTCTGAACGAAGCGGGGACGAAGATTATCTTGGCCAACGCACAGCTGGCTCCCGATGTGTACGTCCCTTCCACGGAAACCGGGATGAGGCACCGTACAGCGGAGCGGGTTGCGAGACAGACCAATGCCCTTGTCATCGCCATCTCTCAACGGAGAAACGTCATTACCCTGTATCAGGGAAACTTCCGATATGCCCTGAAGGATATCTCTGTCATCTTGACGAAGGCCAATCAGGCGATTCAAACCTTGGAGAAGTATAAAGTGGTCCTTGATCAGAGTATTTCTAATTTATCGGTACTGGAGTTTGAAGAGCTTGTCACCCAGAGTGACCTGCTGCAGGTTCTTCACCGGTTCGAAATGGTTCTGCGCATCAAGAACGAGTTGTTGACTTATTTAAGCGAGCTTGGTGTCGAAGGCAGGTTGATCCGCCTTCAGATGAATGAATTGTTGGCGGATATCGAAGATGAAGCCATGCTCATCATCAGGGACTACTCACAGGAAAGAAATATTAAGCCGTTTGACCTTCTCTATAAGTTTCAGGAACTGGTTCATTCCGAAGTATTAGAGGATAATGTCCTATTAAAATTATTGGGCTATCACGGGTATGTCCATCACGATGATGCCATCTATCCAAGAGGATACCGCGTATTGAATAAAATCCCCCGGTTACCGATTGTAATCATTGAAAACCTTATTACAAGATTTGAAACCCTCCCTCATGTCGTAAGTGCGTCAGTGGATGACCTGGACGAAGTGGAAGGAATCGGTGAAGTAAGGGCAAGGAAAATCAAAGAGGGATTAAAACTGATCAAAGAACAGACGTTTGCAGATCGACAGCTGTAGGTAAAGAGTCCTGCATTTGCCATATATGGCATGATTGTAGCGTTTTCAAAAAATTGACAGCTTATTTAAGACGTGTTAGCCTTCACTTAAGGAAGCTGGTAATATGGGATAAGTGTATCAAAAACGCTTCTACAGTATTAAATTTCAAATTTTCAAGGCTCATACGTTTCAAAAATAGTAAATTGTTTATAATGAGTAGGAGGAGGTGAGGGAATGTTAAAAAGAATCGTGCAAGCGTGCTTCCTTATCGTTGGAGGAACACTGGGAATATTTCTACTTCCCGAATTATTTACCGTCATAAATCTATCGGACATTCCTTTAATAAATAACCCTTATATGACTGCTATATTTGGTGCCATTATTTTTTATATTCTTACGTTTTGGGCAGTCGAGTATGTCGTCAATTTCGTCAAGTGGTTTGAAGATAGCTTGGTTAAGGCACCGGTAACGGATTTGCTATTTGGTAGTTTAGGCCTGATTATCGGTCTGTTTGTTGCGTATTTATTTGGGATCCCGTTCAATCAGATGGAGATCCCGATTGTCAACACGGTGGTTCCTATTCTATTAACGCTGCTTCTTGGATATTTAGGGTTCCAGGTCGGGTTTAAGAAAAGGGATGAACTGGTTGGTCTATTCGGCACGGGGAATCGTGGTAAGAAAAAAGGGGCGGACGAGGACCTTGATGAAGAAGGCGTGAAGACCCTCAAGATATTGGATACGAGCGTTATCATTGACGGCCGTATCGCGGACATCTGCCAAACAGGATTTTTGGAAGGCATTGTTGTGATTCCGCAATTCGTACTGGAGGAGCTCCAGCATATCGCGGATTCTTCCGATGTATTGAAGCGAAACCGCGGACGACGCGGGCTTGATATCCTGAATAGGATTCAAAAGGAGCTTCCTGTCGAGGTTCAGATTTATGAAGGTGACTTTGAAGAAATCCAGGAAGTGGATTCGAAGCTTGTAAAATTAGCGAAGCTGACGAATGGAATCGTTGTAACGAATGATTTCAACTTGAATAAAGTGTGTGACCTTCAAGGTGTACAGGTTCTGAATATCAACGATTTGGCCAATGCCGTCAAGCCGGTGGTATTACCTGGCGAAGAGTTGAAGGTCCAAGTGATTAAAGACGGGAAAGAGCATAACCAGGGGATTGCATACCTGGATGATGGCACGATGATCGTCGTGGAAGAAGGCCGCAATTACATCGGTAAGTATATCGATGTACTCGTGACATCCGTTCTTCAAACGTCGGCAGGCCGGATGATCTTTGCGAAACCGAAGCAATTGGAAAAAGCACTATAACACTTTTTTGCCCTGACTCCTTTGATTCAGTAAGGTATAATGTGAGTAATACTTGTGTGTTAAAGGAGTAATTCTATGGAATATGAAGTTGTCATTCCGGCTGCAGGGCAGGGGAAACGAATGAAAGCGGACAGAAACAAGCTCTTCCTTGAGCTTAAGGGTTGTCCGGTGATTATTCATACATTGCGAGTGTTTGAACATGACAGCCGTTGTAAAGGTATCTATTTAGCGATTCACCCATCTGAGCGAAAGGTGTTTGAAGGCCTATTGGATCGCTTTGGCATTAAGAAGGTGGTCAAGCTCGTGGATGGTGGCGAAGAAAGACAGCATAGTGTATATAATGCATTGCTTGAGGTTGATCACGGAATTGTTCTGGTACATGACGGAGCAAGACCTTTTATTAAAGAATCCACGATTCACCAATTAGTAGAAAAGACATATTCAACAGGGGCTGCCATTGCGGCCGTCCCCGTTAAAGATACGATTAAAAAAGTACTGGATGGAGAGGTCGAGGAAACGATTGAACGCTCAAGCTTGTGGATGGTCCAAACCCCACAAGCTTTTCGTGTTTCTGTTTTGAAAAGGGCACACAATGAAGCGGATCAGGATGGTTTCCTCGGTACCGATGATTCTTCCCTCGTAGAAAGATCAGATGTAGAGGTGGCTATCGTTGAGAGTGATTATGACAATATCAAACTGACAACTCCCGAGGATTTGTATTTTGCCGAGGCTATCTTGAAGAAGCGAGAGGAAATGAGTGGAGGAGAGAAACATGTTTAGGATTGGACAAGGATTTGATGTTCATCAACTAGTGGAAGGAAGGCCCCTTATCATGGGAGGTATTACGATTCCTTATGAAAAAGGGTTATTAGGTCATTCGGATGCAGATGTATTGTTGCATGCGGTAGCGGATGCGTGTCTGGGTTCCATAGCGGCGGGGGATATCGGGAAGCACTTTCCGGATACGGATCCAGAGTTCAAGGATGCAGATTCAGCAAAGCTGCTACAGCATGTATGGGCTCTCGTGAAAGAGGAAGGCTATGAATTGGGGAATATCGATTGCACGATCATTGCCCAGAAGCCTAAGATGGCTCCATATATCGACGAAATGAGACAAAGCATTGCAACATTACTAGAAGCAGATATTGCGGAGGTAAATGTGAAGGCCACCACTTCTGAGAAGCTTGGATTCACTGGAAGAGGCGAAGGGATTGCCGCACAGACCACCATTTTGATTAAAAAGAAGTAGGGGATAAATTCGCTTTATTCCCATACTTAACGGTGTTAAAATAGGTCTTAGACTTTAAAGCAGGAATCATAAGAGGAGGAAATACAAATGACACAGGAAGTACGCGTCCGTTATGCCCCAAGTCCAACGGGTCATTTACATATTGGAAATGCAAGAACCGCTCTATTTAATTATCTTTACGCCCGCAGCGTAGGAGGGAAATTCATCATCCGTATTGAAGACACGGATAAGAAACGAAATATCGAAGGTGGAGAAGAAAGTCAGCTTAAATATCTTCAGTGGCTGGGAATCGATTGGGATGAAAGCACAGATAAGCCTGGTGAATACGGTCCTTACCGACAATCCGAGCGTAATCATATTTATGAGCAGTATTTACATGAGCTGTTAGAAAGCGGAAAGGCTTATAAGTGTTACTGTACGGAGGAAGAGCTGGAAGCGGAACGTGAAGCTCAGTCAGCATCAGGTCAAATGCCCCGCTATTCAGGGAAATGCCGCAACCTGACGGAAGAGGAACAAGAGAAACTGGCAGCAGAAGGCCGCAAGCCGAGCATTCGCTTCCGTGTTCCTGCAGGGAATGTATATACTTTCAATGATATTGTGAAAGAAGATGTAGCATTTGAATCCGATGGCATCGGTGATTTTGTCATTGCGAAGAAGGATGGTACACCAACCTATAACTTTGCTGTTGCAGTCGATGATTATTTAATGAAAATCACGCACGTTCTCCGCGGGGAAGATCATATTTCCAATACACCGAAGCAGCTGATGATTTTTGAAGCTCTTGGATGGGAAGCGCCTGTTTACGGACACATGACATTGATTGTCAATGAAAGCCGTAAGAAGCTGAGTAAGCGGGATGAAAGCATCATTCAGTTCATTGAGCAATACGAAGCCCTTGGTTATTTGCCTGAAGCCCTATTCAATTTCATTGGGCTCCTCGGCTGGTCTCCAAAAGGGGAGGAGGAGCTGTTCTCGAGAGAAGAGTTTATTGAAATCTTTGATCCTGAACGTCTATCCACTTCATCAGCACTGTTCGATAATCAAAAGCTTACATGGATGAACAATCAATACATGAAGAACCTAGAATTAGAGCAGGTCGTGGAGTTATCCCTTCCTCATCTAATCAGTGCCGGTAAATTGGACAGTGATATGTCTGCCGAAAAACGTGAGTGGGCAAGCCGTGTCATTTCTTTATACCAGGAGCAGATGAGCTTTGGTGCTGAAATTGTCGAGCTTTCTGACATGTTCTTCAAGACAGATCTGGAATATGACGAAGAGGCGAAGGCAGTACTTGAAGAAGAGCAGGTACCTGAAGTTCTTCAGGCTTTCTTGAATGAGATCGAAGCCCTGGAAAATTACGAAGCGGCAGAAATCAAATCGTCCATCAAAGCTGTCCAAAAATCGACTGGTCATAAAGGGAAGAAGCTGTTCATGCCGATCCGCGTAGCGGTAACGGGCCAAACTCATGGTCCGGAGCTTCCGAATGCCATCGAGCTTTTAGGGAAAGATACCGTTAAACATCGTCTTCAAAGACTTTTAGGTTAACATTTTGAAGGGTTTGTAATATAGTAAGAGTATCACATTAAATGATATCGCGTTGATGAGGAGAAGTAAGAAAAGGATGCTTAGTAGAGAGAACCATCACCGGCTGAAAGTGGTTTAAGCCCCTCCATTTCTGAAATGCACCTCTGAGCCCGTTACTGAAATATAGTAGGTAAAGGCGGCATCCTACCGTTAACAGGATTCGAGTTGGAGAAGGAATGTCTTCTCAATCAGAGTGGAACCGCGCTGCCTTTGCGTCTCTGTCATTTTATTGACAGAGGCGTTTTTTTATTGGTAATAGCTTGCATTTTTAAAAAGGAAGGGGGATGGATCAATGTTTAAGTCGTTCAAGGAAGATATAGATGTCGTCTTTGATCAGGATCCAGCTGCGAGGAATTATATTGAGGTCATCCTTACGTATTCGGGTCTTCATGCTATTTGGGCCCACCGCATTGCTCACGCATTTTTTAAACGTAAATTCTTTTTTATTGCACGGGTCATTTCACAGGTCAGCCGCTTCTTTACAGGAGTGGAGATTCATCCAGGAGCTAAGATCGGCCGTCGTTTTTTCATTGATCATGGCATGGGCGTGGTGATTGGTGAGACGTGTGAAATCGGAGATAATGTTACCCTCTTCCAAGGGGTCACCCTCGGGGGGACCGGGAAGGAAAAGGGGAAGCGCCATCCTACCATTCAGGATAATGCCCTTATCGCAACGGGTGCAAAAGTATTAGGATCCATCGTAGTTGGGGAAAATTCTAAGGTAGGGGCAGGGTCTGTCGTCTTAAAAGATGTCCCCCCAAACTCGACCGTAGTCGGTATCCCCGGGAAGGTCGTCATTCAGGACGGAGTAAAGATAAAGAAAGATCTGAATCACTGTGATCTGCCTGATCCGATGAATGATCGTATGAAACATCTTGAAAAAGAAGTGAATGAGTTGAAATCACTATTAAGGGAATATGAGGGAAGGAGTCGATCATCTTGACGATTCATTTATATAACACACTGACAAGGAAAAAAGAGGAATTTAAACCCCTGGAAGAGGGTAAGGTCAAAATGTATGTGTGCGGGCCGACGGTTTATAATTATATCCATATAGGAAATGCCCGGCCTGCCATTGTGTTTGACACGGTTAGACGTTATCTGGAATACAGGGGTTATGATGTCCAATTTGTCTCTAACTTCACGGATGTAGATGATAAATTAATTAAAGCGGCTAAGGAATTGGGAGAAGATGTCCCCACGATTGCAAAGCGTTTCATCGATGCTTACTTCGAAGATACGGGGGCCCTTGGGTGCAAGAAAGCCGATGTTCATCCGACTGTAACGGATAATATCGATACGATTGTTGACTTTATCGCAGCTCTTGTGGAGAAAGGGTTTGCCTATGAATCTCAGGGAGACGTTTACTATCGTACAAGAAAGTTTGATGGATACGGCAAACTTTCTCATCAACCGATTGATGAACTAAAGTCAGGCGCCCGTATCGATGTGGGGGATAAGAAAGAGGATGCCCTTGATTTCGTCCTATGGAAAGCGGCTAAGAAAGGTGAAATCTCCTGGGAAAGCCCGTGGGGTGAAGGACGTCCGGGCTGGCATATCGAATGCTCTGCCATGGCCAAGCGCTACTTGGGAGATACCATCGATATCCATGCCGGGGGACAGGATCTGACTTTCCCTCATCACGAGAATGAAATTGCACAATCAGAGGCCCTTACAGGCAAGACATTCGCAAAGTACTGGATGCATAATGGGTACATCAATATCGATAATGAGAAGATGTCAAAATCACTCGGTAATTTCGTGTTGGTTCACGATATCATTAAAGAACAGGATCCCCAGGTACTCCGTTTCTTTATGCTGTCGGTTCATTATCGTCACCCAATCAATTATAATTTAGAGCTTCTCCAGCAAGCAGCGACCTCTTTAGACCGGATTAAGACAGCATATGAAAACTTGAAGCATCGCAAGGAATCAAGCACGAACTTAACGGAAAACAACCAGGAATGGCTGGACAAAATCGCCGGGTTGAAAGCTCAATTCATCACGGATATGGATGATGATTTTAATACAGCCAATGCCATCTCCATCCTATTCGAACTATCCAGACAAGCGAACTATTACCTGATGGAGAAGAATACGTCAGCAGAAGTGATAGACGGGTTCTTACAACAATTCGAAGATTTCTTCTCTGTGCTGGGTCTGACCCTTCAGGACGCGGGACTCCTGGACGAAGAAGTGGAAGAACTGATCGAAAAACGTATTCAAGCGCGTAAAGACCGGAACTTCCAATTAGCGGATGAAATACGGGATGCATTGAAGGATATGGATATCATCCTGGAAGATACCCCTCAAGGCACCCGCTGGAAAAGAGGATCTTGATGCTGCACGAGATAAATGAACAAATCGATGCGAAACAAATCAACGCGCTTGCACTTGCTTATATGGGGGATGCTGTATATGAAACATATGTACGGCAGCTCCTGCTAACCAAGGGGAAGATCAAACCGAATCAGCTGCACAGGGCCGCGACGAAGTATGTTTCCGCTAAAGCCCAGGCCGCCATCCTACGTACACTATTTGATCAAGATCTATTAACCGAAGAAGAAATCACGATTGTGAAGCGGGGGCGAAATGCCAAGTCCGGGACGACCCCTAAAAACACGGATGTACAGACGTATAAACATAGCACTGCATTTGAGGCTCTTATTGGATATTTGTTTTTACTTAATCGGACGGAACGGTTAGAGGAACTATTGAAGATTATTTTTGAACAAGCCCAGGCAGGAAAGGAGGAGCAGCAATGAGCAAAGATTTTATCGGAGGAAGAAATCCCGTTATGGAAGCATTAAAGTCCGGTCGGGATATCAATAAGATATGGATTGCGGAAGGGTCACAGAAAGGCTCCATCCAGCAAATCGTTGGACTTGCCAAAGAATCGAACGTAATGGTTCAATACGTCCCTAAAAAGAAGATTGAGCAGATGGTAGCAGAAAATCACCAGGGGGTTGTCGCTTCTGTAGCTGCTTATCAATACGCAGAAATAGATGATTTATTCCAAAGGGCGGAACAAAAAGGGGAAGATCCTTTTATTCTGATCCTGGATGAATTGGAGGACCCGCATAATCTGGGGTCCATCATGAGAACGGCGGATGCGGCCGGTGCCCACGGAATCATCATCCCGAAGAGAAGGGCGGTTGGACTTACGTCTACAGTTGCAAAAGCGTCCACTGGTGCCATTGAGCATATTCCCGTGGCACGTGTGACCAATCTATCCAGAGCGGTGGATGAACTGAAAGAGCGTGGAGTGTGGGTAGCCGGGACGGATGCAAAAGGTAAGCAGGATTTTCGTCAGCTGGACGGCACGCTGCCTATCGGCTTAATCATCGGAAGTGAAGGAAAAGGGATGAGCCGAATATTAAGGGATAAATGTGATTTCCTAGTCCAGTTGCCTATGATCGGTCATGTTACATCACTAAACGCTTCGGTGGCAGCTAGTATCTTAATGTATGAGGTATACCGTAAACGCCACCCATTGGGAGAATAGGGGAAATGGATATTCTCCTTGTGGATGGCTATAACATAATCGGTGCCTGGTCAGAATTAAATGAGTTGAAGCAGAAGGATTTAGCCGCAGCAAGAGATCGTCTGGTGGAACTGATGGCAGAATATCAGGGGTATACGGGCTACCGTGTTATTGTCGTGTTTGATGCCTATTACGTACAGGGGATTGCCCGTAAGTACCAAAATTACAAAGTTGAAGTGCTTTTTACGAGAGAAAATGAAACAGCTGATGAACGAATTGAAAAATTAGCCATTGAGTTAAATAATATTAAGACCCAGATTCATGTAGCAACATCGGATTTTACAGAGCAATGGGCGATTTTTGGTCAGGGGGCCCTTCGTAAATCAGCGAGGGAGCTATTGACAGAGGTGAAAGTCATCGAAAAAAAGATCGAACGGAAAGTGCGGGATTCGAGTGAGAAAAGGCCGGCATCAAAGATTCAATTGTCTGAAGAAGTTGCTGAAATTTTTGAAAAATGGCGCCGTGGGGAACAATGATAGGTTGACGATTGAATTTTCTGTCATGTATAATATTTCTATCTATTGTTTTGCTCGGGGGGATGCGTGTGAGCAATATCACCAGGACAGAAGCATTTGATAATCGGTTAGAAGGCATGGATGATGAACAGATCATAGAAGCCGTCCATCAGGGTCACAGCGAAGCGTTAGATTTTTTGATAAAAAAGTACCGTAATTTTGTAAGAGCAAAAGCCCGGTCGTATTTTTTAATCGGGGCTGACAAGGAAGATATCGTCCAGGAAGGTATGATTGGATTGTATAAAGCAATCCGGGATTACAAAGAGGACAAGCTGACTTCTTTTAAAGCGTTTGCAGAATTATGTATCACGAGACAAATCATTACGGCCATTAAGACAGCCACCAGACAGAAGCATATTCCGCTCAATTCGTATGTTTCATTAGATAAGCCCATTTATGATGACGAGTCGGACCGTACGCTGTTAGATGTCATATCAGGTGCGAAAGTAATGGATCCGGAAGCGCTAATTATCAATCGTGAAGAATTCGACAATATGGAAGACAAGATGGCACAGTTATTGAGTGATCTTGAAAGGAAAGTACTGGCCCTCTATCTGGACGGGCAATCCTATCAGGAGATATCGGAAGAATTGAACCGTCATGTAAAGTCCATCGACAACGCATTGCAGCGGGTGAAACGGAAGCTCGAACGCTACCTGGAAGTCCGCGAAATAACGATGTAAAGTCATATTGACACAAATTGGTGGTCGTGTTATTTTTGATAGGACTTACTATGTATAGTATAGGTGGAATATATGACTACTAAATTAATACTTGCTTGTACGGTTTGCGGTTCCAGGAATTATTCGGTGCCGGGTAATCGGAACCAGGCTGTACGATTAGAATTAAAGAAATTCTGCAATACATGTAATGCTCACACCCTACACAAAGAGACTAAATAGTGTAGAAGTCTTGCGTATTGATATTAGTTGGAGGTTACTAACGGATGTTTAAATTCTTTCGCAATGTTGCATCGGAAATGAGAAAGGTCAGCTGGCCAAAACGTAAAGAGTTAACACGCTATACGATCACGGTTATTACGACAGTGGTATTCGTTGCCCTTTTCTTTGCTGTAATTGACCTGGGCATCTCAGAACTTATGCGATTGATCATTGGTTCTAAGTAAGAGAAACATAGAATTAATTGTATATATACCGTGAAAGCATGGTATAATGAATGTTAATAGAGTACATGACCTTAGAGCCCGTTATCTTTTTACGGGTTTTTTCATTTGGAGAAAAAAGGCGAATGAGTATTCTTGATTAGTGAGGAGGGACGGACGTTTAGTCCTATAAGATGGAGAAGAATTGGTACGTAGTTCATACTTATTCAGGATACGAGAATAAGGTTAAAGCAAACCTTGAGAAACGTGTAGAATCAATGGGGATGCAAGACAAAATCTTCCGCGTGATCGTGCCTGAAGAAGAAGAGACAGATTTCAAGAACGGTAAGAAGAAAGTGATAAAGAAGAAAGTATTTCCTGGTTACGTGATTGTCGAAATCGTCATGACGGATGATTCCTGGTATGTAGTCCGTAACACACCTGGAGTGACTGGATTCGTCGGTTCATCAGGTTCTGGTTCTAAGCCGACTCCGTTATTGCCTGAAGAAGTGACAAATCTTCTGAAGCAAATGGGCATGACAGAGAAAAAGGTAGAAATTGACTTCGAATTAGGAGAAACGGTGAAAGTGAACGAAGGTCCGTTTGCGAACTTTACTGGCTCGATCGAAGAGATTGATAATGCGAAAGCGAAAGTGAAAGTCCATGTGAATATGTTTGGTAGAGATACCCCGGTAGAACTGGATTTCTCCCAAATTGATAAATTATAATGGAAAAGAACTTGAAATCATTCTGAAAAAATGATACTATTTCATAAGTCAGTGCGTCTCCACAAAGAGATACTGAAACTAATAGACGTTCTTTATGTTGATAAAGACATTTTTTACATTGAGTGGGAGGGTGAAATACCCAATAACCACATCACGGACTTAAGGAGGTGTGTCTCGTGGCTAAAAAAGTTATAAAAATGGTTAAATTGCAGATTCCTGCCGGTAAAGCTAATCCAGCTCCACCAGTTGGTCCTGCACTAGGTCAAGCAGGTGTTAACATCATGGGATTCTGTAAGGAATTCAATGCTCGTACAGCAGATCAAGCTGGCTTAATCATCCCTGTTGAAATTACGGTATTTGAAGACCGTTCATTTACATTCATCACAAAAACTCCACCCGCTGCTGTTCTTCTTAAGAAAGCTGCAGGTATCGAGTCTGGTTCAGGCGAACCAAACAGCAAGAAAGTGGCAACACTTAAACGCGACAAAGTACGTGAAATTGCTGAAACAAAAATGCCTGACTTAAATGCAGCTAGTGTAGAATCAGCTATGCGCATGGTAGAAGGAACTGCGCGCAGCATGGGTATCGTCATCGAAGACTAATCCCTGCTTCGGCAAAAAGGTTCCTGTTGAACGAGGTTGCGATGATGAAATGTACGTTTCACTCGCAACCTTATTTCGTGGGAGGTTATTCCGCTAAAACCACATATAGGAGGAAATTTATAATGGCTAAAAAAGGTAAAAAGTTTCTTGAAGCTCAAAAGCTTGTAGATCGTACTACAGCTTATTCAGTGGAAGAGGCAATCGAACTGGTTAAGAAAACAAACTTCGCTAAGTTTGACGCAACGATCGAAGTAGCGTTCCGCTTAGGTGTAGATACTCGTAAGAATGACCAGCAAATCCGTGGAGCAGTTGTACTTCCACACGGAACTGGTAAAACTCAAAAGGTTCTTGTGTTCGCTAAAGGCGATAAAGCTAAAGAAGCAGAAGCTGCTGGCGCTGATTTCGTAGGTGATGCAGACCTTATCAACAAAATCAACCAAGGCTGGTTTGAGTTTGATGTAATCGTAGCAACTCCAGACATGATGGGTGAAGTTGGTAAACTTGGTCGCGTATTAGGACCTAAAGGTTTAATGCCAAACCCTAAAACTGGTACAGTTACATTTGACGTAACAAAAGCTGTCAATGAGATCAAAGCTGGTAAAGTAGAATACCGTGCTGACAAATCAGGTAACGTACACGTTCCTGTTGGAAAGGTTTCATTCGACAACGAAAAGCTTGTTGAAAACTTTGCTACAATGTATGAAACAATGCTTAAAGTTAAACCTGCTGCTGCAAAAGGAACTTACATGAAGAACGTTTCTGTCACTTCTACAATGGGACCTGGCGTTAAAGTCGATCCTTCCTCTTTCGCAGTTAAGGCATAATTTGGTATTGACTTACTAGGAACTAGTGATTATAATTAGTTCTGTTGTTAAAAAAACGAATACATTTGTACCGTAGACAGTAGGTGCTCATCCCGAGCTTAATGTCCTGCCGAGGTAATTGCGATAAAATAACCGCTTATAGCGCGTTTGCAATGCCCTTATGTCTACCTTGATATAAGGGCATTTTTTATTGGATGACGGTATAAATGTTCATCAGTCAATCTACAGGAGGTGTAATGATGAGCAGCATTCTAGATCAAAAGAAACACATCGTTGGAGAAATCTCTGACAAACTAAAAAACAGTGTATCTACAATCGTTGTAGATTACCGTGGCCTAGACGTTTCCGAAGTAACTGAGCTTCGTAAACAACTTCGTGAAGCTGGCATTGAGTTCAAAGTGTACAAAAACACTATGGTACGTCGTGCGGCAGAAGAAGCTGGTCTTGAAGGGTTAAACGAATTCTTAACTGGTCCTAACGCAATCGCGTTCAGTACAGAAGAAGTAGTTGCACCTGCAAAGATCCTTAACAGCTTCGCTAAAGAACATGAAGCACTTGAAATCAAAACGGGTGTCATCGAAGGAACAATCACTTCAGTTGAGGATGTTAAAGCAATCGCTGAACTTCCAAACCGCGAAGGACTTCTTTCTATGCTACTCAGCGTGCTACAAGCACCAATGCGCAACTTTGCGTTGGCAACCAAAGCCGTTGCAGATCAAAAAGAAGAGCAAGGCGCGTAAGCTAAAGCAAGTCGTTTAAATAAAAAATTAAGCAAACACCACAAGGAGGAAATTTAAAATGAGTAAAGAGCAAATCATTGACGCGATTAAAGAAATGTCAGTTCTTGAACTAAATGATCTAGTTAAAGCAATCGAAGAAGAATTCGGAGTAACTGCTGCTGCACCTGTAGCTGCTGCTGCTGGTGGCGCTGACGCTGCTGCAGAACAAACTGAATTCGACGTAATCCTTGAGAGCGCTGGATCTCAAAAAATCAAGGTTATCAAAGTTGTTCGTGAAATCACAGGTCTTGGCCTTAAAGAAGCGAAAGAAATGGTTGATAACACTCCTAAAGCTCTTAAAGAAGGTATTTCTAAAGAGGAAGCTGAAGAACTTAAAGCTAAACTTGAAGAAGTTGGAGCTGGCGTAGAAGTTAAGTAATGATTGTATAGATGAAAAGCTCGCTATCGTTGGCGGGCTTTTTTCTTGTCTGGCTCCTGACCCTCATTCAATTGGGGGAGGTGGTTATCAGGCGGGAGGTACAAATGGATGGAGATGATATAATGACCAATCACTATTATTCCCATAACCCGGATGTAGAAAGTAACCCCCAAACCATTACCTTTGATTTAAGGGGACATACTTTCCGTTTTAAAACGGATCAGGGTGTCTTTTCGAAGAAGGAAGTGGACTTTGGATCCAGGGTGCTGATTGAAACGTTTGAATTACCCGATGTGGAGGGTTCGTTATTGGATGTAGGTTGCGGTTATGGCCCGATCGGAATATCCTTGGCTAAAGAATATCATGATCGAACGGTCCATATGGTAGATGTGAATGAAAGAGCTTTATCCCTTGCGGAAGAAAACGCTAAGGAGAATAAAATTCAAAACGTCAGAATCTATCAAAGTGATCGATATGCAAAGGTTGTTGAAACGAATTTTGCAGCCATTTTAACAAATCCGCCGATTCGTGCTGGTAAAGGGACGGTTCATTCCATACTTGAAAATAGTTATGAGCATCTTTCGGAACTGGGAGAATTGTGGGTTGTTATTCAGAAGAAGCAAGGTGCTCCATCTGCCATGGATAAAATGGAAACATTGTTTTCAAATGTAGAAATCGTCACAAGGAAAAAGGGATACTACATCTTGAAATCAGTAAAAGAAATCCGTTGACGTAACTTTATTGCTATGATAACATTATAAAATGCAAAAATATTATTTTCCGGTAATATGTCCATATGTATATATATTGGATAAATTGGAAAAGATTATAAAATAATAGTTCGTCATATGAAAATGAGGTTTTATCATTAAAACCCTTTTTCTTTTTGTCTTGTGTAGAGTAGTAATCCTACTTTAAGGCATATAGACACAACCAAAACGCTTGATTTGAGGGGTGAATCAGTTGACAGGTCAACTAGTTCAGTATGGACGACACCGCCAACGCAGAAGTTTTGCGCGTATCAGTGAAGTTTTAGAATTACCGAATCTAATCGAAATTCAAACTTCCTCGTATCAATGGTTTCTTGATGAGGGGTTAAGAGAAATGTTCCGTGACATTTCTCCGATTGAGGACTTCACTGGTAATCTCTCTTTGGAATTTATTGATTATAGTCTGGGAGAGCCAAAGTACTCGGTGGAAGAATCAAAGGAAAGAGATGTTACTTACTCTGCACCGCTTAGAGTAAAAGTCCGTCTTGTGAACAAAGAAACAGGAGAAGTGAAAGATCAAGACGTATTTATGGGTGATTTCCCATTAATGACAGACACAGGAACCTTTGTCATTAATGGTGCTGAGCGTGTTATCGTTTCTCAGCTAGTGCGTTCACCTAGTGTTTACTTTAGTGGAAAAGTAGATAAGAACGGAAAGAAAGGGTTTACTGCTACCGTTATACCAAACCGCGGAGCTTGGCTTGAGTATGAAACAGATGCAAAAGATGTTGTATATGTGCGAATTGATCGAACTCGCAAACTACCGGTAACGGTTCTTTTACGTGCCCTTGGGTTTGGCTCTGATCAAGAAATCATCGATCTGATCGGTGATAATGAGTACATTCGTAACACGCTCGAGAAAGACAACACGGAAGGTATCGACAAGGCATTGCTCGAGATTTATGAGCGTCTGCGTCCAGGAGAGCCTCCTACAGTAGAAAATGCTAAAAGTTTACTCGTTTCTCGTTTCTTTGATCCTAAGCGTTATGACTTAGCAAACGTTGGACGTTACAAAATGAACAAAAAGCTACACATTAAAAACCGTTTATTCGGTCAGACTCTAGCAGAAACTCTAGCAGATCCCGAAACGGGGGAGATTTTGGCAGAGAAAGGCACGGTTCTTGACCGTCGCGCCCTTGATAAGGTAATTCCTTATTTAGAAAACGGCATTGGTTTCAAAAACTACCAACAATCCGGCGGCGTATTAGAAGAAGATGTCGTTCTTCAATCTATCAAGATTTATTCTCCTAACGAAGAGGGAGAATTCGAAATCAACGTAATCAGCAATGCGTATGTTGAAGAAGAGGTTAAGTACATTACACCTGCTGATATCATTTCTTCTATCTCTTACTTCTTTAACTTATTGCATGGAGTAGGACTGACAGATGATATTGACCATTTAGGTAACCGTCGTTTACGTTCGGTTGGTGAATTACTACAAAATCAATTCCGTATCGGTTTATCACGTATGGAGCGTGTCGTTCGTGAAAGAATGTCCATTCAGGACACAAACACGATCACGCCTCAACAACTGATCAACATCCGTCCTGTTATTGCATCCATTAAAGAGTTCTTTGGAAGCTCTCAATTGTCTCAATTCATGGATCAAACGAATCCTCTTGCAGAATTAACGCACAAACGTCGTCTTTCTGCTTTAGGGCCTGGAGGATTAACACGTGAACGTGCCGGTTTCGAAGTGCGTGACGTACATTACTCCCACTATGGTCGTATGTGTCCGATTGAAACACCTGAGGGTCCGAACATCGGACTAATCAACTCACTTTCTTCCTTTGCGAAAGTGAATAAATTCGGCTTTATCGAAACACCGTATCGTCGTGTCGACCCTGACACTGGGATGGTAACCAATCGTATCGATTACCTGACAGCCGACGAAGAAGATAACTATGTAGTGGCTCAAGCAAACGCACGCCTTGGAGAAGACGGCGCGTTCCTTGATGAAGAAGTCATCGCACGTTTCCGTGGAGAGAACACGGTCATCAAGCGTGAACGTCTTGACTACATGGATGTATCCCCTAAACAAGTAGTATCAGCAGCGACTGCATGTATTCCATTCTTAGAGAACGATGACTCCAACCGTGCTCTAATGGGAGCAAACATGCAACGTCAAGCAGTGCCTTTGATGAATCCGGAATCACCGATCGTCGGAACAGGTATGGAACACGTATCTGCGAAAGACTCCGGTGCAGCCGTGATTTGTAAATATGAAGGTATCGTTGAAAAGGTTGAAGCGAAACAAGTTTGGGTACGTCGTGTGAAAGAAATCGATGGTCAGGAAGTGAAAGGTGACCTCGATAAGTATCGTATGCAGAAATTCATCCGTTCCAACCAAGGTACATGTTACAACCAGCGTCCGATCGTAAGTGAAGGCGACCGTGTAGTAAAAGGGGAAATCCTTGCTGATGGTCCTTCCATGGAGAAAGGCGAACTCGCCTTAGGACGTAACGTAATGGTTGGATTCATGACTTGGGACGGTTACAACTATGAAGATGCGATCATCATGAGTGAACGTCTTGTGAAAGACGATGTATATACTTCTATTCATATTGAAGAATATGAGTCTGAATCTCGTGACACGAAATTGGGACCTGAAGAAATCACTCGTGATATTCCAAACGTTGGTGAAGATGCACTTCGCAATCTTGACGAGCGTGGAATCATCCGCATCGGTGCAGAAGTGAAAGATGGCGACTTACTTGTCGGTAAAGTAACGCCTAAAGGTGTAACGGAGCTTACGGCTGAAGAGCGCTTATTGCATGCAATCTTCGGTGAGAAGGCCCGTGAAGTACGTGATACATCTCTCCGTGTACCACATGGTGGAGGAGGAATCATCCTCGATGTTAAAGTCTTCAACCGTGAGGACGGCGACGAATTACCACCGGGTGTGAATCAGCTTGTACGTGTATACATCGTTCAGAAGCGTAAGATTTCTGAAGGTGACAAAATGGCTGGCCGTCACGGGAACAAAGGTGTTATCTCAAAAATCCTGCCTGAAGAGGACATGCCGTTCTTACCGGACGGTACACCGATCGATATCATGCTTAACCCGCTGGGGGTACCATCTCGTATGAATATCGGACAGGTGCTCGAGCTTCACTTGGGTATGGCAGCCAGATATCTTGGTATTCATGTTGCTTCACCAGTATTTGATGGAGCGCGTGAGGAAGATGTTTGGGCAACGATCGAAGAAGCGGGTATGGCACGTGATGCGAAAACCGTTCTGTACGATGGTAGAACAGGTGAACCGTTTGACAACCGTGTATCAGTGGGAATTATGTATATGATCAAACTTGCCCACATGGTTGATGACAAACTTCACGCTCGTTCAACAGGTCCTTACTCACTTGTTACGCAGCAACCACTCGGAGGGAAAGCTCAATTCGGTGGACAGCGTTTCGGTGAAATGGAGGTATGGGCACTTGAAGCATACGGTGCTGCATACACTCTGCAAGAAATTCTTACAGTTAAATCTGATGACGTTGTGGGTCGTGTGAAAACATATGAAGCCATTGTCAAAGGTGAAAACGTTCCTGAACCTGGAGTTCCGGAATCATTCAAAGTTCTGATCAAAGAGCTTCAAAGTTTAGGTATGGATGTCAAGATCCTCTCTAGTAACGAAGAAGAAATTGAAATGCGCGACTTAGAGGACGAAGAAGAAGTACAACAAGCAGACACGCTAAATATCTCTGAATCTAATGCACAAGAATCCGAGACAGTAGGGTCAAAAGAATAAATTTAGAGCAATTAGGGTTAGAGCCTGTAGATTAAAAGGGAGGTAGGCCCCTTGCTAGATGTAAATAATTTTGAGTATATGAAAATTGGTTTAGCTTCCCCCGATAAGATCCGTTCTTGGTCTTTCGGGGAAGTTAAAAAGCCCGAAACGATTAACTATCGTACATTAAAACCAGAAAAAGATGGTTTATTCTGTGAACGTATCTTTGGTCCTACAAAGGACTGGGAATGTCATTGTGGTAAATACAAACGTGTACGTTACAAAGGCGTTGTTTGTGACCGCTGTGGTGTTGAAGTAACAAAGGCTAAAGTCCGTCGTGAGCGTATGGGGCACATCGAACTTGCTGCCCCTGTATCTCACATCTGGTACTTCAAAGGAATCCCTAGCCGTATGGGTCTTGTTTTAGACATGTCTCCTCGTGCTTTGGAAGAAGTCATCTACTTTGCTTCTTATGTTGTAACAGAACCAGGTGACACGGCCCTTGAAAGAAAGCAACTTCTTTCTGAAAAAGAATACCGTGCATACCGTGAGAAATACGGAGTGAAATTCCAAGCTGCAATGGGAGCTGAAGCGATTAAAAAGCTTCTGCAGGACATTGACCTGGATAAAGAAGCTGATTTCTTGAAAGAAGAACTGAAAACAGCTCAAGGTCAGCGCCGTACCCGTGCAATCAAACGTTTAGAAGTGGTGGAATCTTTCAGAAACTCAGGAAATGATCCGGATTGGATGATTCTTGATGTACTTCCTGTCATTCCTCCGGAGCTTCGCCCGATGGTCCAACTTGACGGTGGACGCTTTGCGACTTCTGACTTGAATGATTTATATCGTCGTGTTATTAACCGTAATAACCGTCTTAAACGTTTATTGGACCTTGGTGCTCCAAGCATCATCGTTCAAAATGAGAAGCGTATGCTTCAAGAAGCGGTTGATGCTTTAATTGATAATGGTCGTCGTGGCCGTCCAGTTACTGGACCGGGTAACCGCCCGTTAAAATCCCTTTCGCATATGCTTAAAGGGAAGCAAGGCCGTTTCCGTCAAAACCTTCTTGGTAAGCGTGTCGATTATTCCGGTCGTTCTGTAATCGTTGTTGGACCTAATCTTAAGATGTACCAATGCGGTCTTCCTAAAGAAATGGCTCTTGAGTTATTCAAGCCATTCGTTATGAAAGAACTCGTTGAAAAAGGACTGGCTCACAACATTAAAAGTGCGAAGCGCAAGATCGAACGCGTACAGCCGGAAGTATGGGATGTATTAGAAGGGGTTATCAAAGAACATCCAGTTCTTTTAAACCGTGCACCTACTCTTCACAGACTGGGTATTCAAGCATTTGAACCAACTCTTGTCGAAGGTAGAGCGATCCGTCTTCACCCACTTGTATGTACAGCATACAATGCGGATTTCGATGGTGACCAAATGGCGGTTCACGTACCACTATCTTCTGAAGCTCAAGCTGAAGCGCGCATGCTCATGCTTGCTGCCCAAAACATCCTAAATCCGAAAGACGGTAAACCTGTTGTTACACCGTCCCAGGATATGGTACTAGGTAACTATTATCTGACTCTAGAACGTGAAAATGCTGTTGGTGAAGGAATGATCTTCAACGATGCAAACGAAGTCATCCTTGCATATCAAAATGGCTATGTACACTTGCATACCCGAATTGCGATTCATGCAAGTACCATCAATAACAAAACGTTCACTGATAAGCAAAATAAACAATTACTATTAACAACGGTAGGTAAAGTGATCTTTAATGAAATCTTACCTGATACATTCCCGTTCATAAATGAGCCAACAAGAACGAACCTGGAAGTTGCGACTCCTGAGAACTACTTTGTTGATTCAACAACGGACGTTAAGGAAGTATTCCAAAACCGTGAGTTAATTAATCCATTCAAAAAAGGATTCTTAGGGAATATCATTGCAGAAGTATTCAAGAAGTTTGCCATTACGGAAACATCTCGTATGCTTGATAAGATGAAGGACCTTGGATTCAAATATTCCACTAAAGCCGGTATTACTGTAGGTATTGCAGATATCGTAGTATTAGCGGAAAAAGAGGAAATCCTGATTGAAGCCCAAAGTAAGGTAGACAACGTATTAAAGCAATTTAAACGCGGTCTGATTACAGAGGATGAAAGGTACGATCGCGTTATCTCCATCTGGAGTGCAGCGAAAGATACGATCCAAGGTAAGTTAATGGCGACACTGGATAAACGCAACCCGATCTTCATGATGAGTGACTCAGGTGCCCGTGGTAACGCATCTAACTTCACTCAGCTTGCCGGTATGCGTGGACTGATGGCCAACCCGGCTGGTCGTATCATCGAGTTACCGATCAAATCAAGTTTCCGTGAAGGTTTGACGGTTCTTGAATACTTCATCTCTACACATGGTGCCCGTAAAGGTCTTGCCGATACAGCACTGAAAACAGCTGACTCAGGTTACCTGACACGTCGACTTGTTGACGTTGCCCAGGACGTTATCGTTCGTGAAGAAGACTGTGGAACGGACAGAGGCCTACTCGTAGGCTCCATTAAAGAGGGTACGGAAATCATCGAACCTCTTGAAGAACGTTTACTTGGTCGTTACTCACGCAAGACATTGCGTCACCCTGAGACAGATGAAATCATCATTACAGAAAATCAGCTGATCACAGAAGACTTGGCTAAGACGATTATTGATGCTGGCGTCGAACATGTTTCAATCCGTTCTGCCTTCACATGTAACACAAGACACGGTGTATGTGAGAAATGTTACGGAACGAACCTTGCAACAGGTCAAAAAGTTGAAGTCGGGGAAGCTGTTGGTATCATCGCTGCGCAATCCATCGGGGAACCGGGTACTCAGTTAACGATGCGTACATTCCATACCGGTGGGGTAGCAGGAGACGATATCACACAAGGTTTACCGCGTATCCAAGAGATCTTCGAAGCGCGTAACCCGAAAGGTCAAGCTGTCATTTCCGAAATTGATGGTGTGATCACTTCCATCAGTGAAGGAAAAGATCGCCAGTACGAAATTACCGTTCAAGGTGATGTGGAAACGAGAAGTTACACAGCTCCTTACACAGCTCGCTTGAAGTTCGCTGTCAACGATAAAGTTGTACGCGGTCAGGAAATCACTGAAGGTTCGATCGATCCAAAAGAACTTCTTAAAGTACGTGACGTGTCTGCCGTTCAAGAATACTTATTGCGCGAAGTACAAAAGGTATATCGTATGCAAGGGGTTGAAATCGGCGACAAACACGTTGAGGTCATGGTCCGTCAAATGTTGCGTAAAGTCCGCGTCATCGATGCTGGTGAATCTGAAGTACTTCCAGGTACTCTTATGGATATCCACCAATTCAGAGATGCGAACGAGAAAGCATTGTTCGGCGGTAAGCTTCCGGCAACAGGACGTCCTGTACTGCTCGGAATCACCAAGGCTTCACTTGAAACAGATTCCTTCTTATCTGCAGCATCATTCCAGGAAACAACACGTGTGTTAACGGACGCTGCGATCAAAGGAAAACGCGATGAGTTACTAGGATTGAAAGAAAATGTTATCATCGGTAAGCTGGTTCCAGCAGGAACAGGTATGCAACGTTACCGTAAAGCGGAACCGGTGTTAGCTGAAGATACTAGTGAAGAAACAGTAACAGTAGAGTAATCTATTTAGGCTAACTCTTAGGCTGGTTTGATTGCTCAAACAACAGTCGTAAGAGTTAGCTTTTATAAATCTTTTAAAACTATGTTGACATAGAGATTTTAAGATGATAATATATTCAAGGTTGCTCCTATTAATAACCTGTTACTTTGGAGGATATGAAATGTCTTATGAAAAAGTAGCGCAGGCTAAAGAAATTATTGTAGGAACAAAGCAAGCAGTGAAAGCTCTAAAAACAGGTCATGTAACTGAAGTTGTAATTGCGGAGGATGCTGATCCCAAGGTTACAGCGAAAGTAGTTCAGGCCGCGATTGATCTTAATGTACCGGTTAACAAAGTGGATTCGATGAAGAAACTTGGTAAATCGTGCGGAATAGATGTTGGAGCAGCAGCTGTTGCGATTATACAGTAAAATAGTTTTTGTAGAAACGATCTACAAAAACTTTACTTTTACCCAAAAAAGAACCACCTGGATGTGTGGGCTTACCAAATAAGAAGGGAGGAAAACAAAATGCCAACTATTAACCAATTAGTTCGCAAGCCTCGTCAGTCAAAATCAACAAAATCAAAGTCACCAGCTCTTAATAAAGGTTATAACAGCTTTAAGAAGGTGCACACGAACTTGTCTTCTCCACAAAAACGTGGTGTATGTACTCGTGTTGGTACTATGACTCCAAAGAAACCGAACTCGGCTTTACGTAAATATGCTCGTGTTCGTTTGACAAATGGAATCGAGGTTACTGCTTACATTCCTGGTATCGGACATAACCTTCAAGAGCACAGTGTTGTTCTTATCCGTGGAGGACGTGTAAAGGATTTACCGGGGGTACGTTATCACATCGTACGTGGTGCGCTTGATACAGCTGGAGTTGACGGCCGTATGCAAGGACGTTCTAAATACGGAACTAAGCGCCCTAAAGCAGCTAAAAAATAATAAAACAACTTTAAATTCATTTCTCGTTGAAAGGAGGAAATCACATGCCACGTAAAGGTCCTGTAGCAAAAAGAGACGTTTTACCTGATCCAATGTACAATTCTAAATTAGTTACTCGTTTAATCAACAAAATTATGATTGACGGTAAAAGAGGTAAAGCTCAAAAGAAATTATACGCAGCGTTTGATATCATTAGCGAGCGTTCAGGTAAAGATGCAATGGAAGTATTCGATGCAGCTTTAAAAAATATCATGCCGGTATTAGAAGTAAAAGCTCGTCGTGTAGGTGGTTCAAACTATCAAGTACCTGTAGAGGTGCGTCCAGAGCGTCGTACTACATTAGGTCTTCGTTGGTTAGTAAACTACTCTCGTCTTCGCGGTGAGAAGACAATGGAAGAGCGTTTAGCTAACGAAATCCTTGATGCAGCTAATAACACTGGAGCTTCTGTCAAGAAGCGTGAAGATACACACAAGATGGCTGAAGCGAACAAAGCGTTTGCTCACTATCGCTGGTAATCTGACCTTAATCAAACAATACATTCTTTTATAAGGAAGGAGAAAGACCGCATGCCTAGAGAGTTCTCCTTAGAAAACACTCGTAATATCGGTATCATGGCTCACATCGATGCCGGTAAAACAACTGCAACTGAGCGTATCCTATTTTATACAGGTCGTATCCATAAAATTGGAGAAACTCACGAAGGTGCTTCTCAAATGGACTGGATGGAGCAAGAGCAAGAGCGTGGTATCACAATCACTTCTGCTGCTACAACAGCCCAATGGAAAGGCCATCGTATCAACATCATCGATACACCTGGACACGTAGACTTCACTGTTGAAGTTGAACGTTCCCTGCGTGTACTTGATGGTGCAGTAGCAGTACTTGATGCTCAATCTGGTGTTGAGCCTCAAACTGAAACTGTATGGCGCCAAGCAACAACTTACGGGGTTCCCCGTGTTGTGTTCGTTAACAAAATGGACAAAATCGGTGCTGACTTCCTTTACTCTGTAGGTACACTACATGAGCGTCTACAAGCTAATGCACATCCAATTCAGCTTCCAATCGGTGCTGAGGATGACTTCGAAGGAATCATCGACTTAGTAGAAATGAAAGCTTACTTCTATGAAGATGATCTTGGAACTCGCGCAGAAGCCCGTGACATTCCTGAAGAGTACAAAGAACAAGCTGAAGAATACCGCGGAAAGCTAATTGAAGCTGTATCTGAACTTGATGAAGAGCTTATGATGAAGTACTTAGAAGGTGAAGAGCTTTCTAACGAAGAAATCAAAGCTGCTATCCGTGCGGCTACACTAACTGTCGAGTTCTACCCGGTAGTATGTGGATCTGCATTCAAAAACAAAGGGGTTCAATTACTAATTGACTCAGTTATCGATTATCTTCCAGCACCAACAGATGTTGAAGATATCAAAGGTTTTGTACCTGATACAGAAGAAGAAGTAACTCGTCCATCTACTGACGATGCGCCATTCTCTGCATTAGCGTTCAAAGTTGCAACTGACCCTTATGTTGGTAAATTAACATTCTTCCGTGTGTACTCAGGAACATTGGATTCTGGATCATACGTAAGAAACTCTTCTAAAGGTAAGCGTGAGCGCGTAGGACGTATCCTGCAAATGCACGCTAACTCACGTGAAGAGATCTCTACAGTTTACGCTGGGGATATTGCAGCAGCAGTTGGTCTTAAAGACACTAGTACTGGAGATACACTATGTGATGAAAAGAGCCTTGTTATCTTAGAATCCATGGTATTCCCGGAACCGGTTATCTCTTTATCCGTTGAGCCTAAGTCAAAGGCTGACCAGGATAAAATGACGACTGCCCTACAAAAACTTCAAGAGGAAGATCCAACATTCCGCGCACATACTGACCAGGAAACTGGACAGGTTATCATCGCCGGTATGGGTGAGCTTCACTTAGATATCATCGTTGATCGTATGAGACGTGAATTCAAAGTAGAAGCAAACGTAGGTGCTCCTCAAGTATCTTACCGTGAGACTTTCCGTGATACGGCTAAAGTCGAAGGTAAGTTCGCCCGTCAATCTGGTGGACGTGGACAATTCGGACACGTTTGGATTGAATTCTCACCTAATGAAGAAGGTAAAGGATTCGAATTCGAGAACGGTATCGTCGGTGGTGTAGTTCCACGTGAATACATCCCTGCTGTACAAGCCGGTCTATCTGACGCTTTAGAAAATGGTGTCTTAGCTGGTTTCCCACTTGTTGATGTTAAAGCAAGATTATTCGATGGTTCATACCATGACGTTGACTCTTCTGAGATGGCGTTCAAAATCGCTGCATCAATGGCCCTTAAGAATGCTGCTTCTAAATGTAAGCCGGTTATCCTTGAGCCAATGATGAAAGTAGAGGTTGTTATCCCTGAGGAATACCTTGGAGATATCATGGGTGACGTTACTTCCCGTCGTGGACGTGTAGAAGGTATGGAAGCACGCGGTAACGCTCAAGTCGTTAAGGCGTTCGTACCTCTATCAGAAATGTTTGGATATGCAACTTCCCTTCGTTCTAACACACAAGGACGTGGAACATACTCCATGCACTTCGATCACTACGAAGAAGTACCTAAATCGATTTCTGAAGAAATCATCAAAAAAAATAAAGGTGAATAATTGATTTATTCGCTTTTATAAAGTATAAATACTAATGTAAGCAATTGTTGTGTCAGAGATGGTTATATTACTGTCTCTGAGGCACCCAAAATATACTTATTTTCTTAAAATCAAAGGAGGATTTTCAAATGGGTAAGGAAAAATTTGATCGTTCCAAGCAACATGCGAATATCGGTACAATCGGTCACGTTGACCACGGTAAAACAACTCTAACAGCTGCAATCACAACTACACTTCACAAGAAGTATGGTCGTGGAACTGCAATGGCATATGACCAAATCGACGGTGCTCCAGAAGAAAGAGAACGTGGAATCACAATCTCTACTGCACACGTTGAGTATGAAACTGATACTCGTCACTATGCACACGTTGACTGCCCAGGACATGCTGACTATGTTAAAAACATGATCACTGGTGCTGCACAAATGGATGGTGGAATCCTAGTAGTTTCTGCTGCTGATGGCCCAATGCCACAAACTCGTGAGCACATCCTTCTTTCTCGTCAAGTAGGTGTTCCATACCTAGTTGTATTCATGAACAAATGTGACATGGTAGACGACGAAGAACTACTTGAATTAGTAGAAATGGAAGTACGTGACCTTCTTTCTGAGTACGATTTCCCTGGCGATGATGTACCAGTAATCAAAGGTTCTGCTCTTAAAGCTCTTGAAGGAGATGCTGAGTGGGAAGCGAAAATCTTCGAACTTATGGAAGCTGTAGATAGCTACATCCCAACTCCAGAGCGTGACACTGACAAGCCATTCATGATGCCTGTTGAGGACGTATTCTCAATTACAGGACGTGGAACAGTTGCTACAGGTCGTGTTGAGCGTGGACAAGTTAAAGTTGGAGACACTATCGACATCATCGGTCTTTCTGAAGAGCCAAAATCTACTACTGTAACAGGTGTAGAAATGTTCCGTAAGCTTCTTGACTATGCTGAAGCTGGAGACAACATCGGTGCACTACTTCGTGGTGTAGCTCGTGAAGATATCCAACGTGGACAAGTACTTGCTAAGCCAGGTACAATCACTCCACACACAAAGTTCAAAGCAGAAGTTTATGTTCTTTCTAAAGAAGAAGGTGGACGTCACACTCCATTCTTCACTAACTACCGCCCACAGTTCTACTTCCGTACAACTGACGTAACTGGTATCTGTAACCTTCCTGAAGGTGTAGAAATGGTTATGCCTGGCGATAACATCGAAATGACTGTTGAGCTTATCGCTCCAATCGCTATCGAAGAAGGTACTAAGTTCTCTATCCGTGAGGGTGGACGTACTGTAGGTGCTGGAGTAGTAGCTACAATCACTGAGTAATCAATGATATCAAAAACAGATGGACTTCGTGTCCATCTGTTTTTTTGTGTTCAAATATAATATAAGGAAGAAATGGTTGGCTGAATAGAATATGTTCAAGCTATTTAAGAATTTGTTGTACAGACATGGAAATAAGACTTGCTTTCTGACACCGCTGTTGATTTCCGTGCAAGACTCCGCTTTCCTCGGGCGAAAGGCGAGCCTCCTCGTCGCTATCGCTCCTGCGGGGTCTCACCAATTTCGCTTTCCCGAAGGAGTCTCCGTCTTGCACTCCAATCAACAGCTGGCGAATGCCAAATTCAAATTTTTTGCTTTTGAATAAACAACAATATGGTTAACAGGTTCGATATTGATCAAAGAACCTAGAATGATTCTTCGTACTTTTCTGCACTGAAATTCTCTTACCTCACCCTCATTTTGAGTTATGAGGTAGAAAGATACTTACATCTATCACGAATGTATATATTTGCGACTTTCTTCTATATATAATGTGGTCCTTGAAATGTTAATATTATTTCATTAAAGCTAATGACCGCATTCGAACTTTTGAAATTATATAAAATCTTAGAGCTGTTTTCTTTATACCAGTGTATTAAGTAACCCTTTGTTGATTGGAGCGGAAGGCAGCTCGACTCCTGCGGGAAACGTGGGACAGGATGAAAAGCGGAGGCGGCTTGGTCAGACCCGACAAGCATAAGGCGAATCAATCGAAAAGGCGTTCTTTGCCTTTTTGGTTGATTTGCCTTATGACCTCGAGGAACTAGCCGCAGTAGCTGGATCTTGAGACCCCACAGGGCGAAGCCCGAGGAGGCTCACCGCCAGCCCCGCGGAAAGCGAGTTGACTGGAGTGGAAATCAACATGCAGTCGCTCTTCAAAAAATAGATTTCATTTTCACGAAACACATATTGTACCAAATGAGAATTGTTATATTAAATATTGTGAAAATACCGCATAACCTTGAAAATGTAACGGTTCGTTTGTATAATAGAGAAAGTGTGCAAAACATAAAGAAATTGCAAGAAACCCTTGCTTCTTCTGGGTGTTTTAGTTATAATAGACAATGTTGGTCTTTGACTGCGATGAAACAGAAGGTTGCTGACACACACGGCCGCTTTGCCATGGCGAGTGTGTGGGAAATTTCTGTGGAGAATGTCTATTCAAAAATAGGCGATAAAGGAGGGAAAATAATGGCAAAACAAAAGATTCGTATCCGTTTAAAGGCTTATGATCACAGAATTCTTGATCAATCAGCTGAGAAAATTGTTGAAACAGCAAAACGTTCTGGTGCGGCGGTTTCAGGACCGATCCCACTACCGACGGAAAAGTCAATTTATACAATTTTGCGTGCTGTGCACAAATACAAAGATTCTCGTGAACAATTCGAAATGCGTACTCATAAACGCTTAATCGACATTGTAAACCCAACACCTCAAACAGTTGATGCGCTTATGCGTTTAGACTTACCATCAGGTGTAGATATCGAAATCAAACTTTAATTCATAAAAACCATAATAATTAGGAGGTGTGACTTATGACCAAAGGAATCTTAGGAAGAAAGATTGGTATGACTCAAGTTTTCGCTGAAAACGGTGATCTTATCCCTGTAACTGTTATTGAAGCTGCTCAAAACGTGGTACTTCAAAAGAAATCTATCGATGTTGATGGCTACGAAGCTATTCAAGTAGGTTTTGAAGACAAACGTGAAAAGCTTTCTAACAAACCAGAGAGAGGCCACGTTGCTAAAGCTGAAACTGCTCCTAAGCGCTTCATCCGTGAAATTCGCGGTGTAAACGTAGAAGAGTACGAAGTTGGTCAAGAAGTCAAAGTTGATATTTTCGCGGCAGGCGAAATCGTAGATGTAACAGGAGTTTCAAAAGGTAAAGGTTTCCAAGGTGCTATCAAGCGTCACAACCAATCTCGCGGACCTATGTCTCACGGTTCTCGTTATCACCGTCGTCCTGGTTCAATGGGTCCTGTTGATCCAAACCGTGTATTCAAAGGGAAACTGCTACCTGGACGTATGGGCGGAGAGCAAATTACAATTCAAAACCTTGAAATTGTAAAAGTTGATGCTGAGCGTAATCTTATCTTAGTAAAAGGTAATGTACCTGGCCCTAAGAAACAACTGATTAAAGTAAAGTCAGCTATTAAAGCAAACTAATAGAACTTTTCAAGAAAGGAGGAAACAAGAATGCCGAAAGTAGCATTATTTAACCAAAGCGGTTCTAAAGTTGGTGATATCGAACTTAATGACACTGTTTTTGGTATTGAACCAAACACACATGTGATGACTGAAGCAGTATTGATGCAAAGAGCGTCTTTACGTCAAGGTAATCACAAAGTAAAAAATCGTTCTGAAGTACGTGGCGGTGGGCGTAAGCCTTGGCGTCAAAAAGGAACAGGCCGTGCTCGTCAAGGGTCAATCCGTTCTCCACAATGGCGCGGTGGTGGTACCGTATTTGGACCAGTTCCACGCAGCTACAGCTACAAACTTCCTAAGAAAGTCCGTCGCCTAGCGATTAAATCTGCACTTTCTTCTAAAGTAGTAGAAGAAAACATCTTAGTATTAGAAGCATTATCATTTGATGCTCCTAAAACAAAAGAATTTGCTAACGTTCTTAAAGGTCTATCTGTTGATTCTAAAACATTAGTAATCACTGACGGTCTTGACGAAAACGTAGCACTTTCAGCTCGTAACATCCCTGGTGTAACTGTTGTTACTGCAGAAGGAATTAGCGTTCTGGATGTATTAGGACATGACAAACTAGTGATGACTAAATCAGCTGTTGAAAAAGTAGAGGAGGTGCTCGCATAATGGATGTACGTGAAATCATTAAGCGCCCCGTAATTACAGAGGCTTCAACTGATCTTATGTCTGAGAAAAAATACACTTTCGAAGTTGATACTAGAGCCAACAAGACTCAAGTAAAAGACGCCGTTCAAGAAATCTTTGACGTGAAAGTAGATAAAGTAAACATCATGAACTACAAAGGTAAGTTCAAGCGTATGGGTAAACACGCTGGTTACACTAACAAGCGTCGTAAAGCAATCGTTAAGCTTACTGCTGACAGTAAAGAAATCGAATTCTTTGAAGTATAAAATTCTTTAATTAAGAAGAGGAGGGAAAAACATGGCGATTAAAAAGTATAAACCTACCTCTAATGGTCGTCGCGGCATGACTAGTTCTGATTTTGCTGAAATCACAACGGATTCTCCGGAAAAGTCACTTTTAGCACCCCTGCACAAAAAGGGTGGCCGTAACAACCAAGGTAAGTTAACAGTTCGTCATCAAGGTGGCGGTCATAAGCGCCAATACCGTATCATCGATTTCAAACGTGAAAAAGATGGTATACCTGGACGCGTTGCTACGATCGAATATGATCCAAACCGTTCAGCTAACATTGCACTAATCAATTACGCTGATGGGGAAAAACGTTACATCCTTGCACCTAAAACACTTGTTGTAGGTATGGAAGTAATGTCTGGACCTGAATCAGATATCAAAGTAGGTAATGCATTACCACTTATCAACATCCCAGTTGGTACAATCGTACACAATATTGAACTTAAACCAGGTAAGGGTGGCCAGTTAGTTCGTTCTGCTGGAACATCTGCTCAAGTACTTGGTAAAGAGGGTAAATATGTGCTTGTACGTTTGAACTCTGGTGAAACACGTATGATTCTTTCTGCTTGTCGTGCTACTATAGGTCAAGTTGGAAATGAGCAACACGAACTTATCAACATTGGTAAAGCCGGACGTTCTCGTTGGTTAGGTAAACGCCCAACAGTACGTGGTTCTGTCATGAACCCTAACGATCACCCACACGGTGGTGGTGAAGGTCGCGCTCCAATCGGACGTAAATCACCAATGTCTCCATGGGGTAAACCTACTCTTGGATACAAGACACGTAAGAAAAACAACAAATCTGATAAATTTATTGTGCGTCGTCGCAAAAAATAACGGGATTGTACTACGGTTCCTCAAAAGAGCCGTAGATCAGTCACGAAGGGAGGTTCAAACATGGGTCGTAGCTTAAAAAAAGGACCTTTTGTTGATGATCATTTAATGAATAAGGTTGAGAAATTGAACGAAACTGAAGGCAAACAAGTTGTGAAGACTTGGTCTCGTCGCTCAACGATCTTCCCAGCATTCATCGGTCACACTATCGCAGTTTACGATGGTCGTAAACATGTACCTGTATACGTCACTGAAGACATGGTAGGACACAAGCTTGGTGAATTCGCGCCATCTCGTACTTACAAAGGTCACGCAAGTGATGATAAGAAAACAAGACGCTAATTGAGAGGAGGGTATCCTAATGCAAGCAAAAGCTGTTGCAAGAACAGTACGTATTGCTCCTCGTAAAGTACGTTTAGTCGTTGATCTAATCCGAGGTAAGCAAGTTGGAGAAGCGGTTGCTATTTTAAAGCATACACCTAAAGCTGCTTCACCAGTAATCGAAAAAGTACTTAAGTCTGCTATTGCGAACGCAGAGCACAACTTTGACATGGATATTAATAGCCTAGTGGTAACTGAGGCTTATGTAAATGAAGGACCAACACTTAAACGTTTCCGTCCTCGTGCGATGGGGCGTGCAAGTCAAATTAACAAACGTACAAGTCACATTACACTTGTCGTATCAGAAAAGAAGGAGGGATAAGCTGTGGGTCAAAAAGTACATCCGGTCGGACTTCGTGTCGGTATAATCCGTGATTGGGAATCTAAATGGTACGCAGATAAAGATTACGCTAATCTATTACACGAAGACATTAAAGTACGTGAATATATTGCAAAACGTTTAGTTGACGCTTCTGTTTCTAAAGTAGAAATCGAACGCGCAGCAAATCGTATTAACATTACTGTTCATACAGCTAAACCTGGTATGGTTATCGGTAAGGGTGGTACAGAAGTTGAAGCACTTCGTAAAGCATTAAACGAACTTACTTCAAAACGTGTACACATCAACATCGTTGAAATCAAAAGAGCTGACGTTGATGCTAAATTAGTAGCAGAAAACATCGCTCGCCAATTAGAAAATCGTGTTTCTTTCCGTCGTGCTCAGAAACAATCGCTTCAACGTGCGATGCGTGCTGGTGCAAAAGGAATCAAAACACAAGTATCTGGTCGTTTAGGCGGAGCAGATATCGCTCGTTCAGAACATTACAGTGAAGGTACTGTTCCACTTCATACTCTACGCGCTGACATTGACTATGCTCATGCAGAAGCTGACACAACTTATGGTAAGCTTGGCGTTAAAGTATGGATCTATCGTGGAGAAGTTCTTCCTACAAGAAAGAAATCTGAGGAAGGAGGCAAATAATTATGTTATTACCTAAACGCGTTAAACATCGTCGCGAACACCGCGGAAAAATGCGTGGACGTGCTAAAGGCGGTCAAGAAGTAGCGTTCGGTGAATACGGTTTACAAGCAGTTGAAGCTTCTTGGATCACAAACCGTCAAATCGAAGCATCTCGTATCGCTATGACTCGTTACATGAAACGTGGCGGTAAAGTATGGATTAAAATCTTCCCTCATAAACCTTACACAGCAAAACCTTTAGAAGTTCGTATGGGTTCAGGTAAAGGTGCTCCAGAAGGTTGGGTAGCAGTAGTTAAGCCTGGAAAAATCATGTTTGAAATCGCTGGTGTTTCTGAAGAGGTAGCTCGTGAAGCGCTTCGTCTGGCATCACATAAACTTCCAATCAAAACGAAGTTTGTAAAACGTGAGGAAATTGGTGGTGAATCAAATGAAAAGTAATGAAATTCGTGACCTAACCACTGCTGAAATTGAACAAAAAGTAAAGACTCTGAAAGAAGAGTTATTTAACCTTCGCTTCCAACTTGCGACTGGACAATTAGAAAATACAGCTCGCATCCGTGAAGTCCGCAAAGGGATCGCTCGTATGAAAACTGTAATCCGTGAAAGAGAGATCGGGGTTAACAATCGATAAATGAGAGGAGGTTTGCTTAAATGAGTGACCGCAACCAACGTAAGGTATACACTGGCCGTGTTGTTTCCGACAAAATGGATAAAACAGTAACGGTTATGGTAGAAACTTATAAAAAGCATTCTCTATACGGCAAGCGCGTTAAGTACTCTAAGAAGTTTAAAACTCATGATGAGAACAACGAAGCAAAAGTAGGCGATATCGTACGTATCATGGAGACTCGTCCACTATCTGCTACAAAACGTTTCCGTTTAGTAGAAGTTGTTGAAAAAGCAGTTATTATCTAATATATTTGTTCGGATATTTTATATTCCGAAGGGAGGTTACCTACATGATTCAACAAGAATCACGTTTAAAAGTTGCTGACAACTCTGGTGCTCGTGAAGTATTAACTATTAAAGTGCTTGGTGGTTCTGGACGCAAGACAGCTAACATCGGTGATGTTATCGTGTGTACAGTAAAACAAGCAACACCAGGTGGCGTTGTTAAAAAAGGTGACGTAGTCAGAGCAGTTGTTGTACGTACTAAATCTGGTGTACGTCGTCAAGACGGTACTTACATTAAGTTCGACGAGAACGCTTGTGTCATTATCCGTGACGACAAGGGACCACGTGGAACTCGTATCTTCGGACCTGTTGCCCGTGAACTGCGTGACAGCAACTTTATGAAAATTGTATCTTTAGCTCCAGAAGTTCTTTAATAGATATTAGCATTGGGCCATTCAAGGAGGTGCGATGAAATGCATGTAAAAAAAGGCGATAAAGTAATGGTCATTACTGGGAAAGACAAAGGCAAAACAGGTGTTGTTCTTGCTTCATTCCCAAAGAAAGACCGAGTGCTAGTTGAAGGAATCAACGTTGTAAAAAAACACGCTAAACCTTCACAGATGAATCCGCAAGGCGGGATCATCAGCCAGGAAGCATCTATCCATGTATCAAATGTTATGCTTCTAGATCCGAAATCTAACGAGCCAACTCGTGTAGGTTTTAAGACGGAAGACGGCAAAAAAGTACGTGTAGCAAAAAAATCAGGTGAAGTTCTAGATAAATAGTACGATTAAGAAGGGAGGTATTCTAAATGAACCGCCTAAAAGAAAAATTTCAACAAGAAATTAGTCCAGCTCTAGTGAGCAAATTCAATTACAAATCAGTAATGGAAGTACCTAAAGTTGAAAAGATCGTTGTCAACATGGGTATCGGTGATGCTGTTTCAAACTCAAAAGCTCTTGATGTAGCTGTTGATGAATTAACTCAAATCACTGGTCAAAAACCAGTCGTAACAAAAGCTAAAAAATCTATCGCAGGCTTCCGTCTTCGTGAAGGTATGCCAATCGGTGCAAAAGTTACTCTTCGCGGAGAGCGTATGTACCAGTTCTTAGATAAATTAATTTCTGTTTCACTTCCTCGTGTGCGTGACTTCCGCGGTGTTTCTAAAAAAGCATTCGACGGTCGCGGTAACTACACATTAGGAGTAAAAGAGCAATTGATTTTCCCTGAGATTGATTATGATAAAGTGTCTAAAGCACGTGGTATGGATATCGTAATCGTAACGACTGCTAACACAGACGAAGAAGCTCGTGAATTATTGACACAAATCGGAATGCCATTCCAAAAGTAATCGCTATATAAGGGAGGCGAAAATGTGGCTAAAAAATCTATGATTGCGAAACAAAAACGCACGCCAAAGCATAATGTTCAAGCGTATACTCGTTGCGAACGTTGCGGACGTCCTCATTCAGTAATCCGTAAATTCAAGCTTTGCCGTATTTGTTTCCGTGAACTCGCATACAAGGGTCAGATTCCTGGCGTTAAGAAAGCTAGTTGGTAATACCCCATATTGGGAAGGAGGTAAATTATTATGACAATGACAGATCCAATTGCAGATTTGCTTACTCGCATCCGTAATGCGAATATGGTTCGTCACGAAAGATTAGAAGTTCCTGCTTCTAACATCAAGAAAGAAATTGCTGAAATCCTCAAACGTGAAGGTTTCGTGCGTGACGTAGAATATGTAGAAGATAACAAGCAAGGTGTTATCCGCATCTTCTTAAAATATGGAGCAAACAACGAACGAGTAATTACTGGATTAAAGCGTATCTCTAAACCTGGTTTACGTGTATATGCAAAATCAACAGAGGTACCTAAAGTATTAAACGGTCTGGGTATCGCACTTGTTTCTACTTCTACGGGTGTGTTAACGGATAAAGAAGCTCGTGCTCAACAAGTAGGCGGAGAAGTACTAGCTTACGTTTGGTAATATTTTTTATATGAATGGAGGTGCAACAGGATGTCACGTGTAGGAAAACTACCAGTCGAAATTCCATCTGACGTTACTCTTACAGTCGGTGAAGATAACACTGTAACTGTAAAGGGACCTAAAGGGGAACTTTCTCGTACATTCAATGCTGATATCAAAGTAGAATTAGAAGGAAATGTAGCAACAGTTACTCGTCCTTCTGATGCAAAAGAACACCGCGCGTTACACGGTACAACTCGTGCCCTAATCGCGAACATGGTTGAAGGTGTGTCTAAAGGATTCCAAAGAAACCTTGAGCTAGTCGGTGTAGGTTACCGTGCTCAAAAACAAGGTACGAAGCTTGTACTTAACGTTGGTTACTCTCACCCAGTTGAGATCGAACCAGAACAAGGTATTGAGATCGAAGTACCAGCAAATACAAAGATATCTATCAAAGGTATCGACAAAGAACGTGTTGGGGCATTAGCTGCTAACATTCGTGCTGTACGCTCTCCTGAGCCTTACAAAGGAAAAGGTATTCGCTACGAAGGTGAATATGTTCGTCGTAAAGAAGGTAAAACAGGTAAATAATGCCGCGTAGGCAAAAGAAAGGAGTGACCGTAGGTGATTACTAAGCCAGATAAGAACAAAACACGTAAGAAAAGACATGCTCGTGTCCGTTCAAAAATTACTGGAACTGAAACTCGTCCTCGTTTGAACGTTTTCCGTTCTAACAAAAATATCTACGCTCAACTTATCGATGATATGAACGGTGTTACTCTAGTAAGTGCATCTTCTCAAGATAAAGATTTCAATCTAGATTCATCTGCTACTGCTGATGCAGCAGCGAAAGTTGGAGAACTAGTTGCGAAACGTGCAGTAGAAAAAGGATTAAAATCCGTAGTATTTGACCGTGGTGGATATTTATATCATGGCCGTATCAAAGCTTTGGCTGAAGCAGCTCGTGAAAACGGCTTAGAATTTTAATAAAAAAAGGAGGGACAATCCAGATGCGTCGTATTGATCCAAGTAAACTAGAATTTGAAGAACGCGTAGTTACAATCAATCGTGTTGCGAAAGTTGTTAAAGGTGGACGTCGTTTCCGTTTCGCTGCTCTTGTAGTAGTGGGCGATAAAAACGGCCACGTTGGTTTCGGAACTGGTAAAGCTCAGGAAGTACCTGAAGCAATCCGTAAAGCGATTGAAGATGCGAAGAAAAATCTAATTGAAGTTCCTATGGTTGAAGGTACAACACCTCACTTAGTAACTGGACGATTTGGTGCTGGTCAAATCCTGATCAAACCTGCTTCTGCGGGTACAGGAATCATCGCCGGTGGACCTGTTCGTGCCGTACTTGAATTAGCTGGTGTTCAAGATATCCTATCTAAGTCTTTAGGATCTAACACTCCAATTAATATGGTTCGCGCTACAATCGAAGGTTTAAAACAATTAAAGACCGCTGAAGACGTTGCAAAACTACGTGGTAAATCAGTGGAAGAGATTTTAGGTTAAGGGAGGGATAACGATGGCTAACAAACTAGAAATTACCCTCACTCGCAGCATCATTGGCCGTCCTCAAGATCAACGCAAAACGGTTGAAGCTTTGGGACTTCGCAAAATGCACCAAACGGTTGAGCAACAAGATAATGCTGCAATCCGCGGTATGATCAACAAAGTGGCTCACCTTGTTACAGTAACTGAAAAATAATTCTTAACGCTTAAAAAGAAGGAGGTGCCGACATGAAATTACATGAGTTAAAGCCTACAGAAGGTTCACGTAAAGTCCGCAATCGTGTAGGACGTGGTATTGGTTCAGGTAATGGAAAGACTGCTGGTAAAGGTCATAAAGGACAAAACGCCCGTTCAGGTGGCGGAACTCGTCCTGGCTTCGAGGGTGGTCAAACACCATTGTTCCAACGTCTACCTAAACGTGGATTCACGAACATCAATCGTAAAGAATATGCAATTGTCAATCTTGACGCATTGAATCGCTTCGAAGATGGTACAGAAGTTACTCCAGCTCTACTTGTAGAATCTGGTGTAGTGAGAAACGAAAAAGCAGGAATTAAGATTCTTGGTAAAGGTTCAATCGAGAAAAAGCTTACAGTAAAAGCAAACAAATTCTCAACCACTGCTAAAGAAGCTATCGAAGCTGCTGGCGGTACATCCGAGGTGATCTAATGTTTCAAACTGTCTCCAATTTTATGCGCGTGGGTGATATAAGAAACAAAATTATCTTCACCCTTCTAATGTTAATTGTCTTTCGTCTTGGTACCTTCATTCCGGTACCAAACGTAGACGCTAATGTACTAAAAATGCAAGACCAGGCAGGGATCCTTGGATTCCTGAATACATTTGGTGGCGGTGCGTTAAAGAACTTCTCCATCTTCGCGATGGGAATCATGCCTTATATCACAGCTTCGATCATTGTACAGCTCCTGCAAATGGATGTTGTCCCGAAGTTTACTGAGTGGTCTAAGCAGGGTGAAGTCGGACGCCGTAAACTAGCTCAGTTCACACGTTATTTCACTATTATCTTAGGTTTCATCCAAGCTTTAGGTATGTCCTACGGCTTCAATAGAATTTATGGTGGAATGCTTATCCAAACCCCGGGAGTCAGTACGTACCTACTAATAGCGTTAGTTCTAACAGCTGGTACGGCTTTTCTTATGTGGTTGGGTGAACAAATCACGGCTAAAGGTGTTGGGAATGGTATTTCGATCCTGATCTTTGCAGGTATCGTCGCTGCGATCCCTAATACTGTCAACCAAATCTATGCTCAACAACTCGAGGGAGCAGGCGAACAGCTCTTCCTTCGCATAGTGGTTCTTGCACTTCTTGTTTTAGCGGTTATTGCAATCGTGGTTGGTGTCGTGTTTATTCAACAAGCACTTCGTAAAATTCCGATTCAATATGCAAAACGTTTAGTGGGGCGTAGTCCGGTTGGTGGACAATCAACACATCTACCATTAAAGGTAAATGCTGCGGGTGTTATTCCAGTTATCTTTGCGATATCTTTTATTATCACACCACAGACCATTTCATCCTTCTTTGGAGACAATGATGTGACCAGTACGATCCAGTACATTTTTGATTACACCAAACCAGTTGGTATGATCATCTATGTAGCTCTGATCATTGCCTTTACGTATTTCTATGCTTTCATTCAAGTGAATCCAGAACAAATGGCTGAAAACTTGAAGAAACAAGGTGGATATATCCCTGGTATTCGTCCAGGTAAAACCACACAAGAGTATCTCACTCGCGTTCTGTATCGTCTAACATTTGTTGGGGCCATCTTCTTAGCTGTTATCTCAGTCCTTCCAGTATTCTTCATTAACTTTGCAGGATTACCTCCTGCAGCTCAAATCGGCGGAACCAGCTTACTGATCGTAGTAGGTGTCGCTCTTGAGACGATGAAGCAACTAGAGGCACAGTTAGTGAAACGTCACTACAAAGGATTCATTAAATAAGAGGGTTTTCGGGAACAGTTCGTTCCTGAAACCATTTTATAGACAATTAGGGGGAGTACGAGTGAATATAGTTCTTATGGGCTTACCAGGCGCAGGAAAAGGCACTCAAGCTGAAAAAATCGTAGATAAATATGGTATCCCCCATATCTCTACAGGCGATATGTTCCGTGCAGCTATTAAAGAAGGTACTGAACTAGGCTTGAAGGCTAAATCATTCATGGATAATGGCGATCTTGTTCCTGATGAAGTGACAATCGGCATCGTACGTGAGCGATTAAGCAAAGCGGACTGTGAAAAAGGCTTCTTACTGGATGGGTTTCCGAGAACGGTTGCTCAGGCAGAAGCACTTGAAAACATCCTAGCTGATCTTGGTAAGAAAATGAATTATGTCATTAATATAAATGTAGATAAGGACATTTTGATGGAGCGCTTGACAGGTCGCAGAATCTGTAAAGAGTGCGGCGCTACTTATCATCTTGTCTTTAACCCGCCAACAGAAGAGGGTGTTTGTGATCGCTGCGGCGGCGACTTATATCAACGCGCAGATGATAACGAAGAAACGGTTCAAAACCGTTTGGACGTAAACATCAAACAAACCCAGCCACTATTGGCTTACTACGAAGACAAAGGCTATCTGAAAAACATTGACGGTCAACAAGACATCCATAGAGTGTTTGATGACATTGATGAACTACTTGGAGGCCTTTCATAATGATCATTTCTAAAACTCCGAGAGAGATTGAGATTATGCGGCATGCTGGTAAGATCGTTGCATTGACTCATGCGGAATTGCAAAAGTATATTTCTCCGGGAATAACAACGAAAGAATTGGATGCAATTGCTGAAAAATTCATTCGTAAACATGATGCAATTCCATCTTTTAAAGGGTATAATGGGTTTCGTGGCAGCATCTGTGCTTCAGTCAACAATGAGTTGGTACATGGAATTCCAGGCGATCGGGTATTGAAGGATGGCGATATAATCAGTATCGATATCGGTGCTAAATATAACGGTTATCACGGTGACTCAGCTTGGACATATCCAGTTGGAACAATAGATGATGAAACCCAGAAGCTTCTGGATGTAACAGAGGAATCATTATTCCTTGGACTGAAAGAAGCGAAACCAGGCGAGCGTCTGTCGAATATCTCTCATAGTATACAAACTTTTGTTGAGGCTAATGGCTTTTCGATCGTTCGGGAGTATGTGGGACACGGAGTTGGTCAAGACTTACATGAGGACCCGCAAATACCTCATTACGGACCACCCAACAAAGGTCCGCGTCTAAAGCCTGGCATGGTACTGGCTATTGAACCAATGGTTAATGCAGGAAGTCGATATGTTAGAACGTTATCAGATAACTGGACAGTCGTCACAGTAGATGATAAAATGTGTGCGCACTTTGAACACACCATTGCAATTACTGAAGACGGCTATGAGATATTGACGAAAGCCTAAGTGAAGGTGATTGGATTGATCGAGTCAGATACGACGGCTCCGAGGATTGGCCAGATTGTTCAAACCCTCAAAGGGAGAGAAACAGGAAGCTACTCGGTCGTTGTTCAGCAGTTGGATGAACGTTTTGTACTCATAGCGGATGGGGATAGACGAAAGTTTGATCGCGCCAAGCGAAAGAACATCGCTCATCTTCACTTGTGTGACTATGTTTCTCCAGAAGTTCAAAACAGTATTATAGAATCAGGCAGAGTAACGAACGGTAAACTGCGTTATGCTGTTTCAAAGTTTGTTAACGAAGTGTTAAATGATGAGAAGAAGGGAGACATGTTCGATGGCTAAGGATGATGTAATTGAAGTTGAAGGTAAGGTCGCCGAGACTTTGCCCAATGCGATGTTTAAGGTAGAATTAGAAAATGGTCATACAGTACTGGCACATGTTTCAGGAAAGATCCGTATGCATTTCATTCGAATCCTACCTGGAGACAAGGTAACAGTAGAATTATCACCGTATGACTTGACTCGTGGTAGAATCACTTATCGTTATAAATAATCTATTGCACTCCGTACTATTAAGGAGGTTAGAATAAGATGAAAGTTAGACCATCTGTTAAGCCGATCTGCGAAAAATGTAAAGTTATTCGCAGAAAAGGTAAAGTCATGGTTATCTGTGAAAACCCTAAACACAAACAAAAACAAGGCTAATCTTAAAGGAGGTGCGCTATCACTATGGCACGTATTGCTGGTGTAGACATTCCACGTGACAAACGTGTTGTCATTTCATTAACATACATCTACGGTATTGGTAAAAATACTGCAGCGAAAATCTTATCTGAAGCTGGTGTATCTGAGGATACTCGCGTTCGCGATCTAACTGACGACGAACTAGGAAAGATTCGTGATATCGTTGATAAATTAAAAGTAGAAGGTGATCTTCGTCGTGAAGTATCACTAAACATCAAACGTCTTATGGAAATCGGTTCATACCGCGGTCTTCGTCACCGTCGTGGACTACCTGTTCGTGGACAACATACGAAGAACAATGCTCGTACACGTAAAGGTCCTCGTAAGACTGTAGCTAACAAGAAAAAATAATAGGTAAAGGAGGTTACTTCTTAGTATGGCACGTAAAACTAATACTCGTAAACGTCGTGTGAAAAAGAATATCGAAGCTGGTATTGCACACATTCGTTCTACATTCAATAACACAATCGTAACTATTACTGATGTTCACGGAAATGCTGTTGCATGGTCAAGTGCAGGTTCACTAGGATTCAGAGGTTCTCGTAAATCCACTCCATTCGCAGCGCAAATGGCAGCTGAAACAGCAGCTAAAGCTTCTCAGGAACACGGTCTTAAAACTCTTGAAGTAACAGTTAAAGGTCCTGGTGCTGGTCGTGAAGCAGCTATCCGTGCTCTTCAAGCAGCAGGTCTAGAAGTTACTGCAATCAGAGACGTTACTCCAGTTCCTCATAATGGATGCCGTCCACCAAAACGTCGCCGCGTTTAATTTTCTGTATAAATTTTGTATCGTTGTCTATAATGGGATATGATACAAGATACGTTCATTCAGAAAAGTAACCAGTTGTTGGTGCACAATAGGGAACGTAAACATGGGGAATTTCGGACTTTATCTTATTTAGCCCGAAGTTTCGACGTTTTGAAGGAGGGTAAATATTAATGATCGAAATTGAAAAGCCAAAAATTGAAACGGTTGAGATCAGCGATGATGCCACATATGGAAAGTTCGTCGTAGAACCACTTGAGCGTGGATATGGTACAACTTTGGGTAACTCCTTACGTCGTATCCTATTATCGTCACTCCCAGGTGCTGCTGTCACATCTATTCAAATAGATGGAGTACTGCATGAGTTTTCAACAATTGAAGGCGTCGTAGAGGATGTCACATCCATCATTTTGAATATCAAGAAGTTAGCGTTGAAAATCTACTCTGATGAAGAAAAAACGCTGGAGATTGATGTGCAGGGTGAAGGAGTCGTAACGGCTGCGGATATTACTCATGATAGTGATGTTGAAGTGTTAAATCCTGATTTACACATTGCAACGTTATCTAAGAGTGGTCACTTCCGTGTGCGTTTAAGTGCATCCCGTGGTCGTGGGTACAGACCAGCAGACCAAAACAAACGTGAGGATCTTCCTATTGGCGTGATCCCAATCGATTCTATTTACACTCCAGTTTCACGCGTTAACTATCAAATAGAAAATACTCGTGTTGGTCAAATGACGAACTACGATAAACTTTCTCTTGATGTATGGACTGATGGAAGTATTGGACCGAAAGAAGCAATTTCTTTAGGTGCTAAGATTCTAACAGAACACTTAAATATTTTCGTTGGCCTTACAGATGAAGCGCAGAATGCTGAAATCATGGTAGAAAAAGAAGAAGACCAAAAAGAAAAAGTTCTTGAGATGACCATCGAAGAATTAGATCTTTCTGTTCGTTCTTATAACTGCCTGAAGCGTGCTGGAATCAATACTGTTCAAGAGCTTGCTAACAAGACTGAAGAAGATATGATGAAAGTGCGTAACCTAGGACGTAAATCCCTTGAAGAGGTTAAAGTTAAACTTGAAGACCTTGGACTCGGTTTACGTAAAGACGACTGATAACATCTTCTTTCATATATAGACTCAACAAAGGAGGGAACCCTTAATGGCTTACAGAAAGTTAGGACGTACCAGTGCTCAACGTAAAGCAATGCTACGTGATTTAGCTACAGACCTAATCATTAACGAGCGCATCGAAACAACTGAAACACGTGCGAAAGAGCTTCGTTCAGTTGTGGAAAAAATGATCACACTCGGTAAACGTGGTGACATTCACGCGCGTCGTCAAGCTGGTGCATTCATTCGTAAAGAAGTTGCAAACGCTGAAAACAACCAAGATGCTCTACAAAAGTTATTCTCTGACATCGCTCCTCGTTACACAGAGCGTCAAGGCGGATATACTCGCATTATGAAGGTTGGTCCTCGCCGTGGTGACGGTGCTCCAATGGCAATCATCGAATTAGTTTAATAATTCGTGACTTCTAACATTAAGGGCGGGACAGTTAATCCTTAACTGCTTCTTTGCCCTTTTTGTATAAGTGCATGTGATGAAAAGCAGAGCGTTACGATGAGCAGCGCTGTCTGACTCGTCTAGCTCGTGCACCCCTTCCAACTTCTATATTTATAGAAGCTGTTCAGTGGATGAACAAGAAAAGACTTTCTTTTCTTTGGTCGGGGTGCAGGCTTTTTTTTATATGCAAAGGTTTTAGCAGAGCTGAGTAAGGATAGCGTAGAGGAGGTTACAGAATTGAAGGAAATCATTAAAGTTGACGATGTGTATTTCAGATACCCGGATCAGGAAACCTACGCCCTTAAAGGCATTAGCCTGACGGTTAATCAAGGTGAGTGGCTGGCGATTGTCGGTCATAATGGTTCAGGGAAATCCACCTTAGCTAAAATGCTGAATGGTCTTCACTTCCCGGAGAAGGGACTTGTAACGGTGGATGGAATCACTCTTGCTGAAAACTCTATTTGGGACATCCGTTCAAAGCTGGGTATGGTTTTTCAGAATCCCGATAATCAGTTTGTCGGTGCTACAGTGGAAGATGATGTGGCTTTTGGGTTAGAAAACCATGGGGTACCGCATGAATCGATGGTACAGAGGGTGAATGATGCTTTAAAAAGCGTCCATATGGAAGATTTTCTTGATCAAGAGCCGCACCATTTATCAGGTGGTCAGAAGCAGCGCGTAGCAATTGCAGGCGTTGTAGCCCTGCAGCCATCGATCATCATCTTAGATGAAGCAACATCGATGCTTGATCCAAAAGGAAGGCAAGAGGTCCTTGAAACAGTACGAAAGTTGAAAGAGGAAGAGAACTTAACGGTGATTTCCATAACCCATGACCTGGAGGAAGCAACAAAGGCAGATCGAATGATTGTCTTAAATCAAGGGATGGTCTTTAAGGAAGGGATTCCAGAAGATATTTTCCTTCTGAAGGACGAGCTGATAAAGCTTGGTTTGGACTCTCCATTTACCATAAAGCTTGCCGGAGCTTTGAAAGAAGCGGGTATATCCTTGTCTAAAACTTATTTTACAGAAGAAGAGTTGGTGGATGAATTATGCAAATCACATTTCAACAGGTAGAATACCGATATTCATTCAACACTCCATTCGAAAAACTTGCCCTTGAAGATATTAATCTCTCGATCCCCACAGGTCAGTTTCTCGCGGTGATCGGTCATACCGGTTCAGGAAAGTCTACACTGTTGCAGCATTTAAACGGGTTACTAAAACCTACAGAGGGACTGGTCCAAGTAGGAGAGCACGAAATCAAGGCAAAGCAAAAGACGAAGAACTTAAAGCCGGTCAGACAGAAGGTAGGCATCGTCTTTCAATTTCCGGAACATCAGCTGTTTGAGGAGACCGTCCTTAAGGATATATGCTATGGACCCATGAACTTTGGGGTGTCGGAGGAAGAAGCGATACGAAGAGCCAAAGAACTGATCGTGAAAGTGGGTTTGTCAGAGGATGTGTTACAGAAATCCCCATTTGATTTGTCAGGGGGGCAAATGAGACGGGTCGCCATTGCAGGTGTACTGGCCATGAATCCCGAGGTCATTGTGCTGGATGAGCCGACGGCAGGGCTTGATCCGAGAGGGCAACGGGAGATCATGGACATGTTCTATTCCCTTCATAAGGAAAAAGGACTGACGACGATTCTTGTCACCCATAGCATGGAAGATGCGGCTCATTATGCAGAAGAGATCGTGATCATGCAAAAGGGACGTCTAAAAAGAAAAGGAAGTCCCAGAGAGATCTTCTCAGATGCCGATGAACTGTTTGAAATGGGGTTGGATGTTCCAGACGTCGTTCGTTTTCAGTATCAGTTTGAACAGAGGTCAGGGAAGAAACTTCCGAAGACTTGTTTAACGATAGATGAATTGGCTGCAGCCATCCGTGGAATTAGGGATGGAGGTGAAGACCTATGATGGAAAAAATGATTTTCGGTCGTTATGTACCGGCGAAATCCATCCTTCACCAAATGGATCCGAGGGCCAAGTTATTATTTATATTCGGGTTTATATGCGTCGTATTCCTGGCGAATAATGCTGTTACGTATGCACTGCTCGGTCTTTTTACGTTTAGCGCACTCATTCTATCCAATTTATCCATCCGATTTATCATCGGAGGACTGAAGCCCATTCTTTGGCTGATTCTGTTTACGTTCTTTTTACATGTGTTTTTTACGAAGGAAGGACCGGTCATTCTTGATTTGGGAGTATTAACTGTTCATGAAGAGGGGTTAAGGCAAGGGGTTTTTATCTCTTTACGATTTTTTTATCTTATTCTTGTTACATCTTTATTAACTCTGACAACTTCACCCATCACGATTACGGATGGACTTGAAACACTTTTGAATCCATTGAAAAAAGTGAAGTTTCCAGTTCATGAACTGGCACTGATGATGTCGATTTCCCTACGTTTTATTCCGACTTTGATGGAAGAAACGGATAAAATCATGAAAGCCCAGATTGCAAGGGGTGCCGAGTTTTCATCGGGACCCATTAAGGACCGGATCAAGGCCATCATTCCTCTATTGATCCCTCTTTTCGTCAGTGCCTTTAAAAGGGCTGAGGACCTGGCAACCGCCATGGAAGCAAGAGGATATCAGGGAGGAGAAGGCCGGACGAAATACCGCCTGTTATCCTGGCATAAGAAGGATACGGGAGCGTTAATTGTCCTTGCCCTCCTGACGGCTGTATTGATCATTTTCAGAGGATAACGGGAGTGTAGCGAATGCAAAGAGTGAAGTGTACTATCGCCTATGATGGGACGTCTTTTCATGGTTATCAGGTACAGCCGAGAGAGCGGACCGTCCAGGGTGTTCTAGAAGACGTTTTGTCGACAATCCATAAGGGTGAGAGAATCCGAATCAGTGGTTCTGGACGTACAGATGCCGGAGTCCATGCGAACGGCCAGGTTTTTCATTTTGATACACCCCTGTCCATTCCTGAGGGGAAATGGCCGGTCGTACTGAATACGAGGTTACCCGATGAAGTGACGGTGAAAGACGCCACTTTCGTATCTGCTGACTTCCACTCAAGGTTTTCAGTGAAGAAGAAGGAGTACCGTTACAGGGTCTATTCAGGAGAATCAAGAAGTCCATTTAATCGTCACTTTTCCCTACACTATCCCATCCCGCTTTCTGTAAAGGATATGGAGCGAGCTTCAAGATATCTCATCGGTGAACATGATTTCACCAGTTTCTGCTCTGCTAAGACAGAAGTAGAAGACAAAGTAAGGACGATCCACCAGATCGGAATTTATCAGCATGGAGAAGACATCATTTTTTCATTTGTGGGAAATGGATTTTTGTATAATATGGTGAGGATTCTGGTAGGTACTTTGTTGGAGGTAGGTTCTGGGAATATATCTGTGAAGGAGGTACCCCGAATACTGGAAGCACGGGATCGTAATCAGGCAGGCAAGACTGCGCCGCCACATGGATTGTATTTGTGGAAGGTGGATTATGGTGCTGATGAGATTTAGCCGGTGTTTAGCATTTTGAAAGAGTGGTTAGTAAGCATCCTTTTGTTGATTGTAGCGGAAGTTGCTCAACTTACGTCCCGCCGAAAGCGAGCACCTGGAGAGGAAATCAACGGCCGCTATCTATATTCAGAATAACAGTTTTCACAGTGAAAATCTTGAACATGCATTATAATTGATCATCAAGTTTCAAAAAAAACACTAAAACAACTAATCCTGGTGTAACATTCTCTTGACAATAGACTGGGAACAAGATAATATAGCATATGGTATGTTATTAACCCCACGATAAGCCCCGGAAACTTATTGTGATTAGAAAATAAATACTACGGATTCATTAAATAGGAGGTTAAATCATGCGTACAACGTATATGGCAAAAGCCAATCAAATCGATCGTAAATGGTTCGTTGTAGATGCTGAAGGTAAAACTCTTGGACGTCTATCCAGTGAAGTTGCTTCAATTCTACGCGGAAAACACAAACCAACATTCACACCACATGTTGACACTGGTGATCATGTAATCATTCTTAATGCTTCAAAAATTGAACTAACTGGGAAGAAGTTAACGGACAAGATCTACTACCGTCACACAAATCACCCAGGTGGTTTAAAACAACGTACAGCATTAGAAATGCGTACAAACTACTCAGAGAAAATGCTTGAACTTACTATTAAAGGTATGCTTCCAAAAGGTTCTCTAGGTCGTCAAATGTTCAAGAAATTACATGTATATGCTGGAGCAGAGCATCCGCATCAAGCACAACAACCTGAAGTTTACGAACTTCGTGGATAATTAATAAGAGGAGGTTATTATCTTGGCTCAAGTTCAATATTACGGAACTGGTCGTCGTAAGAGCTCAGTAGCTCGTGTACGTTTAGTACCAGGTAACGGAAACATTGTTATCAATGATCGTGAAGTAGAAGTTTATATCCCATTCGCAGCACTAAGAGAAGTAATTAAGCAACCACTAGTTGCAACTGAAACTCTTGGTAACTATGACGTTTTAGTAAACGTTAATGGTGGAGGCTATGCTGGTCAAGCTGGTGCGATCCGTCACGGAATCGCTCGTGCTTTATTACAAGCAGACCCTGAATACCGTGGATCTCTAAAACGCGCTGGATTATTAACTCGTGACTCTCGTATGAAAGAGCGTAAAAAATACGGTCTTAAAGGTGCACGTCGCGCGCCACAATTCTCTAAGCGTTAATTATTATTTCACACAAAAGCTCAGCCGATTCTGTCGGCTGGGCTTTTTTTATTGGGTTGAGGAAATCTCATCTTGAGGGACGGACCTCCATTTCCCCCGGAAATCTGTACCAAAATCCTTTTATACCAAGAAACTAAATCCTCTCGAAGGCTGATTATAGAGGTCCGTCCCTCAAAAAATTGGTAACAGTTACTCGAATGAAGTACGGTGTTGGGTAGGAAAATACGTTCAAAGGGGTGGATGATTTGAACGTTATTACAACTTTCAATACAAAGAGAAGAGAAAAGCAAATTAAGACGGAAAGAACGTTACTGAAAGAAATTTCGATTAAGATGCTGCAGGAGAGTGTGAGGCGGCATTTTGGATATATAAAGGTTCAAGGCGGCGTATTTATGCAGGAGGGTTTTGATGAGGCATGTTTTGATGTAGCGATAGAAGCCTATCTCCTTGGTGGGAAGGTCAGTAAGTTTGGTTACTCTGGCGAAGGGGCGGATTTAGTCAAAAAGCGCTGCGAGGAAGAAATGAAGCATTTTATCGATACCTTATATAATTTTTGGCTGTATTGGTCTGAAATGGGTGTCTCCAATCAGGTGGATGAGTCCTTTTACTTTTGCTGTGAACACTTCGTTGAAGCATGGTGGTCTGAAGGATATGAAAAAGGTATCAAGCGTCACAAACTGCGTTTGAATTAATTTCAGTTCTAAATCCCATTCTTGTCCCATATTTTTTAGTAAAGGCAACGGGAGTTCTTTTCCGTGGTTAAGACTGGAAATAGGAGGACTGGGATGGTTCAGAAACTTAAGGTTATCGGGGTAATTTCTGCACTGGCTATTCTATTATTCATCATTCAATATAAGATTTTAGACAAGGATACATGGGACTCTTGGAATCTTCCCCTATCGGGTAAAATCATTTATATAGATCCAGGGCATGGTGGACCGGATGGAGGAGCGGGAGATGAGAAAGCCCTGGAAAAGGATATTGCTCTAAATGTATCTTTGATGATAAGGGATTATCTGCAAGAACAAGGAGCTCTCGTGATCCTGACGCGTGAGAAGGATGAAGATCTGGCAGATGAGGATACGAGAGGATATAGCCGACGGAAAGTGGAGGATTTAAAGAAAAGACTCAGCTTGATCAATGAGTCAGAGGCGGATATGTTTCTGAGCATACACCTGAACTCGATTCCTTCTCCGAAATGGAGCGGGGCCCAAACTTTTTATAATCCTAAGTATGAAGAAAACAAAGCTCTCGCTAAAGCCATTCAAGGGGAACTGACTCGTAATTTAGAAAACACGACAAGAGAAGCCAAAGGTCTTCAAAATGTCTACATCCTAAAACACGCGGAAAAATCCGGTGCCCTGGTGGAGATTGGGTTCCTATCCAATCCAGGCGAGCGGGCAAAGCTTTTAAAAGAGGATTACCAGCAGAAAATAGCTGCTTCTGTGTATCAGGGAGTGCTCAATTATCTGACCTTGGACGACAAAGACAAAAAAGAATCTGATGAGGAATAACTAAACCGTTAGTTATTGATATATATAAGGAGAACTCGCCGAAATGAATACGGCGAGTTTCTTTGTTAGGAGTACAAAAATTTAAGGGTCTTGCCCTCTATAGAATAACCAGCGACGTAAAATAAGCGGAGATTTTCCTGCTACATTCAGAATGGAACGTAATGTTGAAGTAATAAACGGAGATTTTCCGGTTATGCACAAAAAAATCACCCATTTTTGCATTCTTTGAGCCAATAGGCGGAATATTCCCCCTTATTTCAGTATTTTTAAATTCTTTTGACCAATTAAGCGGAATGATTCCGTCTAATTGGTGAGGTTGCCTGGGCGAAGGTCCGTGGGAAGGCTAACAGTTCCCATCAACTTCTGGCACACTAAATGACAGAGCATTTGATTAGGGGAAAGCATAACAACAACCTTTACAAATAGCGCTGTATTTTATTATTCAACAAAAGCATTCAAAACCTTTTGAGCATTCATTCAATGGAGAATATGTTATACTGAACACAGAAAGTTGAAAACGAATACATAAATAAAGGGTGGTTATTCATGTTAACGGAACAACAGACACGCGAGCTATTATTTGGATTAAAAGATCCTTTTTTAAATAAAACGTTACTAGAAACGAATGGAGTTGTAGAGGTTTCGGTAAAAGAAGAAAAGAACCATGTCAGTGTAAAGATCGCCATTGCGAAGACTGGTACAGGTGAGCAGATGCAGTTTCAGCAGCAGATCGTCCAAGTGTTAAAAGAGAACGGAGCGGAATCTGTAGGAATCCGATTCACAGAGCTTCCGGAAGAGGAGCTTGAGAAGCATAGAGGAGCGGGTGGAGAAGGCACGGATTTATTATCCCCTGCAAGTAAGACAACGTTTATTGCGATTGCCAGCGGAAAAGGCGGAGTCGGAAAATCAACCGTTTCCGTCAACCTGGCCGTGTCTTTAGCCCGTCAAGGCAAAAAAGTGGGGCTGGTGGATGCCGACATTTATGGCTTTAGCGTACCTGATATGATGGGAATCGTGAAACGTCCAGTCGTTAGGGGTGAGAGGATTATTCCGGTAGAACGATTCGGTGTAAAGGTCATCTCCATGGGATTCTTCGTAGAAGACAATGCCCCGGTCATCTGGAGAGGACCGATGCTTGGGAAAATGCTCAATAACTTCTTTTCTGAAGTCGAGTGGGGCGATTTAGACTATCTACTTCTGGACCTGCCTCCAGGGACTGGAGACGTAGCCCTAGACCTTCATACAATGCTTCCCCATTGTAAGGAGATCATTGTGACGACGCCGCATCCAACAGCAGCTTTCGTAGCGGCTCGCGCAGGTGCAATGGCCCTTCAAACGGATCATGATATTCTAGGGGTAGTCGAAAACATGTCTTATTTTGAAAGCAAACTGACCGGAGAGAAGGAATTCGTATTCGGTCAAGGCGGAGGGGAGAAGCTTACAGAAGAACTCCGCACAGACTTATTAGGTAAGCTTCCGCTTCAGCAGCCGGACTGGAATGAAGAAGATTTTGCTCCTTCAATTTATGCAGAAGATCACCGGCTGGGTCAGATATATGGCGAAATTGCACATAAAGTGATTGAAAAGCTATCATAGGGAAACAGATAAAAAGGACAAATGCAGAAACTGCATTTGTCCTTTTGAAATACCAGGATCAAATAAGCGGTCACCAATCTTATTGCCCGCCGCCTCCGCTGCCGGAGCCTCCGGAGTCTCCGGAACTTCCCTGACTATCACCAGAAGAGGAGGATTCACTTCCGCCGCCTTCACTCTTCCCCCCATTCTTCATTTCTCCTGCGGCCTTCAATAGAACATCCTGAAGTTTCGCCTTAAATAGTGGGCTTTCGAATGTTTCGGTGATGACTTTTTGCAGATATCCTTTGTACTCCTGACTTTTTAGTACCTCGGTAAGTTCTTTTTTGTATTCAGGATCCTTCATAAGGTCCATCATCATTCCTTGATATTCAGGATCTTTCATCAAATCTTTGAGTAATTTTTCGTTACCCGATTTCATGCTTTTGGCCATGGCTTCTGCAAACTTCGGATCCTCGAAGGATTTTTTCCAGAACTCTGTTCCTTTGTCGGATGTCAGCGTTTTGGAAATGGTATCCGTAACGACTTTCTGATCCATAATGAGCTCAGATTTCATTTTTTCATCCGACATGACATCCTGGATGGCTTTTTTTCCATCGTCGGTCTTTAATATATCGACAACCATTTTCTTGGTTTCTTCATAATCCATTTTGCCACTGCCTGTTTCTCCACCACCGCCACAAGCGGATAGAAGAAGGAAGGTCAGAAGAAAAAGAAAGGAATATTTTTTCATGGGTAGGCTCCTTCCATACAAATTCCCTTACCTTTAATATGAGAAATAAAGAGAAAAATATGCACAGGGAAAATTGGAATCTGGATTTTTTAAACAAGCGTTGATACAATCAAATGAGTGTATATTTTTTTATATGGGGGAAAATAGAAGTGACCATCCGCAATTGGATTCGTTTATTTATTCATACGTTAGTAATCGGTGGAGCCGTAACAGGTGTGGCCGCCCTTCTCATTAGATGGGATCAGTTCGGACCATATTTCCAAGACGGCGACGTGATTGGCATATTATCAAGTTTACTTTGGTTCATATTTGTCGGATTCACATTCAGTGTGATCAGTCAAATGGGGTACTTTGCTTACTTGACCATCCATCAATTCGGTATGGGGATGTTTAAGAGTTTGTGGAATCCTGTTCAACTGGTACTGATTGCCCTTGTGCTGTTTGATTTGATTTACTTCCGGTTCAGGGCATTTGCTGTAGAGGGTGAATCATACACCCCTTATATTCTTCTTGGCTTTGGGATTTTAGCGGTGGGGCTTATCGTGGCATATGTGAAGAACCGGCAATCAGAAGCTAAGACCAACACATTTGTATCAGCTCTATTTTTTATGATTGTAGTGACGACACTCGAATGGCTGCCGGTATTATTGGTGAATTCGGTGAAATGGCTGTATCTAATGCTGCTTGCTTTACTTGTCTGTAACGCATTCCAGCTGTTACGCCTTCCTAAGTATATAGAGAGATCCCAAATAGAAAGAGAACGAAAGCAAACGGCTAAGAGCTGAAAAAATCCCGCAGATGAACATAGATCATCTGTCGGGATATTTTTATTGTATTAAGGATGATTTCGCATCCCCGTTGGAGATCATATCGGACACTGTAATGAAGTTACCTTTCCTTTTTAGCTCATTTACAATAGACGGCAAGGCTTCCTTCGTCTGTTTAGCAGAATCTGATGCATGGAGGAGGACGATGTCCCCTTTTTTAGCCTTGCTTACATTCTGGGTGATTTCTTCCACGCCGGGATTTGTCCAATCCTTGGAGTCCACACTCCAGTGGACGACTGTTAAGCCTAGAGAATCGGCTACCTTTAACGTTTCTTTGTTCAAATGACCGGTTGGTACCCGTAATAATTTTACATCCTTTACATTCAGTTTCTTAAAGACGGTATCAGCTTTCAATATATCCTGCTTAATCTTACTCGGTTCCATCTCCGTATAGTCGGAATAAGCATAGCCGAGATTTCCGATTTCATATCCCTGCTTCACGATTTGTTCCACCAAGTCAGGATGACGTTCAGCCCAGGCTCCGGAAAGAAAGAAAGTAGCGGATGTAACATTCATCTTTTTCAATTCCTCAAGAATAGGCTTGGCCTTTTCATCTCCCCAACCAATGTTAAAGGTCATCGCTATTCCCTTTTCCCCTTTGTAAATCGCTTTCGGACCATCCTTCGTACCAAATACGGAAAGGGTAGAGAGGTTACTGCTATATACAAACAAAGCAGTAAAGAAAGAGATCACGATGATCAGACTAATTTGCTTTAATTTCTTAGCGTTCACTGTGTGAAACGTATTCACAGAATCATCCCTCCGTTCAACCGTCTATCTTTATTAAAGATATGCATGTCCCCGGAAAAAATATCTATCTGATGAAAAAATGATTATAAATTTCACTTAATGGAAAAAACTACAAATACAAACATAAAGGGGTGACATACTTGCTGGGGTTAATGATTAATGATAGAGAAAAACAGGAAATAGAGTATTTATTAAAAAGAGAAATGGATGAAATCCTATTTGATCTAAAAGATTCCCGAATTGATCATATTGTTAAGAGAGCAATGGATGAACGATATAAAATCTTATTTTCCCTTTTTAAACGATTTGCGAGTCAGAAGGAATGTTTGAAATATATGAAGACGACAGCCAAGAAAGAGACCTATTGAGGGCATATATGCTCCTGTTTTACTGAGAAGCGGGAGCTACAATCATTTCAGAGGGAAAATATGTCGGTCAACGATAGTGTCCCTTGCATAATGAGAGTCGGATGTAAAAGAAGTAATGTCCTTGAAATAATTTATTAAAAAAGTTTACAAAATGTATTGACCCTTATTCAAAAACTTGATATAGTAATAAACGTCGCTGAAACACAATCAATTATTTAGAAGAAACACCACTAAATAATTTAAAAAAACAGTTGACATCACATGATGATATGTGGTAAATTAATAAGGTCGCTTCAAACGAAGCACTTACACATTGAACCTTGAAAACTGAACAAAACAAGACAATACGTCAACGTTAATTCTAGATTTATTTTTAAAGAGC
>NZ_JAFKOH010000159.1 GCF_017303375.1 Bacillus sp. NTK074B | reverse complement strand
GCGTCCAGACCCGTGGTCATGAAGACCGACAATGCGTCTTCGACCGAGTGGATGATCGGCTTGCCCATCACGTTGAAACTGGTGTTCAGGATCACCGGCACGCCAGTCTGCGCACCGAAGCTGCGCACCACCCGGTGCAGCCATGGCGTGCTGTCGGGCGTGACGCTTTGCAGCCGCCCGGTGCCGTCCGCATGCACCACCGCCGGCACCTGCGCCGCCCGTTCCGCGCGCCAGCGCAGGGTGAGCGACATGTAGGGCGAGC
>NZ_JAFKOH010000158.1 GCF_017303375.1 Bacillus sp. NTK074B | reverse complement strand
GCAACTCGGCGGCCGAACGCGCATTGACCGGGCCGGTATCCAGCGTCAACCGCTCCAGAGTGTCGTCATGGAATACCATCGCTTCACCGTCGGCGGAGACCTGAAGGTCGATCTCGATCCCGTAGCTCGCGCGGATCGCCGCCCGGATCGCGGGCAGCGAGTTCTCGGGCCGGCGGGCAGTGGCATCGTGATAGGCGCGATGCGCGATCGGCAGGCGGAGAAACGCCTCAGGGAGCGGCGCGCGCATCAGGCGAGCTCGAAA
>NZ_JAFKOH010000157.1 GCF_017303375.1 Bacillus sp. NTK074B | reverse complement strand
CCGTCAGACTTCCTCTGCCGGAGGGATACGTTTTTCAACACCATCAACCCGGAGCGGACAAACCGGACAGAGCGCTATAGATTAACACCAGATGGAACCTAGGGATTAGGTCACACGCTGTCATGGTCGAGTTGGAATACATTGCCGGTTCGCCGTTTGCTCGCGCTGTCCGCGTCCTTCTGCACGAACTGCGGATGGACTATGTGGGACGCGAGGCAGAATTTGCGCCTACGCCAAGACAACTTGGCGCAGATACACCGAC
>NZ_JAFKOH010000156.1 GCF_017303375.1 Bacillus sp. NTK074B | reverse complement strand
AGCGGCCTCGGTGTCGCTCGATCATGCCGAGCGTATCGAGCTCTGGGCCCAGATCCAGCGCAAGGTAATGGAAGACGTGCCGTCCTTCCCCATCGTGATGGCCGCCTGGCAGACGATCTCGAACAGCCGGATCGCCGATCACACCACGAATGCCAAAGGCTTCGAAGGGTCGCTCGCGCGCGTGCGCATCGTCTGATTGCTGCCCTGCCCCGCCGGTCCGTTGGTGCCGGCGGGGCAGTTTTCCCTTCTTTACGGACATTGA
>NZ_JAFKOH010000155.1 GCF_017303375.1 Bacillus sp. NTK074B | reverse complement strand
GGGCTTGGGCCCTTGTTGTTCGAGCGCTCGAACGACGCGCAATTCCTTCGGCCCACGGTGGTGACGCTGGCCTATGGGCTGGGCTTCGGGATGTTCCTTGTGCTGCTCATCGTGCCGTCGCTGCTGGCGGCAGGGCACGACATGAGCCGGGCGGCGCGGTCGCTTAAGCGCGCCTGGCGGATGCCGCGCGCGCAAGTCGGGGCGGGGCTGCGGGCGCTGCCATGGGTTGCGGCAGCGCTGGTCACGCTGGCCTTCGCGCTGA
>NZ_JAFKOH010000154.1 GCF_017303375.1 Bacillus sp. NTK074B | reverse complement strand
GGCTATGCGCGCTGAACCGGACCATGTCGCGGATCTGCGGCACGATGTTGAAATGATCGCCCGAGGCGGTGGTGAAACGGGTGCGGAACGGCTCGGGCACATCGGCCAAAGCGGCCAGCGGATAGCTGCCTTCGCGCGCGATCTCGAGCATCCGCTCGTCGATGTCGCTGGCGAAGATGTTGACCACCGGATAGCGCTTGTGACGTGTCATCGCGTCGCGAAACAGCATGGCGATGGAATAGGCTTCCTCGCCGCTGGAACA
>NZ_JAFKOH010000153.1 GCF_017303375.1 Bacillus sp. NTK074B | reverse complement strand
CGTTCCGCTACATCATCCTGCCGCAAGCCTTCCGCATCAGCGTGCCGCCGCTTCTGGGGCAGGCGATGACGCTGACCAAGAATACCTCGATCGCGCTGATGATCGGGGTGCCGGAACTGGTCTATCAGGCGCGGCGCATTCAGGACATCACCTACGAGCCGCTGATGCCCTATGCCTCGGCCACGCTGGTCTATGTGGTGATCTGCGCGATCCTGACGCTGGCCAGCCGCGCCTATAGCCGCACCGCGCTGGCGCACCGGAC
>NZ_JAFKOH010000152.1 GCF_017303375.1 Bacillus sp. NTK074B | reverse complement strand
ACCGAGAAAGTGGCGGATGCGGAAATCCTCTTTGCCTCGGTCCAGACGTTGGGCCGTATCGGTCATCTGCGCCAATTCGACCGCGACCATTTCGACTATATTGTTGTTGATGAATTCCACCACGCCGCCGCCAGCACCTACCAAAAGCTGATCTCCCATTTCACGCCTCGGTTCCTGCTGGGTCTGACCGCCACGCCCGACCGGAGGGATGGGGCTGACCTGCTGGGGCTATGCGGCGAAAACCTTGTTTACCAATGCGACC
>NZ_JAFKOH010000151.1 GCF_017303375.1 Bacillus sp. NTK074B | reverse complement strand
CCTGGTCAGCTCCGAGTTCTTCGACAAGCTGATCAGCCACCCCAAGACCGAGGACGCCTACAAGTTCTTCTCCGCCACTGGTGGCCAGCCGCTGCGCGACGACATGCGCCGCGCTTTCCCCTTCGCCGGGATCCTGTTCGAGGAATACAACGGCTCGGTCACGCTCTCAAACGGCACCTCGGAACGGCTGATCCCGACCGGCGAGGGCATCGCTTTCCCGATGGGCACGTTTGATACCTTCACCACCTATGGCGGGCCGGCA
>NZ_JAFKOH010000150.1 GCF_017303375.1 Bacillus sp. NTK074B | reverse complement strand
CCCTCGGCAGACAGCATCCTCTTCGCCTTCAGCGGGGATCCTTTCAGCCCGCCAGACAGCGACGCAATTACCCTCACCTTCGGCGAGACCTCACCGCCTTCGCAGGGTCCCTACACGCCGCCCGAGGCGGGCAGCATCACCCTCACCATCCCCGACACCGCCTTCGCCCCACCGGCGAGTGACACCGTCATTCTGGAGTTTTGACACCATGGCACAATTCAAATGGCTGGCCCCGGCGCGCTGGGCCACGCCCGACAACGCC
>NZ_JAFKOH010000014.1 GCF_017303375.1 Bacillus sp. NTK074B | reverse complement strand
CTGTCCCGGGTAAATGACATGAAAGGCTGCTTTTCGTTCCTTCTCTTCAAATTGTTTGGACCACGACAGCAGTAGACCCGTATTCGCCGGATGATCATCAAAATAGATCACATTTCCATCCTGAGGAATGCGGTAAAAGCCAAACGGTGCACAATTCGTGTCGACAGGGACATATTTCTTTAAGGCCTTTAGCAGGTTATCAGAGACTCGCTCTGCCACTCTTAAAGCCTTATACTCTTTCTGTCTATGGATATAAAAAGGCGTTTCCAGCACAAAGAACCCCTGGAATCCTCTTGGGGTTTCAAGAAGCAGGTTCGGCCTCGGGATCCCGAGTTCATCACAGCCAAAAAAGAGCGCATATAGATCCACTTCCTTGGTGTCAATATCAAATCCGATCACATTGACCTGTTTGAGGTTTTCTCTCCTATGGCCCTTTATAACACGGTTTCTAAAATCGTAATAGGTGCCTCCCCGGTACGTATTCGGGGTCCAATGGGAAAGGGTGTTTCGTTTTTCTTGAAGCGTCTCATAAGAGGTGACGACAAACCCTTTTCCGTTCGATAAATCGTCTTTAGTAGGCGAGACAAACACGACACCTGTCTTTTGGGATAGAATCTGCTTGTCTTTCTCGTATGCTGCTAATCTAGTGATCGGGGCTTTGGATCCCTTCTTTTTATACAGACGTAAACTGTTATGCGTCATGAACTGCATGATCTCAGCTGGAGAAATCATTTTTTTATTGGATGCTTCCTTCTCTTGAACTCCCATTTTTTCCACCTCCGATACACGTATTTCATACACGGACTTAATGTTGAAATAAGTATAACGAAATCGAATTTTGGAAAAGGGTCTCCCCTAAGAGAAATGCACCAAAAAAAAACATCCCTCAAAGCTTAGAGCCTCATGGGATGAAAAAAAAGTTGAATTTTTTTTATGACACAGGTTCCGCTCACCTTTTGCACCAATATGAACGGAAATGGTGCATTTTAGAGTTGGTTATAATGTGAAAATCAAGGCGAAAATGTTGATATAACAATATTTTAAATGTCTCATAGAAATAAATACTACACAGGTTCCGCTCACTTTAGGAGTTGCTGGTGCATTTATTTGTACACAGGTTCCGCTCATTTTGAGGGATCTGAAACATTTATTGGTGAAATTTTTGTTTTAAAAACATACCCATCAACAGAAAAACTTTGATATATAAAGGTTTTTAGAAGTACACAGGTTCCGCTCATTGTTTGGAACAATTAGATGCATTTGGTACGTTTTTTTATTTTAGTACACAGGTTCCGCTTAAATGGTACAAAAAAGACTCCTTAAAAAGGAGTCTTTAGTTGAACTCAGGTCTCTCTGTTTAAATAAGTACTAGTAATCTTTCCAGTAGGGGTTACATAGAAACCCGTTTTAACAGTTCCAATACGTGCGATACCAAACTTGCCTACACCTAAATCGTAAGAAAAGTTGGCTTGACCTCTGTATTTACCACTTATAATATCACCGTAACCATTCTGAAATACTGTTGATGCTCCCGGTACCCAGTTTCTAATAGTCTCGCCTTTAGCATCGTATGCTGTAGTGATTTTTCCATTAGTAATTTTGTAGGTTCCAACAATCTCATACTTTATTAAAGTTATACCAAAAGAGGTTAATGTAGTCTGCGCAGATGAACGATAAGTACCATTTGGTGTTGATGCTAAAGCGATCATAGGGCTTTTATTTATTACTGAATCTTTTGATGGTATAAAAGAGTCTTTTGTAGTTACTTCTTGATTACTCTGTAGTTCTTCATTTAATTTATCTGGACTACTTAAAATTTCATTAAATTCTTTTTTCTCTTCTTCACTTAAATTAGCAATCTTCTCAATTTGTTCTAAAGCATCAGCACTTCCATCATTCTCTAAGTTTAGAATGAATTCATCTAAAGCTGTAAGTTCACTAGCTTCAGCTGTACCATCTGATAAAGCAAGACCTCCAATAGATAGTGCAAAGATAAAAATTAAATTAAATAGAATCTTCTTCATCGTACCACTCCTTTTCTGAAATGTAATTTCATTGTAAATATTACCATATTTTTCAATAAATCTTAATTAATTAATTATTCTGTTTATTTGTAAAATAGAAAGGACTAAATTAAACTAAAATATGGAGGTGGTTTTGAACATGTTAAAAAATAAAGCATTTCAAGTCATATTATTAGGATTAGCAACTTTAATAATCCCTTTATTCGGTATACTTATATTAATTTATGGAATTTATTACACTATTAAAAATAAAGCCTCTTTAAGTAAATCATCTCTTACGATTATTGCTATATTTTACTCGATTTTTTCTCTTTGTCAGATTTCTTATATTTTTGCAATTCTTGTTTTCTATAGTATTCCTACCGCCTAATAAGGATTTTAAGCAAAATTTTATGTCCAGCAAGTCATTTAGGCCTTATAAAAAAAGAAGTAAGCTTTTTCTAAAATGAAAAAAGCTTACTTCTTTTTTTATAAACTACAAGTTTACTATAATTTCAACTTTACCTCTTCAATCATTTATGAAATAGCTCCGTTGTCTCTTGAAATCTAGAGACAACGATCCCTTAGCATATAATATCAGCAGTTTGTCGGCTGGATCCAATAATAGAAAATGGTTAATCCAGTAAATAAACCCGTTCTATCATCGTTGATTGGTGCATTTTGATTTATGATTCGGAACCTGTGTAATATCTGGTGCATTTTTTAAACCATACGGGCGCAATCCCTGTTATACTGTAACCTACGTGGTGCATTTTTTATATTGGTGCAAAATATAAGTACCCATTAAGTTTTACATATTCTTATTGCACAACCGAAAGGAGTTTTCTACCAATGGAGTATGAAAGCATACCTGGACACTTACTCTTACCTTATAAGTTATTAAAGATAGCGATCTATGAAGAGTCCAAATCACTTTTCGAAGATCGGACATATATTCTACAAACCTGGAAACGAGACGCCTACCATTTGACTGAAGGAGAAATTCATCATGAAACCCCTTCTAATGAAATGAGTCCAAGCTTTCGAGCGCTTTTTTTCTTGTTCACCCAAACGATATGCTTCAATCAGCATATCACCAAACAAATGATACAAGAAGCTGTAACGAAGCATAAAGACACCATCAAGATTCTCTTGGCCGGGCACTTCATTCAGGAATTTCCTGAAGAAGAAGTCAAACGCAGCATCAATGATGAAAAGATTAGTGAAGCACTGAATCGAGAATACATCTACTCCAGTATGGACATCGATTATCATTTAATGCGTGATATCGTCACCAAGAAGAAAGACTTTCAGGAAGGAGAAACCGGTCACATGGCAACTCAGATCATCGACAACCGTGGAAAAGTGCGCGGACTGGCAGAGCTCCGCCCCCATGACACACAGGTGGCTGAACTTTCCTCCGATCAACAGGAAATGTGGCTGGAATTAATTGAATCCACCCTTAGTTCTTTAGATGAGATGACGGCCGATCTCTTTGATTTGATTACATACTTATGGATGGTCACACCGAAAAACAGGGATGGCTATATTGAATTTCACAGCAATGATGCCTTGCGTCTTCGCAATCTGAAGAAAAGATCATCAAATGGGCGTGAGATCGATTTCAGAGAAGAAGATCGCTTTAATATCATGAAACGTGTCGCAGCCCTTTCAAGCATCTGGGTATCCATGGGCGAACAAAAAATCAAAGTGATCAACACCCAAGACATAAAGGATAAAGAATTGTATAAGTTCAAAGACTTTCAAAAAATGTTTGAAATCGGGAAGATCCGGGTTGCCTATGATAAAAAAACGGGGGAAGCAAAGGGTATCTATGCGGTTCAAGTGAAACCCACCTCTGTATTAACCCCCTATCTCGAGGGTCCGAACCGATCAATTGGCTTGCTTGATTTAAAAGTCTTTCAGTACAGTCACTTTACGCAACGGGAACAGAAGCGCTTAACGCGTTATCTCAATTTACAGTGGAAAATCCGTACGGTAAAAAGATCCCTGCATCAGCCTTTTAAAGTGTCCACTTTATTAAAAGTCATGGACTTTTCTTCTCGTTACAATGGAGTTCAGATTCGAGATAAATTTGAAGGCATCCTGGACGAATTGCAAAACGACGGCGTGTTGAAAAACTGGTCGTATACTGAAGAGATTGATGAAGACAAAATCGGGAAAAGAGGCTGGTTAAAGAACTACTGGGAAAAGCTGAGTATTATCTTGCTCCCCACCGATCTAGTGATAAAGGAAAATCAAAAAAGCTTGTTGGAACATACCACTATACCTATGAACCAAAAGATATTAGAGCTTACTGATCAAACAAAATCAAAGGATATGACCATTCATTCAAAAGAGGTTCCTTTCTTTGAATGGACTCAGCAAGAAACAGCTGCTTCGACTGAAGCTATATCTGTACCTTCAGATTTAAAAGCAGAACAACAAGCATTCGACTTGGATGAGGATTCAACAGTCAGCCTTACTCCAGAAATTATGAAAGAAACGATTGATTCCTTAGAAATGAGCATTCGGCAATCTGCGTTGGAGATTGGTATCGCTCATACCACACTCTCTCGCTACATCCGGAAAGAAAACAAAAGACAAAACAAAAACAACGATAAAAAAATGCTTAATTGGTTAAAAGAAAAAATAAAATCAGAAACCCTTTAATCAACGTGACTAAAGGGTTTCTGACAAATAATATTTATCAACATATTATATGTTAACAACGTTAATGACATATGTATTATATTTATTGTTGTTAAATAAAGTATTTAAATATACCACCAAGCATGAAAGTTATCTGAAATGTGCGATCTTATGATCTCATCTTCAACTAACGCCCCCTTTACTTGAATATCGCTTAATGTTTAACTGGACCATAAAAAGGGTTTTTATCAATATCCGTTATAAAGTCAATTGTTTTCGATTGATACATTTTATCGCGGTATTCATAAGTTACGATAACATCTCCAATATAACTTGCAGGGGATATTTGCCCACTCACTTTGACCATAAGATTATTGTTAATAATTTCATAATCAATAATGCTCCCGAAACCTACATCATCAAATAAGTTCTCAGCTTTGATTTCAAATGGAGTTATATCGACTTTATACTCCTTATTTCCTACTCGGATTTCCGCTTCCTCATTTGATAACTTTGTTTTTACGTTCTTATAAACAATTGCTAAAGGATTATCAACAATCACTTCGTTTACGTTCAGTCGATTATCCAGCGTGTCAAAAACGTGAACTTCTTCCCATAACAAACCAGTACCGTACCCTGTTGTCAAGGTAATGATTAGCTCTTCCTTTTTGTCCTTGTTGATGTCTATATAGAAAATTTGTGAAGCGTAAGTAGGGCTTGTTACGCTATTCCAAAAAGGTCTTGTGTAAATTTGCCCTTTAAAATCAACTTTAAATCCCCTATATAAATCATCCATTTTCTTTCCGTAAAGAGTTATATTCTCTTTATCGTTGTGACTAACAACCTCATACCCTTCAATCTTTGCTCCTGCAATAGAAGGATTAATCACAAAAATGAGACTAATTAATAAACTGATGTAAATTTTCATAGAGAACACCTCATTTTAGTGTTCCCTAAAATTCACCCTTATTCCATTAACCTGCCCGATAATGAATACGGGCAATAAACTTGATCTCAGCAGCTGATCTTCTGTTATTGTCCCTAATATTCAATAACCTAAATTTTACTTTTTATCTGAATCTTGAAGATCAGGTATCCTAAGGCAGCTCCAATTAGGTTTAATATAACATCATCTACATCTAATACTCCTAATTTAGTTAGAAACTGAAAAACTTCAATACACAGACTCAGCACTAGTGCAAAAAATAAAACATTTTTTAATGTATTTAAGTTAGAGAAAACTTTTGGAAGTAGGAAACCTAATGGCATAAATAAGATAACTATTCCAAAAGTATTGTAGAACCAAGTATCAAAGTTATAATGGTCAATATTAAAAACGTATCCAATCAGAGTTTTCAAGGGAACAAAATTATTATTTACCTCTTCGTAATTAATCGTCCTCAAGTGGTTCATTCCAAATCCCAATCCTACAAAGCTCACTACCAACAACACAAATAGATAAAACAAAAATAAAATAATAAATATCGTATGTTGCTTTTGCATTCTAATCACCTCTTATCATAAGAGGTTTATGATTGTCCTTAAATAAATATTCACTTTTCGTTTAAGCAAACTAAATCTTATTCCGATCGAAAAGAAAATCCTATATTTGGAATTCGTTTTAAAAATTGCATCAGTTAGAGTATGGAATCCTTCTTCAATTAAACTGCCCTTTAACGGAATAAAGAGCTTATCTGCTTCGCAATCACATATAGATCTATTTCTAAGTTATCTCCGTTACTCAGTCTCCGTAATTGCAAACATTTCATAACGTAGCAAATGGTTACTCACCTACTAGTCCATCACCATCTCGATCGTCCATATATTGATAGAGCCAATGATCACTCGTTATTGGCATGCTGAAACCAGCTGCTTCTGCTTCTTTAATCGTCACCTGTCCATTACCGTTGGTATCCACGCTAGAAATATCACCGTTTGTATTAGAACTTGTTGATTCGGCCGGCTCACTTTCTGTTAATCCGAGTGATTCATTTACTTCATCAGAGTTCACATTGTCAAATGCATCAACTATTTCATTCCCTCTTAATGTATAAGTATATTGATAATGTGAAGGAATTTGCGTTTCCGTATTCGGATAAGTAATAATGGCCTCAAAGTTCGTAGCTCCACCTGCTTTGCGAATTGCGTCTTCCAGATAAGCTTGGTCCCCATGTCGGTTGAGCGTACTATCTTGTGGGGTTATATTATACGCATTCGATACCCCACCGAGAGAATCAGCAATAATATGTCCTTCATCTAAAACGTCACTTTCGACACCAGGAACCTTCGCCTCATCAGAGTAGTACCTGCCAGACGATAATACTGGCTCGTTACGGTCATCTTGTAAGATGATTTCGTCTGCAATGACGCGTATTAACTGCCCGTATTCATTCGTAAATGCCCAATATTCACGGTCCCCATAACCAATGTCCACAACGACGTTAGGTTCACGATATCCAGACAAATCACCACCATCAACTTCTATACGTTTGTATCCCGGAAATGGATCATCACTTGTTTGGGTTGGTGCTTCCTCTGCTACCGGTTCTTCAACAACTGCAGGGGCAGCTTCTTCTTTTTCGCTATTTTGACTTGTATTCTCTGTTGTTACTTCTTGTGGGGCTGTTTCTTTTTCTGTAACAGGTGTATCTTCTACGTTGGTACATCCAACCATATAGATGGTCGTTAAAAATATAATTAAACAGTTCAATTTCTTTTTCATTTTAGGAATCTCCTTCAACCCTTTACCTTATATTTCAACAAACTGCTCATGTAATTAAATACTAATTTCAAAAACATATCACCGTTAATGCTAATTATCCTTACTCCCAGTCTTCTCCATTATAAAAGTCAGGAACAAAGGTATTACTTGCTTCCCAGCTGATTTCATCAAAAAATTTCCTCAATATACTTTCAACCATTTCATCTCTTTCAGGAAATGGTGAACTAATATCATATACTTCCCCATAATAATTATCAGTTTCAGTGTATAAGAGAACTATATCTTTATATGCAATCTCTTTCAGTTGTTTTTCTATTTGTAATTCAATATCTGTTTGAATGATCCCTAGAACATAATCTTCTCCATATTGAATCTGAAAACAATATTCTTCCCAGTAGTTTCTTGTAGCAACATCATCCCCCGCAAGAGATCCATTAAAAGCAAAGCTTATTATACTGGCTTTTAGATCTTCAATATACTGTTTAAGATTAATGTTAGAATATATGGATATGTTTTCAACAACCTTTTCACTTATAATATTTAGAAATTCACCGGCTATTGATTGATGCTTCTGAGAAATAGGAGGTTCAAGCATGTATTTTTCTGATTCCAATACATTTTGAATTTCTTTTTCAGTTAAACTATCTGTACAGTTTACGAATAAAATATCCACCTCTAAATTTTCCAATTCCAGAAGCTTTCCATATACTAAATTACGTGCTTTTTCTAACACTAACTCATATTTTCCATTTTTATATAGTAAGGCAAATTTCATTTCATCTAAAAAATTGGAAAAACTTAAATCGAACAATGAATCTTCTTCGTTTGATATTAAAATCTCCTCACTGTATTTATCGTATTTATCTTTAATATAATTTTGAAGATAGCCAAAGACCATATCAGTTCTATTCATTCAATCCCCTTCTTCTTTCTTTAATGTTATACTCTACTTCTGTAAAACTTTAACATATGAGGTGCAAAAGGAAGGACTACTAAACTGATTTCCTCCTTGTTGCTTTTGTATAAATAATTTACTTCTAATAACTGATTATTGATTAAACTTCTTATCTGATCTTTTTTTCCTACAAAAACACAAAATCCATCTTTTGTTGTATTTTTAATAATAAACCAGAGTAACTTTTTATCTGGAATCGATAATGCCTTAACCTTTCTATAATAAACCTCCTCATCCAATGGAATCTTCAACCCCTCGTCAAGTTCAATTAAATCGTTACCCTTCTCCAAATGATTTGTAGTCTCTTTGAGTCTTATCTTTGAATTTCTTGAATTACTTGAAAAATTAACATTCAAGTGAAATTTATTGGAGTTCTGAAGGAACTCCACCCTCTCTTTATAAAGAATGTCTTCAGGTATTTTTGTAGGTATATTTACTTTTTTTCCAGTATATTTACTAAAAGGTCTTTTGCCTTTGTAAAAACGAGAACTCTTTCTCATTAAAATCTTTTGCTTTTCTGAGTCCAACAAAATTTTTCGCTGCGTATCATGCTTGAGAGCTGTATTTAGTTGCTCGATAGATCGCTGGATCTCTTTTAAACATCCGTCGATATTGTGTCTAATCTGATAACGATTAAAGCGTAGAACATCTTGAAAATCATTGGTTACAGTCCATAAATCCCTCATTAAATCCTTATACCATCTATGATTTTGAAAATGATGAGGGCCATCACATTCCACTACAACTTTACAGAAATCTCCATACACTACAAAATCAAACTCATAATGTTTGTTACCTTTTTTTACATATACTTGTTCATCAAAGAAAAAGCCCTTTTCAAAAAGTGCCTCCCCCATAATAATCTCTAATTCAGTAGCTTGGTAAGTCATGTTTTCCCTCCATGAACTAATCAGGTATATTTTACCACAAAGTACAAGACCCCAATTAAAGTATCAAGGAATTTACTAATTATTGAAAAAATAATGGCCTCCCCTTTTATACCAATAGGGTCTACTTTATTGGAACGCTATATAAACCATTCTCTGAAACTGGTACAATCAGTGTTAGGGGTGTATCAATAGACTTGTTTCAAAAAGGAGGGTGAAAAATGAGAAAAATAGGGTATGTTCGAGTAAGTTCTGTAGATCAAAATCCAGCCAGACAATTAAAGCAGCTAAACGAAATTGGAATGGATATTATTTATCAAGAAAAGTTATCCGGTGCCACCCAGGAACGACCGGAGCTCCAAATGATGATGAGCTCTCTTGAGGAAGGCGATACCATTTTTGTTACAGACCTTACTCGAATAACCAGAAGTACACGGGACCTATTCGAGTTAGTGGACAACATTAAAAATAAAAAAGCCAATTTAAAATCATTGAAAGATACCTGGCTTGATCTATCTGAAGACAATCCTTATAGCAATTTCCTCATGACAGTTATGGGTGGAGTAAATCAGTTGGAAAGAGATTTAATCCGAATGAGGCAACGTGAGGGGATTGACCTTGCTAAGAAAGAAGGAAAATATAAAGGCCGGGTTAAGAAATACCACAATAATCATGCTGGAATTAATTATGCCGTAAAGCTTTATGATGAGGGGGAAATGACAGTAAATCAAATTTGTGAAATTACCAGTGTTTCTCGTTCTTCTTTATATAGAAAGTTAGACCAATTAAAGAAAGAAAGTCTAGGTGAGTAAAATGAAAAAATCTAAATGGACTTTCTTAATAATAGGGATAATGATTGTAATTTTTATGGTCCCGGTCTTTGTTAATGCGCTTATGTTTATAGAAGGCGGGAATGTAGCTGGCGACGAAAAAACTTGGATAGGCTTCTTAGGATCATTCATTGGAGCCGTGGTTGGAGGTATTATATCTGGTGTACTTACTCTTTATGGCGTTATATTAACTATTCAAAGACAAAGGGAAATCGATTTCGGTTATAGATATCCAAAAATGGCTCTTCATGGTAAGAAGATAAAAGATCAAATGGAAGAGTTTCAAGTGAGGCTAAACAATTATTTTCTTAAGGAAAAGACGTATAGGCACATAAGAAATAAATCTATATCCATTCAGAAAAAATCTGATCAATTATTAGAATGGTCAGCAGAAATCAGCGGAGAAGCTTTTATTAATGTGAATTCCTTTTTACAGCTTCTTAGCCAGCTGGAATATAAGTTGAAAGAGGCAAACGGCATTGAGGATGATGAAGAGTCCTCCTTGGCAATAGATCGTGTTATGAAAGAATACAAATCAAGTGTTAATGAAATTTTGAAAACACATTCAAAAATAATGAACACACTGGCCAATCAATATTACAAAGATAAAATTTTTTAATGTAGTAAAAGGTACATTTTCGTACATTAAATCCATTTCTCCTGTTTCTATATATAGTCTTCATCTCTAGATCATTTATATAAAATAATCACTTGATATTATTGTTTTAATTAACATATACAATGACATATGTTACGATAATGATAACGTATTAAATACATAGTCAAGTTATAATATATTGAAAGAGGTGTATTCAATTGACGGCCAAAATAGTGACGTTTGGAATTAGTAAAGGCGGCTGTTCTAAATCGACCAGTAGTGGGATTACCTCCTACCTCTTGAGTCAAGAAGAAAAAGTGTTGGCCATTGATATGGACGGCCAAGGTAATCTGACAAGCTTTCTCACAAGCGAATACGATATCTGTAATGTATTTGAAGAAAGGACCATTTTAGAAGCGATTATCAATGAAAATGCGCGTCCCTATATCATCAAGATCAAAGAGAATCTGGATTTGATTCCAGCGAACGACTTTCTCGCTACCCTGCCCCGTAGAATGTATGAGAAGGGATTAAAGTTAGATGCTTTACAAAAAGCACTGGAACCGGTGATGGACGATTATGACTGGATTATCATCGATACACCACCAGCTTTATCTGAACAAACAGTCATGCCGTTAAGTACATACTCAGAAGCAGGAAGCTATGCCGTGGTTATGTTCGATGGATCGATGTTTGCGTACTATGCGATTCCAAAGTTCTTGGAAATCATTGAAGGAGCGAAGGAACGCTATAATCCGGCTTTACAAACTGCCGGGATTTTATTCTCCTTGATTGATGCGAGAGCGAAAGAAAATGAAGTCATGGAAGAATCCATTGATGAGGACTACCCTAGCCTAAAATTCAATTCGATTATTCGCCGGAAAGCAGCGACGAGACGTTTAGCGATTTCAGGGTTTGAAGACAATGCTGAATTAAAGAAAGCATTAGAGTATTACATTCCGTTTGTAGAGGAGCTGAAGGAACGTGTCCAACAAAAACAGCCTCAAAGATAAAATTAAAAAACCCAATCCTACTCAAGCCTTCTTCAACTCGTATGACGACAAAGAAAACGATAGTAAAGAAGACAATAAAGACGTAAATGATAACATTGAAAATAACAAAGACGAAACATATGTTAACAACAATGATAAAAATGAAGATGATGATTATTTACGTAGCTTGGCTGCAGGAAAAAAAGCCAATAAGAAAAAAACGAAGAAAGTCTTTACCTCTTTTTATATGGATCCTGACTTAGCCACAGAAGTCGATAAGATTGCTGCTCGGGGGCAAAAAGGGGATAAATCGAAGCTGATTAATCAAGCCATTCGGAAGTTGTTAGAGGAATATGAGGTACTTTAGTTTACTTAAAAGGATAATATAGCTTTGTTGAATAATGAAAAGTCGTTTCCTGTTTTTTAGGAGTCGACTTTTTTTGTTTTGTTTGACACTATTTCAACTATGTTTAAATGCGATAAATCAAATAAGGATAAATTGCTAATTAACTATTGAAATTTTATAACTTTAAGCATAATCAGTCTTAATGAAGTTAAACTGTGATAACATTCTAGTATAAAATTACCAATTTTAGGAGGTTTTTTAGGATGAAAGGGAAAATGAAAACATTGGGTATACCCTTGTTACTAATGACGCTATTTTTTGGAGGAGTCATAATTCATCAAATGATGTCAATGAAACAATTACCACAACCTAATTGGAGCCGTTCACTGCCAATGGATTTAAAATTAGAAGACCGTCCCCAATACTTTTCGATAGACAAAGAACTATTTACCAATAGCGAGGGAAAAGTCAAACACTACACTATCAGTAAAGACCTTAAACTCCAAGAAAAATCACCTATCAATATTAAAGTGAAGAGAGGGGATGACTTTTGGACTAACGGATCCACAAGCATATATTTAAAAGATGGTAAATTACTTGTTTCCAAAAATAAAGTCACAGATGTTATTGCGAGTAACGTTTCTGATTTGTCAAGTGGGGTAAATGACGTATATTTCTGGTCGGGAAATATCCTGTATTATTGTAATCCAGACAATTTTTCTACAACAAAAATCAAAGAATTCCAATCAGACGTTCTTGATGTTTCAATCAACAAAGAAGGTCAAGCAGTGGTAAAAACCCAAAAAAATGATACTCAATCCCTTTTGTATTACATAGATAATTCACAAAAAATCATAAAAAATCCATTCGCATTAGTAAGCAATGAAACTAATAAGAAAGTTGAAGATATTGCATTTATAGAAAATAATAAAAATCTAACAGTATTCTATAGCGAAGAGATGCGATCACAAGGAATACTATCCCACAAAATTTTCAAATTAGTTACCCCAATAAACGAAATTGGGAACGCTTTGATAAAGCCTGATGAAGTAATTGTGACCAACGAAAACAATGGTTTTAAAATAGCTAATCCACAATCTGTTGAATTTGTTAAAATTGATGATAAATCCATGGTTTTAATTTCAGGGGAAGGGCAGAAAATTGGAGATAACAACACTGTTAGCCTATATCTGTCACCATTCACCGATGAAAATGTGTTAAAGGCAGGGGTGATTACCACCACTAAAGAATTTGCTCTAAATCCCTTAGTGATTAACAACAATAGCATTCTTTGGTTTAATTTTGATGGACACACCAACGAATTGTACGGTGCTTCACAAAATAAGGATGTAATCTTAAAAAGCACAAAGTGGAATGAAACAAACGTGAAAGAAGCCTTCTATAACGGCATTGTCATGATTGCTAGTAGTGTTATCACAATCTTAACTTCTTTTTATTGGATGATACCTTCTCTCTTTCTATTAATCCTTCTTTCTTTCTTCCAGCCAAATAGTTTTGAAAGAGAAGGAATTAATATTTGGGAATACATCTCAATTATTTTATTTTTAATGATGCCTCTCACCTATATCAGTAGATCCATGAATGATTATTTTTATTATGTAGCACCAGAATATCTTACTTTTTCAGGCAGCAGTTATATTATTTTAATAGTAATTAGTATAATTACTGCTGTGATTTGGAAACTAGGTCGAGACCCCGAATGGGGAACCTTCAGTGGGGCTTTTTATTTTATGATTGTTTATACGTTGTTGTTTGTTTCATCGGTTGGATCTTATTTCTTTAATATTTTTTAATGGTACTTTTAGCAATCTAGCGCCTCTATTAGGCGCTTTTTTAATTACCAAATATACTAATAATTTCAAATAAATTGAAAATATGCCTAAAAGAATAATTTTTCCATAGAAAAATGTGGTATATTTTCCTTGTAAGACAAAAGGAGGAGAAAAAATGAAATTAACAGACGTAAAGCACCAAAAAACAACACCAAAGTATGAAAATCCAACGGGACCAAGCAATAGTTTCGGATCAGGGGCTACTATTGGACTACAAACGATGGATTCTTCACGCAATGACACGTACTGCTGCTGCTGTACATATGCATGTGGTGGAGCTGTAAACAAAGCGAAATAGTAAAACTTCTAAATGGGTGCAGTATACTGCACCCATTTAGTCAATATTGGAGTGGAGCAAAAGCAATGAATACTAATACAATGAACTTACAAAAAGAAAAAAAATACATACTAAATCCATATGTGTACTACCTTCTTGACGATAAAGAAATGGTTCTACAGAATGCTCAAGGAGTGGTCAGAATTCATGAAAACCGACTGAAGGATTTCATAATCGAGTGGGATACGTTCGGTTCAATGAATGTGCCTATCGATGAATTAAATTCGCGCTTCGGTAAAGATGCTGAAGATGCCATCCATTTCTTGAAAACATACAATGTAATCAAAGAGATTCCTCTTCCAAATTTAGAAGTGAAGAAGATAAAGATATATTCAAACCATTCTGCTATCGAGCAGCACCTACAGAATATACTCAAAAAAGATTATGGAGAAATCATTGATATCGAAAGTCATCTAAATGATGACTTAAGTGCTAACGAAATAGAAGTAGATGAAGGCGATTTGATAATAGTCTTTTTAAATCCTTATAATAAGACGTTAGCAAAAGAAATTCGAAACCGTGTATCAGGTATTAAAAACGCTTACTTAATGTTTAGTTATGTCTATAATTATGCGTTCTATATAGATGCTTTGTATAACTCTTTTCTAAAATCACCTTGTCATATTTGTCATATGTCATACATTGAGTCTCAGTTAAGAATTGATAATCAAGGGAATACCACTTACCAACAAATGATTGACAGTCTATATACGGAAGATCCTTATTTTAAGGTGGAGACTCCTCTTACCCAAAATCATCAATACAACATAGTGACTCAGTTAGTCAACAGAATCAGTAAGGTTATTATGCTAGACGAAAGTCCCGTCGTATACTCCGAAGCGTTTATTGAAAGCAGTATGTTTGATATTTCTACAAAGAAAATGAGAGTGGATAATCCAATCCATTGGGAGCTATGTGATTGTTATGAATAAATCAGTCTTTTATGAAAACACAAGGAAAAGAATTAATTGGGATATCCTTCAAGAACGTGCTTTATCAACAGAAGTATTGGATAAAGTAATTAAATTTCATCAGTCTGGTTCTTTTTTCAGAAGTAAGAAAATGGAAAGCACCTTTATAAGTCACGATATTATGTCATGGCTCGAAAAAGTTGAATATACTGATATATTACCCGATGTTTTCGAAGAGGAAATAAAATTTGATGTAGATCCAACCTTAAATGAGGGTAGTACATATGATTATGATTTGAATTATCTGTATCAAGGTCAAGATATTATCCAAACGATGCATAAAGCCTTTGGAAGAGGAGAAAATTCAACCTCAAAAAGGTATCCTTCTGCAGGGGGACTTTATCCTGTTATTCCTTTACTGTTTGTTTTTAAGGAAAACATCGTAGAAGATATTCCTGTTCCTGGAGTATATATGTTTAATCCTTATACAAGCTCAATTTATCGGATTAAATCATTCACTGAAACCACTTTAAAAGATCTCAAGGTGGCAATATGCTTAGAAGAAGATTTCGTTTCTAACGTAGCTATTGCCTACTCAATTGATCTACGTAGATCCGTTACTAAGTATAGAGCTAGAGGTTATCGTCATTCACTTATAGAAGTCGGCCTAATGGCTCAAAGCTTCAGAGAGAGTCTACTGGAAGAAAATGTGGGGATGGGAGATCTATGTTGGTCAGGGTTCAATGATAACGCCCTCACTCATATGGCCGGATTGAACGTTAGACTAGCTCCTATTACGTTATTACAATGGTTCGGAAAAGCAAATTTAGGATGAGCGACAATGCTATTTGAGACGATTTTTCAGAATAATTTTAATAAGCCAGATTCCCTTTTTATATCTAGCAATTACTATCCATCCTTTACTAAGGTTGGATTTATTATTAAAAATGGTTATGCAAGTCCGAATGGAGCAAATGCTATTGCCCCTTCCAAACAATTATCGGTAAAGAAAGCATTCTCTGAAATACTTGAAAGAAGGAATCTCCTTCTAGGGGGTTCTGTATCCAAAGAAGATAAGGTGCCAACATGGGATATAGTCGGTAATAAAAGCTCTTATTTACCCTATGAATATACTACCTATCAAACTGAGGGACCGTTTCCTTCTGACACAACTGGTACGGCTACTCATTTTAATAGTATAGATGCTGTTGAAATTGCTGTAAAAGAACTACTTGAAAAAAACGCTTTATTCTTATTCTGGTATGGCAAAGTCGGTAAACGATTGGAGATCAACTCAGATATACTGAACTTAACCATTCACAAACATTTAGAACGAGAAATAGATGATTTGAAAATGTTTGTAAATACCAGCTTTGGCCATTTAAAAGTAGTCTTTACCATACTGTTAAAGAAAGGATCCATAATCAGTTGCGGTATTGGTACCTCTTTCTCAATCGAAGAGGCTATAAAAAAATCCTTAGAAGAATCCTACATTCTAAAATGGCAAAAAGAATTCAATAATATTCTCAGTTTGGAATTTATGAATGTAGCACCAGATACAATTAATCATGAATCCCAAATGGAATACCTTGAACATCTATCTCAACTACCAATCTATACTAGACAAAGTGATGACGAAGTAAACTCTGGAATATATCCATGCATCCCGTCATGGGTGACGAATATGCATGTGATTATGTTACAAAATAAATTGTATCCATCTTTAAAGTGTGTCAAAGTTTTTTCAACAGACTTATATAATCACGTACCCCTTCATCAATATATAAAAGCTACACAAAAAATTAACATACAGACTATTAACCTTTCTGAATCAGAAATATTGTCGATTCCAGATTGTATTTTCATTTGAGGTGAAACACATTGTACAAAATCACAAAAAATGGCACTCCGTTCTTGATTAGTGAATTGCGCGTGCATCGCTCCATTTTTCGCGATGCACCCAAGAAAGTCAATATTACTCCATCTTCATTAGAAGGAATAAATGGAGGTGCCACACATTTCCAAATAGACAGAGTACTGAAGGCAGCATTAGGAGAACACATAGAAAGAACTTCACTATATATTAATGCAGGAAATTTCAAGGAAGAAAACATCCCTGCATTGAATATTACAACGATGGAACCTTCACTAGTCCCAGTAAAAAATGTACTTCTTTGCTATTATTCAAAATTATTCAAAGAAAAAATTGATATGACCGTGGACTACAATGATTCTTGCGGAGTAGCGTCACATATTCATTCATTCCCTACCATTAATTCAGCTTTTTTAGAATTCTTCGAAAGGCAGTCATTCGTCCATAACTGGCTCACTCAATCAGCTGGTAGACTTATAGATAACACCACTATTTCAAGTCCTGGAATAGTAAGCTTGATGAATAAAGCATCGCAGTTCGTTGACGATATTTACTTTTTTGATATTTCTATACATCCTAAAATAAAAGTAATCCTTACCTTGGGATTTGGCGAGAAGTATATGGCAATGGGGCTAAGTGCTGATTGGGTATTGGAGAAGGCCATGATTTCGTCCCTCGAAGAACTCTTCCAATTTTTCGGAACAAGTGCGAATAAACATTTTTTAGGGCCCGAAGATATTATTTTTAAAGGTGAAACTTACGAGGGCAATGCACTAGAAGATTCTCATTTCTATTCAAATTATTTCTTTAAAACCTATACTCCACAGAAGTTAAAAGAAAGTTATGCATACTTATTTAAAAAATCAACACACTCTATTTTTACTAATGAGTCGTACCAAGAAAAGAATTTCATGCGTGATGTTAAACAATTGGCAAAAGAGCTTCAACTGGATATCAATGTAGTCTTTATACCCTCCGTTATAAAAAATATACCAACAAAAATCGTTAAAATACTGGCTACTAACGGCTATCCACATATGTTTACTGAGTTAATTGATCCTTACAACTCCATTCTACCTAAAGTTCTTGGACAGAACGATTTTCCCAATCAAGGAAAGTCTATTCCATTCCCTTAAAAAAGCAGAGAAAGGAACATATAAAAATGATTAAACGCAGTTTTGAGTTCTTTCTACTCTATAACAAAGAAGTTTTCTACAATAAAATCGCTTACCTGTGGACATTACTCATCCCTCTCGGTCTTATGATTATTAACAATCGTTCTTGGATTGCATCCCCACCCTCTATAGAAGAGTATCAAACCACTTTGTTCTTTTATTGGAGTTTTATGATTCTTATAACTGCCACCAGTGGGGTCGGTATCGCTCTACTTATTGTAAGAGATAATGGATTCTTAAAAATGTTTAAATTCATTTCTGGAAGTAAGATGGCTGTCATTTTAGGAAAAATGGAATCTCAATGGTTTTTTATTTTTGTTAACCTATTATTTTTTAATTTGGTGACATCGTTACTATTCCATCAACCCGTTTTTCACACATTAAGCATTGCATTCCTGGTAGCATTGATTGTTCCTCTTCCTGTGTTCTTTTTGTTTCTATGGATTGCATCGTTACCACTGAAATCTGAAACTATTGCTCCCGTCTTTACATTGTTGATATTTCCTATGATTTACGCAGCAGGTTATATCCAAGAAATCTCCAATCCGATTATTTCCTTTTTTGCTTGGCTAAACCCAGCAAGTCTAATTGTTAATACTTCATCGGTAATTGCAGGTTTAGTTTCAAATTTACAGATTAATACACTACCCTTACTATCAAGTCTCACAGGTATATTATTCTGTATTATAATTGGAAACATTTCTTACAAAATGATTGGAATAACCTCAAAATCTGCACGTTAGGAGAGTTTAATTTGAAAATTGATTCCTTGACACACTTATATAAAAAACAAAGTAATCCTGTGTTAGATCACCTATCCATTAATTTTGACCCACATAAGTTAAATGTCATTGTTGGTTTAAACGGTGCTGGTAAAACCACATTGTTAGATATCCTAACAGGAGCATTACATTCAAACCATTATCAGCCTTTTTATAAAGAAGAAGAAATTGTTTATCAGTTACAGGGAACTCCTCTCCCCTCCATCTTAAAAGGGAAGGATATCATACGGTTAATCTTAAAATGTGATTCAACGGCTCCCTTTGACACTATAATGGAAAAGTATTATGCCAACTTGAATCATAGAGAACAAGAGTTAATAAAGCGCTTATGGACGATAAACATGGGAGATATGTCAGTAGGCGAAAGAAGATGGCTTATCATTAGGAGTATTTGTCAATTAAACAGAAAACTATATATCTTTGATGAACCCACGGCAGGTATTGATCCCGACGCTAGAAATAATATCATTAATAGCATCGAAAAGTTAGTCGGCAAAGACAAAATCGTCATAATGTCAACTCATATTCTACATGAATTGGAATTCACTAATTGTAAGATTCACTTCCTTCATAAAGGAAAGATCTTATTTGAAGGCTCTTATCAGGCATTTATCAGTCGCTATCACACTAAGAATCCTGATATCGCTTTCCAAAATTTCATTTTAGAACATGGAGGAGAACAATATGCAAAAAATTTGTCTTCCTAACGGGATTCGATTACTGCTAGATAATGATGCTAACGTGAATTCAGTTTCTATCGGAGTTATGTTGAAATTAGGCAGTAAACATGAATCTCCGGATTTAAACGGCATTGTTCATTTCTTAGAACATATATTATTTAAAAATAAAAAAGATGGCGCTTATTATAATTCATCCATAGAAGAAGTTGGCGGAAGGTTTAATGCTTTTACTGGTAAAGAATTAACATGTTTTCACCTTCAGATATTAAAGGATTATGCAGTAGACGCTCTGAAATCGGTATGTGATATGGTATTTTCCTATAACATTTCAGAAGAAGATTTCGAAAATGAGAAGCAAGTGGTATTACAAGAAATCTACCGATACCAGGATGATTCAATGGAACAAGTAAAAATACAATCTTTAATCAATGCATTAGGATCTTGCTCACACACTCTCGATATTTTAGGATCTGCTCAAAACATATCATCTTTTAGTTTTGACACCGTAAAAGATTTTCACAAGAATAATTACGATCCAGCTAATGCTGTAATTTCTGTTTCAGGGAACTTAGATTCACCTGAAATGTCAGCAATAGTAGATTTTTTGACAAACATACCGCATAAATCTACTACTAATTTATCCGTTCCAAGCACCATTGAATTTAAGGGTGGGTTTGATTATACGCAAAAAAATAATCAGCAGTCCCATTTATCCTTTATTTATCCAGCATTCACAGGCGACATACAAATGAAAGAGTACTATTCATATCTTCTGTTAAACCATTTAATTGGAGGCGGACGAACCTCAAGAATGAATCAGTTTCTAAGAGAAAAACAGGGGTTAGTATATAGTGCCTATTCACAACCAATAGTTTTTGAAGAAATTGGATTACTTCGCTTGGTTGCTTCTACTAGCGATCAAAATTTAGAAAGAGTAATTGAAACTATCTTTAAGATAGTTAACAGTATTAAAGAAGGTGATATAACAGAAGAAGAATTTACACGCAGTAAATTAGCGATAAAAAGCGATCTTGTCTTTTCGAATGAAAACACAGTAAATCGCATGTTTTTCTTTGGCCAAGAGGAGCTTCTAGGAACGTATAAATCCTTTGACATAAAAAATATTCTAGAGTGCATTGATGGCATCTCCATGAAAGACGTAAAAGAAAAAGCGAGTAAAATGCTTTCAGAAAAATGTTCCTTAGCTGTAGTCTCTAGTAGAGAAAATTTGTCAAATCCACTTATTGATATGATACCTACCCCTTCCTCCTAAAACATCAAATCTTTTTGGTATAGGGGTAATTGGATTTTACTTTCGATATACTCCAATTAACAGGGGACCAACGTTGGTTCCCTGTTATCATGCCACATGGAGAATTATTAACATCGATCACCATTTTGTGACTATCCTGAGAATTTTTCGTGTGATTGACTACTTATTAACTTTGAAATATGCACAAATCCATAAATTGACAGTCCCGTGAGTCCCCAATTTAGTATTTGCCTAACTACTATCCCCTCATCGAAAGCATCGACTCCATATTTAACAATCAACACGATTTTAATCGTTGCGATTAAAACATCTCTTAAAGCAAAGCCAAGAGTAATGAGATTAAAAATAATGAATATTTTCTTTTGGTAAAATATCTCTTTGAAAATTTTACGATCTTTTCCTTGCATCTCAATAAAATCAAGAGAAAAATACAAAAAAAGTGGCTTCTTAATTAAGATTGTCACTAAAAAAAAGAATGCTACAGCATAAGAGTAAAGAACATCATTCCATAATAACTGAATGGCAGTGCCGGAAAGAAATCGTATTACGGTATCGATAGTCAAATTAAGTATTATAAACAAACCAAATAAATTTAATTTTTTCACTAAAACAAATCGAATAAAACTGTACGCGATGCCAGGAAGAGAAGATACCAGCATAGTATTATAATCGCCTAGATACTCTCTAAAAACATTCCATATAACAATAGGAAAGATAACATAAAAAAACAGGTCAGAAAGAATAATTTTTTTTCCCATACATTCACACCTTTACTACTAGAAGAATATTAGTCCAAAAATACGCATGTTTAACTTTCTTTTCCATTATACTCCTTCCCCCTTCAAAAATGTCGTTGCAATTTGTAATATAAAATTTCACTTTATTCATTTAGTTTCACGTTTATATTTATTTGCCTATCTTCTCCCCATATCACTTATAGAGACATTAACAGAAGTGTTAGAGCTAACAATGAGCACATCTTTTCTAACGTCAATATAGGATAAATTAACAATAACATATGTATTAACATATAGATTATTTTCAATTTTAATGTTATTTATAATGCAAAATTAATGTATATGCTGTTTTTAATGTAATTTAAAATGACAAATATATAACCATGAACCGAATGTTATTTATATAATCCATCTTTCTTCTAGATCACTTGAAACTTTTCACTTAACCCTTCTTAAAAATTCCACCAGGATCGCCTCCCCATTTATATGTATGTGAATTTGTTTTCAGTTGGAGATTTAGCGCTTGATAAAAAATCCACGAATATAGTTGAATGATGACTATTTTTGGAATGAGTTTAGATTTCCAATTCTTTTGTCGATTTAACCTATAACCGGATACCTTAATAAGAAAAGGAGACTTTGTGAACATGGACGATTCTTCCGTCAATCGGAGCTTAAATGACCAAATCCATATTTTAAGAATGAAGATGGTTTCCATTGGTACTCAAAAAGGGTTCACGGACCCTGAGACCGTTAAGTACAGTGAAGAACTAGACAAACTAATTCTTCTCTTTCAATTAAAGTACAGCAAATAGATCCACTCTTCTTGCTTGAATCGCCTGTCACAAAAAGGAAATGCACCTTTTAACATTCCTTATGGTATTCTATAGATAATGTGGCAAGGGGATATACTCTAATAATGTCTGGAACATTTCAATGCGAAACAGTTATATACAACAATAATAACATATATGTTGTTGTTGAAATATTAACCATTATTGAATCATTATCCCTAGGACAGTTCTATACTGTCCTAGGGATAATGATAGATCCCCGCATTAAACTCTCTAAACTAAAAAAAGCTCACCTTAAGGTGAGCTGTTCATCAAATTTTTTCAATTGATCTGTTCCTCCTCAACGATCCTCCATGGGTCAGAGACACTCACGAATACCTCTCCAGCCACTTCGAAACCATTCCTTTCACGTCCCCTGCTTTTCCCTTCTTATCTTGAAAAATGAGATCAAGCAGTGTGAACCATGAAATTTCCTCATTATACGGATTGTTTTTATTAATGTATCTTAACACCTGCTTCAGCTCCTTCATCCTTCCTTCATCCAGGTGTTGTTGTAACGATACTTTTACAAAGGCATTTAACAAGTTCACATTTCGGATACTGGCATCCAGCAGCAAGGCCGTCGCCTTCGACGGCGTGACATCCAAAGCAGAGGACAGGGTGTAAATGTCTTCATAAGACTCTTGCGTGAATCGGGCTGTGATCCGTTCATTTTTTCCAGATTGATATTTCCGCTGCAACGACTCCCGTCCCCAATCCCCTATATACACGGTACTCATGAACTGATAATCACGCCTGAAATGCTGTGACAGGTGTTCGATGACTTTTCTCGACCTTAACCCCTTTTCACATAAAAGGACCGCCACATCTTTCACAGGCGTGTTCGTAATATAAGACAAGCTATAAATGCAATCTTTCAGATTGCAAGAAATTGTCGGCTTAATGTCGCGTTTTGCATCAGATCTTTTCTTTCTTTTTTTTATCAGTACGCCCTCTTCGCCCATAGACGCTACCCCTCTTTCCCACATTTTTACTTAGGACAGTGTCAAAGTGTCCTAGACTTATTGTTATATATATGGGGCATGGGAGGGAGCTATGTATATTTTTTTGCAACCTTGTCCATACTACTAGTAAGATTCATAGGAAAGGGGAAAGAAACATGCCGATGTCGAAAGAAGAAGCGAAAAAACTTGCCAAAAGAGCCATCGAGCAAAGTAAAAAAAGGGGCATTCCTTTAAACACTAAAAAGAAAAAGCAGGGGTAACGACCTATCTTTATCATTCCGGTAACGGCTTCGGTTCCTGGATAACCATCTTTTTTGAAGCAGATTCTTCCGTTTTAACGGCTAATTTTTGAATATAGGAGTCTGTTAGTTTAAAAGGATAATAACCTAATCGCTCCCGAACCAGATTTTCAAGGACAAAGCATTTCCGCGTGGCCCGTTCATACTCCTTAAAGGTATACTGTTCGGCTTCGGCAAATTCATTGGCTCCCTGTTTCATCGCACGGATAAAGGTACATCTCTGTTTATAAATGGTCGCCCGTTCCTCCCGTGCCCACTTCAACAGAAACAGGAGCTCGACCGTAGACAATCGCATCAGTTCTGGAGTGGATTTCTTGATGTCTGAAAGAGTCGGTTGGGACTCGGGTAGAAACTGTTTTCGCTGTCCATTCTCTTGTATATCTTCATAGGGGATTTTCATTTCACAAAAGGCACAGTAACCAAAATCCAGGTCGGAAGAGCTAACTTCACTCCCACAATAGGGACATTTTTTCATTGTCGACCATCCTTTCCACAAAAGATATTAGTAAGGACTTCTAAATGTGTCGATTACCTTCCATTTCCGATTCCTTTTTTGTCAGACGGCTTTATTATAGGAAATATCAAGACCAAGTTGAACATCTAAAGCAGCCTGAAGGCTGCAACCCATCATTAAGAGATTTAAGTACATAAATATTATAAATTTAATATATATGACAACATATATGTTATCTACGTTGTTTACATTAATTATACTGTATTAAATATTGTCATTACATTGTTAACCCTATAGTTCCATTATCCCTAGGACACTTACGTTCTGTCCTAAGGATATTGACCGTTAAATACTTTCTGAAAACCAAAAGGCAAGCCTTAAAAACATCCTTAAAACAACTTAGATTAAATCTTTTTTTCTTCATCTAGACTATGTGTGAAATCGATGAAGTTCGCAACGTGATCCCGAAATAATTTTTCTCTTCTCGGAGATTCTTCCGCCAATGTGACGATAAAATGAAAGATCTCTTTCCACTGCTCATCGCTTCTCATAATCCTCAAAACGGACTTTTCAAATTCATTCATTCATTTCACCTTCTAATCAATTATTCTCATTTACTCTTAACTTAAATCACCCGTGTTCACGTTGACAATATTATAACAAACCTTTCTGAAGTAAGGAGATATGAACAAACATAGTTAACATTGATATATATGTTATTGTTAACTATGTTTTTGTTTGTATTATCCGATTTCTCTATATGACATTGTAATGAATTGGAACATCAAGCAAAGTAATTCTTCTATAGAATAAGATACTGCTTGCAAAATCTATTGATATTTGGTCTTTTCTAATGCTTTGTTTTTGCCTTCCGTTTTTCCACCTATGTACTTGTGCTGCGGGCAAATCACCCATTTAGGGATTTTTTTCCCCCTTTTGACGTGGAGAATGAACAAGAAGCACAGGCAGATGGTCAAGGGAATAGCACAAAAGGTTTTTTGATGGTGTAACTTGTTTTTATCAAAAAACCTTTTTGCCCCTTGACCGGCTGACGATCCGACTTAGCTTCCAGCAGGTGGAGGGCATGAGCCTGGGAGGCTCGGCCTGCTGGAAGGTTAGTGCGGATTGCGTAATTGTACGATTCGCAGCGCAAAAGGATGGAAAAACACAAAATAAAAAGCAGCCGGATGGCTGCTATCTGATTTGAACTTTGTGTTCTAAAGCTTTTGGATCTTCAGAGTCGTTCACTCGTGAAGAAATGCAATGGAACAAACAGAATGTTGATCTATGGCTTCCTACATGCTTTTCGTAGGGAACCATAGATCTTACAGACTGTTGTTCGCTTGGATTTTAGAGGGAAGCGAGATGCCATAGAATGTTAGGGTGCGCGCTCTTTGCAGCCTTACAGACTATGAGCAGACCCTTTTGTGGGCTCTCCAAAGAGAGGGAAATTACGTTTTTTATTTTATCTAATACCGATAAGGAACTACTAAACGTTATTTTCTTTATCGTACAATTCAGTTGGGACGAAACTCCATTTTCTTTCCTATACTGAAGCCTCTCTTACAAAAAAATTTAGGTTCGACACAATTTTAGGTTTTCATTCCAAAATATGTCGATTTATATACATATACTACTATAGTTATAGTACAATTATCACTGCACACTTCAAAAAAATTACATAATAGAAGGTGTAAAGTTCTTATGGAAGGAGGCTCATAATGAATACATCTACTCCAACTCATTTTAGAGAGGCGTTATTCCTGGAAAATAGGGGCTTTTCAGAAGAGGCAAAGAAACACTTTGATCAATTGATACCCAGCCTCCATTTGTTAGACGCACCCTCCCTGACTGTTGTAAGTCGTTTCTATGATTCAATAAACGAGTTCAAAGTCGTGATGAAATCTGCCAAGTTAGGAATCTCAAAAATAGGTGATATCCGGGAATTGTCGCCCCTTTTTATATACGCATGGGAACAGGTTAGCCAAGACGTTAGTCAACTGGAGTGGTTACTGAAACAACCAGGTTTTGATCATTTGCCAGTGGAAAGATTGATCATTGCGAGGCATCTGTTCACACATGGGAAGGTAGACAAAGCCTATATGCTTTCACTTGAAGTCGCTGAATCCACTGAGCGCGAATTTCGTGAAAATCCAAGTGGGCACGAATTCTACATACATGCGTTGTTAAATCTTATAGAAATAGAGTATTCCTTTAAAAACTTTACTCAGGCAAGATTTCACTTAAGGAAACTAATCTACCTTAATAAGGATCATATGACGAGAATTCAGGATATCGCTTACTGGGCTGCTGTTCTTGATGAAATTGGAAATTTCGTTTTACGTTCAGATTGGAACGATCTCAAACTTGATTTAGCCGGTGATGTCTCAATCATTTGCCAATTTTATTACCAATTATCTCAGAATTCCCTTACTAAGAATTTGGTCGAACAAATAAAAAATAATCCGTTCCAAGATGAGCTATTGGAAACAAAAAGGAATTCTTATCTATTCCTTGTCAAAAAATTAAACAACGAGGTTGGATGGTCTGAAGGGATTGAAAAAGCTCACTCAGAGGCACCTGATGACTTACTTACATCTCTTTTATATTCGGATTATCTCAAAACCAATCGTCTAGAAGATGTAAAAGAATATTGGAAACAGCAATTCCCTAAACACGCCGATCGAACGGAAGCCGTTAAAGCGTATTGGCATAGTTCTAAGAATGTAGATAAAAGTCATGTGAGTTTAGAAGATGTCAGTATTACTTTCTTTGGGGGCGGTGAAAAAATAGGGGGAACGTCTATTTTAATCACCGTGAAAGATAGCCATCTGCTGTTAGACGCAGGTATGCATTTACATGAAGAATCTATTTACCCGGATTATTCTCCATTACATAATCAAAACCTTTCATTAGAAGACATAGATGCTTTACTGATTTCACATGCTCATATGGATCACACAGGAGCTGTGCCATACGTTCACAACCAAAGGAAGGACCTGCCAATATATGCAACGGGGCCGACAGTCAGCCTAATGAAGTTATTGTTAAGGGACACGGTTCGAATAGGAAGAGAAACGTCTTCCGATATTTACAGTGAAGAGGACGTACAAAATGCTTTATTATCCATTAAACCCGTGGAATTCAACAAAACCTTCACTGTGCCTTCCAAAGAAAGCGAATGGAAAATTACCTATTATCCATCTGGCCATATATTAGGTGCTGGTGCGATTCACATTGAGTTTGAAGGGGTTTCTATTTTATTTACAGGTGATTATTCCATCGATGATCAAAAAACGGTAAGGGGATTGTCCCTTCCTGATGATCTTAAAGTAGATGTGTTGATTACCGAATCAACATATGGCTTTCTCCCAACAAACGCTAGTATAGATCGAACCCGTCAAGAAAAATTATTTATCGAATCCATAAACCGCACGATGGATAAAGGCGGGAACATGTTAATTCCAGCTTTTGCGCTAGGGAGGGCACAAGAGATCATCCTCATTCTGAAACACGCCTTTAAAGAAGAGAAGTATCTTCCTTTTAATCTGTACCTGGACGGCAGGGTAACGGATGTATGCAAGGTATATGAAAGATATTTAAAACAAGGCTCATACAGAAACTCTGCATTTCATCAGAATAGCGAAGAATCTCCATTTTTCAGTGGCGGTGTCCAGGCAGCTCAAGAGATATATTCTAATCGCCGTAACAGTGACTTTCAATTTGATGATTTTATAGAAGGCTTCATCTCACAAGGGAATAACTGTATTGTTGCAAGCTCTGGTATGCTCGCAGAAAACAGCGCTTCAGCCCGATATGCAGAACATTTGATTGAAGAAGAGCGTAACGCCGTTTCCTTTACTGGATATATGGATGAAGAAAGTCCTGGGCACCACGTGCTTAAATCCTCTAAAAACGGAGTATCGGATAGGGTCAAAATAAATGGAAAAGAAAAAGAATTGAATGCAAAAATCGAGTCTTTTAGATTGTCAGCCCATGCAAGCCGAGAGCAAATTCTGCAACTCATTTGTGATTTACAGCCAAAACAGGTTTTCCTGATGCACGGAGAACACAATAAGAAATATTCACCAACCCAAACGATTGTTGGCGGAGAAAAAATTTATCCGACATTGATTGATTTGTTGGATGTACTAAAGCCTGAAATTGACGTCATACCCGCTTATAACGGAGAAAAATATTACTTGGATAAGAGAAGCAAGGAGGAACTATGAATACACAAATGCAGGTACTAGAAGCTGTCTTAAAAAAACACGGAAAAAGAGAAAACGAACTATTCTCAAGTCTCGAGAATGTGAAGGAAGATACCTTTAAAAATGAATTAGCACGTTTGAATCTATCAGATTATAAACAACGGGACTCTTTTTATTGGGAATTACAAACAATGGTGGAAGCCTGCGTAGCTGAACAAGGTGGAGCAGATGATAATGAACGGCTGGCTGAAGCCATTGTTGAAGCTTGGAATCAAAAAAAGGATCCCAAAATAGATCAAGCACTAGCACTTAGTTTCCTTTATCTGACGAACCAAAAATTTCCCAACTCCAGAAAAGCATTTGTCAGCGTATGCGATGGTGATATACGTAGTTACAAAGCGTTTAACAACAAACCAAAATTATTTTTGGATTTATTAATTCGATTTTTAATTTGTCTAAATGGAAAGCCTCAGCAACAGATTTTATTTAAACAAGCAGATGAAATAATGACACTTCTGTTTGATGAATCCTCTAACTGGGATTATCGCGAATCTATTAATCGATTAGGATTTAAAGGGGGAAAAGGCCTCATTTTCGGTAAAATCAATGCCTATAAGAAACAAATTGGCCTGGAGAACCTTGTTTATGCAGAGGGAATGAGCTCAATCTTAAAAGACGTGATAAGTGATAGTGAAGAATCAGAGGTTTTAACCTGGATAAGAGAGAAGCTAACTTCTTCAAGAGATGTTATTCAGAAACAGGATACAGAAGATGAATTCCATGTAGATGACCTTCTAGGTGAACATATTCCCGGAGTGCACACACCGAAGTTTCAGACAGCCGGAAAAGAAGAAGCTTCAATTCAATCGGTTGAGATGGAAGAAAAGTCCATAATCCCCGAAAGTGCTGAGCCGCAATCGAAGGAACCTTTAGTGAATGAGCCAATAGGCAATGATGAGACTCAAAATAATAGTCTCAGCCATTTGGTTCAACCTGAGATAAATTCTACTCAAACGGAAGCAGATAGTAATATTACAGCCATGTTGGAACATGCACTTGAATCTGTGCAAACCGTTTTAAACCAAGCTTTAGCAGTTTCTAAACAAGAAGTGAAGAAGCCGATTCAAGCCGAACAAAACAAATTGCAGATTGCAGAAGATGAAATTGACCGATTAAAAGTAATGCTCGAAAAGGAAAAAGAAAAAGTTTCTTTAGCCGAGGAAAAAGCATATGTGAAAATCCTTAATGCCATAGGTGGGGAAAACGCCAACTATCTTTTGTCTGATTTATTTGAAGAAAGTCAAGGACATGCTCCCTCCAACCCTCATATAAGTGCAGGTAGACTCATCAATCTTTTTTCCAGTTTGAGCCTGGCGATTGGTCTAGAAGAGCATAGTAACGGTTATGAAATCGGTAGCACTTTTTCAATACACAAGGATCAACTTATTAAAAACTTCCGGATAGACGGGCCACTTTTAAGCTCAGATGAAGTCATTACGGTGAAATTATTAAAGTATGGATGGTCCATTAACGGACAGGTTGTCGTACAACCTCTTGTAACAGAAATAAAGGAGGAAAAAAAAGATGAATAAAAGATATATAGGCATTGACCTTGGAACGACGAATTCTACGGTGAGTGTGGCAAACCTAACGGTACGTGGCGACGTGGAAGCACAAGTATTGGATGTAGCGCAAGTGGATGAAGGCGGAAACTCTATTGTACAGTATCCATCTCTTCCATCCGTCCTTTATATAGACGATCAAGGGCACCCTTATGTTGGCCGTTTTGCCAAGCGTATGAACGGGGTGTATCCAAACAGGGTGATCAAAGAGGCGAAGCGTCACATCGGAGAAGATGTTTCATGGGATATCGACAGTGAAAATGTACGGCCTGAAATGGTATCTTCGTATGTTCTAAAGATATTAAAGGCTCAAGCTGAGGAATACTACGGCGGGGAAAAGATTGACGACGTGGTAATCACCATCCCTGCCAATTTTAACTTTCAACAACAACAGGCTACCAAAGCTGCTGGGGTCCTTAGTGGATTCGATAAAGACGGAATTCATATGATTCCCGAGCCAACAGCTGCGCTTATAGATTTTCTTAATGAAGAGAAAAAGTTGGATCCTACAGCGCGTCGGTTAAAGCTTGAAGGCGGTAAAAAGAATTTAATGGTTTTTGACCTCGGTGGAGGAACCTGCGACGTTTCTATTTTACAAGTAGGTGAAACTGAAAATGGCGGAATCGATATTCAGGAGCTATCCATCTCTCAATATACTGAGCTGGGTGGAATGGATTTTGATAGAAAAGTTGTAAATGAATTGATGAAGAAATTACTGAAGAGTGTCGGGATGAACTTCAAGCAATTAAAGGAAAAATACGATAAGAAGGATATTCTACGCCTGTGGGAGAACTTACTGGATTTCGCCGAAAAAGCGAAGATGAGTTTCAGTGCAAAGATTGAAAATCAACTTCGTACACAACAACTTGATTACTTCGAACATAAAGAGAGGTTTGATAACCTTTCCTATCGTGAAATGCTTTCATCCCAATTGCCAACGGATTTAGTGACTACATTATCCATTACCAAAAAAGAATACGACACGATCATTGAAGATTTACTATTCAGTGAGAAAAGCAAGCAGGGAAAAAACATTGAAGAACCGATATTAAATGCCCTGGAACATGCAAAGATCGGTCAGATGTCATTAAAAGATATTGATGGCGTATTTTTGGTAGGTGGGATGACGTATTATCACACCGTCCAAGAACGAATTTACGATATTTTCAACCGTCGAATTAAGCCAATTAAGTCGATCAATCCCATGTTTGCAGTTAGCCGAGGTGCTTCAGTGTATCACCATCAAATTGATCGTATTAACTTCAGGTCAAGTGATCACATTTCTGTTTCGGATACTGAAATTTCAAGTCAGGAGGTTGTGTTCACGAACACCATCCCAAATAACGTCTACATAGATGTGATTGGAGCAGATCCTGTAGCACTACTTGAAAAGGGGACAAAATTACCTTTCGAGCGCATTATTGAAGATCGTTTCATTGTCACAGGACCAAAGGGATCTAAGACGGTTAATGCAATGCAGCTGGAATTGTTCACTGCGACGTCAGCTAAGTCGATTCATACGAAACAATTAAAATCAGCCACTGTTAACTTTAAAAATCCTGTTCCGGTCAATTCAAAATTGGTATTGAAAGTAGACTGTAACAACGAACGTGAGGTATCCATCAAAGCTTGGCTAGAGTCAGATGAAACACAAATGATTGATGTAAACATAGGCTCCCACGAATTCACAGCTGAAGAAATTGAAAGCTTAAAAGAAAAGCAAGCAAATATCAATAAAATCAAACAAATTTAGGGGGCTGAAAGCATGTCAGTACAAGATCGAATGTCGGCAAGTATCCTGCAAAAACTAACAGAAATGAAAAAAGAACTTCCAAAAAGCGAATTGTTATATGAGAAGGACGTTTTTAGTAAAGAAGATGAGGAGCAAATTCAAGAAGAATTGCTGAGACAGGCGGAAAAAGAAGAGGAGAGTGATGGAATAGATGATGACTTTTTTTCGTCGTTATCCGGGCCATCACAAGAAGATGGAAACGAGAAATTAGTAGAAGTCGTTTACCTTGGACGAATAGGCTATGTGGACATTTCATTTGAGAACTTAGACCAAGACATGGATGAACGAGAATACAGGGAGATTTTGAAAGCATTGGAGGTGATGGCATACAACGAGGATGTTCAAATGCGAAGAGACGCTTCAAAAGAAGTAGAAAAGTTTGGAGAAAAGGCGATTACAGTTATCTTTAGAGAATGTCGTAAATTCGACATTTCAGATGAACCACGAAAAAATGAACTTGTTCATTTATTAAGTCGCCTGACAGCAAGAAGTTATAAGGGCCGCAAAATCTTGAAAGCTGTTTTGGAGAAAGCCAACAGTTCACAGCACATTGCGCTATCCATTATGGGAGCTGGGGCCGTTCGAGAAAGCGAGGCGGTACCTTCCATACTGAAACACATGGTAACACCTGATTTCTTTTCAATAGGGATGGAATCTCTGCTGAAAATTCGGGATATTAATAGCGTTGATCCTCTTATTCAATTAATCATGAATTTAGACGGGAAGCGTAATGATCTTATCGACCAAGCTATCCATCTAGCTCCTCGTTTTGCAGATTTTGGTCCAGAAGCAGTCAAGCCCGTTTTTAACGCATATGTAAATAATCAAAAGAAATCGGTCCGTCCTATTTTGACTAGGGCCCTACGTTCTTTTAAGGAAGATGCAATACCGGTACTTTCTGAGGTCTTAAAAACAGAAACCGATGATATGAAACTCACCCCTATATGTATTACTCTTGGTGCGTTGAAAATGCCATTCTCCAAAAACTTACTGGTTGAAGCATTTAAAAAGTATCCGGCTAAAAGAGTAAGCATCATCCGGGGGCTCAGTCACACAAGAGACCTTGCAGTCCTACCGGTATTGATAAAAGAATTACAGACAACACCTGATATCAGGATGAAACAAGAATGTCTAAGAGCTTTGTCCTATCTCTCAGATGCTGACAAGAGCTTGATTCCCATTGTAAAGCCCTATTTGAATGAAAAGAGAAACCGACTTTATTTAGATGCCCTTAACTGCTTGGTACGCTTAGGAGACCAGGAAGCATTTGATAAATTTGTAGATATTTTGATTCACGGGGAAGAAGGGGAGCAATATGTTCTCCAAAAGCATTTACCTACAATGTCATTCACATTGATTGTCAAAATGGCTGAAAAAATGCTTACATGTCCGGATGATAAGGCCATCCTTCTTGTATCAGCTTTACAAAACGCGAATATGCTCCCTAGAGAGGTTGGACCGATCCTACAGAAAAAACTGAACCAAAATCCAATCCCTGCATTAAAGTTGGAAATCTATCGACTGATCGGAAAACACGTAAATAAAAAACGTGAGGTCTTATCGCAAGATGTTCTTTACCAAGCCAAGCAGGAGGAAACGAATCCTCGCGTGGTAAGGGAACTTGATCAAATAATTGATAACATGAGAAAAGAAAAGGGACGAATTTCAACAATCCGGGAGTCAGTATAGGGGGAATGTCAGGTGGCTGGTAAAACAAGAAAAAGAAATGGAAGTAAACCAAAACGATTTCCTTACATTGAAGTAGAAGGAGTAGAGAGCCGTTATTTAGATGCTGCTTTAATGCATAGTTGCGAAAGTGACGGAGCACTTGAATACTCTTTATCTGACGAGACTAAGTTGCTTAAAAAATCGGGGATCACTACCCAATCCCTCAAGATGAAACAATATACGCAAAAAGAGTTGATTGCATTGGTCTCCCCCCACTTATTAGAAAGCTATGATTATTATAATTTTTTGGCAAATATGTGGGAAAACATCCTGAATAAAACGATTAATTATTACTTTGATGATGATTATGTGGACTTCACATTGGAAGACTGGCAGAAGGAAATTGAGGAACTAGTGAAAGATGAGGACATGCCCATATTTGCTGCTATCAACACCCTTAGATTCTACAAAAATGGAGAATTGAAGGAATTAATCAAACCCCTGCTGAATGAGCCGAATCATGTTATACATTTCTATCGCGAAACGGGGATCAAAATGGAAGAATTTGATATTAATTGGGATGAAATCAATGAGCCTGCACTTGAGGAAGCATTCACATTGGAAGAAGAACTGGAGGAAAAGGCATTGGGTAACCGTTCACCAGAAGATACCCTTAAGATGGCAGCCAAGATGATATTAAGTGTCTCTAGCCATGTTTCAGGCTTAGAAGAGGTAGAAGAATTTAAAGAGATGTATGAGGTTGAAAAAGAACAAGTCGTAAATCTACAACGACAAGTAGACGAGCTGACCGCAACCCTGAAATCACGAGATTCAAAAATAAAATCGTTATCAAAAGACAACCGAGCACTGGCGAAGTCAGTGGATTCACAAAATGCGAAGCTTGACCTTCAACAAAAAGAAGTGGGCCGCCTGGGTGGTCTGTTAGGGGAAGTCCGAAAAGAAAAAGAGGAGATCGAGCAAGAAAATTCTATTTTAAATCGAAAAGTCAAGACGTTAGAAAAAGATACAGCTTCCATCACTCAAAAAGTAACCAAAGAACTCACAAAAGAGTTCAATAAAAAATCTCTTCATATACAAGATACTCATGAGGAGAATACAAGATTTCTAGAAAATCAAATCCAAGAATTGCAGCGTATTCTTGAGCAAGAGCGCTCTAGTAGCAATGAACTGTCCTCACAACTCGAGAAGACAAAGGAAGCTTTGAATAGTAGAGAGGCTGACTTGGCCATCGTTGAAAGCGAACGGAATGAATTATTTGAGAAATTGAACAGCATGCCAGTTAATCGTGATAACGGTAAAAGCCGTTCTAATAAAGAGGACGACTTATTATTCGGCTTTGATGAACAGGATATTGAGGACTTTGTTGAATTCGATAACAAACCAACACGAAATTAACCTTCATTCACTCAATGATCTTTTTGGAGAAGGGGAGAACGGGGACTCCTCCCCCTCTCCATTTCTTCACTTTGATAATTTATTAATTGAAACAAGGGGAGAGTGTAAAACATGGTCATATTCAGAGGTCTTGCTAAAACAACCAATGTACTGGTAGGAGGGGCGGCTAAAACGGGAGTCACTCTCATTAGTAAAGCTGTCTCATCTAAACACGAGAATGCAGGTAAGTATGTAGGGGATTTAGGATTCAGTATCATCAATGCTTCAAAAAGAACTCTTGAAAGTGGTGGACAGTTCACGGATGGTGCCATTAGAGCTGGCTATGGACTCGTAAAAAAAGACGAACACTCAAAGCAACAAGGATGGCATGACATAAAGGATTCTACAGGACGGACAGTAAAGGGGATTGGCTCTAGTATTAAGTATACCGTGAAGAGTACCGGAATGGCCTACAGTGGGTTCAGAAGCCATAATAAAGAGCAAATGATGGAGGGTTTGAAAAATCTAGGGAAAGTGGCTGCGGTGACCACCTTCGCAGTAGGGATCGTCGATCTGGTAGATGGAGTTGATATTGCTGAGGCAGATGGAATTGAAACAAGGAATGACCACTTGAACGGATTCGAACACGCTGATACCCATGTACCTTTTGAAGCGAAGGTAATTGAACTTCCTAACGGTGAAGTGGTGGAGGGTACCTTTCCTGTATTTGAATCTGATTTTAGTGTGATGTTGGCTGAAGACGTATATTTAGCAGATGATTACACTCATTTCGGTATAGCGAATGATACATTGTATCAATCGATCCTACAAGATCCAAGTCTAGTTGATAAACTTGGTCTGAATGCAAATGATGTAGAAGCCCTCTCGCACAATAAAACCCCAGAGGGATATGTTTGGCACCATTCCGAGGAATTAGGAGTTCTTCAACTTGTAAATGAAGATGTTCACCAGGATACGGGTCACACAGGTGGACGAACACTTTGGGGGGGTGGGAGCGAGTATCGATAGAAGTTTGTTTGACCTCACATCAAAAACACCCCCAAAATCAGGTTAAATATTTAATCAATCAAAGAGACAACATTAACAATAATACATTTGTCATTGTTAATGTTGTCTTATATATAAATACTATTTTCTTCGATATAATACAGAGCCTTCTTCAAACACTTAATTATTGTTCTACCGTTTTAAAAGTATGACCTTTATAAAGATAAGAACCATTCATGTTTGATTCTACTTCAGGCAAACACTTCATGCAGTAGTAATTCAAATAATGATTGTTTCCCCAACGCACTTCAAAACCATTCGGGAAATTTTTGCCGCAATAATGACAAAGCAATGTATCACCTTCTACCTTTATAGTGTAATCAATTTATCTTTCCTGTTTCCCACTCTTCGTCTCTTAGCATAGGAATCGAAAACTGCCCTTCCATTTCCGTCATTAGACGGGATAATTTCGTTGTCTTCATCTGCTACGACTCATCCGAAAACATAATCTCTTCATATCGTTTGTTGATGTCAGAGAGCGTCACTGTAAATCCTCCGTTCCGTTCCAAATTCCCCTTAGCATTATACGTGGTTACTACTATTGTGCCTGACCCACTCGAATCTTCTCCTGTTCTTCGTAGTTCTGTACGGTCTCCTTGGACCAATACTTGATCCCACCTACGACTAGATCAGGCTGTGGGACCTTCCCTCGTTCCAAATATAGATTTAACTTCTGACGATCATACCGAAGCCCTTGTTCGCTTAAGTAGTCGGCAAACTGACTCATGCTTTTATAATCCGCACCCTCTCGAATCAAGGAATACGTTGGTTTCTGAATCAAATACGTATCCTTCTGAAAGTATTCCGTGATCAATTCTAAGGCAAATTCCAGCCACTCGTTATCAAGGTGACGATACAGCAAACCAATATCAAACGTTTCATTGTCGGGATCTTCAAAAAACCACGCCAGCTGTAAAAATGTTGCTTGAACCTCATCCATTCCCGTCAACGCTTCATGGGCTTGCTTCCTATTTTCATAAGTGTGCATTTCATCATTAAACGTAGGGAATGTCTCAAGTATTCGACGAGTTGCGTTTTTCATGATTCACCCTCCTGTATACTTTGTATACACACCATATCACACTTTGTATACATAGTATACCTGAATGACTTCCAAAAGAAGAAAATCCCCTTTTATTTCAGACCAAAAAAATATTATTGAAAACATCATTAACCATGACATATATGTTATGGTTAATGATGTTTTATAAATTTTCTATAAATGTAAGTCTATATACAAAGAGAGGGGCCTTAGAAATCTCTTCAAAAAAAGGGAGGAAGCCCCCCTTTCCTTTATAAGTGACCTTTTTCTTTCATGCTGTAGAATTCAGCGCTCGCATTGACAATGACGTGATCCAGAACGTCTATGCCTAAGATCCTCCCACACTCAACCAGTCTCCTGGTTACATCGATGTCTTCCCTTGAGGGAGTCACGTCTTGGCTCGGATGTTGATGGCTGACAATGATGGAAGCACTATTGTTTAAAATCGCAGACTTGAACACCTCTCTTGGCATCACGATGCTGGCATTCAGTCCTCCCACATGGCAGCGATGCACCGCCACGATGCGGTTTTTCGTATTGAGACACATCACAAATAGTACCTCCCGGTCATCATCACCGATAAAGTGCGCCGCGACATAAGCCGCATCCTGTGGCGATCGCACCACAAATGTGTCTGTAGCTTCCACTTCCTTGATGACTTGTTTGATGCTTACCACTTCATATACTTTTTCCATTGTTCATCTCTCCTTTCGTTTGAAAGAACCAGAACAATTCGCGCAAACTGGGGGAAGGGCGCGCTCACGAAGAAGCGCGCTTGCCAGCCAGGGGTAGCCAAATCCCATGCTTGACGGGATTTGGCGTTAGAAATCGAGGGAAGCCCAATGACTTAGGGACCGTTAGAAAGGGCCCTTTCCTTTCTTATGGTCCCTTAGCCGACTTGGCTTGACCGATTTCTTTCCCCTGGCGCCCGCCCTTCCCCCTGTCATAAGCGAAGTTGTTACACTGAAGAGAACGAAGGAAGGAGAAGAACACTTCACCCCCTGGCGTCTAAAAAGACCCGAAAGGGGCAGACGCCTGACGACAAGGGCTCGATGCCCGAAGTCGTTACTCGAATGCGATTTTTTCCCCTCTGCACAAGCAGGGGGAGAAAAAGAGCAAACTGGATCGATGCGTAAGCGAGATGCAGTCAATTTTATGGGGGTTCGATGCCCCCATAAAACCGTCCGTTTCTTTCAGAAGCCCTTCAGATAAGGGGATTTCCCTGAAGAAATCGACAGATGAAGGGCGTATGGCATGCAGGCGTAGCCAAAAGCCATCGTCTTGCGAAGGTTCGATGCCTGAAGCAAGGCGACGTTTCTCTAGGAGAAACAGACGATTTCAACAAAATGGAAAATGATTAAAAATTACATAGGAAGTTTAATAAGAATGTCGAATTTAACTTTATAAATGGAATCTCAAAATGAGGGAGTGGAAGAAAAGTGGTAAAATTAATAACAGTGAAAAAAGCAGAGGAAGAAATTACTCGCCTGCAGGAATATATTGACCTCGTGGAATCTTACGAAGTGAACTCACTGGATTCGTGGATCATTAAAGAATATGCGACTACCAATAGCATGAAAGAAATCATTAAAAAGGGAACTGCAGCAGGTATGATTCAACAAAACGGCGAGCCTGTCGATCATTCGTATGTGGTGTCTGTGATTAATGGGAAAGCTTCGGACAAACTTCATCGTTTGATAAAGTCTGGTTATAGGTTAAGGATAAAACCAAGTCAAAAAGCACCTAAGAAATAACTTTCATCATATTAACTTTCATTTTCAATGTTTCAGTTGAAAAGTAATACGATAATTTTTATTTTTACAAAAAGTCGTTTATTAAGTTGGGTGTTTAATAAAAATGCCCATCTTTTTTCAACCTTTCAACCAAGAAAAATCTGATTAGCCTATCACATGTGGAAACAACCGTAGTGAAACAACATGAAATGAATAACAATAATTATAATGTATATTTCATTGTTGTTTTTAACATATGTTAATTTAGAGATTCCCTCTTTTATTTCATCAGGCAAAGTCACTCTTTTCCCCTAGTTATCTCCTTCCCAAAATAGAGCTTCTCAATAATCCTTTAATACTTATCTAAACAGTATAGAAAGCAGTTGTTACCGCCGATAAATAGATTAGGTACGAAAAAATATAATTAAATATTATGTGAATCGAATACAGTCCTCTATCGTAAAACACGAGACAGTAAACTATAGAAGCTTATATTTTAAGGAGATCATGAAAAATGGATACACATACATTGGAAGTAGGACTTATTAAATGGTACGGCGGATATAATGCACAAAAAGAAAAAGAAAATAAATTTGGTTTTTTAGAAAGAAGCAGGCCGAAAGAAGATCTTTTTATCCATGAAACAAACTTGCTTTGTAGCCCTGATGAGCTAAATGAACGGACAGTGGTGGTTTTTGAAGTACGACAGAATAGGAAATCTGGTAAAAACGAAGCAATCAAGGTAAGACAGCCAGATTTTACTCAATCAGAGGATTTACAGGTTTGTGCAAAGAGTGAACATTTGCAAATTTGGATCCAAGCCATTTTCCAGATGGTTGAACAAATAACAACTTCTGACAGTGATACAATAGAATTTTTATTCAAAAAGTTTACAGAAGCACGTGAAAATGGCTATGATCTTACTGGATTAGTGAAAAACATCCCCGATCAGGTTTTTCTTGATTATCAATACTTAATTGAGTTTTTGCCGGTTGAGCGATCTTTAAAAATCATGTCAATCCTCTATTCTCAATCGAATGATGAATCTACAAAAATGGAGTTAAAAGAGAAGGTCAGCGTCAAATTAAAAAATCATTCTCGTTATATTCATTCTTTTCAAAATAAATGGTATGAACTCCCTTCACACGAAGGGGGAGAAATTGAATGGTGTTCGGACGATTACAAAAAAGACATTTGGGACAGTCTTCCATTTACTTTAATAACAGATCAAGAGATCTGGAGTTATGTACCTTATCATAAGAAGTATTCCATTTTATTGAGACGACTCAATTCATCCACAAAAAGAGAAGAATACAACTTAACTTTTGATAAAGTGGTAGAAACAGCGAAAAACGCTCGAACTCATGAAATGATGCCCGATGGTCTAAAAAGAGATAAAAGGATATTTCCTTTTTTAAGCAACATAGAACAAGTGAACATTGGATGGTCGTTAATAAATGAGTTTTGGGACTTAATGAAACGTGATGCCAAAATCAGAGCCGTATTCCGGGCTGCAAAAGAAAATCAGAATTTAGGGATTAGCGATTATCTTCATACGGAAAAAGATTTACTTGTCAAAGCCGTATTGTTATTGTTGGGAAAAAAGCTCGGAAGATCCGCCCCGTTAGGGCAAGTCCATCATTGGATAACGGAATATATCACCGAGGCCGCTTGGAAATCAACTGAACCTTTGGATCTTGGTCCGATACTGCCAGGCTGTTCAGTCTTGTCGAATGTGCAATATTGTGAAGCAAGAAGATGGCCAACCAGAGAAGGTGGCTGGAAAACCAATGAAAAAGGGCAGGAAATAGCCTATTGTCCAAGACAGCACGGCCCCTGCGTCGTAAACACCAACCAGAGTTTAAGAGGAGCACACATTAACGGCTTGCCGGACATTAGCTGGGAAAAATGGACATTGACGGATTTTTTTGAATCGCTTGGCGTTAATCCTACTTCTAATAGCCTTAATCGCAATGATACTTACCTGCTGAAAATTGCTGGGTGGGTGAATCGCTTAAATGAAATCAGGGAACGAATGAAATGTGAGCATTGTGGAAAAACGCTTATCCCAGATAAGAAATATGCGTTTAATCCTGCTGGTTACAATAGTACTGTGGCTCGTTGTCCGGACGGACACGGTACTGGCGTTTATTTTAACCACTGTTCGAATAAAGATTGCAGCCACATCATCGACAGCAGAGAAAGCTCTAACAAATTTGACAGGTATTATATCTGCATCCTGTGCGGAGATATCCCGAAGTATTCAAGAGTGAGTTTTAGTGAGGAAGATCCTTTTCATCATGCTCCCCCATTCACCCCGGGTGACATTTGTCCGAAATGCGGAAAAGAAAAGATGCTCAACCTAACTGAGAACGAGGATGTTAGTGTATGCAGTGATTCAACTTGTAACCATCATATTTATTTAAAAGGAAGGAAAACAAAAAAAAAACCTACCAATAGGCTACCGGTTAAAACAAGGAATTATGTACCATTCCTGAATAGAGACAGGCAATCCTTCGTTAATGAGATCGAATTAAACGATCTACCATGGCTACCTAATACTGAGAGTGAAGCAGTCACCTTTCCGGGGCCAACTGTTTCTGAGATTCAATTAGACAATCACCCTTGGCTTCCTGCACCTGAGAGTAAATCTCATATTCTAAAGCCGCACACTGTTACTGAGATTGAACTAGACGATCTACCATGGCAAACGATTACTGAGGATGAATTTTTAGATTCTGTTGCAACATCAGGCACCCATTACGCTGCAACCCCAAGTTTCAGTCAGTCCTACCGTTGTGACATCTGCGGAGGGGTAGTTGCTAATGACATTTGCACAAACTGTATGTTTGACTGGGATAGTTGATAACATGCATTTACTTGAACATACAAAGAAGGACAGCTAATTTATACAGCTGTCCTTCTTTGTATTGCGTATTATTCAGCTAGAAAATTATGAAGCTTTCAGATGATCAAATCCTAAAACTATCTTAATTCGTCTCCTAAAGGAACAATGACTTCATCTAAGGTTTTTCTCCATTGACGCTTCATTTCTGGTCCGTATTTTAATGGCTTTGCGTCTGGGTGTACGGCTTTATATTGATCAAATTGCTTACTGTTGATGATGCCGCCGATGTTTGGGATTGGATCTGAGCCGATCTCATATTGAACGGCAGAGGAGTGCAGCTCATTTTCTTCCACAAACCAAGTGTTCGCAAAATCTTCAATCGCTTTATGATAGGATTGGGTAAAGAAGCGCCTCTTCACTGCAAAGATATCTTCTTTAATATCAATCTCTTCTGCATCAATACCATTTAAAATGGTATTGTACACGTTTTTCACGATATCTGATTTATTCAACTTTTGAAGGGCTTTTTCAATCTCATCACGAATTCCCTGATTATTGGCTGAATACGTTTCCAGTAAACGGTCTATATAGGTAGAGTCTATATCATAGATCTTAATCGCATTTTCCCCATAGAACTCAATACCCGAAAAATCAGGGTTCTCTCCATCGCCACCTTCTTCCACGAGTGATCCTTTCACCGTGTTGTACACCCCAATATATTCTTCCAAGGTCTTCACCTGTTCTTGAAGGGCCTTTGATTTCTCCATCTCATCGTTGTAATCATCATAGGTCACCAACGCTTCGAACGCATTATTCAGCTCTTGAAAGGCTTTTACGAATTCGATTCGTTTTTCAAGGGAAGAATGCTCATCAATATCGGTAGGGTTTGGTACTAACGTTTGCAATGATTTGTGTGCCTTTTTAAAGCGTTTTTTGGATGCGTCATACGATGGATATACCAGCTTCGATTCATCGTTTTCATTCGAGTATAATTTCGTCGCATCCTGCACGTTCCGTTCCATGGTGGAAGGTTTTCGGAATGTGACGATCAATCCCTTCGATTTACCAGGATAGGTTCGATTCGTACGAGAGAACGCTTGAATAAGGTTTGCATAGCTTAAGTTCCGATCAACAAATAACGTTTGGATGGTCGGGGCATCAAACCCCGTCAATAAACGATCCACAACGATCACAAGGTCGATATGCTTCCCAAACTCCTTGAATTCTGCTTTTTTACGGGCCAGGCGGTTATTGATATCCCCATTGTATCGTTCGATATCTTCAATCGACCAGGCTGTATCATAGTAACCATTGTACTCTTTGATGATTTGTTTCATTTCATCTTGCGTCTCTTTTGAGGTTTCCTCATTTTCCTGTAACGAATAGGTGATCGCAATTCGAGGGAAGTCAGGGTCTTCTATCGTGCGGCCTTTCCGTATGGGATGACCCGCAAATTCATTTTTTATCCATTCAGGATCTTTTGTCATTTCTTTAATCGCATGATAATATCGCTTGGCCATATCAATGGAACTTGTGGTTAAAATGGCGGATTTTTGCGGACGGCCATTTTCAAAATCAAATTTCATGTAGGCGTTATCCGGCCGGAAGATTTTATTGATAACCTTATGAATATGTTCTTCACTTTCAAACGAAGCGTTCGGAATATAGGTTTCTTTCTCTATCCCATCCATCCCATCAATCATTTCGTTAAGCTCATCGTCCGTGCACTCTGCATATTTTTCATTTAGACGCAGTTGTTCAAAGATATAATTGTATAAGGAAGTGGATTCAATCGTATCTTCGTGTTCGACTTGGAATCCCAAAACCGAACCATCCTCTAAGGCGTTTTTAATGGTATACGTATGAAGAATTTCGCCATATTGGTCACGAGTGGTCCGAGCCAATTGACCCTTCGCCTGTTTTTTATTTTCATTAAATATCGGCGTACCGGTGAATCCAAACCATGTTGAGTTCGGGAAGAATTCTTTAATGGCTTCCATTCCTTCTGCACTTAACGCCCGGTGGCATTCATCCACCACAAACACAATATGCTGACCGATCAACTTCTTAAAACGTTGAGATCCGTTCCTTTCTTCCTGTTTTTGAGCAAAGCGCAAAGCAGCCTCCAGCTTTTGGCGCGTCGTGATAATGACGGTATTAGAATTGCTGTCAGATAGGAGCGTCTCACTTAACTTTTTCGAACTCTCTGTACCTACAATTAAGCTGTTGGACTTCGCCGTCCCGGATGAAATACCCGTATTGAACTCGGAGGCGAACTTGGTGAACTCTGTTGTGGTCTGGTTGTCCAAATCTTTCCGGTCAATGATCATAATGGTGCGATCGACACCGGGTTTCCGGGCTAATAGCTTCGTCGACACAAAGCTTGTGAGTGTTTTCCCTGAACCCGTCGCATGCCATACAAATCCAGACTCGTGCCTCATTGCTGATGTGAATAGGGCTTCAATCGCGTGGATTTGATACGGATGCAAGACCATTAATGCTTTATTATCCTGATCTTCACTGACGATTGTATAATTTGCAATCAGTCGATGAGCATCCGGGATATTTAAGACTTGTTTAACAAATTCATACAGATTCTCTACTTTTCGATTATCTGTCGTGCGCCAGCTAAACACGAATTTCTTGTGCATGTCTTTTGGCATCCCATTCGCAAAGTAGCGCGTAGTCTGTTCATTTGAGATCACAAAGAGCTGAAGCGTGGAAAAAATGTTATTCCGAAACAATCCTTCCTCTGCGTATTTCTTGATTTGATTGTAGGCCTGAAATACGCCGTCTTTGGCACTGACCTGTTTCAATTCAATCTGAACAATCGGAAGCCCATTGATTAATAGGGTCACATCAAATCGGCGATCACGACCATCATCTTGTGCCTTTTGTTTCGCAACCTGATGAACAACTTCGTATGTAGAGATGCCGCCACCAATATCCTGATTCGAATATAGGACCAATGACATGGAACCCAGAGATACATCTTCACGTTCAATCGTGATGCGGGCAATTCCATTTTCCCCCTTCAGCCATCTAGCAGCGTCAAAGGGTGTCTGTGTTTTCGATAGCAATTCGTTTCTAATTGCATCAAATTCTTTATCCGTAAGGGGATATTCCCCAATTTCGGATAAGTTATTTCGTGTAATGATTTTCCGTAAGTTCTTCCAAAGGTCCTCTTCCGACTTCAAGTCCGGACGATAATTCCACTGATTATGCCCTTCCCCGAGCACTTCGATCAATCGTCGTTCCACTGCTAGTTCATCATTATGTGCGATCTTAGTCATGTTTCTCCCCCTTTTCCATTCACTTAAACAAACATCTTTTGCAGGAATGCTTTTTTCGTTGCTTTCAAGGCATCTACTTCTCGCTGGCGGAGGGCAATAGTATCATCTAATCCTTTTAAAAAGCAGCTGATTTTCACTTGTTCTTCTTTACTATCCGGCACCATAATTGGAAAATCAGCATATTCCTGAGCATTGACACCAGGCTGTCCAGACCTTTGTGATGTTATATTAATAAATTTTCTATATTTAGAAGTAAGTGTGTTTTGATAAATAAATCCATAATCATATTCAGGTTTAATTCTTGCTTTAATCAAGAATCCTGCATAATATACTTTTCCATCCTTATTTTCATACATATAGGATTTCCCAACACTTGCACCTGTCCTAGCAAAAAGGAGATCTCCTTGATTAAGCAAATAATTTTCAGCTAACGTTAAATCAACATTTGGTGATGTCAAATTTTCCTTTGAGAATTCTCGAGAATCATCGTTAATATCAGTAATCCGAATGTACTTATTTTCCCCATCGAATTCTGTTGAACTTACATTAAGACCATATTGGAAACTTGCAGACATATCACCTAATTTACGAATCACCCAATTTTCAGTAAATCCAGGGAAGCGAACATCCGGTACAGACTCCCCTTCTTTCGGAAACATCTTTTCCAAGAATCCTTGTTTGGTTTGTTTGAGAGTGGCTAGTTCTTGCTGATGAAGAGCGATTGTATCGTCTATTTTTTTGAGAAATTCACCTATTTTAATCTGTTCTTCTTTATTAGAGGTATACGGAAATTTAATGTTTTTAAAGTTTTCAAAGAATAAATACTCTCTTACGCTCCCCTCTGTATTTCTTCTTACCTCTTTATTGAAATTTGGTGATTTAATGAACTGTAGAATAAATTCATTATCCAGTTTATCGCTCATTTTTATCACTACATAGAGTGAGCTTACTATTACAGTGTTATCAAGATTATTGAACGCTATAGAACCAACATTGATTCTAGCCGGATTATATGCAAAATCTCCATGATTAACTAATTTATAAGATGTTTTGTCAAGGTCATCTAGGCGACTTCCATCGAATTGTTCTGATTGTTTGATTAACCCCGATTTATTGCTTACGGAATAAGCTAAGTAACTTTCACCTGCTGTATTTTTCTTCCCAGCCTTAGAAATAAAATCCTTAAATTTACGTAGCTCCCAATCTCCTCTGAATTCAGGAAATCGAACTTCTGGTTCTATTTTACTTTTCACGATTAAACACCTCTAATGCACCCTTGATCCATTCTGCGTTTTCTTCACTGTATTGAAGTGACGAAATCATGTCATATAGGTTAGATTCCAATACTGCTTTTTCTTTACGAATGTCTTTAATACTTGCTCCAATCGCCCCCATATCTACAGCTTCTTCTTCCTCAAACGTATCGACGTATCGAGGGATATTCAAGTTGAACTCATTCTCTTTGATTTCCTCAAAGCTCGCCACGTGGGCATACTTCTCCACATTCTTTCGATTTCGATACGTTTCCACAATCTTATCTAGATTTTCTTTCGACAGTTTATTTTGATTCTTTCCTTTGATAAACTCAATTTTAGTACTTTTAATATATAGTTAAATATGGTTTTAATCAGTAAGAGAAAGAGATGTTTAAAAACTTCAATGGATTGTAATAAGCGTTATTCTCTATAAAATCAATATTTTTGAAGTTAAAAAAAATGGTGAATCAAGAACAAATCTATAAAGATTTCTTGATTCACCTTACTTGAATAACGATCCTAGTGTTTATCCTATTGTTGAGATCTTTTCTCGTATCCTTTTCAGTAAGATTTCCATTTGTGAAAAGGACTGTTCTTTGGATGCTTCTGATTGACGAATTTGTTCCTGCTGTTGTTCGATTATTATTAGCTCATTATTAAAAAATGGCATGATTACTTCTTCAATATTTTTTTCAAATTCTACTCGAATTTCCTTTGCGACCTTACGAAATTCAAAACGTAGATCCGCGCGTGCTTCCCGTAGTTGCTGCTCATGCTTGGTCTCATCATATTCCTCTTTGGCTGCAAAAAATACGTCTAGGACAACCCCTACTATTGAGATGATTGGACCAAGCTTATTGACAAATTTGGTTAGCTTAGTTGCCCCCCATGGTTTAAACTTCACTCCAAATTTCTTTACCACCTCAACAATGGTATCCTTAGACACCTCACCCGCGAATTTCCCCAACTGTTGAAGGGCATCCGGCGTCTTTCCTACAATAGAGTGGGTTTTCTTTCTTTCTGATATGTTCCGTTCTGAAACTGAAGGTCCCTTAGCTCCTTTTGCAAAAAACAATTCAAGGGTTTCTTTTCCTAAAGAGGAGTCTTGGAGATTCGCTAGTTCTTCCTGTAGTAGTTCCAACTCCTTTTCTATTGAATCTTGAACTTTTTCCAGGGTTTTCATGGACTCTTTTTGAATCGTCCGTTCTGTTTCCTGTAAAGCATGATTAATTTCGTCTGTGCCATGCTGCCCGTCTACCTTTCCAGCTACCTGTTCTCCAGCCATGACAACTTGATGCTCCAATACATTTAATTCGCCTTGGATATTATTATGGAGGCGAATCTTCGCAGAACGAATCAGACTTGCTTTTCTTCTTAAAAGTTCGAGAAGATCCCTCTCCCCTTTATTGTCCGTACCCAAATGGTTTAGTGATTTTTCAAGTACCTCAGCCCCCCTGTGCAGTGGAGTCACTAGTCTTGCCGTCATCTGATTCGCCGCAATCAGTCTTTCCAAAGATGCTATAAAGCTGTTGAAATTTGACTTTTCCTCGAGATATTCCTTTTCTTCCAAGTCTTCCTCTTCTAGTTGCGCCTCAAGATAATAGTTGGCGTCAATAAATGAGGTATAGAAATCACTTGGATGATACGGGTCAATTACTTCCAGGATCGTTTTTTCTAGAATTTCAGGCGTTCCTACTTCCCGGCTCATCTTGTTGATTACCAACATCATTTGTCCGCTCCGTTGCATATCAAAAAGCAATTTCCTGAAAAGTGCCCCTCCTTGAGGATTAAAAAGTTCATTGGATACAACAAACACCAATAAATCGGATTTTGAAATTTGGTCCAATGTTTTTTCATCGTGATCTGTGCGGCCGGCATATATACCCGGCGTATCAATGATTTCTACGTTCTCCCACTCATACATTTCTGCAGCATCCGTCATGATTTGAGCACCGACATTAAGTCTTTTATTCCCAACTTGATAGACCTGTACAAGCTTCTTTTCGTTCTCTATCGTCTCATATTTTTTGTGTACGAATTTCGCCTTTGTCAATGAAGCAATTGTAGATGATTTGCCCGCGTTGTATTGACCAATAAATGCAATTCTAAGTTTCTTTTGTTGTCTTTCCTCTTCCAGAAAAATCTTAAATTCAGAAGCTATTTCTTGTATTTCGTCTTCCTTCCATTCAGAGAGGACGCTAACCACTTCTTCCAAAAGGAAATATATTTCGCGGGTGTGTTTTGAAAAATCCAATTCTTCCATTATGATAACTCCTTTAGATAACTTCTATTTTCATATTACAAAGCTTTTGCGCAAGACGTACATTGATTCCATGCTTTCCAATAGCTAAACCTTTTTCTGAATTAGGAATGGTTACCTGAGCAATCGTTTGATCATTGTTATAAATAATCTTGACCTGATTCGCATTGATTTTTGCTGGATAGAGGGCTTTAGCCACCAGTCCTCGAGTGTCGGATTCATTACTTAATAGTGTGATATGCTCTCCACAAATTTTATCAAGCTGAGTCTTGGTGAATCCATCCAAATACCATTCTGAAGGGACAAGGATCTTAGTGGCTATCCCCTGCTCTCTGGCAATGTTTTCAAGCTGAGCTGGCTCACACATAACACCTTCAAACTGTAACAAGTGGGTAAATAAATGCCGGTTCATCTTCTCTATTAATCCGTCCAACTCTACTGCTGTCTCTTTCAAATGATCAGACACCAAAAACAAAGCCCCAACGTAATTTTGTACCTTGGTCATGATTTCATTTTTTTCCGTTTTTGAAATATTTTTATTAAAATGAGCTTGATAGACGTCGATAGTCTTCTTTTCCATTTTTTTTATGTGCTCAAGCAGATTTTGCTTTGCTTCGCTTTTAGCTTTTGTTAGTTTCTTCGATTCATGATTTTTTAAAAGACCACTGAAGATTCCGGCTACTGCACTGACCCCCAGTAGGGTCCAGCCGACCGGATTCCAAATATTTGCTGTCCCAATAAAAACTGCTGTTGAAATCGCTCCAACAGTAATGCCACCCCACTTAACAATTTTACCCATTTGTCCTTTTCGGAAATCTCCCATACTTCTCTGATCAAACTGAATGGATTTCATATCATATTCATACTGCCTTGTAAATTCAGACAAATGTTTTTGAAGATCACTGTAAATTTCCTTCATGTGATTATTCATACTAGCTTCAATGTGCTTGCTTTTTTCCTTAAGTTCATTTTCAAGCACAGATTGGGCTTCTTTTCTGCTGATATATTCTTCCACAAAATAAGGAATCCATTGTTGAAGAGGAGCATACAGTTTATGTATCTGGTGTTCGATTCTCTTATTGCTTTCTGGGATAAACTTATCAAAAAACTTGCTTAGTTCCTCTTTCTTTTCCCTCATTAAAAAGGCCTGGGAGCGAATGATTTTCTGCTCTTCCCATAGCATCTTTTTCAAAGTATCGACAAAGTGAATGGTACTATCGTAAAAGGTAAGAGCCCGTCTGTGTTTTCCACTCCGGTTGACTTCCTTATGAATTCGGTCATAGACCTCATCTAACCTGCTTGCTTCCCAGAGGTTTTCTGAAACTTCATCCCTCTCTTCTCGAGTACTCAAGAATGCGGATTGAGCATGAATCCAGATTACTTCAACATGATTGATATTCAAGTGTTTTTTTACATAACTCCGAATATGGTTGCGATGCTCACTCAGTCGGTCAACGTTGAAAATCTTTTCAGGTTTCTTCAGAAAACGGCGAATTTCTCTTTCATCAGGGTTCCTTGTCTCTGGGTTTAAAAGATTATGTTTCACATTCATGACTACAATAAAAGACTTGTTCAGCTCTTGAAGCTTGCTCATTTCATTAAATTCTCCCGGTTGAACAGCGTCGTCGGAGGTAAGAAACAAGATCATGTCTGACTGATCAAGGACCTTATGTGCCTTATCAGTATCTTCATCTCCCTTGAATGCCTCAAAACCTGGTACATCGAGAAGTCTTAATCCATTCCACTCGTATTGCAGAATATCCCTCGTTGTTCTCTGAGCACCTTTCCCGATTGTTTCGCCTGTTCCTCCAGTTAACGCTTCACGAATAGTACTCTTCCCTGCTTTGGTTCTCCCAAATAAAGAAAGCGTAAAAGAGTTAAGATGCTTTTTCTTCTGATTTAGAGCATCTGTTAGTTCATTTAATCCACTACTTGTCTGATTTCCAATATTATCAACTAAATTTTCAAGCATATAGGAAAAATTGAAATTCTTTGAATCAGCATCTGAGTTCAAGGAATTGGATGTATCGTTCAGTTTTTCTTTAAGATCCACTAATATATGTTCAAGCTCATGTTTGAAATTCATATTTTCTTTATATACTTCTTTAGCTACAGTAGAACATTCCTTAAGTGTGTCCGATGTTTTATCAATAACTTTCTGTGTCATTAATTTCCCCTCAAGTAATTAGATTTTTCTTCCATTTTACCATACACATAAGGTTTATATCGGATAGTCTCTACTATCTATACAATATTTGACTGAATTAATTTTAAGGAGTTGAAAGAAATTACCCTGTCAAAAACCATGGTTTTTGATAGAACACACAAGTAGAGGGTTTTCTTATGTTTTTTTTCGTGATTCTATTCCAAAACCCGTATCAAAAACTATGATTCAAAAAGGGATGTTTATGATATAATTCAGGAAAGAAAAAACATTGAAAGGGATGGATGAGGTGATTATTGGATATGCACGTGTTAGTACTGTCGATCAATCACTGGATATGCAATTGGATTCTCTTCAGGAATATCGCTGTGATGAAATTTTCCAGGAGAAAATCTCGGGAGCAAAAGACGACCGGCCGGAACTAATGCAAGCACTTAGAATGGCTCGAGCAGGGGATACGTTTGTGGTGTACAAATTAGATCGATTGGCCCGATCCACCAAGCGACTCATTGAAATTGCTGATATTTTAAGGGAGAAAGAAGTGGAGTTCGTAAGTATTCAGGATAAGATCGACACGGGGACAGCTGCGGGAAAAGCGATGTTTGGAATGCTTTCGGTTTTAGCTGAATTTGAACGGGATATTATTCGTGAGCGAACGATGGCTGGCCTGAAGGCAGCTCGTGCCAGGGGAAGAAAAGGGGGACGACCGAAGGTGAACCAACAGAAGCTGAATCAAGCAGTTGCTCTTTACCACTCTAAACGAATGACTGTAAAAGAAATTAGTGATGCAACAGGTGTCTCTTCGGCTACTTTATATCGAGCAGTTCGAGCAGAATTTCAACACTAGTTGAACCAATTCAATTCGGGAGTATACAAATATTCAAAAAAACTCAAAAAATGTCCAGTTTTTTTACAAATACTTCCGAAGTGCATTCAAATATATAGGTTAGATGGAAAAATTATGTGGTACAATGAAATTACGAGAAGTGAAACTGTCCTCACACGATCTCCTACGGAAGGAGTGAGGACGTTGGCTCGCAAAAGCAATAATTCCCGAAGCAATACCAACGAATGCCCCTTAAAACGGGCAACAGCCTCTAAAATCCGAAACGAAGGACAAGCAGCAATCCTCAGAGAGATTAAATGGTCGATTTTCGCATTCGTACTTATCTCTGGACTCATTGCTCTAACCTTTTTCGGAGTTGACCTGAAAGATGTCGCTGAAGTGATTTCATCGGCAGATGGACTGGTTGATATTGGTGTAGCTATACCATAACAAACGCTTGACCTTATCATATGGAGTTTCATGGATTTTATGCAGCGTTTTTACCGGGGCTGGACACCCCGGAGCCGCTTTTCGTATGGACTGTGTGTAGGGCAGGGGTGTACTTGAAATGAATTCATCCTTTGATTAAGGAAAAGCATCCAAAAAGAAAGCCCGGTAGTTGGACGACTACCGGGCTTTTTCCTTTGTCTCACACTTGATTTGCGAAAGTGTTCTGAGAACTACTAACTCAAAGTGTGGACTTTTTTCCCTCTTGCAATGTGATACAGACACACACGCAAAATGGCACTTCTGATTAATTGATGTAAGTTGAACACAATTTTCGCTGATGGACGGTCAGCTTTTGGTGCGTTGGCTTTTTAAAGCTTTTACAATAACTCCCTTGATATCAGTATATCACGAAGGCGATAATTGTAAACCAGAAAGTTGCGAAATAACGATTATACCCATTAACAAGTTTTACGTCAATTCAAAGTACAAAAATATATACTTATTTTTTCTTTCTATTATATGTACAAATTACAATACCTTTTATCTCTAAATTTTCGATCTCAAAAATGAAAACTTGAAAAATCTCTTGAAATGGGTTTCGATCTATTTTGACCCACCACCGCTACTGTTCTTATTCACGACCTGTTAATTGTCCAATAAACTCAACATTATCAATTTTCCACCCCTGATCTTCCACATAGATCAGGGACGTTTTAACAATAACCGTTTCCGTATTGGTGACATCATTAAATTCGGTACTTAGATTAAACTCGTTAAAGAATTCTGCTTGCGTTTTAGAGGATTGATATTCAAAAGGCTTTAACCCTACCATGGATGACTTCACCGATTGTTCCGTATCCGGAAGGTCGGTCCCTGAAGGGTGGGTTGCCTTGTATCCTCGATCGGTCGTGAAGGGTTTAATCTTCTTATATCGTTCAGCCGTGGTTTGGTAGGTGAAAAAGTTTTTTAGAAACGCCCGATTTATCTTTAGTGCGTCTGTGTTCTGGATAGATGATAATGCATCGATCTTTTCTTCATAGTTGCTTTGGTTCGCTCGAACGTCTTGCAATTGTGATCGTAAACTGAAGACATATATAATCACGCCAGCTGCAGCAACAAACCCGATCATCAGTAAAATGTAATTTTTCTTCTGGTTTGGTTCCAAACCTTTTCACCTCCCCTTACTGAATCCTTCTAAAACCTAAAAAGGGATATAAGTCTTTCCATTCTTCTACGGAAGAATACGAGGTCCCCTTATGACCATTTGAGTTGATGAATTTTCCATCTCCCACATACATTCCGACATGAGAAGCTCCTGGCTTATAGGTGGAAAAGAACACTAAATCGCCTGGCTTAATCTTGTCCTCCGGAACAGGGATCGTTTTATTGTATTGTGATTGTGCGGTCCCGTATAAATCAATTCCAACTTGCGCAAAAGCATATTCCAGTAATCCAGAACAATCAAAGCCACCTGCTGCGGGTGTTCTTCCTCCCCATATGTAAGGTCGGCCAAGAAACTGTTTCATAATGTTATGGACTTCCTTTACATCAAATGACTGTGTCCCATCCCCTACCACTACAACACTGCCGTTTCCGGCATCATAGTAACGAAGAACATGGTCCACGTAATTGACATCACCATATCGGGTCCACCCGAGTTTAGCAGCCATCATTTGACTGAATTCAATCGCGACTTCCTTTGAATAACCACCCCGTTCTAATGCGTATTCTGTAAAGCCATTTCCAAAGTTATACGATTGTAAAGCAAGGTAAATATCTCCCCCGGCTTGTTTCAATACTTCCGAAAAGTATTTCACTCCGATCTGAATCGAATATTCCGGGTCTGTAATGGTTCCTGGGGGAAGTCCGATGGATTCTGACGATTGCATGACATCTAAATGCCTTCCCCCTGACTCTTGTTGAATGAGAGCCATCATAAGACCTACATATTCACCCACTCCGTATTCTTCAGCATATTTCCTGATAAGAGGTTCATAGCGCAATACTTCAGCTGATACTTGTGCCGATCCTGGGGCTCCCTCTCCTGACATACCTGATTCAAACTGATTGGTACCACCCACGCTAATGGAAACAAACAAAGCGAGTCCGAAAATCGATGTGAGAAGAAGAAGGATACCTGCAATGATCCATGCGAGAGGGTTTTTAAGAATGGCAACAGTTCCGGCAGTCTTTGCTCCTTTCTTCAACACTCCTTGCATACGCTCTCCTTTCTGAAAGCGTCTGACACCATGAAATGAGCCATATAAAGGATCGAACTTTCATTGGTCAGAACGCTTTTCTTCAACATCATTTTCGCTTTTTAGAAGATTTTCTTTTTGGGCCTCTGCTTTCTGATCTCTTGACCTTATCAGAAGGAGGATCCGTATTTCTTCCTTTGAGTTGTTGTTGCGCTTCCCATTGGGTGATATGTTTCGTCGGTTCTCGTGAAGCTGCCGCTTCTCTTTGACTTTCCATTCTTTCTGACGGCTTACGATGAGGGGAGGATTGGTGTTGATTGTTTCCTGATGATCGTTGTGTAGAAGGCGTACGCTCTTTATTGTCTCTAGCCTCTGATGGGTTTGTGGTGTTAGGATTGCGTGCTTCTGAAACAGACCGATTAGATTGTTGGAGAGTCTGAGAGTTGTTATTCTTCTTAGCTCCTTCACCTTTCCCGCTTTTGTAATCATCTAAATTCACAATGGCTGCCCCGGCATTACGTAAAGCTGAACGTGCATGTGTTGTTCCTGATGCCCCTGCAGCAGCTGTGGTTTTTACACCTTTAACCATGCGTTGTTGTTCTTGTTTCTTTCCAGTATCTAATTGTTGAGATGTATTCTCTCCAACTGCTTTTCGATGTTCAGATCGTTGTTGATTATTTGACGCGCCATTCGTAAAACGCTTTTTGCCATCCCCATCCCCTTCTGCTCCTGTCTGAAATCTTTCCAGACGGTTATTAAATTGGCGGTTTTTGTATGCTTTTCCGACCATTCTTTTGGCACTTTTGAACCCTTTTTCTCCAGCATCACCCATTTTGTCAACGGAATTAGTCGTTACTCGTTCGACCATTTGCTGGCCTTGAATCATTCCGGCCGAAGCGACCTCAAATATTTCAGAGCGATACTTGAACAATCCCCATATCGTAATACAGATCACAAAGACCACAAACATATACCCTTCCACTCCGTTTGTCACTTTGACGGATTCGTAAATAAGGGCCACAAGCCCCGTAATAACCGCGATCAAGAGAACCAACCCGGCTTTCATCAGTAACACGCCGACGAGTTTTTTCCCATGATTCAAGGCACTTTCACTATACGAAGGGATTAGCGAAAGGACAAGTGGGATTCCTGAAAAGATCACTAAGGCCAAAAACCATACTTGCAGCAAAAACTTAAAGACGGCTAACAACAAAACAGGAATGGAAAGGGCGATGGTTGATATGATCGTCATGATCAAATAGCCAAATCGTTCCCCGCTGAATTCAGGGGTCATCTGTTTGTTATCAAAGTTAGAAACTTCATCATTTACAATTCTATCTCTTTCCTCACGCCCTTCAGTGGAATAAGGTTTAATGGCAAGGAGTTTATCCACTCGGTTTGGATCCTCACTTATGACATCGGCTTCTTTTGTGGATCCATAATTCAAGAGTAAATACGGACGCTTGACCATCAGATTGAACAGTTGATTTTCTAAAACCGCCATTCCTTCTTTGGCATCATAAGCTGCGTTGCTGTCAAATGCATCCGAACTCACCAGAACGTTTACGGAACTCGCAATTCCTTCAAGCTCTGCTCCTCTGTCATTCAGCCACTTGATATTGCCCGTTGCATTCGAGTAAAACCAAAAAGTCAAAGCCATGATAACCAAAGCACTCAGAATCGCTTTTACGGCATGACCAACCTGTTGATTCACAAAATAACGCCATGCCGCGGTTCCGCCTACAAAAATGATGAACAGGGATAAAAAGGTTCCAGACATCACCTCATAGATGCGCTCACTCATCATCCCTGCTTCACTTGCAATCATACTGATTAAATCAAACGACATAAGCTGATCAATCGAATAAAGGGTAAAGTTCGCAATCGTCTTATTAAATCCCCACATTCCGGAATTGATGGAGTGCAAGGCGATATCGCCAGTGTCTTTAAGGCCGCCTCCAATCTTTGCTTCCATCATGTAGTGATGGAGAGGGTATTCCTTACTTTCCAATGTCACACGTCCTACCGTTTCTTCCTTCTTCTTAACAGTGGTTGAAACGTCATCAGCAAGTGAACCTGTGGGGATTAACAGAAAGAGTACAGCAAAACATAGTCCCAATCCCCGTTTCAGGAATTTCATTTCATCCCTCCTTATTCACAATGAATACATGCCTCCTGTTCAAACTCCTCTTTCACTTCATCACGGTTGATGTCCAGGCTTTTACTAGTATCTACTTTCCAAATATCGGCTTTTTTTCGCAAAACAATATTATCCTTTACTGTATTAGTACCATTTGGATTTTTGAAATCAGGGAAAACATAGTATTGATCTAGCTCCTTGTCATAGTAAATTTCAAAACGTATATCTTCATATTTCAGTCCTGAATCGATTTGTTTAGTAGTTTTGTGTATTTCATAGGAACCTTCTTCATAAATTAATTTTTGTTCTTTATCATAATCCCGATCATAGTTTGCTTTTTCCCACTCATATGCCACTTTTGCAATCTCTTCGGGGGAAGCTCCTTGATTGCAACCCGCTAATAGTGCAATCAACGTAATGAGTGAAATGAATAGTTTTTTCATTAAATGAACGCCTCCTCCGTTTCTGCTCTTCCTCGGTCGTTTTCCTTTGTATTGAAGGCTTGGATCCATTCATCAAACAATACGTCTGTTTGAATTTTGGCTGTACGCCCGTACATGTCTTCCACGATACACTGACCTTCTGTCAGATTTTTCAACATATCCCGGTTGGCTTTGTTATCTTCCATGCCAAGAAATTCAATGATATTCGCTGCCTCTTCGTTCGTCTTTGCTTTAAAAGCAAATTTCGTCCCGATATTTTCTTTGATTTGCGGCTTGTTATACTCATACGTTGACTGCGTAACGATATAAACGGCAGAACGCAAGGAACGGCCGGTACGCAGCAATTCATTAATCAATCGATCACCGGCCCCCGTATTCATCAACATCCACGCTTCTTCAAATATCGTAAGCTTCACGACCGAGTCATCACGGGCAAACTTCGTGGCAAATTTCGCTAATGGCTGCATAAGGGCCACGGCAATATGTTCATCACGGGTGGCTGCCTTTTCTCCCTCGTCTGGAAGGTTTAAATTTTGAATTTGCAAGATATTGACTTGCTCATTAAGACTAATGCCTTCGACGTTCCCCTCAGAAAACATTAACTTCGCAATCCCGTTTGTTCCAATTTCATAGAGGAGATCCCCAACATTTCTGACATCCAGATCGTCAGATTGCTGTAAATACCGAACGACTTTCAAAAGCCCCGGCATGTTTTCTTGTTGGATCACGTGACGGACACCTTTATAAATGGCTGTTTTTACATTTCTTTCGTTGGACTGAAGCTCAGACAGATACTCCAGGACCCCGACGGCTGCGTCCTGTGCTTCCTCCCCTTCAAGAAAGGTAAGAGGGTCAAGTTTCCCTGCATCCTTCTTTTCACTCGAAAGGGTGATATAATGAAAGCTTTCGATTAACTGTATGAAGAAGGGCGCCGTCTGCTCCATTTCGGGCGTCAGTGCCTGTTTGAATTTCTTTTCGACTTCATCCTTGGGGTCTGTCATTAAAACCTTCGCCCCAAAGAAAACCGAATTGAGTAAGATATCTTTTAACAGATAGGATTTCCCCATTCCTGTCGGGCCAGATATGGTGACATGAGGGGAAGAGTATTTGGATCCTTTCAACCCCAAGTGAGCAAGGAATGGATGGTAAAAAACAAGAGATTGAGAGCTTCCCACGCTTTCCCCTTCATGGGATATGTTTTTCCCTAAATAGAAACCGACCGTATTCCCCACTTTGCGTGTCAGGGAGAAAAGGGATTCCGCAAACGACTCAGGTGTAAGAACCTGTTCCCAATCCTCCGCCGCAATCTTGGCTGCCGGTAAAGATTGATGGAACAAGAGGAGTTGATCGGCCAACGGTTGAACGATTTCGATTTGTTGATCCTTGAAATCGAGTTTGAGCCTTCTGGCTCTTCTTCTGACTTCTTCTTTGGTTTGACCATATACAACGAAATGAACGTGCGTCCTGAGAAGTGGTTTCCCTTGATTTTTGATTTGATTTTCCAGGTCATGTAACAGCTCACGCCCTGTATTGATTAAGCTGTCGTCGTCTTCGTTTGCCTCGATGAGTTGAGCATCTTGGTCTCGAAAACGCTTTTTAATGGTATTGGTTTGATTTTCATCATCCTTTTTCTTCTTGTAAATCGTTCGCATATTGACTTCCACCGGAAAATCGTAGGATTGAAATAAATACGCCCATGCTTTATAGCTTAAGTCAATCGGAAATTCTGAAACCGGAAGGAACGCACACCAGGAGTCATCTTCTAACTGTTTAATATGCAGATACCCTGCTTTCCCTGGGTCAAGGATCCCTTCTGTAAGGCTATAAACGCTCCCCTCTCCATCTGGCTGTTCCTGACCCCTGACAAATTGTTGCCGGATGATATAGCGTAATTCCTTTTCCTTGACCCGGTATCCCCCTAAATAGTTGGTAAGGGTCGTAAAGGCCTCTTCTTCCGATTCTTTAAACATATTGACGGTGACATCATCCACCTCATCGCCTCCGAAACCCGCAAGCTTTTGTAAGTAACGGTTCATGCTCTTAAAAGAAGAAGAAAATGTGCTGATGAGATTGTCATCAAGCTCTCGCTTTTTCAATTTCACACCAACAAAAAACTTATATTCTACAGCGTTTTTCACTTCTTCCCGCAGAATATCTTTTGCTCGTTCGGCATAGTACCTGCCTGTTTCAGCGTATTTGCCTTCGTATTGTCCTTGAAGACTGCTCATTCGCTTATCGATATCTACAGGGATCGGGATGATTTTATAATCGATTTCCTCAAAGGCCGCGAACTGCCAAGCCATCCGTTGAAGACGGTTCACAAGATGATTTTCCGCCTCTTGATCATTCACACCTACGGTGCTTTCATGTAATCGATAGTAGGCCCAGGCTTCGTTTTCATGTGTATAAATCACATTTTCCTTATACGATTGAATCGGAAACTGTATCAAAGGAGATTCACCACCTTAATGGAATCGCTCATAAGACTGTGCTTTCTTCGTTTGAGGCTGATAAACGGGCTTATGACTGCTGTAACTGAAGCGTTTCGTAAAAAGATAACGGAAATAACCAATGAAAAAACGATCCAAACGTTTTCCATCCAACCGGCTTTTACAAATGGCGCCAGCCATCAACCATGGTAAAACAGCGTAAAAGGCTAGCTGCAACGTCGTTGGCAACACTTGATTGATCTCCCCTCGAAAGAGAAAAAGAAAACCGAAAATCAAAACGGCTACAATGATCTGCCTGATTTCAATCCCTTTGGAAAAAACGAGAGATTTCTCCCCTTTTCCTATTTTCCATATTTTTAACGGGTACTTGAAAAACTTTCGGTAACTATAGGCTGCTGACCTCAATTCAAACCACCACTTTTGACTTGATTCCAAAGAGCGTTGGCCAGGCTTTCAAACTCCCCTGGATTGGCCACGATCACATAACAGAGAACGGCAAAGATAAAACTGGAAAAGAACTGACCCCATCGCTGCGAGATAAAAGCTCGAACAATCATGACGATCATGATGATGAATAAGACGGCTGCTACCTGACCTGAAGCGTACTCTGTAAGACCTGTAATATCTGGCATGTGAATCATCCTCCTAAAGTATGTTTGAACTCGTGAACATAAAATTTATTGTTCTCTTTGCCCACTACAAGGGTAAACGGGTGTTTCGTCTGTAGTCCCGTATTCTCCTCCTGTAAAAGCACAATCGTTTTCACCAGGTACTGCCCTTTCTCCTCACCATCATAGACAACGAAATCCTCTAATCCCTTGTACTCGTAAAGATCTTTGAGTGTTTCAGGGTTTTCCATCAAGTAAGACATTTCCTCAATGGAATTCGTTGTATAGGAAGTGAAAAACTGTGTAGTAAACTGTTTCATTTCTCCTTCTATTTTTACATTCTTATTGGCTTCATCCGTTCGATCTTGAACGGCAGCGATTCGTGTTTCGGCTGGGAGTGCCTGATAATGAGGTTGTTCGATCACATTGAACGAGTTTCCGTCCGTTCCTAGACGGATAACGATCATTTGTTCTTTCACCCCAAGCGATTCATCTACTTTCATAACCTTTTCTTTCTCTTTTTTCTCTACAACGTTGAAAAGCTCATATTCGATTAGGTACACATAACTGGCTGCATCTTCGTCTACATTCTTCACATCATATAAACTGGCACTCTTCAACACTCGTTTTCCTTGAAACTCACTAAGATTCTCTAATTCTCCCACTTTCAACCCTTCAGCAAGGAAGTTCTCAAGCGACTCCGTTCGTTCTTCTCTCTTTTTTTCATCATTCGGGATATTGATATACGCATCAATAAATTGATTGGCGTACGTTTCACCTGCAGGTGAATTGGCAAAACCCACTTCATTTAAGCGTGCAATCTGTGCGGATGCTTGATCCTGGTATCCGTTCACTTTTTCGTTAAGAAACCCCGTTCGGGCCCATGACTGGAAGGTGAAGAAGATGACACCTGCTACAACCATCCAGAACATCGCGGTGAAGACCATCCTTCCATTGAAACGAGAGGACTTCAAACGTCTTTCATCTTTTAAAACCTTATTCCGCCCTTTATCGGCATTCTTTTTTAGGCCGCCTGTCACATTACGAAAAAAGCTCATTTAATCCCTCCTAAATCTAAGGCATTCCGGACATACACACGACGAAAGTACGTCTCAAAACTGTCCTCTTCTACCATTTTTCGATTAAGAAAAACTTCACCGATTTGCAGGTTTTTAATGTCGCTTGGATTGGCTCGGAATCGTTCCACATTCCGGACAGTGCCCATGTCTGCTTCATAGCTCAAGTGCGGGTATTTCTTTTGAATCTGTTGTGTCACTTCCTGGTCGGAATACGTCCCAAACACTTGGGCGATCCGCTCGGCATCCTTGGAGGAATTGACACGCCCCGTCGCAAGGATGTTGCAATTCGCAATGATTTGCTCGGTCATGATGGGGTCAACGGCGTCGATGTCCGATAACGTTTGAGTGGAAATGATACATTCAAATCCTGCTGATCGCGACTTATTCACAATGTCCACGATCCTTCGATCGCCATAAGCAGAAAACTCGTCATAGACACCAAAAATAGATTTTCGGCCCTTCGCCTGTCTGTGTGCGACTAAACTATTCACATCAAGGATAATCATTTTCCCAATTTTCCGAATATAATCGGCATAGCGACTCCCTGATATACTGAAAATGACGACGTCATTGCGATCGGTTATCTGCTGAAGGTCAATCCCATTCTCACTTTCTACAAACAAATGACCCAAATCAGATTCCAATAATTCTCCTAATTGCATTTTCAGCCGGGTTAAGCACCCTTCTACAACCTCTTCCGTAAATTCATCATCCAGTATTTTCTTAATGCGCTGCATTCCCTCTTGAAGCGTTGTAACGGTCTTTCTCCTCTTCTCTACAACGGTTTTCTTGACCTTTTCAGTCTTTGGTTCTTCTGGAGCGAAAAACCCGCTTAAATCATCGTCTGTGGATTCTGAAGACCCGACCACAACTTCTTCTACTTCTGTTTCGACCTCTTCCTCGATTTCCTTTTCGATACTGTGCTCTTGAAAAAAGGCATTCATATTTTGAACGTTGGTTAATCTGGCAATCGTTTTGAGTTCTCTTGGAATGCTGGCTTCATCGATTAATTTGATCACCAGCTGCAAATAACGAGAGGCAATATCCGTGTAATAAGCGCCGTCTCCTTCTGATGAAAAAGAAAAGAGCGACATTAGTTTATCTCTTGTTTCGGTTGGAGTTCCATTCTTGATGGGGTTATATGTGAGGTCATCCATTTCAGAAAATAAATAAACGCGTCTTCCATATGCTTCACATAATTCTTTAAACTCAAGCATCGATTTCCGTTCACCTTTTCCGTCAACAAAGATAATGGGTTTATCCTGTTGCAATGCGGATTCCATGATGGAGGCAATTAAGGTGGTTTTTCCTGTACCCGTACCACCGGTGGCAAGCATGTGATAGTTTAACTCTTTCGATTGAAGTGCTACACGTTCTTTAAAATCCGTGTAGCCCACAAACACTTCTTTTGAAGGCTTTTCTCTGTACTTTTGCTGCTTCTTGTCCAAAAACGCTATTCTGTTTTTACGAAACGATCTGTACTTCTGTTCTGCTTTTTGCTTTTGTACTTCTCCAGCTTTCGTTGTCACCCGTCTCTTCCAAAAGTACTTCGCAAAGATGAAAAATCCGAATGAGAATACGAATGCTAGTCCCGCTAACATGATATACGACGATATTGTCACTTCAATGATCCGACCTTCATTTAAGAGTCGTTCAATCCCCGTTGATAGATAAGGGATATTCATATCAGAAAGCAATCCAAAATAAGTAAGGATATTCCCGACTTGAAATTGCCAAAACAGAATGACAATCCCCGCTCCCAGTGCTCCATAAGGAAGCCAATTCCGTTTCATTTGGTGAAGAATTGCAAAAATCAACATCCCTGCAAGCATCGGGAGAAAAAACAGTATCCCCGTAATTCCTATCAAGCCGTAAATAACGATATCCCCTATGACTTGGTCCGTTTCAGTTTGCTGTGTGTTCTCCTGGCTCTTCGCCATCGGATCCACTGGTCATCACCTCTTCCCAACGTTCATCTACAACGACTCCAGGGATTTTTCTGACTGAAATTTTATTGGCATTGATCAGTCGTTGCTTCACTTCATTAATCACATTGTATATTTTGACATCATCTGCAAAATACGTCACTTGGTCATAGGAATAAGGCTGATCTTCTACTCTTTCATTTGACAGCAGCTCTTCAAAAAGCTTGAACTTTTCGTTATATCGTTTCCGTTCTTTCTTATTGAGCTCGAGCTCCACCCAAGTGGTGGTAACCTTTCCTTCAGCTGACTTGAAAAAGAAAACGGCGTCAGGGATCCGGTCACGTTTAGCATTATAAGCCCTTAATTTACTTTGATTATCTCCTTCCCCGATCATGGAATATCGAATTTCCCTTTCTGTTCGGTACTTAAATTCAATCCCTTGTTTCTCCGCCTGAAACTCATAAAAGAGAATGAGATCGGTCATGAGAAGTTCATGCTGCATCGTATAAACCGACGCTTTAGTGGGAACCGTGACATTCACATTGGTTAAATTCCTGGCTTCAAGCGTCCCCAGGTAAACCCCCACCTTATGAGCAATTCTTTCATGTTTTACATATTTCCGATCCTCTAATTTTCTTAACCGACGATAAACCCGATGAATATTGGGTTCTCTGAATTTCAACATGATCTGCTTCGCCGTCACCATGCCATTCCTTAAAATAAAGGTCATATACTCCACATCTTTTTCTTTTAATGAAGTGTACTTTAACATCGAAAACATCATCCTTTTTTAGCAAATATAGGAATCACTCTCCCTTTTAGCAGTTTACCAAAGTAGAAGCTTATTGTATAAATGAAAAACGACAACAATACCACAAATAAAAACGTAAATAACTGAAAGAGTTTAGCAGCCAACCAGATGACAGCCCCATATAAAATAACCAAAACACTTAAGTAAGCATGCAACCATTTACTCACCCCTGCGAACACCAACACCCCCTTACATAAATAAAAATCACATTAAATATTTATACACCAATGAACAACCTTATTTCACCCTCTGATCCTATCATTCTTAATTAGTTGATTTATTTTTCTTTCTTCCTCTGAACATTTCCTTGACTCTTTAATATTGAATTCTTTTCTTGATCTTGAACTGATTTTTTTCACTAGAACTTACTCACTCGAACTTATCTTTTGGCCTTCTGCTTTATCACTTGAACCCTCTTCTTTCCATCATATACACTTCCAATTACTCTCCCCCCCAACACACATTGGATTGGCTCCGGCTTTATTGGAGTAGTAGAAGACCTCGTCGTATCATAAGGTACGTTGATAGGGCGAGGTCTTCTACTGTTTACGGAAATCAACAGGAGCCAATCCGCCCTTTGTATATATGGGTTAGAAGTCATTTTTAAACCGCAAATAAAATATACATTGATTAACTTTTCATTTACGTAATTAAATCCCTATTATTTACGGAATATTTAAATTATTTACAGTTTACTATACGTACATCTGTTTGGCTATGAATGTAAAGACAATTCGTTCCATATGCCTACTTCCTATTTTTCCCATGTGAGTAATTTACCATAAATATTCCATTTTAAATGGCTCCTTCTTACATGGAAAACGACCTTATTCTCTTATTAATCATTTAATTGGTAAGCTTTAAAATACTAAACATCCACCAAGATCAAGCAGCCAAATTATAATATTCTATCCCATAATCTGATTAATAATCGTCTAAGAACTATGTATACAGTATTAACGTAAACACCACTTGGACACTGACCAAGCATTGAACATCATGGCCACCAATACACATAATTTCTCTTACTCTTAAATTTAACTGTAATCTTCAAAAGTAAGTGACACCTATACAAATAGCGAAAAGATATAACGAGAAGTATAGAGCCAATGAAATAAGAGTAAATTCATCTAATCTAGTATTCTGTCATAAACATTCTAAACCTCGGACGAAGGATACTATAGATATGTATTGGCAGACTGGCTTATTTATTTCAACTAGTCATTTTGATCGGAGGTGAGGCTCCAGATCGATAAATGAGATCGACTTCATGGGTCAATAATTCCTCTTCAAAATCTGGGATGTCCTTCACACTGACAGACTGATTGGAGGTTGGAAGTAACTCTGCAAAGGTCATTTGGGCATGCTGAATACGCTTCTTACGTTCATGTAACAGGCTTTTGAACAAAACGGAGCGACTGGCCACCATGGTGACAGCATTACGGCCACGGCCAATCGTTCGCTTGATGATCTTTTCAGAACGCTTGATAACCTCCTTAAGCGTGGAAACAGCCATCTTGAATCTTTCAGCAAGCCTCGTCAAAGAACCCTCGAAAAATGGCTTTTCTGGGCTTGTACACGTATCAAGTTTCGCTAGTATATCTTCTTCTCTTTCATCGTAGTGAGATCGCACCCGTTCCTCCCGCGGTTTCTTAAACTTATACCACCCTTCTTTTCCTTTGAACGCTGCCGATCCATCCGTCCATAGTTCAAGCAGCCCTTCCACATAAGAGCGCTTCGCTCCTTTATACTTCCCTGAATAGGCACTCTTAAGGATTCGCTCAAACTCACCTTTTTTCAATGGGTGTTCCAAATTACTGTTAAACTGGTCCAGTTCGTCATAGGCTGCCTCTAGTGGCCGTCCAGATGCATAATTGGCGATTGCAAGGGTGAAAAGGGCGTTATTACGGCTGGTACTGTGATGACCGCGCTCAATATGAGTGGCACGAATGAGGGCACGGTACCACTCGGAAAGGGTCTGGTCACTGACGGAAGCCTGTCCCGGGTAAATGACATGAAAGGCTGCTTTTCGTTCCTTCTCTTCAAATTGTTTGGACCACGACAGCAGTAGAC
>NZ_JAFKOH010000149.1 GCF_017303375.1 Bacillus sp. NTK074B | reverse complement strand
AAGGCCAGACGCGAGCCCGAACCGATCGAGAAATGCGCGGTGGCCGAGGAATCGCCCAGAAGCACGACATTCTCGTGATACCATTTCTCGCACAAGACGCGCGGGAAGTTCATCCACACTGCCGAGCCGCGCAGATGGGCCGCGTTCGACATCAGTTCGTGGCCGCCCAGGTGCGACGCGAAGACCTCGCGGCATTTCTCGACGATTTCTTCCTTGGACATGCCCTCGAAGCCGAACTTCTCCCACGTATCCTGCGCGCATT
>NZ_JAFKOH010000148.1 GCF_017303375.1 Bacillus sp. NTK074B | reverse complement strand
CAGTGCCGATGCGGAATTCTGGCTGGTCGAATCCTTCGACGGCACGATCCTTGCGATTCCGCGCGCCGCGACCGGCCATCCGGCGTTGTTCGATGCGTTCGGACTGCTGCCGGGCTTCGACATGAAGCGACTTTTGCGCATGGTCGATGACGGCCCGGCGCCCCGCGCGCGGTTGATTTGGCGACATCCCACGCGCCGCCTCTTGACTTGAGCCGTCCCACGCGACAGGTCTGACGTTCCAAAGACCAGCCCGGAGCGCCAG
>NZ_JAFKOH010000147.1 GCF_017303375.1 Bacillus sp. NTK074B | reverse complement strand
GACGTCCGCGCTCACCCCCTCGCGCGCGATGCGGTGGCTGGTCAGCCCATAGGTATCGAGCGCGCGCAGATCCGAGTGATAGGCGGCCGCTCCCGCATCGCCCAGGGCAAAGCCCGAGACCACGCCTTCGCGCCCCAGATCGTGCAGCGCGCGGCCCAGCCGGACATGGCTGTCGAGCAGCCGGGGATAATAATTGGCATAGACCAGATGATCGCCCAGCCGCGCGGTATGCCAGCCGAACGCGGCGATATAGCCTGTAAGA
>NZ_JAFKOH010000146.1 GCF_017303375.1 Bacillus sp. NTK074B | reverse complement strand
TCGACATATTCGATGATGAAACCGAGCACGAAGATGATGGCCATGACGACCAGCACCGCCGTGATGCTGCCGCCCGGAAGCCCGTGCAGAAACTCTTCGACCATGGCTTCGCCATGCAGGCCCCGGAAGACGAGCGACAGCATGGTCGCCCCCAGAACGATCAGCGTCAGCATGGACACCATGCTGGCCGTGCTCAGGGTCACGTCCCACATGCCGCCGCGACGCACCTCCTGCACCAGCGCGGCAAGCGTGCCGATGCTCA
>NZ_JAFKOH010000145.1 GCF_017303375.1 Bacillus sp. NTK074B | reverse complement strand
TCCGCTCGCTCACCCCGCCGATCCGGCGGCGAAGCTGCGCGAAGCGGTGCGTTCCGGTGGCGAGAGCGGCCATCACCAGCACGCCCCAGCGCGACGTCAGGTGCTGAAGCAAGGCGCGCGAGGGACATTCGGCGGCCATCACATCGGCCTTGGCGAACGCATCGAGCATCGCGCGGGCCGTTTCGGCGGTCTGGTCGGGGCTGGCCATGGAAAGCCTTTCTGCACACTAACATTTTTGTGGGTACTTACGATTTGTAAGTAA
>NZ_JAFKOH010000144.1 GCF_017303375.1 Bacillus sp. NTK074B | reverse complement strand
CCACATGCAGGGCTGCTTCTGTGGGGTCGGGCGCAAGGATCACCAAGCCGATCAGCCGCCCGTCCTCCTCTGCAGTGATCGTCAGCACGTCGCTCTCGGCGTCCCGTGCGTCGATCCATTCCGAGGCCGCGCGCGCGCCCTGCCCCAGATGCAAGGCTCCGGGCAGATGCGCGGTGACGGCGGGCGTCAGGATCTCGTGCAGCGCGTGCTCAATGAACTGGCGCGTGTCGGCGTCCCGCAAGAGCGGGCCCCAGGGCTGAAC
>NZ_JAFKOH010000143.1 GCF_017303375.1 Bacillus sp. NTK074B | reverse complement strand
CCAAGCTGATCATGCGCTCGTGGCAGGGGGTGACCTCGGTCGTGTCCACTATCCAGCGTCGCGAATCGCACGCTCTCGATATCCTCGGCCTGCCCGAACGCGGAATGGAAGCGCTGCTTTCGGGCGCGCAGTGACGGGCGAACTCAGTGGGCGCTGCTGCCCGCCTTGCGATGAAAGCCGCGCCGCGACGTCGCGCTTGCGGATGGTTGCAAAACTCCTGAAACAATCGGAATTTAACGAGTGTTCAATTCCATGAGCCAAG
>NZ_JAFKOH010000142.1 GCF_017303375.1 Bacillus sp. NTK074B | reverse complement strand
AAGGCGGCCCGATGGGCCGCCCTGCGCGTCGTTTCGCCGATCAGATTTTCGCTCAGACCTTCATCTCGACATCGAGATGCTTGGCCACCGTGAAGATGTCCTTGTCGCCCCGGCCCGAAAGGTTGATGACGATGATGTGGTCCTTGGGCAGGTCCGGCGCGATCTTCATCACATGCGCCAGCGCGTGCGAGCTTTCCGGCGCGGGAATGATCCCCTCGGTCCGGCAGCAGAACTGGAACGCATCCAGCGCCTCGTCATCGGT
>NZ_JAFKOH010000141.1 GCF_017303375.1 Bacillus sp. NTK074B | reverse complement strand
CGTGCACGCCGTCGATCAGGATGATCGGGCGCACTTCGATGCCGGGCGTGTCCATGTCGATCAGAAGGAAGCTGATCCCTTCCTGCGGCTTGCCCTCGGACGAGGTGCGCACGAGGCAGAAGATCTTGTTGGCGTACTGGCCCAGCGTGGTCCATGTCTTCTGGCCGTTGACGATGTAATGATCGCCCTCGCGCACGGCCTTGGTTTTCAGCGACGCCAGATCCGAGCCCGCGCCCGGTTCGGAATAGCCCTGACACCACCAG
>NZ_JAFKOH010000140.1 GCF_017303375.1 Bacillus sp. NTK074B | reverse complement strand
AGATCCACTTTGCCCCAGCGCTGATAGATCGACAGACAGATCTGGCGCATCGCGTCGTCATTGTTGATATCGACCGGCACCAGCGTGGCCGCGCCGCCCGCCGACTGGATGCGGTCGTCGAGCTCTTCAAGCGCGCCGGTGGTGCGGGCGACCGCAACGATGTGCCAGCCATCGGCGGCCAGCGCCTCGGCCAGCGCGGCACCGAGGCCACGCGAGGCGCCGGTCACCAGCGCGACGCGCGCCGAGGCATCGGGGGATTGGGC
>NZ_JAFKOH010000013.1 GCF_017303375.1 Bacillus sp. NTK074B | reverse complement strand
ATTGGGCTATAGCCAAGCGGTAAGGCATCGCACTTTGACTGCGACATGCGTTGGTTCGAATCCAGCTAGCCCAGCCATTACGAGCCATTAGCTCAGTTGGTAGAGCATCTGACTTTTAATCAGAGGGTCGAAGGTTCGAATCCTTCATGGCTCATCACACATTTTCTCACATCTTTTGGTGTGGGAATTTGTCTATATGGGGCCTTAGCTCAGCTGGGAGAGCGCCTGCTTTGCACGCAGGAGGTCAGCGGTTCGATCCCGCTAGGCTCCACCAAAGATTTTTGTTATCCGTCTATGAAGCGGACAAAAATAACCATACATACGACATGATTAAGCCTCGAATCTTTTAGGAGATTTAAGGCTTTTTTATTTGACTCTTTTTTGTAGGCTGTTTTTCAAATTGTTATAGCTGCGCCGCTGTACTGAAACATTGCAAATACCTAAGACACCTGCATATTCTTACACCCAAACACGTATAACCCACTGTACACGCATATATATGCACAATCTTGTCCAGTTGAGTCATCGCACCATATAAGGATACAATAAGGGTAGGACTTAAATTTTGAATTGGGGGAATTTTTGATGAAGAAAAATATTTCAATTATTGGAGTACCAATGGATTTAGGACAAATGCGCAGGGGTGTTGACATGGGACCAAGCGCAATCCGCTATGCCGGCATCGTAGAACGCCTTGAGAACCTCGGATATGATATTAAAGATCTGGGTGATATTGAAATTGGCCAGGCTGAGCGTGTACATAATAACCCGGATACAAATTTACGTAATTTGAAAGCGGTTGCTGAAGCTAGTGAAACCCTTGCAGGTAAAGTGAATGATGCTATTGGAAGCGGGGATTTCCCTTTGATCTTTGGTGGCGATCATAGTATTGCCATTGGTACACTCGCCGGTGTTTCTCCTCATTATGAGAATTTGGGTGTCATTTGGTATGACGCACATGGTGATCTGAATACGGGAGATACGTCTCCATCAGGTAATATCCACGGCATGCCACTTGCAGTGAGCCTGGGCATCGGTCATGAAGATTTGACAAATATCGGTCAAAGTTCACCTAAGATCAAGCCTGAGAACATTGTCATCATTGGAGCGCGTTCATTAGATGAAGGCGAACGGGAGTTAATTAAGGAAAAAGGCATTAAAGTGTACACCATGCATGAAATTGACCGCCTTGGTATGACGAAGGTTATGGAAGAGTCCATAGACTACTTGAAGGGCAGAACAGACGGAGTTCATCTGTCACTTGATCTGGACGGGTTAGATCCAAGCGACGCTCCTGGTGTAGGAACCCCGGTTCTAGGAGGGATCAGCTACCGTGAGAGTCATCTGGCGATGGAGATGCTTGAGGAGTCAGGACTGATTACATCAGCAGAATTCGTTGAGGTTAACCCTATCCTGGATGAGAAAAATAAAACAGCTACGGTTGCCGTGGCGTTAATGGGTTCCCTTTTTGGAGAGAAATTACTATAATCCGGTCCAATAATTAAAAAAGAAGGCTGGAACCGTACGAGGTTTCCAGCCTTTATCTATTGTGTTCAATGGTGTTTGACCACTTGATATTGATTTAATAGATCGTCAAGACGAGTACTCAAATCCACTACTTGCTCATCAGCAAAGGAAGACTTTAATGCTAGTTCGACCATTTGGCGACGGCAGTCTTCAATTTGAAATAATAAATCATTCATTCTTGCCCCCATTTTGAGATCCTCCCACATATAGAAATAATTAGTTCCTTTATACCCCTTTTCTAATAATTGTAAACACATTCCCTTGAAAATTTGTTAGGATAATAATAGATAAAAATTGAAACCTTTTGATGGGGTAGTACGTATATAAATATAGCCGCATAGAGCGGAGGTTGTTAAATGGAAGCATTAGTGAAAAAACGGATCAAACAAGTACTGAAAGGTGATCAGAACGCCTTTGCAGAATTAGTCGAGCTTTATAAGAATAAAGTGTTTCAAATATGCTATCGTATGCTCGGAAATCGTCATGAGGCAGAAGACATTGCACAAGAGGCGTTTATCAGGGCCTATATAAATATAGAGACCTTTAATCAGAAGAGAAAGTTTTCGACATGGCTTTTCCGGATAGCGACGAACCTCTGCATCGACCGGATACGAAAGAAGAAACCAGATTACTTCCTTGATGCAGAAGTGGCAGGGACGGAAGGCTTGACGATGTACTCACAAGTGGCTGCTGATGTTCAGCTCCCTGAGGATGAAGTGGAGAATATGGAGTTGCAGGAGACCATTCAAACAGAAATTTCGAAATTACCCGAGAAGTATCGATCGGTCATTGTCTTAAAATATATTGAAGAACTCCCACTTCAAGAAATCAGTGAAATATTGGATCTGCCGCTGGGAACGGTCAAAACGAGAGTACATAGAGGGCGTGAAGCTCTCAGAAAACAATTACGATCACTGTAGAGAGGGTGAGTGAACATGAAGCCTTGTCCTGAAGAAATGATTGAGTATATGCACGATTATTTAGATGGAGATTTAAACCGAGAAAAAGAGGAAGAACTGAAACATCATTTGCAGGAATGCAGTGAGTGTCAGCATCACTTCCATGAGTTGAAAAAAGCGATTGCGTTTGTACAGAGCACCTCCCATATCAGTGCTCCGTCAGACTTTACAGATAACCTCATGTCCAGATTACCGAAAGAGAAGAAGAAGGTAGGGGTACAGAGATGGTTCCGTCATCATCCGCTTCTTACCGCAGCTGCCCTATTCCTATTCTTTATGACCGGTAGTTTTCTCACATCCTGGAATGACGAGCAGGACTTTTCTTTCACGAAAAATGCTCAATTAGTCGTTGAGGATCATACCGTCGTTGTTCCTGAAGGTGAAGTTGTGAAAGGGGATCTGACCGTCCGCAATGGCGATGTGAAAATAGAAGGAAAAGTAGCTGGAAATGTCACGGTCATCAACGGGAAGGTCACGGGTATCGACGGAAAGCAATATTTGGCTTCTGCGGGGAGTGTGACAGGGGACATACATGAGATCGATGAAGCATTCGAGTGGCTTTGGTACCAGATTAAAAAAGGGGCTAAAGACACGTTGGATTGGGGAAATTCGCAACTTGAAGAAAAGTAGGATAAAATAGAGGGGATGGAATGTAAGGTCCGTCCCTTAAGGGCTGACACTTATGATTTTCGTGTCAGTTTTTTCATGTAAAAACGTGAGTTCATGAATAGAAAAGAAAAATCATGAAGCCGTGGGTGTCTTTCATTTGAGGTTGCTGAATTGTGCTATAATAGGAACGTTACGAAAATGGAGAAGCCACACATGGCGGCTTACGCTTTCGATTAAGCTATTGGAGGATGTAATATGCCGTTTATCGATATTTTTTCGGATTACTCCGCGCTGGATTATGTCTCTGATATAGTAGATATACTCGTTGTATGGTTTGTAATCTATAAACTGATCATGCTGATAAAAGGAACGAAAGCAGTACAACTACTAAAAGGTATTTTTGTCATCATCATCGTAAGGGGCCTGAGTAGCATCTTCGGTCTTGATACCCTTGGGTGGATGATGGAGCAAGCCCTTACCTGGGGGTTCCTCGCCATCATCATCATCTTCCAGCCTGAACTAAGGAGAGCTCTTGAACAGCTCGGACGGGGACGTTTGTTCTCAAGGACGGGTCTGCAGGAGGAAGAAGAACAGGAACAGATGATTGAATCCATGACGAAAGCCGTGAGTTATATGGCGAAACGTCGGATTGGTGCTTTACTTACTTTGGAAAGAGAAACCGGGATGAGTGATTATATTGAAACGGGTATACCGCTTAATGCAAAGATCACCTCTCAGCTGCTCATTAATATCTTTATCCCAAATACACCTCTCCATGACGGAGCGGTGATCATCCAGAAGAATCAAATTGCAGCTGCTGCGTGCTATCTACCTCTTTCTGAGAGCCCATTTATTTCGAAGGAACTGGGGACGAGGCATAGAGCTGCACTTGGTGTCAGTGAAGTGACAGATAGTATTACCATCGTTGTGTCAGAAGAAACGGGAGCTATCTCCATTACAAAGAATGGAGAGTTGCATCGCGATCTCTCTCTGGAGCGCTTCAGGGAAATTCTAACGTTGGAGCTCATTGGCGATAAGACAAATGCTTCCTCGGCGAAATGGAGTTTTAGGGGGAAGAAAGAAAATGGATAAATTCATGGAAAGCCGTTGGTTTATGCGGATCGTTGGACTTTTGTTAGCTTTCATTCTCTACCTTTCTGTCAACTTTGACGATATACAGAAAACAGCTAACAACAATGGCAGTACCTCTCAAAATGCCATTGAAACGATCCAGGATGTCCCACTTGAAGTATTCTATGATAGTGAGAACCTGGAAGTGTCAGGGCTGCCGGATACAGTGAATGTGACCGTGGAAGGTCCTAAAGCGGTTGTGCAGCAAGCGAAAACAGTGAAAGATTTTCAAGTATATGTGGATTTGAATGATATTGAGATTGGGGAACATCAGGTCGAAATTCAGGTTCAGAATATATCTGATAAATTGGAAGTGAAGCTTGATCCTGAATTTGCGAATATTTCTGTTCAGGAAAAGGTTACGGAAGAATTTACGATCGAACCTCAATTTAATGAAAGCATCTTATCCAATGGATATGAGGCAGAGGGCCTTGCCGTGGATCCGAAAACCGTGAAAGTGACAGGTTCCAAGGATGAAGTAGAACGGATTGCCTATGTCATTGCGACACTTGATGTCGAAGAAGAAATCAATGAAAATGCGACAAGGGAAGCCCGGGTTCAGGTCCTAGACAGCGAATACAATAAATTGGATGTATTAGTAGATCCGGAAGTGGTGGATGTGACCGTTTCCGTAGTAAACCCGAGTAAAAGCGTTCCCATCACGATTAAACAACAGGGGAGCCTTCCCAAGGGGACTACCCTGGAGTCCATATCGGTGGAGCCTAAAGAGGCCACGATCTTTGGGAGACAAGACGTCTTGGACACAGTAGAAGAACTGTTGGCCGAAGTCGACCTATCCAAAATCAAGAAGGATTCAACGATTACAGTACCACTTGCCCTGAAGGAAGGGTTAAACAAAGTGGCTCCTGAAGAAGTGAAGGTCAAGGTTGATGTGACTACGACTGAGGAAAAGAGCTTATCAGGAATTGAAATCAAGCCAGAGGGACTGGCTGACGAATATGAATACACCATCACGACACCTGAGAGTGGGCTAGTGGATGTGGCACTGAAAGGTCAAAACGGGGAAGTGAGCAAAGTGAAGAAAGAAGACTTCTCCCTTGCCCTTGATCTTTCAGGGCTTGAGCCCGGTGAACATGAGGTGGAAATACAAGCAGAAGGTCCAGAGAACGTCGAATGGACCCTTTCACAGAAAACGGTACAAGTAGAAATCAAAGAAAAGAACACATCAGCATAAGAGCTGTAAAAAGGAGAGAATGACAATGGGTAAGTATTTTGGAACGGATGGAGTAAGAGGTGTAGCGAATACGGAATTAACACCGGAATTAGCCTTTAAGCTTGGACGATTTGGTGGGTATGTTCTGACGAAGGATGCTACACGTCCCAAAATATTGATTGGACGGGATACTCGAATTTCGGGGCATATGCTGGAAGGAGCGCTTGTGGCTGGACTTCTTTCCATAGGTGCGGAAGTGATGCGTTTAGGTGTGATTTCAACTCCGGGTGTTGCTTACTTAACAAAGGCATTGGGAGCCCAGGCGGGAGTCATGATTTCTGCATCCCACAACCCTGTGGGAGATAATGGGATCAAGTTCTTTGGACCGGATGGTTTCAAGCTGTCAGATGATCAGGAAAGGGATATTGAAGATCTGCTCGATCAAACGGTTGACGGACTGCCTCGACCAATCGGTGCTGACCTTGGTCAGGTAAGTGATTATTTCGAAGGCGGTCAAAAATATATCCAGTACTTGAAACAATCGGTTGACGAAGATTTCGATGGATTACATATTGCATTAGATTGCGCCCATGGTGCTACTTCTGCTCTTGCCACTCACCTGTTTGCGGATCTTGATGCCGATATTTCCACGATGGGAGCATCTCCCAACGGATTGAACATCAATGAAGGAGTCGGTTCCACTCATCCTGAAGCACTAGCTGAAATGGTGAAAGAAAAAGGTGCTGATCTGGGCCTTGCCTTTGACGGTGATGGGGACCGGATCATTGCCATTGATGAACATGGCCAGATCGTAGATGGAGATCAAATCATGTACATTTGCGGTAAATATCTGAAATCGCATGGTCAATTAAAACAATCTACAGTCGTATCTACTGTAATGAGTAATCTCGGTTTCCATAAAGGTCTTGAGGAGAATGGAATCCAAAGCATCCAGACGGCCGTGGGAGACCGTTACGTTGTGGAAGAAATGAAAAAGCATGGTTATACCCTCGGTGGAGAGCAGTCAGGGCATATCATCTTCCTTGATTACAATACAACGGGTGACGGCCTGTTGACAGGTATCCAACTCGTAAACATCATGAAGGTAACAGGAAAATCTTTATCGGAGCTTGCGGGAGAAATGCAGAAATTCCCTCAAAAGCTCGTGAATGTCCGTGTAACAGACAAGCATCACGTAACGGATAACGAAACGGTTAAAAACGTGATTCAAAAAGTCGAAGCAGAAATGAACGGAAATGGACGGATCCTGGTCCGCCCTTCAGGAACGGAGCCCCTGGTCCGAGTCATGGCGGAAGCACCTACAGAAGAGCTGTGTGAGCGATATGTAAATGAAATTGTACAAGTCGTAGATCAGGAAATGGGTCTGAAGGAATAGTTGATTTTTCATGCACAAGGGGGTCATTTTATCCCCCTTGTGCATATTTAATGAGTAGAGTCATTTTACAAGGTGGTTTAGCCCCGACTTGTGTCGGGAACATGACAAAGTGATAACAACTCTTTATCGTTGCCAGATTTTTGTTGACGAAGGGAAACCCACTGGTGTATGATGATTTTGTTTTCGTTTTTCATATAAAATGGGAATGTGAGTCAAGAAGGAAAGGTGGATAGTGAGGAACAGATGTAACGAAAGCGCCAGGGCTGAGCGATGGATACGACAAGGATCGTTCAGTTGACGAGGTGGAGGTTTATCGAGCATTCGGCGGATGCCTCCCGGTTCGTATGTGTCACCGAGCCGAAAGTTCCTTTCTTAAAACGTTAAGGCAACTTAATGCACAAAGGGAAGGAAAAAAGTGACCAGCGTAAATACTAATGACAAACAGAGATAAGGGGGCAAGTCGTCCCCAAAAGAGTTCTTGCCCCCTTGCATGTTCAGGGAGGATATATTAATCATGTGTGGAATTGTTGGATATATTGGAAATTCAGATACAAAGGAAATTCTTTTAAAAGGTCTTGAGAAGCTTGAGTACCGCGGTTATGATTCTGCAGGGATCGCTGTTCAAAACGATGAAGGCATCCATGTGTTCAAGGAGAAGGGTCGTATTGCCGATCTCCGTGGAATCGTAGATGAGAATGTATCGAGCAACACTGGAATCGGCCACACTCGCTGGGCTACCCACGGTGTACCAAGCAAGGTGAATGCCCACCCTCATCAAAGTAATTCAGGACGCTTCACAATCGTTCATAACGGAGTCATCGAAAACTACTCTCAACTTAAGCGCGAGTATTTAACAGACGTAACGTTCAAAAGTGATACGGATACAGAAGTTATCGTTCAGCTGATCGAGAAGATTGTAGAAGAAGGAAACACAGTGGAAGAAGCTTTCCGTCAAGCGCTGATGCTTCTTAAAGGTTCTTATGCCATTGCCCTTTTGGATTCTGAGAACGATGAAACGATCTATGTCGCGAAAAACAAAAGTCCACTTCTTGTCGGTCTTGGAGAAGACTTCAACGTTGTAGCAAGTGATGCGATGGCGATGATTCAAGTAACGGATCAATATGTTGAGCTTATGGATAAAGAAATGGTCATCGTAACGAAAGAAAAGGTCGAAATTCAAAACTTGATCGGTGAAATAATGGAACGTGCTCCTTACACAGCTGAAATCGATGCCAGTGATATTGAAAAAGGCACATACCCTCACTATATGCTGAAAGAAATTGATGAGCAGCCATTAGTGATGCGTAAAATCATTCAAGCGTACCAAAATGAGAACAACAAGCTTCACATCGACGAGCCTATTGTCGGCGCGATGAAAGAAGCGGATCGTGTCTACATCATTGCATGTGGAACGAGTTACCATGCCGGTCTGGTTGGAAAGCAATTCATCGAGAAGAGTGCAGGGATTCCTGTAGAAGTTCATGTAGCAAGCGAATTCAGCTACAATATGCCTTTACTTTCTAAGAAGCCATTGTTCATCTTCATCTCTCAAAGTGGTGAAACGGCAGATAGCCGTGCTGTACTCGTTCAAATCAAAGAACTTGGACATAAATCCTTAACCATTACAAACGTAGGAGGATCTACTCTTTCACGTGAAGCGGATTACACGTTGCTCCTTCATGCAGGACCTGAAATTGCTGTTGCTTCAACAAAAGCGTACACAGCTCAGCTGGCAGTCCTTGCGATCCTTGCTCACGTTGCCGGTCAGGCATGTGGAAACTACCAGGACTTTGATCTTGTTCAAGAGCTTGGTATCGTCGCTACTGCAATGGAAGCACTTTGCGACGCGAAAGAAGAGTTTGAAGATATCGCACGCGAATATCTGTCAACGACTCGCAACTGCTTCTTCATCGGCCGTTCACTCGACTTCTATGTAGGTCTTGAGGGAGCATTGAAATTGAAAGAAATCTCTTACATCCAGGCAGAAGGATTCGCTGGAGGAGAGCTTAAACACGGTACGATCGCTCTTATCGAAGAAGGTACACCGATCGTTGCCCTTGCCACACAGGAAGAAGTAAACCTTGGTATCAGAGGGAATGTGAAAGAGGTTGTCGCTCGTGGAGCCAACCCATGTATCATTTCCATGAAAGGTTTAGAAGACGAAGAAGATCGCTTCGTCATCCCGGAGGTTAACCCATTGTTAACACCTCTTATCTCTGTTATCCCATTACAATTAATTTCTTACTACGCTGCTCTGCATCGCGATTGTGATGTAGATAAGCCACGTAACTTAGCGAAATCTGTGACGGTTGAGTAAGAATTGAATAATAGAAAACCGGTCAGCCCTTAAGGGCTGGCCGGTTTTTTTCTTTATTCCTGGTCTGAAAGCAGCACCCGATGATCCCTGAAGAATGGCATCAAATCCCTACCCGTTGATTTTTCCATGGAAGCGATAAAATCCCTTGTGGTGGAAATACCGAATTTCTGCTGCTTGAAATAGGCTTGCATGGCGGAATAAAATGCATCGTCTCCAAGCAGTTCTCTTAGATCATTCACCGTGCTGGATCCATAATTATAGATCATATAATAATAAGCACCAATTCCTCCTTCATCGGCTCGTGCGGTGAAATCGGAAATCTGGCTAGAAAGGTGATAGTATGATTCTTCAACGGGGTCTACTTGTAGTGAATCAAGTTCCCCATCATATAAAGCGGCAGCGAAACTGGCAAACGATTCGTCGAGCCATGGCTCGTCATACTCATTATTTCCTATGATGCCGTAGAACCATTGATGTCCGATTTCGTGGGCGTTGACGGACTTGGCCCAATCAAGTGGACGGTCCCCTGCTAGACTGATCATGACAAGCTGTGGATATTCCATCCCGCCGAACCAGCCTTCCATCGTGACGATGTCGAGTTCTGGCCAAGGGTATTTGCCGAATTTCTCACTGAAGAGCCTGATGCTTTCTTCTCCGGATTCGAGGAGGGCGGCAGCATATTTGGAATGCTCTTCAGAATAATAGACATTCACTTTGATATTATTGACTTCAGTAGAGATCACACGGTAATTCGGATTCATTTCCAGGGCAAAATCACGGACATCCTTGGCTTTATAGCGGTGGGTGGCTTTATCTCCTGAAATCTCAGCTTTCCCGACTTCTTCTCCAGTAGCCGCAATTACCTGATTTTTGTCGGTTGTAACGGTTACGTCAAATTTCCCTGATAAAGAGTAGAAGGATTCCCCATAGGGATAGTATGGATCTACATTCCATCCTTCGTCATCATAAACGGCCAGGATCGGGAACCAGTTCCCCATGGAAACCGTGTCGCCGTACCATCCGAACCGGTCCTGTTGTTCCGGCAGGCTTACTTTGAAATGCATGCTGACGGTGGCTTTTTTATTTTTGCTTAATGAAAGCTCCTTGATATGTAATGCGGTAGCATTCACTTCAGATGTTGCCTCTTTACCATCCACTTTAATATCGGATACTTCCATGCCACCTCCGTTTTCTTTGAAGACATCGGCATTTCCCCATAAATTAAAATATAATTCGCTTAAGTTGTTTTTAATATTATTCTTGAACGTGACTTCCAGGGTGCCTTCCGCTTTATGAGTGGTAGAGTTGTAGTCAACATCGATGGTATAGGAAGGAGCAGCAGGTCCAAGAGCATGCTCGTTCTTCTTCTTCCCGTTCATGTTAAATGGCTTGTCGTGAAGCTTTGAGAGGTCAGGCATTCCCGATGGGACATAAGCCCCTTTTGGATCCTGTTTCAAGATATCATTTTCACTTGCAGAAGCCGGTAAAGCAAACCCGGTTGCACATAGAAGTGCGATGGCTACCATTGACATTCGTTGTGTCATACGCTTGATCTTCATATTGAACCCTCCTATAAGTTGAACGATCCATCATACATTTTCTGGGAACGTCCTTAATACTTAAAGGATTCTGGAAAGAGGAGCGTATTCCCTTGATACTATTTTCCTTATTTTTGGAAATGGTACGTGATTTGTAAGGAAGAGGTATGTGTATTGACCTAGAAAGAGTTTGCGAAGCACTTTTCTTTACCCTCTTACATAAAACCCTTATAATCATACAAATAGATTCCGTTCTCTTCGTGCACCGGCAAATAAGGGTAACCTGCTGCTCACCGCAGTCCAGGTTACTTTTTTATTGGAAGGGGTACGATAAAAGAGAATGAAATACGGTGCGTAGGTAAGGGTATGATGAGACATGAAGCATTTACATAGACAGCATATATGGCTGGGGAGGATTTTAGCGTCCGACCCCGGCAGAAAAAGATTTCAGCAGGCGGGTAAAGCAACGATCAGTTTGATATCGGCTGTGTTTTCCATGCTGTTTTTATTAAAGCAATTCGACCATCCATCCATCACTCCGGCCATTGTGTCTGGAATGGTAGGAATGCTTGGTATATTCGTGGTCATGGATGATACGACAGGCAAAAAGAAGGTAACGACCCTCTTGGTTGGTATCGCGGTTGCAACCGGGATTACACTGGGTTCCGCGTTTGCGCATTACAGTCTTGTGGTGAATGCTTTATTAGTGGCGGCTATATTTAGCGCATTTTACTTTTCACGTTTTGCCATCCGCTATTTTTCCATGGGGATGGCAGGATTTATGTCTACCTATATGTCATCGATTCTGCAGTTGGATGTGAAGCATCTTGAGTGGTTCTACCTTGGAATAGCCATAGGAGTTGTGTTTGCGTACCTATATAACTTCATTATCTTTAAGGACTCTGTCCATATGTTACGAAGAAGCATGCGGTCGTTTCATATTCAATCTAATTTGACGTTCACCATATTGATGAAGTTGATTGAGGATCCCGATACGAGCAGTAAACGAAGGAAGCAGTTGGACCGAAACGTAAGAAGGTTGAACGAGTATGCAAGAAGCGTAGCGGGAGATATAAATGAGAATGATTTAAAAAAGCTTTGGCCGGGAATCGAGGCATCACAACTTCGGTTATATGTGTTTGATACAGAAATGCTCATTCAAACGCTCACTGATTCGTTGAAAAAGCTGAAGGATATGGAAGCGCTGGAGGTCATGGAGCTGAGGCGACTGCTTGTATGGGTGCTGCGTTCACTGCGTGACGCCGAGGTACTGGCTCAGGATTATGATCCCCGTTCACTTGAAGAGGCTGAAAAGGCTATCCAGGCCCTACGGCTGGTGTTGTCCGAGGTCTTGAATCAGGAGAAAAAGCCAGATGGGTGGATATACCTGCTAAGACGGATCGAATCCATTGCCAATCATGTCTTAGAAGCGGCCATCACGATTCAGGAGTCATTGAAAGTCTCGGAGTATAAGGAGACGACTGTAGAGAACGACGTTGATCCGGAAGAAGAGGAAAAAGAAGATGAGTCTGAAGAGACTAAGAGTTTAAAACCTTCGACACGTAAAGCGATACAAGCCTTGGTAGCGGGAACGCTTGCAATCATTGTCGGGGAGCTGATTGCACCGGCACAGCCGTACTGGGTCCTGTTAACAACCTTTATTATTCAGATTGGTACAGAGTCGGTAGGCAGAACGTATATGAAAGCATTCCAACGATCGATTGGAACGGTGATCGGGGCCATTATCGGATTCGGAGCAGCCAATTTTGTATCCGGAAATTCGCAGTTGGAGGTTGTTCTTCTGTTTGCGGTCCTGTTTCTTGCTTTTTACCTTTTCCCTGTTTCCTACACCCTAATGAGCCTTTTCATTACGATGCTCATCGCCTTTATGTATGATCTCCTCCTGGGTGGGATCAGTATTCAGCTCATGGGGGCACGTGTCATAGATACGATTGCCGGAGCTGTAATTGCCCTTGGCGTATCGGCATTTGTGTTGCCAAAGAAGACGAAAGACAAAGTGGCAGATAGCTTTGATGATTTCTTTGGGGAACTTCAAGGTTATATGTCATCTTATATCCATTCCTTTATTAAAACGGAAGATCAACCGTTAACAGACCAGGCGTTTAATCTGGACCAGAAGCTCCAGGGGATCAAGGATGAGGCACAGTCTCTTCTGCAAAGACCGGGGGCCATGACGAGGTCAGGAGCAGGGCGGTGGATCACGGTGGCCACGGCCGTTAATTATTACGCAAAACACCTGCTTGCCTCCTCCCACCGGAAGGTAGCGGCAAATGTTTCTGAAGAGCTCAGCAGTGCGTTTAAAGAAACGGAAGAGAAAATGTCCCATAATATTGAAACGCTTCGCCAACTGGTTAAGGATAAGGAAAGCTCACCTGTCATGTGGGATCTAAGCCCGGAGCGGCAAAGAATCGAAACCCAAGCTCCGAGCTGGCGAAAATCACAGGTGGACCTTATTCATCATTTCTACTATGTGTGGAGGATCAATCAATCCATCGTCGCTCTGGGGGAAGAATTAGGTGCAGAAGTGAAAAAAGGGTAAAGCGGTTTCCGCTTCACCCTTTTCCTTAATAAATATCCACATTGCCACTCGATACAGAAACATCAATTGTATACTTACCAGAGCCCGAAACTCCTGAAATATCTCCATCCTCTATTTTCTGATCCTTTAATGGAAGATTGCAGGAGATATCACCGCTGCTTGCTTCGCCGTTCAGTTTAAAGCTGGCGTCATCCGGTAAATCGAGATTCACGCCACCGGAACTGACATTGAAATTCAAATCTCCTTTTAAAGAGTCCATGCTGACCGATAATTCACCTGAGGACAAGTCTCCAGCCAGGGGACCTTCATAGTTCGATAATTCTACATCCCCGGAGCTGATCTCCACCTTGCCATCCTTAGTGGTGAGTCCGTTGACGACGAGATCACCGGACGAACCGTCATGCTCGAATACATTTGTTTCGATATTGCTTATTTCCATGTCTCCTGATCCCATATTAAGGGACAGTTCATCAAGCTTCCATTTCGCTGAGTCGGATTTCCCTGCCATCACGAAATTCCCTGACCCTATATCGATCTCCATGCTCCGGTCGTAGTCTTTTGGAACATAGACCGTTACATTTGATTTTCGATTGAAACCTATCCATTCATACCATTTATGTTTCACGGTTACATGAATGGTGTCTCCATTCTGAGCCAATGCCATTGTTCCTTTACCTTCAATCTCGACCTTCACTTCATTCTTATCTGTGGATAATATGTCCGTGTCACTGCTTTCCAAGTCAAGATCGATATTCATGATTTTATTTGTGACTTCGATTCGATCCCCGGACTGGCTTTCATTGGCAAATATGGACGTATTGTCATTCAGAATGACATAAAGCGTTCCGAGTGCAAGAAGCGCAATCAATACGGCAAACGCGTTTTTCATTTCAATCCCTCACTTTGGTTTGTTTTACCATTTTATAGTATTATTTTAATCTAGATGGAAGATCCTCACAATGAGCCATGGGATTATTTTTGAATCAGACCAGAGGCGGAGTCAGTTATTCGGCGTGACTCTGAATCCGGTGTGGAGACTAATCCTATCGTGGAGTATATTTGGTAAGGATCGGGTACATAAAGAGTATAAATCTATGAAGGAAGTGAAACCATGAAAGACACACCTATGCCTCCATCCTTCTATACGCAGCCTACGTTGGAACTCGCCAAGTCCCTTCTCGGCTGCGTGTTAGTGAAAGAGACGGAGGAGGGCATCGCTTCAGGATACATTGTAGAGACAGAAGCCTACCTTGGACCGGAAGACAGGGCTGCTCACAGTTATGGAAACAGGCGTACGAAAAGGACTGAAGTGATGTTCCATGAAGCAGGCCGGATTTATACATATGTGATGCACACTCATTGTCTGGTGAATGTTGTGAGCGGGGAAAAGGAGAAGCCTGAAGCAATCCTCATTAGAGCGGTTGAGCCTCTTGAAGGAGAGGATCTGATGGCAGGGAGGAGACCCGGTCATGTGAAGAAGAATTGGACAAATGGACCAGGAAAACTGACGAAAGCGTTAGGCATCACGATGGAGGATTATGGAGGCCGTTTCAGTGAGCCGCCGCTCATGATCACCAAAGGATTTTTCCCCGACAACATTTCGTCTGGAAAACGAATAGGGATTGATAACTCAGGAGAGGCGAAGGATTATCCATGGCGTTTTTGGATCAGTGACAACCCTTATGTGTCGAAATAAACACTTTCTTTATGAATTTTCAAATAATTTGTAGTAAAACACACCCCAAAAGTACTAGTTTGTGGTATATTTTTCTTATGAACGCCTTCATAAACGGACATTTCGACTGGGGGGCTGTGAACCTAAATGATAGATGGGCGCTTACATTTAGGGGAGCCAGTAGCGCAACCGACCACATGCGAACGCGGGGAATGCGTTTTTGTGTGGTTTTTTTATGGAATAGAAAAAATAAAAGAGAGAGTATAGGGGTCCTATGAACATCTTTACTATTTTTCAAGACGACTTTATCTATCACGATTTTCAGCCATTATATGATATGGGTGAACACCCAACCCTCTATGCTTATGAGGGACTGTTACGAAATAAGTTCAACGAGAATCCAGAAAGTGTCTTTCAATCGGCCATGAAAGCCAATATCCTGTATAAGCTTGATACCCTATCCATTTCTAAGGCCCTTGAAAGTTTTTCGAATAATGGACTCAAGCACTGTAAGTTGTTTCTCAATATTTATATCACAACGATTCTGCATCCGAGTTTCCACACGTATTTTTCAGATCTTATGAACCGCTTTCCTGCCATAAAGGGACGACTTGTACTGGAGATTAATGAATCCAGTGCAGAAGAGTTGTGGCAGAATCCATTATTAAAAGAGTCATTGAAAGAATTGAAGCAATATGGTATCTGGTATGCCATTGATGACTTCGGACAAGGAACATCCTCCATAAAGAAATCGATTGAGTATGAACCGGAAATCATCAAGTTGGACCGCTATTTTGCCATGAATTTGGCTCAGGATGAAAAGAAACAGAGATTCCTTTCTTTCTTCAGTCAATTTTACGGAAATGATACACTGATTGTATTGGAAGGCATCGAAACGAAACAGGATATGCAGGTGGCCAAGGAAATCGGGATCACCATCGGACAGGGGTTTTATTTAGGAAGGCCGAGCCGGCTGTTGGCATAACAGAAGAGTGACTCTCTATTAAGGGAGTCCTTTTTTGTTATGGAATTGTCAGACTTGAAATAAAATTGAAAAAAATTTACATTTCAATTAAACTGAGGAAAAAGGGGATCCATACTATGAAATTTCTCATCTATCCGGTTAAACTGATATTCTATTATGTTCTTGGTCTGTTTGGGATTTTAGCCGTGAGTATAGCACCTGAAGTATTCAGGGAGAGGGGGCTGTACAACGTTGTAGGATATCTTGAGGAATTTGTGAGGTTTATCTTTATTTTCCTCGATGGTGCCAATTGGAGTTATTCGTACAAAGGGGTCACCGTCAGTTTTCTGGATATACTGTGGGATCCATATGTATACTCCCTGCAGATTGTAGGGGGTGCGTTGGGAATAGGGCTTGGCTTTGCCTTCATCCTCACCATCTTCACCGTATTTTTACCCCGGTCTGTCACTTCTGTTCTGAAGAAAGGCCTGAACCTGTTAGAGACTGTGCCGGATTTGATGTTCGCGTTCATGCTCCAGCTTTTAATCGTCTATGTGTTTAAATATTTCGGAGTGGAGCTGATGAACTTTGCAGAATATGGCGAGGAAAAAGTCTTCCTTGCCCCGATGGTAACGTTATCCATCATTCCGATGATTTCATTCTTCCGGATCATGCTCTTTATTATGGAAGAAGAGCTGCTCAAGCCCCACATTGAATTTGCTCAGAGTAAGGGGATGTCGAAAGGCAGGATTCTGTTTTCCCATGTGCTGAAAAATATTTCCCCAAGCCTGTTTTATCATGGAAAGCTTATCATCTGGGGTATGCTGTCGAGTTTATTCATCATTGAAACGATCTTCAATATGAAAGGTATCACGTATTATATCATCCAGGATTTCAGACCTATGGTGATCGCCATCTCATTGATCATGATTTACACGCCATTTTTTCTGGTGTATCAGGGAGTGTATCTATGGATCAACCATGAGAGCAGTGAAGATTACACGAAATATAAAAGAGATAAAACAAAGTGGACAGAATGGAAGATATGGGGCTTCCTTTCGACCATCCGAAGGCTGTGGTGGCAGCATATGCATAACGGTAAGTTTGCCGTCGGCTTCAGCGTGATTTTTGGTCTGGTTGCAGCCAGTTTCCTGTATTCAACGTTTAAAGAAGAGCCGATAAAACAAATTCAATTCATGAAGAATGACGAGGGCAGAATCATCAGTGCCCCTCCCCATAAACCATTTGGAGACATGATCCTCGGATCAGACTTCTTTGGTTATAGTATCCTGGATCAGCTTATTGTGGGAGCCAAATATACCCTGCTTTTTGCCTTGATAGTAGCTTCTTTACGGGTAATCGGAGGATTCTATCTTGGTATTGCCTATCATTTTCACTTAAAAGAAAGCAGGAAGAACTGGCTGGATCGAATGGTTGATTCCGTACACTTCCTTCCTTTAAGTCTTATCGCCTATCTCCTTTTAAGACCGGTCCTGTGGGGGCTGCCTGTTTTAGGCTGGGACCACTCGATATTTGAACGACTTGTATTTGAAGCGGTCGTGTTAACGATTCTCGTATTGCCTTTAACGACCGTATTGATCGGTAATGAGATGAAACTAATAGGAAAACAGGATTTTGTCCTCTCAGCGAAGCTATTGGGAGGGAGCAATAAACACCTTCTCTGGACGCATCTCTTCCCTCACCTGGCCCCGAGGCTCTTTATCATTTGGGGGCAGCAGTTTATCCAGACGCTGCTCATTCTTGTCCATCTAGGATTATTCCATCTCTTCCTGGGAGGGACGATTATAACCGAAGGGCTTGTGCCGGATCCACCGAAATCAGGGACGTTTGAATGGTCAGGGTTGATCAGCTCCACGAAGAACTCTCTTATGACGGGCAAGTACTGGATTGTCATTGCTCCGTTAGTCGCCTTCATGATTGCGATCATCGCCATGCAGCTCATCGTACAGGGTGTGAAGGAGATCCAGCAAACGAAGGTCGGGGTCCTTGTGAACAACAAGCCAATCAAGGCGAAACCTACATTAGTAAAGAAGAAAGCGAACACCCCGGCGGTGGAAGATTTCCAATTTATACGCCGGCAATCCTTTAAAGGGTAGGAGGAGACAATATGAATAGGAAGAGTCCGAAATTACCCCTCACGGATAAGGAAAGATCGAACCTGCGTAAAGGGAAGGTCCGGCTGAGAGACATATTAGACTTCTCACCTGAACATCTCGGTGAAATACTGGACATCCCATTAGAGCGAGCGCGATACTTAGTCGCCATGTCTGTTTTTCAATAGATTCCATCCATCGGCCCCAATATGGCTCACAATGTTGTGGAAGATCTGGGGTTTTATACTTTCGTAGAAATGAAAGATGAGAAGGGGGAGGACCTGATCATCGATTTAGAAAAGAAACATGGCGTCTGGATGGACCCTTGCGTCGAAGACTCCCTCAGATGTGTCGTCCACCACGCCAATCATCCGGATAGCACCAAGAACTGGTGGGACTTCACAGCCGAAAGAAAAACCTACCGCCAGACCCACGGCTATCCGGAAGACCGTCCCACCAAAGCCTGGGGTCAATAGGTCCGTCCCTCCTAAAAGCAAAGCCGGAAAGCGACATTACGCTTTCCGGCTTTCTTTTTTGCTGATTTTGGAGGGACGGACCTCATTTGTATATCCCATTCAAAATGGACATTATAAGGGAAAGGAGTGATGTGAGATGAAAATCCTGCTCGTCAGTTTACTAATGTCTTTTACCATACAAACGTCTGCATCAGCAAGGAACATTCTTCCCCTTTCAGCTCATCATAATGAACTGGCGATTGTCATAGATGACTTGGGGAACGACATGAAAGGAACAAATGAAATTCTGAGCCTACCCGTCACGTTAACGATCGCCGTCATGCCGTTTCTGCCCACTACCAGGGCCGATGCTGAAAAAGCCCACCAAAATGGGCACGAAGTTATCATCCATCTTCCTATGGAACCGGTGACCGGGAAAGCGAGCTGGCTTGGACCCGGCGCCATTACCACATCTCTAACTGATGAAGAAATCAGAAAGAGGGTAGAAGGTGCGATCAAAGAGGTGCCTTATGCAGTTGGTGTCAACCATCATATGGGTTCGAAGGCAACGGCAGATGAAAGGGTCATGCGGATCGTACTGACCGTATGCAAAGAAAAGGGATTATTTTATCTGGATAGTAAGACAACCGGGAAAAGCGTGATCCCTGAGCTTGCTAAAAAAATGGGTGTGCCGTATCTGGAAAATGAATTATTTTTTGATGATGTCTACACGATCCAGCATATCGGAAAGCAGGCGAGGCTTTTGTCCAAAGAATTGGATAGTGACGATGCAACCATAGCGATCGGCCATGTAGGGGTGACAGGAATGAAGGTAGCAACCATGTTAAAGGAATTCCTTCCCCTTTATGAGAAGAAGGCGTCAATTGTGCCACTATCAGATCTCATACCGGAGTATCATTTGATTGATGAGAGCATGCCTTGATCGTTTGACATTCGATGATCAATTGTAAAACTTCTGTTAATCGGATGCTTAATAATTTGTGAAAGGGTCACTCTCCCTTATAATCAGTAGATAAGAAGGAGATGATTCCATATGGATTATGCAGTTGTGACAGGAGCAACAAGGGGATTAGGGGAATCCGTCGCCAAACTCTTTATAGAGAAGGGAATTGGCATCATGAATATTTCCCGTACAGATAATAGCCGTTTACAGAAGCTTGCCGGGGAAAATGAAGTGTCGTATGAATTCTTTCCCTGTGATCTTTCTCAACCAGGACAAACAGAAGCCGTTTTCCGCGAAGTGGGGACAAAGGTGTTGGGGTCTGAAGCTGAGACGATTTATGTCGTGCAAAATGCCGGTGTGGTGACGCCGATCGACCCGTCTGGTGAAGTGGACAACGGAGCACTTGAAACGAGTGTGCATGTCAATTTACTGTCTCCTATGATTGCCACCAATGAGATGATCAAAGCAGCCAAAGGCTCTGATTCGAAAATGATCATGGTATATATCAGCTCAGGAGCGGGAAGTCGTCCCGTATATGGATGGAGCACCTATTGTGCAACGAAAGCGGGAATCAACATGCTGACGGAAACGGTAAGCCTGGAGCTTTCCAATCAGCATAGCCGCCATCGGGTGATCGCATTCAGTCCAGGGGTGATGGATACGGACATGCAGGGGGAAATCCGTTCGTCCTCCAAAGAATCCTTTGCAGATGTTGAATCCTTCCAGCGTTACAAAGAAGAAGGGATGCTACGTAGTACGGAAACGGTTGCGGATGCTCTACTGAACTTGATAACAGAAAATGATGTTGAGAGCGGTAAGCTTTATCACGTGAATGATTTATTATAAGAGAGAAGCAGATTCCGGGAGCGGGATCTGCTTTTTTTTGTGGTTTGTAGTGAAATATGTCCTGTGAAAGAGTGATTCCCTTCTTTTGAAGGAATCTATAAAAGTATTCGGAATAGTTGACCAGTTAATTGCGTCATTTTCCAGAGTGATTGCGTCATTTCTATTATAATTGCGTATTTTACCAATTATATCCACAATGGAGCGACCTTAACACATCTTCTAACCCTTTTGCCATAATAAAAAAAGAGACAAACCCAAAGGATCTGTCTCTTCTTTACCAATCATGAACTCCGGACAGCATCTCCATCAGAAGCCCTATTACGCGTGAACTTCGGAAGGGCGAACTGAATCGCAATCAATCCGCAAATCGCAATCAACACAGGATAGAAAGCATAGGGAATGATGCTGATGGGCGATATCCCTGCTACTTCTGCTACGAGCAGCGCCTGTGCCCCGTATGGGATCAAGCCTTGAACGGCGCAAGAGAAGATATCCAGGATACTCGCTGACTTACGGGCATCCACACCATATTGATCGCTCAGTGTTTTAGCCAGAGGACCTGCGATGATGATTGAAATGGTGTTATTGGCTGTACAAAGATTCGTCGAGCTGACTAATCCCGCCGTTGCAAGCTGTGCTCCCTGTGGGGATTTGATCTTGCGGGTGGCGTGATAAAGGATGGCCTGAATTCCACCGTTATGACGGATCAATTCGACTACTCCTCCAATCAGGATCGAAAGGATTACAATTTCTGCCATACCCGTCATACCGTCTGCCACACTGCCGAAATAACTGGATGGGGTAAAGCTTCCATCCACAAATCCGATGATCCCTGCGAACAGGATCCCGCCTAACAGGACGACAAATACGTTCAAACCTGCAAGCGCCCCGATTATGACTCCGAGGTAGGGAATCATTTTCACCCAATCAAAGCTCTCTGCTTGTACAGAGGATGGAGTCCCCATTGTTAGAATAAAAAGAATGACCATGGTGACGATGGCTGCAGGTAATACAATGAAGAAGTTCACTTTGAATTTGTCCTTCATCTCCGTTTTCTGTGTACGGACGGCAGCAATGGTCGTATCAGAAATAAACGATAGGTTGTCCCCGAACATTGCCCCTCCGATGACCGTCGCCATGGTCAGGGCCATTGAAATATCTGCGCCGGAACTGATCCCCACCCCGATCGGTGCTAATGCTGCGATCGTACCCATGGAGGTTCCCATTGATAAGGAAATGAAAGCGGCGATGATGAATAAACCGACAATGACCAAGTTGCCTGGAAGCACGGATAGAGCGAAGTTCACGGTTGAATCAACGGCTCCCATCTTTTCAGCCACACCGGAAAACGCACCTGCCAATAAGAAGATAAAGACCATTATCATAATATCCGGGTGCCCGGCTCCTTTAGCAAACCGTTCAATCTTGGCTGTCAATGTCTCTTTCCGGTTCATCAAGAGTGCCACAACGGCTGCAATGATGATGGATACGAGTACAGGAAACGCATAGAAGTCTCCTGAGATAATGCCTGCTCCAAGGAACAGTGAAACAAATATGATCAAGGGCAATAAAGCCAATACATTTCCTTTTTCTTGATTCATGCTATACACTCCTTTGTCGTCTAAATAAGAATTAACCAAATAAAAAAACCTCTTCCAAAATAAGAAGAGGTTTCATTCAAACGAAACACTCCTCTTATCTTTCAAGCATTACGCTTGCTGGATGTGGCACAGCACTCAATATGAGTCCGCTGCCGAGACATCTTTGGGCCAGTCCCTCCGTCTCTCTGGATAAGAAGATATGTTATTTAGTTGATTTAAAACATACTTCCATACTTTAAAGGGTTTAACCGAAAAAGTCAAACCGGAAATTTATATGACCTCAAGGGGCCTGGCAGGCGTAGCTGGATGAACCAAAAGCGTAGGGGCTTGCTACGGCCAGACATGCAGGTTCTCTGAAAAACCATGACTTTATCCATAAAAAGGTATAAACTCATAGACAAGTGCACGATCAGGGTCTAGTATAAAATAGACAAAAAACATCTTGGGGGATACGGAAGTGGAAAGAACTGTACGAAATCAAATTTTTACGTTACAAGGGTTTTATTTATTGACGTTTTTCGGGGTGGGGAGTCTATACCCTCTACTCAGTGTATATTTAAGTGAAAGCGTAGGATTGAACGGTTACCAAATTGGAACCATCATGTCCGTCGGTCCCATCATGATGATCTTCTTCCAACCCATATGGGGAATGGTAAGCGACACAACCAATCGTCCAACCCTCGTGTTAGGAATCACATCTTTAATAGCCGGTATCTTTGCACTGGGATATTTGTTCATGGATTTTTACTACGGATTGCTGGTCGTTGCAATTCTGGTCGCAATCTTTCAAAGTGCCATCATCCCTGTATCGGATAGCATCAGCCTGAAGTACACAAGTAAAGTTCGATATAACTATGGAAATATCCGCCTATTTGGCTCCCTGGGATTCGGAATTGCGGTCTTCATCATGGGAAGGCTCTCTGAAGGTTTCATCGGACCGACGATCATTTTCTACTCATTCTTTATTTGCCTGGTCCTTTCAGGATTCCTTTCATTCCGTTTTCCTAAAGAGAGGGCGGCTGCTAAGCTCGACCTAAAAGCAGGGATGAAGGAATTATTTACGATGAAGAAATTTCTGATCTTCCTGGCCGTCACCTTTCTGGTGTTTGGACCGAATTTGGCTAACAATGTGTATTTTGGGCTATTTGTAGAAGACTCCGGAGGTACGTACGCTGGAATCGGCCTCGCATTCTTAATTGCTGTATTATCTGAAGTCCCGTTCATGAGGATCGCTGGAGGGTGGATTGATAAGTTTGGTCTCCTGACGGTGGCAGCCTTGGCAGGTGCAGCTTCCATGATCCGCTGGCTATTTTACTTCACAGAACCAAGTCTTTGGCTGGTTTACTCATCAGCGGTTATGCAGGGCCTCGCCATTGGTTTATTCATTCCGGCAGGCCTACGGTATATTAAGGAAATTACCCCGGCTCACATTACAGCCACAGCCGTGACTGTATACTCAGCCATTGGAAATGGTCTTGGGAACTGGTTCAGCACCTTTGTGGGAGGCTTCATCTATGAAACATACTCCATTTACACAGTGTACCTTTTCTTCGCTGTGCTGTCGCTGCTAGGGATCTTCCTATGCTTCGTTCTCATGAAGGAAGAGAAGAAGAATGCGTTGGCTTATTAATCTGGCATTATCAGGCATCCGATACTCACGGATGCCTATTTTTTATATAAAACCCTGGAAAGGAAGGATTTTCCTCTATCGTTGTATAAGTATATACAAGTGCCCTGTTCCACTATGGATAGCAGGTTGTAAAAAAGGTTTCTCCCCAATAGGTTTTGACTTTATTAAATTGTGGTACAAAAAGGGTAAGTGATTCATTGATATTTATTCAAATACACGTTAAAATAATATTATTAGAAAATTCTTTCAATTAAACAGAGAAACTCATACATTATATAAAAAGGGGATACTAAAATGGAAAATACATTTGTTTACTCAAAAGAGAATGCCAACCTTGGAGATACAATTCAGTTCAAAAGAAAGAAACATGTCATCAATGGTGTGGTCACTACGTTAAGAGAAAATACCGTCATTGTAAAAATGGATCGGGAATTCGCGAAGAAGCTGGATCTGCCGGATGACCAAACCGTTGTAGCTCACAAAAATTACGTGGTCATTGAGCGAGCGGAAAATGATTCCCAGCCCGTATTTGTTTATGATGGGTGGAATAGCGCATTAAAAGCTTAAACCCTTGCGAAATGAAAAAGCCCTGACTCAGGTTTCACCAGTAAATGGTTAGATGTGAGTCAGGGTTATTTATATTGTCTGAAATGACGTAACGGTTAGGACAGTCTCCCAACGTATTCCTCAACCATTTCGGATGTGACAAGTTTTCTTTGGGGAACCACACCTTGACGGGCAAGGACATTTATTTCATTTGTTACGTGGTTGATGCGCTCCGTTGTAAACGGCTTCCCTGATGAACACAGTTGAACCGCTTCGTCAATAGCGCTTTCCCTCTCTTCATCCAGCTTTAGGAATTTCTGAACCAGCTGATTTTGCTTGTTGGAATGCTTGGAAATCTCTTTATGAACACTCATGATCTCATTCCTCTCTATTCATTAGCAGATTACCTCTATTATGCCTTTTTCCCGCACCTCATGGCAATGTCTGAACACCTCTTTTTATAAGATGGGGGACAAAAGCCTCGATATGGACTCCTTCAACTTAATCATCAATGGTCTTTGATGATATTCTTCCAGTGTTAATTCCCTGCTTTTTTCAATATCATCCATAAACACAGAGGTCAGGTCTGCAGAGAGTGCCTGATCATATAGAAATGCGTTGACCTCAAAGTTTAATCGGAAGCTTCGCACATCGATATTGGCTGTGCCGACAGACGAAATCGCTTCATCTACGACAATGGTTTTAGCATGTATAAACCCGTTGTCGTAAATATAAATTTTGGCCCCCGCCTTCAACAGTTCCCCGATATAGGAATAGGTGGCCCAGTACACAAATAAGTGATCCGGTTTATTCGGAATCATAATCCTGACAACCACACCTGTAAGAGCGGCGATTCTCAATGAATCGAGGAGGCTTACGTCCGGAATAAAGTAAGGAGTCTGAATGAGGATGGACTTCTTGGCAGACGAAATCATCTTGATATAACCGTTTTTAATTTGCTCCCATTCCGAGTCCGGTCCACATGTGACAATTTGAACGCCTGCTTTACCCGAAAAGGAAGAGAGGGGGAAGTATCTCAAATCATAGGCAATCTTCTTGGAACGGCTTGCCTGGTTCCAATCCAGTATGAAGCGGGTCTGCATGGCCAGAGCAGAGCTGCCTTCAATTCTCAGGTGGGTATCCCGCCAATAACCGAACTTCGGATTTAAACCCAAGTATTCATCCCCGATGTTGAAGCCGCCAACGTAGCCGACCTTCCCATCGAGTATCACAAGCTTTCTATGATTGCGGTAATTTAAGCGAAGATTAATAAAGGGAATCTTCGAAGGGAAGAATACCTCCACCTCGCCCCCTGCCGAGAGGAGATCCTTGAAGAACCTGCGCCTCGTTCGCCGGGACCCCATCTCATCGTACAGGACCCTGACCTTAACACCTTGTCGGGCTTTTTCAGTGAGTTTCTCCAAGATTCGCTTTCCCAGATGGTCTTTCTTGAAGATGTAATATTGGATATGAATGTGATCCTGTGCAGCATCCATGTCCTCTAATAGTGCTTGAAACTTGTCTTCTCCGTGTGTAAATAGTGCAATTTCATTATCCTGGGTCAGTAGCGCATCATTATTGATCAAGTGCATATAAATAAGATCCTGATATCGGGAAGAAATGTCATTCCTGAAAGGAAATCGATGCTCTTTCAATGTATGGATTTGATTCTGTATTAAACCCTCTATTCCGATTTTCTTCATATCATCCCAATCAAACAACCGCTTCCTGCTTAAGTTTTGGTCAAAGACCAAATAGAGGATGAATCCCAGTAATGGAATAAAGAACAATACCATCAGCCAGGCCCAGGTCGCCCCCGCATCCTTCCGTTCCAGAAAAATAATCACGGCTGCAAGGATCAGGTTTAGAAAAAATAATATTCCCAGTAGAGTAGATAGGATACTCATAATGTTAAGGCTCCTTTGACTAGCTTTCTATGACTAGTATACCTGAGAATGGAATAGAAAAAAATGACAAGAAAAAAAGAGCAGAAGGGTATCGACCCCAAAAAGTTAGAGTAGAAAACTAACTTTTTGGGGTCAATACCGAGCCTGCTCTTTTTTAGATGCTTTGTCTTATTCATTCACTGCCTTTTTAGGCACTTCTCTACGACGTTCCGGCCAGCTTTCAACTCCACGTAACCCTGGAATATCATCTGCATAGAAGACCGGATCCAATCCTTGTCGGCGCTGGGCCATATAGTTGTCGAGTGCCTTAAAGGCAATCGGGGCAAGGATACCGATGGCAACGAGGTTTGTAAGGGCCATCAATGCCATGGAGAAATCAGCCAGGCTCCAAACGATATCAAGACTTGCAACGGAACCGAAGATCACCATCCCGAGTGCAATGAAACGATAGATGAGTAAACCTGTTTTGCTCTTATTGATAAATGGAAGATTGGCTTCCCCATAATAATAACTTCCAATGATGGAACTGAAGGCGAAAGTAAAGATGGCAATCGCCAGGAATATACCGGCCCATGAGTTAAAATGTTCTGACATAGCTGCTTGAGACAATTCAATCCCCGTCAAGCCTGATCCGTAAGCATCTGATGTTAAAATGATGAATGCCGTTGCCGAACAGACAAGAATGGTATCAAAGAATACGCCAAGTGCCTGGATGAATCCCTGTTTAACCGGATGGGAAACAGATGCCGTAGCCGCCGCATTCGGTGCACTACCCATACCGGCTTCATTGGAGAATAATCCACGTTTTACCCCGTTCATGATAGCGGCACCGATTCCGCCCCCCACCACTTGATCAAAGCCAAATGCACTTTTGAAAATAAGGGCGATGACGCCAGGCATTTCATTGATATTCGTAATGACGACATATAATGCGAGTACAATATAAAATCCTGCCATGATCGGAACGATGAAGGACGAAAAGTTAGCGATACGCTTGACTCCTCCAAAGATGATCAATGCGGTCAACCCAGCCAAAATAAGCCCGATAACCAACGTATTGATATTAAATGAGTTACTGAACGCTGTAGCAATCGTATTACTTTGAACCGCATTAAAGGTTGTCCCGAAAGAAAGGATGATTGTGACTGCAAAGATCGAACTCATCCAAGGTTTGCCCAATTGTTTCTTCATATAGTAGCCGGGGCCGCCTTTGAATCCAACCTTATCTTTTTCTTTGTAAATCTGTGCCAATGTACTTTCAACAAAGGCGCTGGCTCCTCCGAGAATGGCGACAAGCCACATCCAGAAGACCGCTCCAGGTCCTCCAATTGCTAAGGCAATGGCTACTCCTGCTAGATTACCTGTACCAATTCGAGTACCTGCTCCGATAAAGAATGCCTGCAGGGATGAAATCTGCTTTTCTCCCTCTGCTTCGACCACATCTTTATCTCCTAATAAACGAAACATTTCACCTAGATGGCGAATTTGAACAAATTTAGATCCGATGGTGAAGTATAATCCTAAAATGAGTAGTACACCAATTAAAATATACCCCCATAAGATTGAATTTGCTTCCGTGACTAAATGGTTTAAAATATCCATGATAACCCCCTCAGAAATTTGTGTCGGTTACATAGATTATTATCTGAAAATTTCAAATAAAATTCAAGTTATTATCTGAATATTAAAATATTACCAGGTTTTATTTTGGAGAGCGAACTATTTTATCATAGTAATAAAGGTTTTCTGGACTGTGTTAGGCCACCGATAATAAGGTGTAAAATTATATTGAAATAATATAATGAAAGATAGTGGAATACTATTTTCTGTACGGATTTCATAAATGTCATCATAAAAAAAAGCCATAGAGATCCATGGCAGCAAAATAAAATCCCGATAAGAAAATAGAAATATGATAGCGGTGATAATCAAATAAACTAATAAAAATTCCAAAACCCCAGCATAAATAATAAAATACCCGTAATCATAGAAATCCCAAATAACATAAATAAGAAATCAAGAATGCTGTCGGCGAAGACTTTTTTTCGGTTCTCACGTTTAAAATGACGAACTTCCTTTCGGTACGAGCGTGCAGTACGACTCATACAAAACCTCCTCCTCCATAACACCATTTGTATTAAATCACATATTCGTCACAAATAAAGAAAATCCTCCCTTTACATGAAAATAATGACGATTGGCCCCCCTTTAAGTCAAAACAAGTCGAAGAGAGGGACGGACCTCATTAAACAGCAAATAAGGGGCTGTACCACCAGCCCCTTATTCTGTTTAATGAAAGATATGAAGTTTGTGCTTTTGTAGCCTTTTGTTAGGGAAGGGTGGTTCTGTGAGATCCCGCTTAAGGCACTACCCGCGCTTTGATCGGATTTCTGCTGCACTGCCAAATCCCCTAAAGCCAGCATCCCCACAAGCTGACCGTTTTCAACTACTGGTAAACGGCGCACCTGATGCTGGATATTAAAGCCGAAGCCTCTTCGACAGAAGCCTCCGGAGAAACGGTCACAACTTGTTGTGACATAACCTGAGAGACATTTCCTTGTGTATAGGAAATATCCACTACGTTATTTCCAAAATGATTTCGATTTTATAAGAGGGACGGACCTTACCGTCTTGTTTATTTCGAAATGAAAAGCTGCGTCCAATACGTACCGTAAGCTCCACCTTTGGCATATCCAACGCCTACATGGGTATAGGACCCGTTGAGGATATTCTTGCGGTGAACCGGGCTGGTCATCCATTCCTTCACAACCTCTTCATAACTCTCCTGTCCGGCGGCAATGTTTTCAGAAGCCTGCCGGTATGAAATGTGAAAGCTCTTCAACATATCATCAGGAGACCCGTAGGTTGGGCTCCTGTGAGAGAAATACCCGGTATCTCTCATATCACGGGACTTGTATTGGGCGATCATGGAGAGAAGCCCGTCTGTCTGAAGGGGGTAGAGCCCGTTTTTCTGCCTTTCCTGATTGATCAATGCAGTGACCCGGTCTTCAATTGAATCCTTTGAGGCTGTTGAAATATTAATTGTCTGGCCGGGGAAAATGACAGCTGGATTCGTTACTTGAGGATTCGCTTTGATCAATTCTGACAATCCCATGTGAAATATCCTTGAAATGGTCCAAAAAGTATCTCCTTTTTTAACAGAATACGTGCTTTCTGCAGCTGCAATAGGTAGAACAAATAGGCTATAGACTAGGATTGATGTAATGAGAAAGAGGGATAGTTTCGTCTTCATGAGTATAAATTGTGTAATTCGGAACAAATTATTCTTCTGAAATGTGTAAAAATAGGATTATCGTTGCATTTTTAGGGAAAAGGGAAATCATATAACATTAAGTGAAACCTTTTGCAGAGTAAAACGTACAAATAGGTAACGATATTATAAAAGAGGTGAATAACGTGGTAAAGGAGAACGATCGCTTTAAAAAAGTGATAACGAAATTGTCGAACGTCGGAGTTAATATTTCAAAAACGAAATCAAGACGGGAAATCCTTCATTCACTAAAGCAGTATCAACCATTACCTAAGACGTTAACACAAGATTCATAAACCCGCTCACCCGAGAATGATTGGACAGACATATTTCCTCTTTCTCCCCGATATACTATACGTAAGGTGAAGAGGAGGGTTAGGCATGGAGAGAATGATGTTTGATCTACAAGCATTAAAGGAGATCAGAAAGAAGGCAGATGAGATTTCATACTATTGTATGAGCCGGGAGCAGCCTTCAGATCCCGGGAGTATAACCATGGCTTTGGATCAGGTTAGTCGTGCCCTGGCCATGTTTGCGGAAATGGAACTCCATCGTATGCAGAATCGGCATATTCCATATGATCCCCAAAGCTACATTAAAGGGCGTCTTGGAATTGCCCATCGATTTTTACTCCAAGTCCCCCAGGATGATTCCAATACAGCATAGTAAAAGAGGCTGATCCAAGAATTTTCACGTTTTCGGTCAAGAATCCCCGAGTTATAGAGCAGTAATCTGAAAGCCTATGGCCTGGTCCGATAAGGATGATTATCACTCATCGTTTTGGGTCAGCCTCTTTTTATTGATTAAACTAATTGAAGAGTCAGGTGACGATTTTCATGGCGAAATATTCGGATGTTTTATTCATATGCAACGGCAAGGCAGGTCAAGGGACACTTGAAGTCCTGTTGAAGGACGCTGTACCTCCATTACTGGATATATGCACGAATCTGATCATTCATAAGACAAAAGAAAAAGGTGACGCTGAGAGGGTTTGCAGGGAATCAGGAAGCCAATATGAGCTGGTCGTGATCATGGGCGGGGACGGCACGGTTCATGAATCCATCAATGGCCTGGCTGCCCTCGAAGATCGTCCCCTTGTGGGCATCCTTCCAGGTGGGACGTGTAATGATTTTGCCCGTTCCCTGCACATACCGATGAACATTGGACAAGCGGTCCGGCTCATAACGGAACAGACTTCCGAACAGGACGTCGACATCGTCCAGGCGGGGGAGAGGTATTTCAGTAATTTCTGGGGGACGGGATTGGTCTCCCAGACGAGCGATAATATCGATGTGGGATCAAAAAGCGTACTGGGGAAATTAAGTTACTACATCAGTGCGTTCCAGTCCATTAAAGACTCTCCCATTCTCAGGGTAAAGGTCACAACGGAAAACGAGACGGTGGAAGAAGAGGTAGTCATGCTGTTGGTCGCCAACGGACGTTCCATCGGATCTAATCCCCTGCCAATCTGTATCGATATGAGTGACGGCCTGATGGACATCTATATCGTGAAGAAAAGTGGATTCCCATTATTGAAGGAATTTCTGGTCATTAAAAGTACAGGAAATATCAGTGAGGAATATGATGACATCATGCATATTCAGGCAAAGGAAGCCCATATTGAACTGGGGCAAGACGAAAAGCTTGATATGGATGGGGAGCTATATGAGGGGAGCAGTCAGTCCCTGAAAGTGCTGGAGAAGCATCTTCGATTTGTAGTGGGTTCCCCGGACTAAAGAAAAAAGGAGCATGGCGTGTGTAACGTACGCCATGCTCCTTTTATGTCATTTGATCAAGGGGTTCTTTTTTTCTTTTTGATGATCAGGTAGACAAGATATACAGCAATCAACACTCCTCCGGCTGCAAGGGTAAGGAATGTGAAATTTTCCTCGATAAAGGGTTTTGCCTTTGCCCCGAGGGTCAGGATGATGGCCCCTTCCAAGAAGAAACGGATACCTCTTCCGATAATCGACCAGATCACCAGTACGCGAATCCTGACGCCGGAAACCCCTGCGAAAATGGTGAAGATTTTATAAGGAACTGGTGTCAGACCGGCAATCAAGAGTGCCATGGGCCCGAATTTCGTGAAATATTCCTCTACTTTTTGGATGCGGGCCTCTGAGAATAAACGAACCAGAATCGGTCGTCCCAGCTTTTTACCGATCCACCATCCAAATAGGGATCCGATGACGGACGCGACCGTCGTATATAGTGCGTAAAGTAATGCGCTGTTTGGGTTGGCGATTGAAAGTGGGATCAGTAACACATCAGGTGGGATGGGGAAGAACGATGAGTCGGCGAACGAAACAAGAATCAGTCCCCATACACCATAATCCAATAACCAGGCTTCGAACGTGTGAAGTAGTTCAGACATAGTACTCTCCTTTATGAATAAAGCGTTATTTTCAATTTAAATAGAACATAAGAAAGTATATCACTTTTCATATAGGGAGTCATGAAATATCCCAATCATATCATTCTATTTCTCGGGAAATAGTGACAGAATTCTTTCCATTTCTACATTTCTGAAGGTGATTTCATGCCGAGCAAACGCAAACCTTCGGATAGGACGATCCCGACAGCTTGAACCAAAGCGAGGCGGGAGTTTTGTTGTGAATCTCCTGCAAGGATTTTCGTTTTACCATAATAACGGTTGAAACTTTGGGATGTATCGATTAAATATTTGGCAATGACGGATGGGCCGTAATGCTGCCATGCTTTTTCGATGGTCTCCGGAAATAGGCGAAGCTGCTTGATTACTTCCCAGCTTTCGGCATCAGCCAGACCTTCGAACTTCATGGGAGACATGATCCCTGCATTTCTGAGCAGTGACTGTGTTCTTGCATAGGTGTATTGAATGTAAGGACCGGTTTCTCCCTCGAATGTGAGCATATGCTCCAGGGAGAATTCTATATCATTGAGCCGGTCATTTTTCAGGTCATGAAATATGATCGCACCGACCCCGACATTTCTAGCAACAACGTGAGCATTTTCTAAGCCGGGATTCTTCAGTTTAATGTTTTCCTCTGCCATTTTAATCGCCTCTTGAAGGACCTCTTCCAACAGGATGACTCTGCCTTTTCGTGTCGACATCTTCTTCCCGTCCTTCAAATACAGTCCGAAAGGAATATGCTTCATATCATCTGACCACTCGTACCCAAGCAGTTTCAGCACGTTCATCACTTGCTTGAAATGGATGGTCTGTTCCTGGCCGACGATATACAGGGCTTCATCAAAGTCATATTGACGCTTTCTGTAGAGGGCAGCAGCCAGGTCACGTGTGGCATAGAGAGTGGCCCCATCCGATTTCGTAATCAGGCATGGAGGCAGATTCCCATCTTCCATGCGCACTACCTGAGCCCCTTGGGATTCCTCAAGAAGTTGGTTTTCCTGAAGCATTTTTACCACTTCTTCCATCTTGTCATTGAAAAACGCTTCCCCGTTGTAGGAATCGAATTCCACCCCCAGTAAGGAATAGATCGTCTTGAAGGCTTGGAGGGATTCATCCTTGAACCATCTCCACAATTCCGTTATTTCCTCATCTCCATCTTCCAGTAACTTGAAGGCTTTTCTTCCTTCATCCTCAAGGGCAGGATCGAGTTCCGCCTCAGCATGAAACTTTTTGTAAAGAACAAATAATTCGGAGATGGGATTTTCTTTCACTTTTTCGGGATCTCCCCACTTTTTGAAAGCAACGATCAGTTTTCCGAATTGTGTGCCCCAATCCCCAACATAATTTATTTTCTCAGTTGTATAGCCGCATTTTTCAGCTATGGCTGAAATGGCATTGCCAATGACCGTTGAACGTAGATGTCCCATGGAGAATGGTTTGGCGATATTGGGAGAGGACATGTCTAATACAATGGTTTTCTTTTCTCCGAAGGTATGGGTACCATAATTGTTTCCTCTCGCCAAAACTCCCGACACGATTTCCTTTCCGGCTTTTGCCCCGTCGAAATGGATGTTGATATATGGTCCAACTGCCTCCACCTTGGTGAAAAGGGGAGAGGAAAGTGCAGCGGCAAACTCTTTGGCGATCTGTGCCGGAGCTTTCTTCAGGGATTTTGCCAGTTGGAAACAGGGAAATGCCAGGTCCCCTAAATGGCTATGCTTTGGTGTTTCGATCAAGTTGCAGAGATCTTCTTCGCACCAATCTGATAAAAGCTGAGTCTTTATTTGATGGGCCAGTATTGATTTTAAATCCATCTTTGTGCACCTCCATTAATAGTAAACATAAAAAAACCCGCCTCTATATAACATAGAGACGAGTTTAGCTCGCGGTACCACTCTTATTCCCGAAAGGGCGCTCATTGTATAACGGGAGATCCCGGTTTTTCCCTACTGATTTCAAGAAAAACTTCTCGGAAGTGCGGTTCATCCAGAGTTTCATACCGGGCTTTCACCTCCCCCGGCTCGCTTTTGATTCAACATCAGGATTACTCTCTTCTTCATTGAATGTCGATATCTAATTACTATTATTTTACACATCCAGAGGATGAATGCAACCAGTAATTAAGAATCCTCTGAAGAAAACATATACGTTTTATGGTGAAACCTCATACTGAATACAAGTCCGAGGGCCAGCATATTCCCCATGAGGGAACTTCCTCCATAACTGATGAACGGAAGGGGGATCCCGGTGATTGGCAGTAGCTGGATCGTCATACCGATGTTTTGGAACACATGGAATGTAATCATACTGATGATTCCTGCGCACACGTAAGCGTTGAAGGGTTCTTTCGTATCAAGGGCCGTCTTGGTCAAATGATAGATCAGCAGGAAGTATAAACTGATGACGACACTTGCCCCGATAAATCCGTACTCTTCACCGATGACACTGAATATAAAGTCCGTATGATTTTCCGGGATATACACTTCCCGGTCGCTATAACCTTTTCCGAAAATCTGGCCGGAGCCAATGGCGTTAAGGGAGTTGATTAAGTGAAAACCCTCTAATTTCGCGTAGTTATACGGATCTAGCCATGCATAAATACGTCCGAATTGATAGGGTTTTACATTCAAATACTTTTCTAATAATTCCGGTGCCCAAATCACCAGTGAAAGGATGCCCGCTCCTAAGACCCCGATGGACGCATAGATGGGAACGATTAATTTCCACGTTATACCTGATACGAGGATGATCCCTGTCATAATGGCAAGGATGACCAGTGATGTCCCTAAATCAGGTTGCTGCATGATGAACGCAAGGGGAACAAGGGTGGTCAAGCCGATTTTAATTAACAATTGAAAATCTGTCTGTACCGTTTTTCTTGGGTTAAGTTCATGATGATTGGTAATGACGCGTGCCAGAGCAAGGATCAGGAATGTCTTCATGAATTCTGAAGGCTGTATAGACCCGAGCGGTCCAAGCATGAACCAGCTTTTGGCCCCATTCCGATGAGGTGCGATGCTCTCTGGTGAAATCAATAATAAAACGAGCAAGAAAATTCCCGCACCGTATATGTACCAGGCAAGCCGCTTATACTGATCTGAGTCCAGGAATAATGCTGCCCCTATAATGATTCCACCCACAACATACCAAAATGCCTGTCTAATGACGAAGTTTGTTCCATATTGCCCTGAGGTCTGGGCGCTGCTGATTCCCATTGCACTTACGATGAAGAACAGCATGAGTAAAAAGAGAAGACCCCAATCGATCTTATCAGCAAATCGCTGGCGAGTTTCCATATTCTATTCACCTGAATTTCTAAAGATTTCACATTCCTTAGTCTAATAGAAATGAAGGGAAATTTCTACTCATGACCAGACAAATTCGTTAACTTCTGTCGGTATGTGGCAGGTATTCAGAACAGGTGTGGAAATGAATTCATTCGGAATGTTGATAGCAGTAGGATTCATTGGAAAAATAGAGGAAGAAGATTCCATTTATTACATATTCCTTATTTGTGATTAATATTGAAATTGATTTTATAAATTAATTGTTAGTTTAGAAGTCCATATCGACCCTCGACTTTAGAAATAAAGTCATCAAACCAACATATTGATTGGCTATTCTTAAGATCAACCAGCGCCTTTCTCCTGATAATATTTGTCACAGCCTTCGGGAATTAGTATAGATCAAGCCTCAAGTACCATAATATGACTATTTTCGACAATTCCCTGCGACTTTTGTCATCATTTTGAAATGAAATAGAAAAGTACAAGTAGCTTCGTTATTTGATAAAATAGAATATATGAACTGTGCACCGTGTTAATCAGATGGAGGGAATGTTCTTGAAGGCAAATAACCAAGTTAAAGATATCATCTATGTTCACAAGAATCCGGATCGTCAGTATGTCGTTTCTTACGGAATCCATTTTAATGAATTTGTTAACAATGCCCGTAAGCCTTTAAAGAACTTACTTCTAATTAAACACCAATACGAACAAGGTTCTTTCAATATACATACTCATATGGAATATGTGGAGCAGAAAGAAATGAAGAAGCTCATGAACGATGGGGTTCAGAACTATGGAGATTTCTGCTGGATCGACTTTGAGGAAGAAGTGGGAGTCGATGAATTGAACGGCCAGGAAATTGCAGAACTCCTCTATATGGGACATATCAAGCAGCCGTTACATCCTCCTTTTTATTCCAAGCTGAATAATCGATATGCCTATCTTTCCCATGATGATGGCTGGTTCAATAAAGTATATTACCGGGACTTCGAGGACTTTTATCATATGCTTGGATCGACTCTTTCTTCAAAGCTCAGCAGCGTCAAGGGTGGAAAAGGCCTGTTCGGCATGAAAAAGGAGAAACCTTACCCTGTGATCGGGAAAGAAGTCATTCATTCCTTCAAAGATAAATTAAAAGAGGGAATGGTCATTTCCCTTGAAAAAGCCATACTAAGCAGAGGGAAGATTGAAATTCCCATCTGGGTGATCGGAGATTATTATGACATGGATGAAATGGCGGAGGACTATAAACAGGTCCGGAAGTCACCTGCCAACGGCTTATTATCCTTTGACCGAAAAACGAAGAGCTGGAGTGCTCTGCTTAAATGAGGGGGCGTGAAGCCTTGATAGAGATACCATTCCAGGATACCCTGGTTCAAGGGATCTTTCTTGAGAGACTCAATCGGTTTGTGTTAATGTGTCAGCTTCCTTCAGGTTCAAGAGAAAAAGTCCACTTGCCTGACCCCGGAAGATTGAAGGACCTTTTGGTACCCGGAGGACCAATTTGGCTCCAGGAATCCAAAGATCCCAAAAGGAAAACGAAATGGTCGGCAGTGATGACCCACGATCCCACAAACGATATCTATGTTTCATTGAATACTCAATACCCGAATACCCTCGTACGTGAAGCCCTGCAATTGGAAACGTTAGAGGAACTAAACGATTGGCGCCTCGAAAAAGCCGAATATAAGGTAGGGGGGTCTCGCTTTGACTTCTTACTTAAACATAAACAAAATGATCAAAAATTACTACTTGAGGTAAAAAGCGTCACCATGGTGGAAAATGGAATAGGTAAATTTCCCGATTCCGTTACAGCAAGGGGAGCGAGGCATGTAGAGGAACTCACCCATTTGCAAAGGAAGGGAAACTACCAATCAGCGGTCTTATTTATTGCCCAGCGGAAGGACTTACGGGGAATCACCTCCGCGCCTGAAATCGATCCCCATTTTGCCCAGGTGATGGAAATGGCCGCATATCAAGGTGTCCGTTTCTTTGGAAGAAGCTGCATCGTGACGCCCGATCGCATCTCTTTGGATGGACCTATACCTGTATATACGAAAAAGGATTAATCTCACAATGTGTGTAAGATTAATCCTTTTTATATACCTATTTGATTTGGACTTTTGCCGTTGCTTTATAATCTTGATCCCCTTTGGCCGTCATCCAAACCGTTAGGGTATACGTACCGCTTTCGAGTTTGGGCAGAACAATCTTCTGAGAAAATTCTTCGGCCTGCTTCACTGTGATTTCCTGTATTGCCTGGGTGTACATCTTATTTTTCGAATCTTTATATATGACTTCACCTTTGTCGTTCTTCAGTTCATAGTCGATTTTCTGACCCGATGAAAAGATAAACGTTTTTTCTTGCTCTGTTTGGTTTTTTACTGAATATACATAAACATTCTGATCTTCCGAATCTTGTTTTGTTAATGAAGGTTCCATTGCTCCTGCAACAATCCCTTTCTGTACAGACATATCTTCACCTGCTTCCTGGTCTGTTCCTTTATTCGTCGGCCCGCTGCCATTGTCATCAGCCGTCCCACATCCGGTCAACCCCGCCATAAGAATGATCGTCATCATCATTAGTCGTTTCATGTTGAACGTCACCTCCTTACCATAGTAGACATGTTATGATGCAAAAGGTTACACACCTTATGGAAGATGAGCATGAAGACACAGGAGGATGTGTTCCTCCTCTTCCTCATTTCTTCCAATAGGCTATATGTAAGGCAGATTACTTTTTTATATTATTGTGTTCAGTACAATAGAATTATAGTAAAACGCAGAGGAGTAGGATGGATGAGAAAATGGTTGGCTATGATGAGCATGATTTCCTTACTATTAGTATCCGCTTGTGGCTCTTCGGATGCAAGTGATACGGGTAAACTTCCGGACGATGATTGGGAGGGCATCGCTTCAAAAGCGAAAGGGAGCAAAGTGAATCTATTCATGTGGGGAGGAGACGACGGGATCAACGGGTATATTGATGACGTCATGGTTCCCTTGCTGAAAGAAAGGAACAACATAGAACTGAACCGGGTACCATTGAATACAGCTGAAATCCTTCAGAAGCTACAAACTGAGAAGCGGGCAGGCAAAGAAAAGGGAACGATCGATATCGTCTGGGTCAACGGAGAAAATTTTAAAAATGCAAAAGAAAATGATCTCCTGGCAGGAGCCTTCACGGACAAACTGCCGAACTATAAAAAATACTTTGATACAAATAGTGACGCGTTTAAATACGACTTCGGGACCGAAACAGAGGGGTTTGAAGCCCCGTGGGGAAAAGTTCAATTCGTCTTTTTCTATAACAGTGAAAAAATGCAAAATCCTCCTGCTACTTTTGAAGAGTTAAAAGCCTTCATGAAAGAAAATCCGGGGAAATTCACTTATCCTAACCCGAGTGATTTTACGGGGAATGCCTTTCTTAGACATCTTCTTTATGCGAAAACCGACAAGAATTTGGCACAGGTTGGATTTGATGAAGAAAGAGCGAACGAAATCGGAAAGGATGTCTGGACCGAATTGAATGAAATGAAGCCATACCTGTGGAGGAATGGTGAGACCTACCCTTCCACCCTGACGGATCTGGATAAGCTGTACAGCCAGGGAGAAGTATGGATGACGATGGGCTATAACGAAGCAAGGGCTGAGCATTTGATCAAAGACGGAGTGTTTCCTGAAAGCACAAAGTCCTTCCTCCTTGAAGACGTCGGATCGATCGGAAATACTCATTTCCTGTCGATTCCATTCAACAGCCCCAATAAAGAGGGGGCCATGGTGGCCATTAATGAGTTCCTATCCCCGGAAGCACAGTACGAGAAACTGAAGCCGGATTATTGGGGGGAAAGCTCACCGATTTCTTATGAAAAGCTTGATGAAGACTGGAAGAAGAAATTCATGGAGATCGAACGTGGAGAAAGTGTGCTGGAGGCATCTACGCTTGAAGAATCCTTTAATGGTGAGCTCGATGCTGCTTATGTAGAATGGTTAAAGGAGAACTGGATCCATGAAGTGGCTGAAGGTCAATAATGCCGTTCTGATCATACCGGGCATCCTCTTCTTTCTCCTGATTCCGGGATTGGGAATCGTCCTTGCGATCCTTGAAAGTGTTAGGGATGGGGGAGTCTTCACCTTCAGGCATTACGGAAAGTTGTTTGAAGAGGATCGTTTTGTCTCATCTATCCTCTTCAGCTTGACGGTGACGACCGTCTCCACCGTCCTGGCCCTTGTGATCGGCTTGGCGATCGTGAAGGCATTCTCTCCTTTATTAAAGGAAACCAGACATAAACTGCTCGTGTGGATCCCAATGCTCGTTCCCCATTTTGTCTGGGCTTATCTTGTCTACTTACTTTTTAATCAGAGCGGGTTTTTTTCAACTATTTCCGGGATGATTGGATGGATTGACGATCGCAGTCAATTTCCGATTTTGGTTCAGGACCGGGGCGGGATCGGTATTATCCTGACATATGTATGGAAGGAGGTTCCGTTTGTGACTCTGATGCTGCTCCCAGTATATGCAACCCTTTCAAAAAGCTATAAAGAGGTCGCTTCCTTACTTGGAGCGGGTCCGTATCAAGCTTTTTGGGTGGCGGAATGGCCTTTGATTTTGCCGGTGTTTATTGAAACCGGTGCAATATTATTTGCTTTCATATTTACCGCATTTGAGGTTCCTCAGCTGCTTGGGGTGACGTCCCCGCAGATGCTTCCAATCCTTGCATATGACTGGTTTTACAGCGGCAACTGGAGTGACCGTCCACTGGCGTTTGCCTCCCTTGTCCTGACAGGTCTCGTCATCGGGATCTTCATGTGGGCCGTCCTTTATAGCACGAACAAGATACGGATGCACATCACTAAAGGGATTGGGAATTAGAGGTGTTAACATGAGAAAATCGTTATTTTACAGTATTTCCTTCATCCTTTTCGTCTTTCCCATTCTCTTTCTGCTTTACAAAAGCTTTTTTGGTGTATGGGTATGGGGGAGTCCGGATATGGGTGAACCACACGTAAGGGCTTGGAGACTGTTATGGCATGAAGGGGAATTCCTCGATTCCATCGGAGTTTCGATTTGGATTGCCCTTATTGTCCTTGCCCTCAATCTGCTGATCGGGCTCACCTCAGGAAAAGCCTCTGCCTTATCCTCTTTCAGGGGAAAGGCGGTGCTTGAAGCACTTCTGATGCTCCCCCTCTTTATACCTGTATTGGTTGTAGCGATCGGACTTCATATCACGTTCATACGATACGGCCTTTCCGATCACTGGCTGGGTGTGGCCCTTGTTCATTTGGTTCCGACCATCCCTTACAGCATCAAAATGTTTAAAACAGGCTATGAACGCATCGGTACCAAATTAATCGAACAATCGACCATCCTTGGAGGGAGTGCCATTCAGCGTCTGTACCATATTGAATTACCGCTTCTGTTACCAAGTATCCGAAGTGTATTATTCCTGACGATTGTCATTTCTTTAAGTCAATACGTTTTGACGGCAATCATTGGGGGAGGGAACGTGGTGACTCTGGCGATGGTGTACTATCCGTTTACCAATACGGCAGATGAGGCGGTCATGGCAGCATTCTCCATTGTGTTCGCCCTCATCCCCATTGCGTTTTATCTCATTCTTGAGGGGTGTTTAACGTTCATGCTCCCATATCAGCAGCAAAGAGGGAGGAAGAAAAGGTGAGTTCATTTATAAAGATACAAGGGATATCCAAAACATTTAAAGGAAAAGAAATATTGTCCGACACAACCCTTGCCTTGGAAAAAGGAGAGATTCTGTCACTCGTTGGAGCTTCAGGTTCAGGGAAGTCGACCTTACTCCGCATTCTATCAGGCTTAGAATCTGCCACGAAGGGAAAAGTGTTAATAGAAAGCAGCGATATTTCCTCCATCAAGCCCCAGAACCGCCCCATAGGCATGGTCTTTCAACAGCCCTTACTTTTCCCCCATATGAACGTTCTTGAAAATGTCATGTACGGGTTAAAAATGAAAGGGAGCAATAAGGAAAACAAGAAGAGAGCGAAGGATTATATAGAAAGAGTCGGACTCGGGGAATTCGTTCACCATTACCCTTCAGAGCTTTCCGGGGGGCAGCAGCAAAGGGTTTCCCTTATCCGGTCCCTTATACTGAAGCCAAAACTATTGCTTTTGGACGAACCATTCAGCAGTCTTGATCTGCAGCTGAGGAAAGAGTTGAGACAATGGGTCCGGAACATTCTAAAGGAAGAGGAGACCACGGTCCTATTCGTGACCCATGACCGTGATGAGGCATATGAGATGGGAGATCGCGTGGCAGTGTTACAAGAAGGTCGTTTCGTGCAAATCGGTAGTCCCGAGGATGTCTATTACCATCCCGTCTCCGCCTTCGTTGCGACATTTATGAGTGATGGCCTCATCCTGGAAGGGCAGCGGTTTGTTCATGCTTCCCATATTCAAGTGGTTTCTTCCGGAAAGGATTTCAGCTCACCCTGTTGGAAAGGGAGGGTACGCCAAAAATTATTCATGGCAGGAACGGATATTTATGAAATATGGGTTGAAGAACTAAGGCAGGAGCTGAACCTTCCCCTTGATTGGGACTCAATAAACGATACGGTTTGGCTCTATGCAGAGGAAGAGAACATTCGAACGTTTCAGATAGAGGAATAGGAGGGAAGTATAATGAAGAAGAAGGAAATCGGCAAGATCATGTTATTCATTGCGGTATTACTGTTCCTCATGTGGCTGAGCCGGAATTTCTTTCATGTAAAGCCCCATGATATCAGGGACTGGATTGTGTCATTTGGCATATGGGCTCCCATTGTATTCATCGCCGCTTACACGATCCGGCCATTGATCCTTTTCCCTGCTTCCATCCTTTCCCTTGCGGCGGGGCTCGCATTCGGTGCTGTGGAAGGCTTCTTTTATATTATTATCGGAGCCCTCGGTGGTGCCACGGTCGCCTATTATGCAGCCACCTTCCTGGGGGCAAAATGGCTGAAAAGGCCATCCCCACGCTTAGAGAAGATACGGGACAAAATGGATGAGAGCGGCTTCTTCTATGTCCTGCTCTTACGCCTCGTGCCATTCCTGAACTTTGATTTGATCAGCTATTTGGCAGGGATGGGAAAGGTGAGATACCTACCATTCATTCTCGCGACGGCCATCGGAATTTTACCAGGTACGTTTGGCTACGTCTTCCTGGGGTCAAGCTTGGTAGGAGAAGACCGAACGAAATTATATTTCGCCCTCGCATTTTTCCTGGTCATGATCATCGTACCAATCATTTTCAAAAAGAAGATGAAAGCATGGCTGGGATTATCGGGTAAAGAAGATAAGTAAAGGATGGGAACGATATGTTAGACACACACGCCCGCAAATGGGTGCAGCCGAGTATAGAAGGAACGGCAAGGCTGTTTTTGAAGAAGGGGCTCTCGGCCAATCAAGTGACGGTCACGGCCTTTGTCGTGGGAGCTGTCACCGGATTGGTATATTTCCTGGGGTTCCCGATTCCCGCCGTCATCTTATTATGGTTGTCCGGATTCCTCGACGCAGTGGACGGTACGATGGCCCGGTTGACCAAGCCGTCTCCCTTTGGGACCGTCATGGACGTGACTTTTGATCGGATTGTTGAGATCAGCGTCATCCTCGGTGTTGCCTTTCTTCACCCTGACATCATGTGGGCCCTCCTCTTACTGAGTGTTTCCATCATCATTTCCATGACCGTTTTTCTGGCTGTCGGAGCTGTATCGGAAAAGCAGGGCATGAAGTCATTCTATTACCAGGCGGGGCTAGCAGAAAGGACGGAAGGATTTATCCTGTTCAGTGTCATGATGTTATTTCCGTCTATTGTCCTGTGGACGACCTTACTGTTTTTTGCAGTTGAATTGTACACGGGTATTCAACGATTTCTAGAAGCGAAACGATTACTTTCATAAGGAGAGATGGAGATGGAACAATACGATTTAATAGTCATAGGCGGAGGCGCAGGTGGGCTGACCGTCGCATCGGGAGCCGCTTCCCTTGGAGCCAAAGTGGCCCTCATCGAAAAAAGCGGACTCCTTGGTGGAGACTGCCTTCACTTTGGCTGTGTCCCATCAAAGGCATTCATCCAGGCAGCAAGAGAAGTCTCGACCATCCGGAATGGAAGTGCTCTTGGGTTCGAAACCAACGGTACCGTCGATATGAAGAAGGTGAAAGAAAGAGTCAAAGGCGCCATATCACATATTCAACAGCATGATGATCCTGATCGGTTCCTGCAAATGGGAGTCGATATTTACTTTGGAGGAGCCGAGTTCCTGGATTCTCACACCATACTGGTGGAGAAAGAGGACAGAATTTCAGGGAAAAGGATTGTCGTGGCGACTGGATCAAGCCCCAACGTGCCGGATATCGACGGCCTTTCTGAGGTAGAGTATCATACGAACGAAACGGTATTTGACGTTGAGGAGCTGCCAAGTAAGGTTGTATTCGTCGGCGGAGGTCCGATTGGGCTTGAACTTGCCCAGGCATTTTCTCACTTGGGTGCAGAGGCTGTGGTCCTTGAACAAAATGATGAGATATTAGTGAAAGAAGATAAGGAAATCCGTAAAGTGGCAACCGGACTACTGGAAAAGGATATTCAGTTTGTGTATGGAGCGGAAATCAAACGGGTTTCAGAGCAGGATAGCGGGCAGAAGACGGTTCACTATATGAAAGACGGAGTAGAGCAATCTGTGGAAGGGGACCTGTTATTTTTAGCAACCGGCCGCAAACCTGGGACAGAATCATTGAACCTGTCCGCTGCCGGAGTCGAGATTGACGACCACGGTTTCATTAAAGTGAATGATGAACTGAGGACGAACCATTCCCATATTTTCGCCATCGGGGATGTGAACGGCCGCTACCCGTTCACCCACGGAGCCGGAATGGAAGGGAAGCTCGTCGTCCAAAATGCCGTGTTTGGATTGAAACGAAAGGTTTCTTACAGTAAGTTGCCATGGACGACCTATACCACTCCGGAAATCTTCCATATTGGACTGACTGAAGGAGAGGCCGTGGAAAAAGGAATAGAATATAAAGTGTACAAGACAACGTTGGACAAGGTCGACCGTTTCGTCGCCGATCACCGAACAGAAGGTCTCGTCAAAATCATCACAGACTCGAGGGGGAAAATACTCGGCGCCCATGCCGTTGGTTCCGGTGCAGGTGACTGGATGCAGCCCGTCATATATGCCATGGAAAAAGGGAGCAAGATCGGTTCCCTGTCCAATATGGTCTACCCTTACCCTAATCACGCAGCAGCTGTACAGCAAACGGCGGACTTGTATTGGAGAGAGAAACTGTTTGACGGCGTCCTGCCTGTGTTGAGTAAGAAATATGTGGAGTTATTTCGATAAGGATGTATATTGGAGAGCGCGACCGCTGGTGAGGTGGTCGTGTTTTTTTGTGTGGTGGTGGAGAGTTGGCGAGTGGCACATGTTCGGTAAGTGGCACAAGTTCGATTATAGGTGGCAGTTCACACCGACAAATCTTCACGAAACACTATTATATTTGGAAAAATAAAGGGTGTTTTTCTCCTCTGTCGAATAGATAAAGAATGAAATAGGAGGAGTTGATAGATTGATTGCTAAAGACAGAGAAACTCCACGAAGGATTTTAATGAACGATAGGTTAGTAGAGAGATTGCGGCCTAACCATTCACTATGGGAGGTCGTCAAAGCTGACTTAGCTAAACGAAAAGCCGGATACAGAGGGGAGTTACAATTAGATTATTATTTGGGGTATATTTCTAAATAAATGTAGAGGAAAGAATTCTATCTCTCCTGAAATCCCATGGAAGAGAGCACCATCCCTTTAAACAAATTAGAAAAATATCAAGTTTATTAGTGAAAAAGCATACACCGTTAATAAACTTTCCCGATGAGTGTCAAAAGTGCGGTGGTAAATCAAAAGGCGCACATATATCTGCTTTCGTTGACTATTCTTTATTATTAGGACACAGCATAACGAATAAACAGGTAAGGAAATTTCTCCATTTGTCATCCAGAAAGACAGCTCTTAAGATCGTTCAGTCCATGAACCTCCCCAACACCGGAAACACCAACATCAAAACCTATCACCTCACCCCTCATACTTTCCAATAAACCTCACATCAATCCAATTTTTCAACCGCCAAGCCCATCCGCTGACCAGTGAAAATGCCCCGTATGTTAAGAAGCCCTGCTTATTTCCAAGGGACATAATCGCAAGGTATCGTTTTTGTGGTTCAAAGGGAATAATCTTTCCACCCGCCGCTGCACCGGTCAGGTTCTTCCATAACACAGGACCTTGCCGCACAGCCGTGACCCCGTTTTTCGGGAGGTCAGGGAAGTCTTGTAAAGTCGCGCAGTCCCCGGCTCCGAACACGTTAGGATATTCCACTGATTGAAGATAGCTGTTTACTAACAGGAAACCTTTTTCATCGTTCAGCAGCACACTGGTCCCGAACAACGGTGGTGCCTTAGGTCCACCTAAGAAAATCACTTCATCATAGTCTAAGGTCTCATCTTCATCAGTATGCAGTCGAGCCCCCTCAATCTTTGTCACCCGCCCCGGGTGCAACTCAATGCCTTTTGAAAGAGCGACATCCGTCATCTTTTTAGATGATAAGGACCCGGCCTTTTTTAAAAGGGGGGAGGCGTGGACAACCGCTATGGAATGTTCGTCATAACCCTTGTCCATTTTCCATGCCTTTAAGGATAATGCCATTTCGATACTCGCCGCTCCGCCACCGATAAAGACGGTTCTTCTGCTGTTATGAAGCTTCTCGATCTGTTCAGGGAGGCGATAGTTCGGTTTGATGGCTAGATTGTGCTCATGCAAGCCTTCAATTTCCATTGAGTCATTCCGTGACCCGATGTCGAAGGAAACAAAGTCGTACGTGAAAATGTCGCCTTGATCTGTAAGGAGATGCTGTTGATCGGGATCAATGGAGAGGACAGTCCCCTCGACAAAATCACAGCCGGTCCCCTCACATAGGTTTTTTAAATCAATACGGGTCTCTTCCAGTGCGTAAATCCCTTCTGTGTAACCTGAGAACATTCCCGAATAATATTGATAACGGGAAGGGGAAATGAGAATCCACTTCACGCTTTCTTCCCGAGCATCTATTTTCTTTAAACAGTGAAGGTGACTGTGACCGCCACCGACCAGGATGATTGTCTTCATTAAGGATCTCCTTTTTTAGAGAGCGCGTTGTTCTTCCCATTCTTCCCGGATCATACCCATGCGGATGGAATCGTAGTAGACGCCATCATAATAGCGGCATTTTCGCATGCGTCCTTCAAGCTGCATGCCGACTTTTTCTGCGGCCTTCATCATCCGTTCATTTCCTGACCATGTCGTGATGCCGACCCGACCGATTTCTTTTGTGGTAAAAAGGTGGTCGATCCACAGGGATAAGGCTTCGGTTCCATACCCTCCGTTCCAGTATGCCGGATCATATATGACGATCCCTGCCTCAAGCCATCTGGTTGGTTCATAGTCCCAGTAGTATGCCACGGTTCCAATGATGGCCCCATCGACCTCGATGATCCGCTGAAATTCATCGCTGCGATTTTTATTCCGGATGGATGACTCCATATATTCTTCAAAGGGAACGTACTTATGTTCAAAATATGGAGCGTCCCACTTTTTCCACTGAGGAGATGGATCACCATAAATATAATCCCATAGGGTAGGAAGGTCTCTCTCTTCTATTTTTCTAAGTGTTACACGCTGACCGGTTAATTTCAATGTATTAGCACTCCTTTCATATGTTACTATTTCCATTATACAGAAAATAACAGAATGCTTCAGGGAAGATGCAGAGGGGATGAAAGGGACAGTGATGGAAAGTGAACAAGGATCTTGCCCGCAAGAAGCAACCCGGTGAAACGGTGGAAGGGCCATTCTTCTTTAAAGGGCACCTACAAGGGCAGATGGACAAATCCTCCAAACATCAAGCAGAGGTCCGTCCCTCAAAGTGGAGGGACGGACCTCTCGCAGGTCAGCTTGCTTTAATAGAAGATACACGTGCTTTCTTGTTTTGGGTCAATTTGTCGACGATGGATGTGATGGCACCGTCTCCTGTTACGTTACAGGCTGTTCCGAAGCTGTCCTGTGCGAGATATAGGGCGATCATCAGGGACGTCATGGTCGGTCCGAATCCAAGCATCGTTTCAAGTAATCCGAGTGCTGCCATGACCGCGCCACCTGGAACACCTGGTGCTGCAATCATCGTGATGCCGAGCATCAAGATGAATGGAAACAGCTGAGTGAACTGCAGGGCCTCACCCTGTATGAACATGACCGCCATGGCACAGCTGACAAGAGTGATGGTACTCCCTGATAAGTGAATCGTTGCCAGAAGAGGAACAGAAAAGTCGGCAATGCGTTCCCTTGAACCGATCTTCTTTGAACGTTCCAGCGTCACCGGGATGGTAGACGCAGAAGACTGAGTTCCAAGTGCCGTGAAGTAAGCAGGAAGCATTCCTTTCATCATGGAAAGCGGGTTTTGCTTTCGCAATGTACCGGCAGCTGTATATTGAATCACTAAAAAGATAAGATGTAATAGAATAATCATGACAAAAACTTTTGCGAATACAGACATGATGGCGCTCACCTGTCCGCCTTGCGTCATATTGGCGAAGATCCCAAGAATATGGATCGGCAACAGCGGAATGATGATCTTTTCAATCACAAGTTCTATGATGTTCTTGAATTCATCCATCCCTTTTTGAAGAGTGTCCCCTTTGATGGCCGCCATACCAAGGCCGATGGTGAACGCGATAAGGAGTGCCGACATCACGCCCATGACCGGAGGCATGTCCACTGTGAAGAAACCTTTGAGAAGAGCTTCTTCCGGATTTTCAAATGATTGGGACGTTTGATTTGCGAGCAAAGATGGGTAAATAGACTTCGCAACCACAAAGGCGAGCAAACCTGCAAGCACTGTGGAACCATAAGCGAGAGCGGTGGTTAATCCAAGAAGTTTCCCTGCGCCTTTACCCATGGATCCGATTCCTGGGGCGATAAAGCCGATAATGATCAGCGGAATCGCGAAACCAAGGAAGTTTCCGAATAATCCATTGAATGTAGCGAAGATTTTCACAAACCATTCCGGGGCATATGCACCAATGACAATACCTAACGCAATACCTAAAAGGATTTTAGGCAGTAAACCGAGCTTTCTCATCTGGGTGTCCTCCTTGAAAGTACAAATGTTTTTAATAGGAGGATTATACACCTTATAGAGTGAAATTTTAATAGCTTTTTAAATAGGCGAAATCTTAAGTGTATTCAGAATAATAATGGTAAGACTGTCGCAGGACTGGTTTTCGTTTGCATACATATATAGTGGGCATTGATCCGAATGCCATTTGAATCAAGACAAATGTGGTAATTTTTGATTTCCAATGGAATCATTCTTTCCCTTTCCCATGAAAGTGATAAAATAGAAACATCTATTGTGAATATTGGAGGTAACTCATACATGAAAACCAAGTTATGCTTACTGTACGGTGGTAAATCTGCTGAACATAATGTATCTCTGCAAACAGCCAAGGCCGTGATCGGTGCCCTGGACTTAAATAAATATGACATTCACCCTGTTTTTATCTCGACAGAAGGCAAGTGGGTCAAGGGTCCACAATTGAACGCTCCCGTTGAAGACGTGAAAGCATTGCAATTTAAAGAAGGGGAGGAGATCGCCCCTAATGCGTTGAGTACATCCATCTCTCCTTCTGAATCTGAAGGTTACGATATGATTTTCCCATTGCTTCACGGACCGAACGGGGAAGATGGAACGGTTCAAGGTATGCTTGAATTGCTGAATCTTCCATATGTAGGGAATGGCGTCCTTGCTTCATCAGCCGGGATGGATAAAGTCATCATGAAGAATTTGTTTGCTCAGGCGGGCATTCCACAAGTCAACTACACATGGTTCATCCGCAGCACATGGAAAGGAAATCCGGAAGCTGCTTATAAACAAGTGGAAGAAGAGATTGGCTATCCTTGTTTCGTGAAACCGGCAAACTTGGGTTCATCTGTTGGAATCAGCAAATGTACGTCACGGGAAGAACTCGACACGGCTTTCGCAGAAGCATTCCAATTCGACCGCAAGATCATCATTGAAGAAGGCGTGAAGGCGCGTGAGATCGAGCTTGGCGTACTTGGAAATGATCAGCCAGAATGCTCTGTCGCAGGTGAAATCGTCCCTAAGAAAGATTTCTATGATTACAAAGCGAAATATGAGGATGGGGATACAGCCCTTATCATCCCTGCGGAAGTAGAAGGCGGCACCTATAATGAAATGAAGAACATTGCGATCCAGTCTTATAAAGCCCTTGATTGTTCAGGACTTGTACGCGCGGACTTCTTCTTGACTGAAGATGGTCAAATTTATATGAATGAAGTGAATACGATGCCTGGTTTCACGCCATTTAGTATGTTCCCGCTTCTATGGAAGCACACTGGAGTCGATTATCCTACCCTGATCGGGAAACTTGTGGAACTCGGTATGGAACGATATCAAGACAAACAAACCATTAAACATACGATGTAAACAACTAGGGACTGACCGCCAAAAGGCAGTCCCTGCTCTATTTTGATGATAAAAAGAGGAAAAGGAGAAAACGAATGATCGATAAGACGATTAAAGATATCTGTATCATGATTGATGTGAAAAACGATCTTTCCGCGTTTGATTCTGTAGTGGTAAAAGGTGTTTCCATCGATACGAGAAAAATTGAAAGCGGCAATTTATTTGTTCCGTTTAAAGGGGAGAATGTGGACGGTCACCAGTTTGTACGACAAGCCATTGAAAATGGGGCGTCTGCTGCACTCTGGGATGTTCATGTCCCTGATCCCCCTGAGGACATACCCGTGGTGGTAGTGGAGGATCCACTCCTTGCCCTTCAGGAATTGGCGAACAAGTACCGACATGAACTGGAACTAAAGGTCATCGGCATTACAGGAAGTAACGGAAAAACAACCACCAAGGATATCGTGGCCAATCTGCTTTCCGTGAAATACCGGGTTCATAAAACACAAGGGAACTATAATAACCATATCGGTCTCCCACTAACCATTCTTTCCCTGCCTCAGGACGCGGAAGTGGCGGTGCTTGAAATGGGGATGAGCGGTTTCGGGGAAATTGAACTCCTATCTGAAATCTCCCAGCCGGATGCAGCCATCATTACGAATATCGGTGAATCCCATCTTCAGGACCTAGGCTCCCGGGAAAACATTGCCAAGGCTAAGCTTGAAATTGTCAAGGGGCTGAAAGCTGACGGATTGTTTGCCTATTACGGAGATGAACCGCTGCTGCAGGAAGGTGTTAAAAGTCTCGGCCTGAAGCATATGGAGACATTCGGAAGAAGCGGTTCCAATACGATTTACCCGACAAAAATCGAAATGAATAATCAAGGAAGCTACTTTGAAACGTCTTTCGCGGAGGGTGAAACATTCTACCTGCCTGTCCTAGGTCAGCATAATATCCATAACGCCCTTGCCGGAATCCTGATCGGCCGTCATTTCGGACTGAGTATAGATGAAATGAAAGAGGGCTTACAGTCCTTGAAGCTGACCCAAATGAGAATGGAAATGTTGGAAGGAACAAAGGGCGAAAGCATCATTAACGATGCCTATAATGCCAGTCCGACTTCCATGAAAGCCGCCATTGGGCTTGTGTCGGAGCTTGAAGGTTTCCGTACGAAGATTCTCGTTCTTGGTGACATGCTGGAACTGGGGGAGAACGAAGAAGATTTTCATAAAGAGATCGGGCGTATGATCGACTCTGAGAAGATCCAGCAAGTGTTTACATTCGGTAAGCTTGCAACCTTGATTGCAACAGGTGCCCTGGAGAATTTCCCGGAAGAACGGGTTCATTCTTTTACAGATAAAGAGAGGCTGACGAGTGTATTAGCATCTACCATTAAAGGGGATGAACTGATTTTATTCAAGGCGTCCAGAGGGATGAAGCTTGAAGAAATCATTGATAGCTTGAAAACTTGAGTTTAAACCCCTATAAAAATGAACAAAATGAGCTTGTAGAAGATGTGGGAGTATGGCTCGCTCCCTACTATAGGATAAGTAAGTGGGGATAACATGATCGGTTGTTTATTAATCCATGGTTTTACAGGAAGCCCGTTTGAAGTGGAACCATTGGCAGAGTTCCTTCAAGAACGGACCGATTGGAAAATCGTCGTGCCCACCCTGCCAGGGCATGGGGAAACCCTCGATTTGAAAGGGATCAAGCATATTGAATGGATTGAACATGCTGAGACTGAACTGAAGGGTTTGCTTCATACCTGTGACGAGGTCTATGTCATCGGTTTCTCAATGGGAGGATTAATTGCTTCCTATCTTTCAGTGAAATACGACATAGGTAAGCTCGTGCTCTTAAGCGCCGCAGCCTACTATATAAATGTCAAACAGATACTGAAAGATATTGGGAATTTGATCAAAGAAGGAATGCAAGGCAATATAGTTGAAAACGAGCTGTACAAACGGTATAAATTTAAAGTGACACAAACTCCCATTCTTTCCACATACGAATTCAGGAAAGTCGTCCGTATCGCTCGTCCACTTCTTCGTAAGGTGAATATCCCGACCTTTATCGCCCAAGGACAAAATGATGGAATAGTCCCCCCTAAAGCAGCGAAATATATATATGAGACTATTTCCTCAAAAGAGAAAAACGTATTCTATTCCCCAGAAGCAAAACACTTGATTTGTCATAGCGAAGATAAGCACGATCTTTTTGATAAGATCTACCAATTTCTTCAAAGTGAATAGATTGACTATTTGACATTAGATTGAAATTCATTTCTAGAAGTGGTAACATTACTACAACATAGTTCTTATTTTGTTGGACGTGCTAGCTCTTCTAATTTGAAGAGTGTATTTTTTTGTACCAAACATAAAACTAAACATCTCATATAGACGGTTTTAGATTAGATACCGAAGTCTTTCGGTGGGTAAGATTTCGTTCCGACCTAAAAATATAATCAGATATTGATTAGTTATAAAAGATGTAAATTAAAGGAGAATGTAACATTGACTAAGTTTGCAGATTTAAACTTAAGCGCATCTACGTTGAAATCAATCAAACGTATGGGCTTTGAAGAAGCTACACCAATTCAGGCAAGTACAATTCCAGTAGGTTTAGAAGGTAAAGATATTATCGGTCAGGCACAAACTGGAACAGGTAAGACAACAGCTTTCGGTATTCCGATGATTGAGAAAATCGACGTAAAAAATCCAAACGTTCAAGCTCTTATCATTGCGCCAACTCGTGAACTTGCGATCCAAGTTTCTGAAGAGTTATATCGTATCGGAGCCGACAAACGTGCTCGCGTGTTATCTGTCTATGGAGGACAGGACATCCAACGTCAGATCCGCGCGATGAAAAAGAACCCTCATATCATCGTGGGTACACCAGGTCGTCTACTTGACCATATCAAACGTAAAACACTTAACCTTGAAAATGTTGAAACACTTGTACTTGACGAAGCAGACGAAATGCTGAACATGGGCTTCATCGAAGACATTGAAAGCATTCTTGAAACAGTCCCAAGCACAAGACAAACACTTCTATTCTCTGCCACAATGCCGGATCCAATCCGCCGCATTGCAAACCGCTTCATGTCAGAGCCGGAAGTAATCAAGGTTAAATCAAAAGAAGTAACGGTTTCGAACATCGAACAATTCTTCACAAAAGTAAGTGAAAAAGAAAAATTCGATACTCTTTCCCGTTTAATCGACGTTCAATCACCTGAGCTTGCGATTGTATTCGGTCGTACAAAGCGTAGAGTAGATGAATTAGCTAGAGCTCTTAGCATCCGCGGCTACCTGGCTGAAGGAATCCACGGAGATCTTTCTCAAGCCCGTCGTATGACGGTTCTTAAGAAGTTCAAAGAAGGCCGTATCGATATCCTGATCGCGACAGACGTTGCTGCTCGTGGATTAGACATTTCTGGTGTAACACATGTTTACAACTTTGATATTCCTCAAGATCCTGAAAGCTACGTTCACCGTATCGGACGTACAGGTCGTGCAGGTAAGAAGGGTATGTCCATCACGTTTGTAACACCAAGAGAGATGGGTTACCTGAAAATTGTTGAACAAACAACGAAGAAGAAAATGACAGCCCTTAAGCCACCTAGCTTAAACGAAGCCCTGGAAGGTCAACAACGCCTGGCTCTAGAAAAATTAGCCGAAGCAGCGAAAGAAAGTGATATTAAAGATTACTATCAATTAGCTGAAGAGTTCCTGGGAGATCACGATCCTGTTCAAGCGGTAGCAGCAGCGATCCGTGTATTGACGAAAGAGCCTGATACAACTCCGGTTGAAATCACGGAAGAGCGTCCATTACCATCAAGAGGTGGTGGCGGAAATCGCGGCGGTGGAAATCGCGGCGGTGGATACAAAGGTGGAGCTCGCAGCGGAAGCCGCGGTGGATCTTCACGCAGCGGCGGTGGAAATCGCGGAGGCGGAAGCCGTGGCGGAGATCGCAACCGTACTGGCGGCGGCAGACCACAATCTTCAAGCAAGCGTAAATCTTATAACAATTCTTGATTATTAGATAGGACACGATGACCTTTAGGGGTTGTCGTGTTTTTTTATGGTTTTGGGAGAGCTTGAGAGGAGTGTTGTTCCAATATTTGTAAAATGACGCAATTATCACTGAAAAAGACGCAATAAATAAAAAAACGACGCAATTATGAAGAAAAAGACGCAATCAGGGCCAATAATGACGCAATCCTTATTAATATGTTAATATTTCCAAATCAGAAGAAGGAATATTCCGGTCTGCGGCGAACTAAATACCCATAACCACATAAGGAGAGTGATCAATTGATCTGCAAAGAACTAAAAATCCCGATTATCCTTGAAAAAACAGAAGCATTATCAGGACGTATCCTCCATCAGCATCCCAAAATCCCCCTCATTGAAAAAGACTTAAGAAAAAGAAAGGCTGGCTATAAAGGAGAATCCACGATCTACTACCACCTCACTTTTCTAAGAGATAAAAGATACAAGGTCTTTTATAATGTAAGACTCCCCATCTTCTTAAATCATTTTCAAATGGACTTTCTCCTCCTGACCCCATTTTATATCTTGATCATCGAAGTAAAAAACATATCAGGAGTGGTCACCATAGACCCTTTCATCAAGCAGCTCACCCGAACTCATAAAGGAGTGACAGAAGGGTTCGTCGACCCGGTATCCCAAGTGCTGAGGTATAAGTTATTACTGCAGAAATGGCTCATCACCAATAAATTGAAGCATCCCCCGATCGAACACCTTGTCGTATTCAGCAACCCATCTACCACTCTGAATTACACCGTACCCCCGGAGCCGAACAATCCCTATAAGCAGATTATCCATGCTCAAAATGTCATCGATAAGATGAAGGAGTTCAACGAGAAACATCCCACCCCGACCGTTACAAATAAAGAACTTTTAAAAATGAAAAGACTTATACTAAGAAATCACGAAGAACCAGAAGTAGATATCCTAACTGCCTATTCCCTATCAAAGAACGATATCCTCACCGGTGTACGCTGCGAGAATTGCCAGCACATTCCGATGATCCGAATCAGTGCATCGTGGTCCTGCTCTAAGTGCCATAACTCTTCTAAAACCGCACACACCAAAGCCATCCAAGAATACTTCTTACTCCTAAACAACCACCTGACCAATAGGGAAATAAGAAACTTCCTCCATCTAAATTCAAGAAACACGGCCTACAAACTGTTGAAATCCTTTCAGCTCCAAACCCAAGGGTGCACCAAATCTGTCACCTATTCAAAACCGACGAGATAATTCCCCACCTAAAGCACATACTAACCCCAAAAAGGAGTCCATCACCCATGACACTCGTAAAACTTGGCTATGTAGCCATGAGCATGAATCTTCAAAATGCCTCTCCCTCTCAAACGATGACGTATAAGCAATTCGCAGGAATAAAAGACCGAGAAGCAGCGATCAACAAATTAGAACGAATCGCCCGGTCGAATTTGCAAAATTGTCTCAGGCTCTTAAAGCATAATGTCCTGAATGAAATCCATTTCTTCCGGTTCAGTTCAAAGTTGATTCCCTTAGCAAATCATCCGGAGTTGAAGGGGTGGGATTTCATTTCCCCATTAAAGAATGAACTCCATGAGATAAAGGATTACCTCGGGCTTCATCCGTTGAGGGTGGGTTTCCATCCTGATCACTTTGTCCTCTTAAATTCGAGCGATGTGGATGTGCTGAAGAATACGCTAAAAACTTTGAAGATGCATGAGGCATTGTTAAAAGGTATGGGGATCGATCCAACCCATCGCTGCGTTCTTCATGTAGGCGGGGCTTATGAGGATAAGGAAAAGGCCCTTGAGCAATTTATTCATAATTGGGGACTGACGCCTGCCTCTCTTCAAAGGATGGTCATCCTTGAAAATGATGACGCGGTTTTCAGCGCAGCGGACGCTCTTTATTTGTGTGAGAAAATGGGCATTCCCCTTGTATTTGATTATCATCATCATCTTGCGAACCACGAGAGGGACTGGCTACTCGACTGGGAAAGGGTCGTTGGAACGTGGAGTCAGTCCCCGCTCCCGGTGAAAATGCATATTTCAAGCCCCCGGTCACAGGAAGAATTTAGAGCCCATGCGGATTTTATCAATCCCGACATGTTTCTAGACTTCCTTCACGGAATCAAAGGAACGGTGGAGGAAATCGATTGTATGATTGAAGCGAAGAAAAAGGATCACGCTTTGTTCAAATTAGTGGAGGATCTTAGAGGGCATAAAGAAATTCAATGGGTAGATAAGAGTTCGTTTATTCTACAATAGATCTGAAACCATCTCTGTTCCAAATCGTATATATATTGTAAGATTTAGTAAGAGAGATGTGAGGGGGATTGGCATGATAGGAGAACCGCAAAAGAGAATTTCACCCATGGCCTTGAAGGTGTGGAGAATATATGGGGGGTTGGAGTCGCTGGCCGTAGCATTGCTTGCAGCCGGGGCCATCGTACTCACTTACATATTTGAATGGCCCCAATGGGTAACTTTCATAGCAGTCACGGTGTTCATTATTTTTACATATGTGTTTGCTCACTTGCTGCCGCAGATAAAATGGAAAAGATGGCGATATGAAGTGAGGGAGCAGGAAATTGAACTGCAGCGGGGAATCTTCATTGTTAAGCGTACGCTCGTTCCTATGGTAAGGGTCCAGCACGTCGATACGGTGCAGGGGCCGATTTTAAAAAGGTATGGGCTATCAACGATTACAATATCGACTGCAGCCACCGTTCATGAGATTCCGGCATTGAACATGGAAGAAGCCGATGAGCTGAGGAATTCAATATCACAATTGGCGAGGGTGGCGGAAGATGATGTCTGAGCACAAACGCCTTCATCCCATTTCGGCAGTGGCAAGTTTCATTAAGCAATTAAAGGATTTGATTGTACCCTTTGTATTTCTGTTTGTCATAAACAATCGGGGAGAGAAAAACGGGTTTTGGGATTATCTCCCGCTTTTATCCATGGCTGTCGTTCTCATCGTCGTCCTCGTATTCGGAATCATTAAATGGCTGCGATTTACATACCGGGTAGAAGAGGGTGAGCTCCGGATTGAATATGGGCTTTTTGTAAAGAAAAAACGGTATATCCCGATCGACCGGATCCAGAGCCTGAATTTCTCAGAAGGGGTGCTTCATCGTCCGTTTGGTCTAGTGAAGGTGAAAGTCGAAACAGCCGGTTCCTCAAACTCCAGGGAATCGGAAGCAGAACTGACGGCCATTTCAAAAGAGGAAGCAACCGACTTAGAAAAGTTGATTTATCAGGAGAAGAAGGGCCAAAAGGTGCCAGAGGATCTTCCGGTAGAACAACCCGAAAAGCGGAAGGAGAAACCCGTTTTCACCCTGGGGTCTAAAGACATCTGGGTACTGGCGGCAACTTCTGGTGGAGTAGGTGTCATCATTTCGGGTGTAGCTATCTTCCTGTCCCAATTCAATGAACTTATTCCGTATGAGGCCCTGTATAAAGAAGTGGCCGTTTTTATCCAAAATGGAGTTTTCATTGTCGCATTGACTGCATTTGTGGGGCTGCTTCTTGCCTGGTTGCTTTCGATCATTTGGACATTCATTGTTTATGGTGATTTTAAGATCAGGGTAGTCGATGATCATATCGTGATCACCAGGGGGCTCCTTGAGAAGAAGCAGGTGACGGTTCCCCTTAATCGGGTTCAGGGAATCAGGGTTGTGGAGAATCCAGTCAGGCAGCTGATCGGTTATTGTACCGTACATATTGAAAATGCGGGCGGATCTGTTTTGGAGAAGGATAGCATGAGCATTAAGTTATTCCCGATTGTAAAGAAGGAGCGGGTACCTGGGTTGTTGGCAGGTCTGTTACCCGACTATATCATTGAAAATGATTTCAAGGGGCTGCCGGGACGCTCCATGAGAAGGTATGTATTCAGACAAACAGCATGGGTATTGGTGCCGACCGCAATTGCCTGTTATTTCTATTGGCCATATGGTCTTTGGGCAACTCTCTTGGCCCTGCCCTTTGGTATTCTTGGCTATTTCCAATACCGTGCAGGAGGCTTTAGGATTGATGGGGGGCAATTAACGTTACGTTATAGAGGCGTCCTGAAGAATACGATGTATATGAAGAAGAGTAGAATTCAGTCACTGGATGCGAAAGTGAGCTGGTTCCAATCGAGAAATGAACTGGGGAGTCTTACGACCACAGTTAAATCGGGAGTAGCGGGCTATGCGAGTCCTGTCAGGGATCTTGATCAAGAAGATATACAAAGAATCGCTTCCTGGTTTTCCCATAATAAATAAGAGAAGAAGCGGCCAGCTTATGCGGGCCGCTTCTTACATATTCGTTACTTCCTTCCTGAGATCCATCCGATAAGGAATCCTGCAATCAATCCGAAGATGTGGGCGGTAATGTTAATTCCCGATTGCATAAAAGTCATGACGACCCCGATGATCACGATGGGCAGGATGATCTGCCGGCTTTCCCTCGTTATGAAATGATTCTTCAGAACAATCATGGCGATATAATAACCGAACAAACCGAATATCGCTCCGGATGCCCCGACATGACTGTAGGTGAGTGGCTTCACCAGGAACGTGATGATATTGGCAAACGCCCCGCTCCCTACATAGAGGGCAAGGAACTTCGCCTTTCCAAGATGCTTTTCCAAGGGAGGACCGAACAGTACAAGGGAGAAGGAGTTGAATAACAGATGGGCAAAGCCCATATGAACGAAAATGGGGGTAATCAATCGCCACCATTCTCCTTCTTTTATAAACAAATTCACTCCTGCCAGTTGTTCATATACCCACAATTGAGGGAAAATGGGGAGGGCGCTGACTGTGTAAAGGGCGATATGAATCAATACAATCAGGGAAATAATAGGATAGAACCGTAAGAATTGAGAAAAGCTTTCCGTTCGTACAAACATAGTGTATCCTCCTAGACAAGATCATGGCATGATAAATAACTTAGTTAGTACTATAGTATAAGAAAACGGCAGAAATCACGAGTAGAGTTCATTATTCAAAATATGCAGTATAGGACAAAAGTAGAAGGGGAGTCACAGATGATTAAAGGAATAGGGATGGACATAGTGGAAATCGGGCGCATCCGGGAAATGCTGGATCGTCAACCAAGGTTCGTGAAAAGGATATTGACTGAGAGAGAAGAGGACTCATTCCACTCATTGAATGAACGAAGAAAAATAGAATACATGGCAGGACGCTTTGCAGCGAAAGAGGCCTACGCCAAAGCGAATGGAACCGGAATCGGAGCGGCGATTTCATTTCAGGATATAGAAATCCGTAATGACGGAAGCGGGAAGCCGTATTTTTCAAAGCCGGAGGGAACGAATGCGCATCTTTCCATTACTCATAGCAGGGAGTTTGCGGCTGCTCAGGTTGTGATAGAGCAATAAATTTTAAGCTTGTCAGCATAATCCCCCGGGTTGTCTCATATATTCAGTAGTGCAATAGGAGAGACAAGGTCAGGTGTCTCACAATCGCGGTTCGTTGGCGAATGGAACCGGGCATTCTTTCAAGGATCGTCCATTCTTTGACGACTGGCCTTCCCCTCTCTCAATTACGTATATCCTGGGACAAAAGGGGTTGAAAAAATGAAGAAAAAGCTAGTGATACTAGTGATCGCCATGCTAGCGGTGCTTGCGCTCGCCGCTTGTGGAGAACAATCGAAAGAAGATGTAACCAAGGACCTTAAGGCAAAAGTAGAGGATATGAAGGGGTATAAGGCGGATGCCAAGATGACTCTTCAAGTGGGGGATGAACCCCAGACCTATGATGTAGAAGTATGGCATAATGACCCTAATTATTACCGTGTAGCCTTAAAGAACGCTACGAAAGATCAAAGCCAGATGATCCTGAGAAATGACGATGGAGTGTTCGTTCTGACGCCGGCTTTGAACAAGAGTTTCCGATTCCAAAGCAACTGGCCTGAAAACAGCAGTCAGGCATACTTGTACGAATCCCTTGTTAAAGATGTGTTAGAAGACAAGGAAGCCACCTTCAAGGAAACGAAAAATCATTATGTCTTTACGACAAAAACACGTTACCAGAACAGTCAGATGCTTCCTACACAGGAAATTGCCTTTAACAAGAAAGACTTGACACCTGCATCTGTAAGCGTCATGGATTCAGACCAAAACCCACTTGTGAAAGTGGAATTCTCCAAAATGGATATGAAAGCGGCATTTGAAAAGAAAGATTTCGACATGAAGAAGAACATGACTGGTGCACAACTTGAGGTTCCTGTTACAGCAGCTGTGGAAGATACGGAGTTCACCGTTCTTTACCCGATGTCAGAAATCACAGGGACTGAATTGGTTGAAGAGAAAGAAGTGTCAACGGATACAGGGAAACGTGTGATCCTAACTTATGATGGTGAAAAATCGTTTACGATCGTCCAGGAGAAGACCACTGTCATTCCGACGATGACCGTATCGACTTCATTGAAAGGGGAGGTAGTGGACCTTGGATTTACCGTAGCGGCCATGACGGACCAATCCATCAGATGGACCAATAACGGCGTAGATTATATGCTTGCTTCAAATGATCTGACCCCATCGGAAATGGTGATGGTTGCGCAGTCTGTACAAGGTTCAATGGTGAAATAAACTCTATGATCGGGGCGGGCTCTTTGAGCCCGTCCCTTCTCATTTTCAATGGAAGGAATCAAGAGCAAACAGCGTAAGTGAATCAAATAAGTTGTAAGTCGATATTATATTCAGAAATACGATAATATATAGTTACAGACTTCAAGATGCAAGCTATTCGGAGTGAACATAGTCCTTTCTTAAACCTATACTCCCCTGAAGCCTCTATGCTGGATCCCCTTTCCCCGAAAAACTTCTTACCACAATCCATGATAATATGAATAATCCATGGTATTCTTGAATAGAATGACACTGTTTTGTGTAAAGATATGAGGAAGTGAAGAGAGTGGAAACCCAGACGCAATTCTTTCGAGATACATGGGCTGAAATTAATTTAGATCATTTATATGAAAATGTAAAGAATATTAAAGGGCATATCCCTGATGATGTGAATGTATTCGCCGTTGTGAAGGCCAATGCTTATGGGCATGGGGATGTACAAACTTCTCTGACGGCACTTGCCGCGGGGGCGCACGGCCTGGCTGTTGCATTCCTGGATGAAGCAATCTCCCTAAGAAGGGAAGGCATCACCGCTCCGATCCTGGTATTGGGTGCTACTCGGCCAAAAGACGTGCAGATTGCCGCGCATATGGACATTTCATTAACCGTTTTTCAGAAGGAATGGCTAATCCAAGCTGAAAAGCAATTGTCTGAAGGGGAGCGTTTAAACCTTCATATCAAGTGTGATACCGGTATGGGCCGGATAGGGGTCCGGACAATAGAAGAGTTGAAGGGAATCGAGACGTATATCCAAGCCCATTCCCGATTTGAGCTTGAAGGGATCTTCACCCATTTTGCCACAGCAGATGAACTGAATGATGACTATCTAGAGGAGCAATTGGAACGATTCGAACACATGCTTGAACAATTGGAATCTCTTCCACCTTATATTCATTCTTCCAACAGTGCAGCTACACTGCGGAAGACGAACACCCTTTTCAACGCTGTACGGGTGGGAATTGCCATGTACGGACTCACCCCTTCTATTGAGATGAAGCCGGAGCTTCCATTTCCCTTAAAGGAGGTCTTCTCCCTTCATTCGAGACTCATTCATATTAAAGAGCTCGGAGCTTTGGAGAAAGTCAGCTACGGAGCAACATATCAGACGGACAATAAGGAATGGATCGGGACGATTCCCATCGGGTATGCTGATGGATGGCTCCGGAAATTACAAGGACAGGACGTTTTGGTTCGCGGAGAGAGAGTTCCAATTGTTGGAAGGGTTTGTATGGATCAATGCATGATCCGCCTGTCTGAATTCGAGGAAATCGGTACACGGATCACGTTAATCGGCAGCCAGGGGAATGACTCCATAACAATGGATGAAATCGCGGGAAAGCTTGATACCATTAATTATGAGATACCCTGCATCATTTCCACCAGAGTCCCTCGCATCTATATTCGAAATGGTGAAGCAACGGAAGTATCGAATAAACTCTTAAAGCCAGGGGTAAGCAGTCAACAGGAAAATAACGGCCCACCCGATGAATAATTCATAATTTAAATGGCGGATAATAGAAGAGATTGATAAATTAACTTTTCATTCCCTATAATTGATGGTATGATAAATATGTTAATGAACAGAAACGGTATGTAGTGATTGGTGGAGGTGTAGTTTGTGTCTGAATCCAGCGCAACAACAGAAATCTTAATTCGTCTACCGCAACAGCTCGTTACAGAATTAGACGGCTTTGCAGATCAAGAAAATGTGAATCGCAATGAGTTTATTTATCGTGCAACCAAAATGTATTTAAGAGAGCGCAAGAAAAGACAATTACGTGAATCTATGAGACGCGGCTATATGGAAATGGCGAAGATTAATCTTGCAATCGCTTCAGAAGCGATCCAAGCAGAATATGAGGCAGAACATACAGTCGAACGCTTAGTAAGCGGAGGTTAATCCTTTGATTGTAAAGCGTGGTGACGTATACTTTGCAGACCTTTCTCCTGTTGTAGGATCAGAACAAGGCGGAGTTCGGCCGGTACTTGTAATTCAAAACGATATAGGGAACAGGTTCAGTCCCACCATTATTGTAGCTGCCATTACCGCACAAATTCAAAAAGCAAAACTGCCTACTCATGTTGAAATTGATGCAAAACGTTATGGCTTTGAACGTGATTCCGTTATTTTGCTTGAACAGATTCGAACGATTGATAAACAACGTCTTACCGATAAGATAACCCACTTGGACGATGAGATGATGGAAAAAGTGGACGACGCCCTGCAGATCAGTGTAGGTCTGATCCAGTTTTAACCAGGATTCTTTTCGATCTTGTGTGTAATCATGCCTACATGTACAATAGGGACAGTATTACTGCAAACCAGAAGGCTTGCTGATCAACACCATCTTGATCATTGAGCCTTTTTGTTTTGCCTTTTTTTATGTTCTGACCCATTTCTCGTCCCGATTCAGGAAGTAAGAAGAATATGGTTACAGGAAATATAGACAATTTTATGACAAAACAAGGTAAACAATTTATAATGGGAAAAGACAGTGAAATACCCAAAAAGGCATAGGTTTTTTCTTTTCCATGTTTATTTGTTACTATTAACTTAATTACGTCATTTTTCGTCCACGGATGTAAACTACTTTAAATTTGGATTACATCACCCGGCATAAATACTGAGGTTAAATTTCATATGATAGAATGGGGAGAACTAAATGTTTAGTGAAGTCACGGATTATGTTCAAAATAATAAATCAGAGATCACTAGTATTTGGATGGAACGAATGAGAAATGAAGCGGATGAGAAATTTCTTCAAGTCGTTTCTGATCAGGTTTTCACCAAGACAAGCCATGAGTTTGTTGAAATGATTGCTTCCAATCTGAGAGATTCGAAAGAATTTGACAGCCGCTTGGAAGATTTCGCTGAGAAGGTTGTCAGATTGGGTTGGCCTCTGACGTTTGTGACAACGGCTTTGGGTACCTTTGGTAAAGTGGTATTCGAGGGCATGAAGTATGAACAACTGATCTCAGAAGAGAACTATGCTGCTCAGGTTGAAAAATTCGATAAGTGGCTGACACCGATGTACAACAAGGTAGTAAAGGCCTATACAGAATCTTGGGAAAGAACGGTTTCTCTTCAGAAGATCGCATTACAGGAATTATCGGCGCCGCTCATACCGGTTTTCGAAAAAATTTCCATCATGCCTCTTGTTGGGACGATTGATACCGAAAGGGCGCGCCTAATCATGGAAAACCTGTTAAACGGTGTAGTGAAGCATAGGGCGGAAGTTGTCCTGATTGATATCACAGGTGTCCCGGTGGTAGATACGATGGTTGCCCATCATATCATTCAGGCGGCAGAGGCTGTGCGCTTAGTCGGTGCGAAGTGTATGCTTGTGGGAATCAGACCGGAGATTGCCCAGACGATCGTCAACTTAGGAATTGATCTTAATCAGTTCAGTACGAATAGTACGTTAAGAAAAGGAATAGAAAAGGCTCTTGAAATGACAAATCGAAAAATTGTTTCGGCGGAGGGATTAGAGTGAGAATACCAATTTTAAAGCTGCATGATTGTTTGTTAATTTCCATTCAGTGGGAGCTGGATGATCAAACAGCCCTTCAATTTCAAGAGGATCTTCTACAGAAGATTCACGAGACGAGTGCAAGGGGAGTCGTGATAGATATTACCTCCATCGATTTTATAGATTCCTTTATCGCCAAAGTTCTTGGAGATGTCATCAACATGTCGAGATTGATGGGGGCTAAAGTGGTCATCACAGGCATTCAGCCTGCTGTAGCCATTACGTTGATCGAGCTTGGAATCAGGTTAGAGGACGTCCTAACCGCTCTCGACCTGGAAAAAGGTCTGGAGAAATTACAATTGGAACTGGGGGACTAGGTATGGATAGCCAATCCTGCGTGAAAATCACGAATGAATGGGACATCGTTGCTGCCCGCCAGTTAGGGAGGAATGTAGCGAAAGAGCTCGGATTCGGCACCGTTGACCAAGCTCGTATTACTACGGCTATCAGCGAATTAGCAAGGAATATCTATTTATATGCCGGCTATGGTCAAATTTGCATTGAAAAATTATTCGACTCCGGAAAAAAGGGGGTACGCATCATAGCTTTAGATGAAGGGCCTGGTATTGCTGATATCAGGAAGGTCATGGAAGATGGATATTCAACATCAGGCGGATTAGGAGCAGGTTTGCCTGGGGTCAAGCGTTTAATGGACGAATTTAACGTAGAATCTGTACCCGGTGAAGGGACAGATATACGGGCAACTAAGTGGCTCCGCTAGGGGGAGTTAGATGAATTTCAGAGAATTAATGGATTCAAAATATAGAGAGATTATAGAGCATTATTTAAATGATCAAGATGAAAGAGCCCTTTACCTGGGGCAGAAATTCAGTCGTAAATCAATTGAACATCACGTATCACCCGAAGAAATTATCAGTCTTCATAAGAATGTCATACTGGAAATGGAACCGGATATACCGCATCAGGTACTGCACTCATTCGATATACTGCTCGAAGTAATGATTGGATATGGTTTTGCTTACCGTGAGCACCAAAGCCTGAGAACGAAACAACAGGAATTAAATAATGAAATAGATGTAGCATCCAATATGCAGCAGACCCTGCTTGGTACAGTCATCCCTGCAGTGGAAGGGCTGGATATTGGAGCTGTGAGCGTCCCTGCCAAGAAGATGAATGGTGATTATTACCACTTTGTCCAGGACGAGAATGATCATGTCAGTGTGGCTATTGCAGATGTAATTGGAAAGGGCATACCGGCTGCGCTCTGCATGTCCATGATTAAATACGCGATGGACAGCCTGCCCGAGTATCGCCATGAACCGAATGCCGTGTTGGAAAGCTTGAATAGAGTCGTGGAGCAGAACGTGGATGCAAGTATGTTCATCACTATGTTCTACGGGGTGTATAATACTGAGAAACATCTGTTTTCATATTCATCAGCTGGGCATGAACCTGGCTTTTTTTATAGAGCGTCAACCGATGAATATGAAGATCTTGATGCAAAAGGGCTTCTATTGGGAGTCGATAAAAAAGCGAAGTACAGGCAGTACGAACGACGGGTAGAAGTTGGAGATATGATCATCCTCCTTTCCGATGGCGTAACGGAATGCCGAACAGAAGAAGGATTCATCGAGAGGGAGGACCTGGTCCAATTAATTAGCCGATATACTCATCTGCCTACGCAGGAGATTGTAAATAAGGTGTATAAACAACTTGAGAAGCTTCAGCACTTTGAACTCAGGGATGATTTCACGTTGATCATCATAAAAAGAAATTCATAAAGAAGTTTATCCTTAATTGAAACAGGGTAAATATATAAAGACTTATTATAATGTTGCCAAAAAAAGGTGGTCTTTTTATGAACTTATCAATAGATATGAAAGAAAAAGAAAACGAGCTGCTTGTAAAAGTGGCCGGAGAAATTGATGCATATACTGCTCCAAAACTTAAAGAAACGCTTCAACCATCAGCTGAAGCCGATAATAAAGATATTACAGTCGACCTTTCCGAAGTATCATATATGGATAGTACGGGCCTTGGGGTTTTCGTCGGCCTGTTTAAAACGGTTAAAGCACGGGGCGGACAGCTCCATCTTGTAGGATTGTCTGAACGTTTACGAAGACTGTTTGATATTACAGGTTTAGGGGATATTATGAATATTAATTCCAAGGTAGAAGGTGGAGTGGAATGATGCAAGCTTTTGATTACATCGAAATGAAGATCCCTGCAAAGCCGGAATATGTAGGGGTTATTCGTTTGACGCTTTCTGGAATTGCTAGTCGTATGGGGTTTGATTATGATGCCATTGAGGATCTGAAAATTGCTACAAGTGAAGCAATCACCAATGCGGTACAGCATGCCTACAAGGACAATGATGGTGAAGTTGTTGTCGGGTTTGCCCTGTATGAGGATCGTCTTGAGGTGATGGTTGCAGATCACGGTGAAAGTTTTGATTTCAAAGAAATCCGAAGTGCTGTTGGTCCTTATCATGCCGATCATTCCGTGGAGTTCTTAAGAGAAGGTGGGTTAGGTCTTTACCTTATTGAGAGCCTGATGGATGATGTTAAAGTGCATCACAAGGAGGGAGTGACAGTCTTCATGACTAAATTCCTATCAGGGGAGCAGGTGGAGAGGGATGAAAAAACTATCTCAACCTAACCAGCAAGCTCAAAAAGAAAAAGTACTGAAATGGATCAAAGATTATCAGGAAACACAGGATGATGATGCCCAAAGTCAACTTATCCTGCACTACCAAAATCTCGTTGAGTCCATTGCCAGAAAGTACTCCAAGGGCAGGTCTTTCCATGAGGATATCATCCAGGTGGGGATGATTGGACTTCTGGGTGCAATCAGGAGGTATGATGAGTCATTCGGCAGATCATTCGAAGCCTTCGCCATACCGACGATCATCGGAGAGATCAAACGATTCTTAAGGGATAAAACCTGGAGTGTACACGTTCCCCGTAGAATTAAGGAACTTGGTCCGAAAATCAAATCGACAGTTGAAGAGTTGACGAACAGATTGGAGCGTTCTCCCCAGGTCCATGAGATTGCAGAGTATCTGGAAGTGAGTGAAGAAGAGGTACTCGAAGCAATGGAAATGGGCAGAAGTTATCAGGCGCTGTCTGTGGATCACTCCATTGAGGCTGATTCAGAGGGCAGTACGGTAACGATACTGGATATTGTGGGAGATCAGGATGAGGGTTATGAGAAAGTAAACCAGAGGCTTGTTCTGGAAAAAGTTCTTTATGTGCTAACTGATAGGGAAAAAGCTATTATACAACACACTTACCTAGATAATTTAAGCCAAAAGGAAGCCGGTGAAAAGCTCGGAATCTCACAAATGCATGTCTCCCGACTGCAAAGAAGAGCGATTAAAAAGCTAAGGGAAGCCATTCAAGAAGAGATGAATGATTCGGAGAGTCACTTTTAATGGCTTATCTTCAACAAAATGATATAGAGCTTTATGCAGAACAAGTATCGAAAAATGGGAACCCCTTTTGTGGCGATAGTTATTACTATACGTCTACAAGCGAGTACTTTATCTGTGTCCTGGCCGATGGTTTGGGAAGTGGTAAGTTTGCCTATGAATCTTCACATGTAGTCGTGGAAATTGTTGAAGAACATCACCACGAAGATGTGGAAACACTTATGACGCGGTGTAACGAAGCCCTTCAAAGAAAACGCGGGGCTGCAGTAGCGATTATCAAGGCCTATTACCACTCCAAAGAGTTTGTGTATAGTTGTGTAGGAAATATCCGTTTTTATATGTATGCACCTGAAGGAAAGATGACCTATCCCCTGCCGGTGACGGGTTATTTGTCTGGAAGACCGCAGAAGTATAAAACCCAACGCTTTCATTACAATCCTAATTCGAGATTCCTCATTCACTCGGATGGGTTAAACATCTCCGGTGTAAAGAATATCCTGCAAAGATATCCAACGCTTCACGGAGCATTAGGCGATATTCAGTCGTTAGTCGACGGTACATCAGATGATACAACATATATCATAGGAAACTTACTCTAACAGTCTTAGGGTAAGTTTTTTTATTTATTATTTATCATTAGGCTCTTTTAGAATAAGTTACCCAGGCTAAGGTTTGCCTTGGATAAAGCCAAGCCTTAGCCCGAGGAGTCTCGCCACCAGCCCCCTTAGAAAGCGGGCATCTTTCATTTCAATCAGCCACTACCTGATTCTTTGAAAAGCTGCAATGTTTACAATAGCAGCTTTTCAAACCTCAAAGACAATTATGGTAAAATATATAGGAATCCTTTAAATGGAGGTAATACAATTGGCAGCAACCATAACTATTCAAGAACCTTTACTTAACCAAGTATCCAAAGAATTGAACCTATCAATAAAAAATGTAAAAAACGTCATCTCCTTACTGGAGGAAGGGAATACAGTTCCTTTCATCGCCCGTTACCGGAAAGAACAGACAGGTGCACTCGATGAAGTGCAGATCCGTAATATCATGGATAAATGGAATTACCTGCAGAATCTTGAACAGCGAAAAGAAGAAGTCATCCGGCTTATAGAAGAACAGGGTAAGTTAACGGATGAATTAGCTCAAAACATAAAAAAAGCAGACAAGCTTCAAATGGTGGAAGATTTATATCGTCCTTATAAACAAAAGAGACGTACCAAAGCGACCGTAGCAAAAGAAAAAGGATTGGAACCCCTTGCTGAATGGATCCTGACTTTCCCTTCAAACGGAAACCTGGAAGGCGAAGCAACTCGATATATTTCTGGAGAAAACGAAGTGAAGACTGTCGAAGAAGCATTGAACGGAGCGCGGGATATCATCGCAGAATACATTTCAGATGAAGCATCATATAGGGACTACATAAGAAAACACACATTCCGAAAAGGATTAATTGAAACGAAGGTAAAAAAGGAAGAGCTCGACGAAAAAAGAGTATTTGAAATGTATTATTCCTATCAGGAACCTATTCATAAAGTGGTTCCCCACAGGGTGCTGGCAATGAATAGAGGAGAAAAGGAAGACATCCTCAAAGTGAATATCCAGCCTGATGCAGAAGGTATTCAACACTATTTAGAAAAGCAGGTCATCAAAAATATTCATTCCATTTCCGCGCCTTTAGTGAAAGAAGCCGTGGAGGATAGTTATAAGAGGCTTATCCAGCCATCGGTGGAAAGGGAAATCCGTAATGAATTAACAGACAAAGCAGAAGACCAAGCCATCCATATCTTCTCTGAAAACTTAAGGAAATTACTGCTTCAACCCCCTATGAAGGGGAAAATGGTATTGGGTGTAGATCCTGCCTTCCGTACGGGCTGTAAGCTGGCTGTCATTGATGAAACGGGGAAAACCCTTGATATCAATGTGGTCTATCCACACCCGCCTAAATCAAAACGAAGTCAGGCAGAAGAATTAATAAAAAGCATTTTGAAGAAACATTCGATTGAAGTCATCGCAATCGGAAATGGAACAGCTTCGAGGGAAACAGAACAATTCGTGGTGGATGTATTAAAAGATCTAAATGCAAACATTTCTTATTTGATTGTCAATGAAGCAGGGGCAAGTGTGTATTCCGCGTCAGAGGTGGCGAGAGAAGAGTTCCCTGATCTTCAGGTTGAAGAGAGGAGTGCTGTCTCCATTGCAAGAAGATTGCAGGATCCGTTGGCAGAGTTGGTGAAGATCGATCCTAAATCCGTCGGAGTCGGCCAGTATCAACATGATGTTTCTCAGAAGAAGTTGAATGAATCCTTAACCTTTGTCGTTGAAACAGCGGTGAACAAAGTAGGGGTGAACGTCAATACGGCGTCATCTTCTCTGCTTCAATATGTAGCAGGACTCTCAAAGACGGTGGCAAATAATATCGTGAAAAAGAGAGAGGAAGAAGGCAGGTTTCAATCGAGGGCCCAATTAAAGAAAATTCCACGGCTTGGGGCCAAAACGTATGAACAGTGCATCGGATTCCTCCGGATCGTGGATGGAAAAGAACTTCTGGATCGCACACCGATCCACCCGGATAACTATCATGATGTGAAGAAGCTTCTTGCTAAAGTGGAATTAAATGTTGAGGCCATTGGTTCAGAAGAATTAAAGCAGGCGCTTAGTCAATTGGATTTAAACAAAGTTTCAGAAGAACTTGAGATCGGGAAATTGACACTGAAGGATATCGTTGATTCACTCGTTCGGCCCGGTCGTGATCCAAGGGACGAGTTTCCTAAGCCATTACTGAAAAAGGACGTCCTGAAATTAGAGGACCTTACTCAAGGGATGGAACTCCAAGGGACTGTAAGAAATGTCGTTGATTTTGGAGCGTTTATCGATATTGGTGTGAAACAGGATGGACTAGTCCACATATCCAAATTAAAAAATGGATTCGTTAAACATCCATTAGATGTGGTATCTGTTGGAGATGTCGTAACGGTTTGGGTGGATAGTGTTGACGTCCACAAAGGGAGAGTCTCACTGACGATGGTTCAGTAGGGAGTAAATAGTAAATGGGAGCTGACTCGCGTGATAAGGTAACTATCAGGGGGTCAGCTTTTTTTCTCTATATGGGATTGAACGACCTTAGGATTGGTCGCATTCATGAAGAACAGTTCTTCTTTCGATAAAAGTACCAGCACTGATTAAGGAGCTTAATTTGATAACGATCCTTTTCAAAATAAGCTTTCCTTAATTGATTGACAAGCCAATTAGGCATGGATGAACCTCCTTGTCTCTAAGAAAGCATTAGTGAAAAAGGCAATTCCCAGAGTAGATTGTCGCGTCTAAACAGTAAGGGTGATACCTAGTTTATGCTATAATAGGTTGTCATGTTCTAATTAAGAAAGAAGGATTTCAGATGACGAATGCCGAGTTACAACAGTTGGTTGAGAAAATTTCAATGCAGTCGTTCCACAAGCCCTTCCTTCATAAGGCGTACTTTAATCCGAGATTAAGAACAACAGGCGGAAGATATATGTTAAGAAGCCATGACATCGATATTAATCGCAAATATCTTGATGAGCATGGGCTGGATGAATTGATAGGCATCATAAAACATGAGCTGTGTCATTATCATTTGCATATAGAAGGAAAAGGGTATAAACATGGAGATCAGGAATTTAAGAGTCTTCTAAAAAAAAGTGGGGGGGCCGAGACACTGTTCCTCGCTGCCCAGTGTGAAGACGAGGCATCGATTATTACTTTATGTCTGTTCTAAGTGCGGATGGGAATTTGAAAGAAAGCGAAAGATTAATACGACTAAATATGTTTGTGGCCGCTGCAGAGGGAAGCTTCGATTGGAGAAGGAAATGGTGATTGAAAAAAGATGAAAAACGAGCCTATCGATTACAGCCCGTTTATCGGGAAAAAAGTGTCTGAAAGTAGTTGACAAGAAATCGATGAGTCATTATAATCTAAAGAGTCGATAAGACGAGTTAAGCGTAAAAATACTTCACGTTCCGCAGTAGCTCAGTGGTAGAGCTATCGGCTGTTAACCGATCGGTCGCAAGTTCGAATCTTGCCTGCGGAGCCATCTTTATGGGGAAGTACTCAAGTGGCTGAAGAGGCGCCCCTGCTAAGGGTGTAGGTCGGGCAACTGGCGCGAGGGTTCAAATCCCTCCTTCTCCGCCATTACTACTTTTAAAACGCGGCCCGTTGGTCAAGCGGTTAAGACACCGCCCTTTCACGGCGGTAACACGGGTTCGAATCCCGTACGGGTCATTTCCTTTTTATTTAATGAAATATTTCGCTAACGCGAGGTAAGGGAATCTATTTTGCTGGCGCAAGTAAGGTGAAATATTTTGCTAGCGCAAGGCAATGAAAGTTACTTTGCTGGCGCAAGGCAATGAAAGTTATTTTGCTGGCGCAAAAAACTCTGGTCCGGTAGTTCAGCTGGTTAGAATGCCTGCCTGTCACGCAGGAGGTCGCGGGTTCGAGTCCCGTCCGGACCGCCAGATTTTTTCAAAAAAGTTATTGACTTCATCGAGGTGCACATGCTATTATATAAACCTCGTCACTTTTTAACGAAGTATTGGGCTATAGCCAAGCGGTAAGGCATCGCACTTTGACTGCGACATGCGTTGGTTCGAATCCAGCTAGCCCAGCCATTACGAGCCATTAGCTCAGTTGGTAGAGCATCTGACTTTTAATCAGAGGGTCGAAGGTTCGAATCCTTCATGGCTCACCATAGATTTTTGCATTAGCAAATATCTAACCAGTATCATTTTCGCCAATGCGAAAATATCACAGATTCATGCGGGTGTGGCGGAATTGGCAGACGCACCAGACTTAGGATCTGGCGCCGCAAGGCGTGGGGGTTCAAGTCCCTTCACCCGCACTTTTAAAACTTTTCAAAAAGTTGTTGACAATATAGATTATCCTCGATATAATAGTGTTTGTCGCTTTAAAACGCGGTCGTGGCGGAATGGCAGACGCGCTAGGTTGAGGGCCTAGTGGGGGCGACCCCGTGGAGGTTCAAGTCCTCTCGGCCGCACCAAAAGATTACAAAAACATCATGCGCCCGTAGCTCAATTGGATAGAGCGTTTGACTACGGATCAAAAGGTTAGGGGTTCGACTCCTCTCGGGCGCGCCATCTAATTTCTACTAGCGAGTATCATACACACAGTTATACATATGCTTTTCTGACGGGAAGTAGCTCAGCTTGGTAGAGCACTTGGTTTGGGACCAAGGGGTCGCAGGTTCGAATCCTGTCTTCCCGACCATCATAATTTTATATGCGGGTGTAGTTTAGTGGTAAAACCTCAGCCTTCCAAGCTGATGATGAGGGTTCGATTCCCTTCACCCGCTCCAA
>NZ_JAFKOH010000139.1 GCF_017303375.1 Bacillus sp. NTK074B | reverse complement strand
CTGAAAGAGCTGCGCGTCAACGAACATACCGGCACCCATGTCGACAGCCCGATGCATTTCTCGGCCGATGGCATGTCGGTGGATGAGATCCCGGTCGACAAACTGATCGTGCCGCTCTCCGTGGTCGATATCCGCGCCAAGGCGGACGGGGATGCCGATGCGCAACTCACGCCCGACGATCTGCGCGCCTGGATGGAGACGCATGGCGACCTGCCCGCTGGCGCCTGCGTGGCGATGAATTCCGGCTGGGGGGCGAAGATCGA
>NZ_JAFKOH010000138.1 GCF_017303375.1 Bacillus sp. NTK074B | reverse complement strand
CTCGGCCTGCGGCGCGGCAATGCGCTCGGCCGCAGGGAAGACCGACAGCGCCGCGCCGCTCAGGGATAGGACGGTGACAAGAGCCAGAGCCAGAAGACCCGGCCAGCGATGGAGTGCACGGATCATGGCCATCACGCCTCACATGTCGTAGGCGAAGCTGGCGATGTAGCGCCGGCCGGTCACCGGAGTGCCGGCGCCAGCGGTCGTCAGCGGGACGGCCACCTCGTTCGGGCTATCGCGCATGTCCTCGACCGCCGCGTCGA
>NZ_JAFKOH010000137.1 GCF_017303375.1 Bacillus sp. NTK074B | reverse complement strand
GGGGGCCCGACGGGTTCTCTTGCCGCACAAGCCGCATCGACCTGCGCGACGGCGGGGAATGGGTCTTTGACATGATCGCCCCCGATGGCACCGTCTTTCCCAATCACCACAAATACCGCCATTACGCGCCAAACAAGCGCATCGATTACGCGCTGCACGGGGGCGAAGGCGGGCCGAAACATGCCGATGCCTCGGTGACCTTTTCCCCCGCAGGGGACGGCACGCGGGTCGTTCTGGGCATGATCTTTGCCTCGCGCGAGGAA
>NZ_JAFKOH010000136.1 GCF_017303375.1 Bacillus sp. NTK074B | reverse complement strand
CAGTTGGCATCCAGCCCGACCTGAACCTTGAAATCATCCGGCAGTTCCTGCGTGCTGAACATCACGTTGACCGGTTGCCCGAACCAGTTACCGGTAAGCCGGTTACTTTGCAGGTTGCCATTGTCATAACTGAACTGGCCACTGAGCTGACTGATTTTGCTGTTCAGCGGTTTAATAAACAGACTGTTGTTATTGAGCGTGACGCCACCGGATGCACGCACAAGTTCGCCATCAAGCGGAATATCCAGATGTAAGCGACCATT
>NZ_JAFKOH010000135.1 GCF_017303375.1 Bacillus sp. NTK074B | reverse complement strand
CACGGCATGTCCGCGCTGATGCAGCACTACCTTGCCGGGCAGCTGGCCCATGCACGCGACCTGACACTGTTCCTCGCCCCCTATGTCAACAGCTACAAGCGCTTCTGCGTGGGCCTCTTCGCCCCCACCAAGGCCGTGTGGTCCGCCGACAACCGCACCGCGGGCTTCCGCGTCTGCGGCGCAGGGACCAAGGGCGTGCGCGTCGAATGCCGGATCGGCGGCGCGGATCTGAACCCCTATATCGCCTGTGCAGCGCTGCTGGC
>NZ_JAFKOH010000134.1 GCF_017303375.1 Bacillus sp. NTK074B | reverse complement strand
CGCCCGAACGCTCGATGGAGATCCAGCGGCTCTTGGGGTCGGATATCGTCATGTGTTTCGACGAATGCCCGGCGCTGCCTGCCGAAGACAAGGTCGTCGCAGAAACAATGCGGCTGTCGATGCGCTGGGCGCGTCGCTCGCGTGAGGCGTTCGGCGACCGGCCCGGCCATGCGCTGTTCGGCATCATGCAGGGCGGCGTGACGAAGGACCTGCGCGAGGAATCGGCGAAGGCTTTGGCCGAGATCGGGTTTGAAGGCTACGCG
>NZ_JAFKOH010000133.1 GCF_017303375.1 Bacillus sp. NTK074B | reverse complement strand
AACTGCGCAAGGTCAGGCGGGACGGCATCCATCTGTTCCAGATACGGTACTGGTCCGATGCCCTTGCAGGCCGTATTGGGCGCGGCGATGGAAAGGTGGTTGTTCGCTATGATCCTCGCGATATCTCAAAGATCTGGGTTGAACTGGAAGATGGCCGATACGTCGAAGCTCGATACCGAAACCTGGAAATTCCGCCCGCGTCCCTCTGGGAATATCGCGAAGCCATGAGGAAGGCCCGCGCCCTTGGCAAGTCAGGGTCCAAT
>NZ_JAFKOH010000132.1 GCF_017303375.1 Bacillus sp. NTK074B | reverse complement strand
GAAAACGGTCATACCCATGTCCGTGTCACCAATCAGATCTTCCCCGAGGCGATCTGCATCCCCATGTCGCGCGAGATGACGATCACCCAGTGGCACGTCCCTGTCGATGACGAGACCTGTTACTGGGTCACCGTCTTTACCAGTTTCGACAAGCCCGTGAACAAGGAGGTCATGCGCGCGCAGCGGCTCAAAGAGCATCGGCTGCCCGATTACGCGCCGCTGAAGAACCGCCGCAACGATTACCATTACGACCCCGCCGAACA
>NZ_JAFKOH010000131.1 GCF_017303375.1 Bacillus sp. NTK074B | reverse complement strand
AGGGGTGTCGTATGCGACCGCCTCGGCCACATAGCGATCTTCCAGCGGCTGGAATGTGCTCTGATAGCGTTCGCGGTCTTCAAGCGCCCAACCCGTCGTCGTGTCGGACAGCTCCTGCATCCACGCGAGGTACTGTTCGCCCAGCTCCGCGGATTTGAGAGCCGCTTCGCCGATCAAGGGGTCAGCTTTTGGTGCGGACTTGCCCATCATCGGGCTCCTTTTTCGTGGGCAGCCATGGGCAGCGGTTGGGAGTGACAGAGAAA
>NZ_JAFKOH010000130.1 GCF_017303375.1 Bacillus sp. NTK074B | reverse complement strand
TGTCCCGATCGTTTCGTAATCCGTGTCGCCCACCTTGGCCCAGATCGGCTCGTCCCCCATCACATCGGCCGTATCGGCCCCGATCATAAGCGAGACGCGGCGCAGTTTCGGGCCTTCGTCACGCTCGCGCACCGCTGCCTCGCGGCCGATGAAATCGGGTTTCTGCAGTTTGACGAAGCGGTCCATGGCGCCCTCATAGGGGCCATAGATCGGGCGCAGTTCCGCGAACCAGGTGGGGAAGTTCTTTTCCAGCCGCATCGACA
>NZ_JAFKOH010000012.1 GCF_017303375.1 Bacillus sp. NTK074B | reverse complement strand
AAAATTTTCACAAGAGAATAAAACGGTTGTAAGCACTGGTATAATAACTTTTTCCGAGGGAGTCGAGCACCTGCAGCGAGAATCAACTAGACAAAAGAAAAGGTTGACTATCACAAAGGAAATGTGGAGATTGCTTATGCCACTGCTTTTCATTCGTTGTAGCGACTGATTTTTATTCAATAGTCCTTTACACTTTTTAAACTGATGGTCACAAAACATTTTGCTCTGTCAACCGCTTCACCCTCCTGCATCACACCCTGAATTACAGAGCATTCGCAATTTCAATCTGTATATGATAGCAACAATCTTTGCGAAAATAGCCTTGCAAAAATGAGTTTTTTTATAGCTTATAACGTACGTAATTTCCCCCCATCTATAAAGAATTGCAGAAAATTGTCGATGAATAAGGGTGTATACATAGATGCTTTTGTCGTAAAAGGGGGAATTCCGTTGAAAAAAAAGAGAAACAAAACGAAGTCAGACCGGAAGAAGGGTTATATTTTATCATCCATCAGAATGAAGCTTATTGTCATCATTTCTATTTTATTTATGGTTTCCTTGGCTGTCATCATCTCTATTACCAGCTGGCAGACCAGAATGAAAACGGAGAAGGACGTCATCAGTCAGACTCAAGGGATTGTGGGAGAGCTCAATAATTCCGTACAGTTGTTCCTTGGACAGTACGAAAAGAGTATCGATCAATATGCCATCTCCAACTCTTTGAAGGACTATGCAAAGGCACAGATGGAAAAGGATCAGGCCGCTGATGATACAGAGTTATATGCCAATATCCAGTCAGACTTTGATAATTATCTAAGTTTGTATGAAGAAGCCACTTCCATCTACTTTGCATCACCGAACAAGAAGTTGAAAATTGTTCCTTCTGTTTCACTGCCAAGCGACTTTGACCCGACGGGCAGGGATTGGTATAAAAATGCTGCAGAAGCAAGGGCCGGTGTTATTTGGAGTGAACCGTATGTTGACACGGCAACAGAAGAATACATCATTACCGCTTCAAGGGCGATTGTATCCGAAAATAAAGTAGTCGGTGTACTGGGTGTGGATATCAATTTATCCAAACTTACTGACAGGGTGTCCAAAATGGAAATAGGATATAATGGCTACCCGTTTTTAATCGGACTTGACGGCACGGCCATCGTCCACCCTACCAAGCGGGGTGAGGATCTTTCGACATTGCCGTTCATCGGCAAAATGCTAAAATCAGATAAAGAATCGGACACCATCCGCTATGAGCTGGAAGGCGATAAGAAAGTATTAGTGTACAGTACAGTTCCAAAGACGAATTGGAAAGTGGGCTCTGCTTATAATATGGAGGATCTCATCCAGTCTTCGAAGGACATTGAACGCTTACTTCTGGTTACAGCGCTTGTTACACTGGTCATCATGCTCATATTGGTTGTCATCCTGGCCAACATGATGACAAAACCGATTAAAGAACTGCAAAAAACGGTGACAAACGTTTCGTCAGGAGACCTGTCCATTCAATCTTCCGTCAATACAAAAGATGAAACGGGATTATTGGCTTTGGATTTAAATAAGATGATCCTGAATATGAAAGATACAATAAAAGTAGTTCAGGCATCGATCTATAACGTGCGGGAATCAGCAGAAGGATTAAGTGCGGTGTCTGAAGAGACAAATGCTTCAAGTGAAGAGATGGCACGTGCTGTTTCTGAGATTGCGAGCGGTGCCTCTCAGTCAGCGTCTGACTCAGACCGTGCCCACCACCAGACAGAGCAGCTTGGCACCAGGATTGACGGGGTGTATGAAAAGTCCAAAGCTATGTCCCAATTGGCTGGCCAGGCAGATGAAATGAACCAGTCCGGTTTAAATCAGGTGAAAGAATTAGAGAATGCCTACCATTCTTCAAGTGAATACATCGCTTCCATGGAGAAAGTCATTCTCAGCCTGGAAGCAAAGGTGAAAACGATCGAATCCGTGATGGGGACAATTACAGAAATCTCCTCACAAACGAATCTGCTTGCCCTCAATGCGAGCATTGAAGCGGCAAGGGCCGGAGAACACGGCAAAGGGTTCGCCGTGGTGGCAGAGGAAGTACGTAAGCTTGCAGACCAGTCGGTAAAGGCAACAGAGGAAGTCAAACGTACAATCGTTGAAATTCAACAGGGTTCTCATCAGGCAGTGGATGAAATGGTGAAAACGAAAGAAACATTCGAGGTGCAAAATGATGTGATCCAAAAGACAAATCACGTATTCGATCAAACTTCACACCTCATGAAATCCATGCAGCGTGAAATCGAGAATATGTACAATGAAGTAGGCCAGATCAATCTTGAAAAAGATGAAGTGGTCAACGTCATCCAAATGATGGCGGCAACAGCCGAACAAACAGCCGCTTCCTGCGAGGAAATGAGTGCTTCGACAGAAGAGCAGGTGAAGGCCGTTCAATCCGTTACAGAAGCGGCTGAACGCCTGACCGACCTAAGTCAGGAACTTCAAACTTCGATCGAACGGTTTAAAATATCATAATGTGCGTTAGAGGGTGGCCCTGACACTGCCATTCTTTATCTACTACGTATACTCCTTTTTAGGGTGAGTGCATACTAGAGTGGATGAAGAATATAGCATTGTGAAGAGGGTGACCCTCTTTTTTATCATGTAGAGATAATACCGATAGTCAGTATTGATCCTCACAATGAGTCATACGTTGGATTAAAAGTGGCACAAGCTATCCAAAATGAAGTCTCCCATCATGTTAACTATAGGCAGTCACGTCTTCCGAACCCCAATAAGATGAAATCTATCTTTAAAATTGATATGATAGTGCTATTGTATGTTGTTTATTTTATCGTAAGGAGCGTTTTGAGTGAGGAATCCCCGTGTGTTGACTGAAGGTGCGCTGATGCTCGCCATCTTTACTGTGTTACTGTTATTGAGTTTATATGTTCCCCTTATTGGGACGCTGGCATTTTTTGTGATGCCCCTCCCTCTTATTTTATTCAGTTCCAAATATTCGTTATGGAATTCGTTGTTGGTATTGATCGGATCACTTGGTCTTTCTTTCTTGTTTGGCGGACTGCTTGCACTGCCGGTTGCCTTTATGGTGGCCACGACCGGAGTGGTCATCGGCTGGTGTGTAAAAGCGAAAGTGGATAAGATGAAACTGTTTATGGCAGCGAGTCTTACGCTTGTCCTAAACATTGTGATCGGGTTCGTCGTTTCGATTTTATTCTTAGGTGTCAATATCATTGAAGACAGCTTAAAAGAATCCAAGGCTGCTTATTATTCTTTATTTAAAACGCTTGGCCAGGAACCGGATAAAAAGCTGGTTGATAGCCTGGAGAGCGCGATTGATCTCGTTCAAACCTTAATGCCTACATTGTTTGTCGGAATTTCGGTTGTACTGGCACTGTTATTTATCGTGATCAATTTCCCTATCATGAAGCGTCTGGGAAGAGATGTACCGGTATTCAAGCCATTCAGGGAATGGAAGCTTCCAAAGAGCATTCTTTGGTATTATTTGATCACCCTCGTGCTTTCCATGATCCTTCAACCGGAGAAAGGGACATACGCTTATACAGCATTGATTAATGTCCTGTATGTGCTTCAGTCGTTAATGGCGGTTCAAGGTCTGTCATTCATCTATTTCTTTGCTCATGTGAAGGGATGGTCCAAGGGGATTTTGGTATTAATTACAATCATTTCGATCCCTCTCCTTTATCTCGTGCGAATTTTAGGTATAATTGACTTAGGATTTGATCTAAGACAACGCCTACAACGTAAGTCATAGAAATTTAAGTTCCAGGAGCTGAAATCATGCCATCTTATTTTAATAAGCGAATGATCCGCTACCCATTGTACGGTCTTGCTATATTAACAGCTCTATTGTTAGTATCGGTTTCCTTTTACCAATGGATCATTTCGTTAATAGGGTTGATTGTCTTTGGAATCGTGTATGTTCTCGCATTTTATTTCGAGAGAAGGTCTCATGAGGAAACAGAGGAATACATCTCTACGTTATCTTACCGAGTAAAGCGTGTAGGGGAAGAAGCATTAATGGAGATGCCCATTGGGATCATGCTGATCAATGATGAATATTACATAGAATGGACGAATCCTTTTCTGGCCTCTTGTTTCAATGAAGACACGGTCGTTGGAAGATCCCTATACGATGTGGCAGAATCTCTTGTTCCGTTAATCAAACAGGAAGTCGATTCGGAAATTGTGACGATTAATGAGAGAAAGTATCACGTCGTATTGAAGCTCAAAGAAAAACTACTCTACTTCTTTGATGTCACAGAACAGAAAGAAATAGAAAAGCAGTATCATGATGAACGAACAAATATTGGAATCATTTTTCTAGATAACTATGATGAACTGACGCAAGGCATGGATGACCAGACGAGAAGCAGCCTGAACAGCCTCGTGACCTCCATCCTGAATAAGTGGGCGAAAGAGTACGGTGTGTTCTTGAAGAGGGTCTCTTCTGAACGGTTCATAGCCGTCATCAATGAGAAGATCCTTCAGGTGCTGGAGAAAGAAAAGTTCGGTATCCTCGATGATGTGCGGGATACGACTTCGAAGCAGAATGTCCCCCTCACCTTGAGTATCGGTGTCGGAACGGGTGTTTCTTCCCTGCCCGAACTCGGAACACTCGCTCAATCAAGCCTGGATCTTGCCCTGGGTCGGGGTGGAGATCAGGTGGCCATCAAACAGACCAATGGCAAGGTCAAATTCTATGGCGGGAAAACCAACCCGATGGAAAAACGCACCCGGGTCCGGGCCAGGGTCATTTCCCACGCATTGAAGGAAATCATGATCGAAAGCGACAAGGTCATCATCATGGGTCATAAACACCCTGATATGGACGCCATCGGAGCGGCCATCGGGATCCGTAAAGTGGCCCAGATGAATCAGCGTGAAGGCTATGTCGTCTTGAACTTTAATGAAATCGACAACGGTGTGAAACGTTTGATGAAAGAAATCAAAGCAAACTCAGACCTCCATCCGCGTTTCATCACCCCCGAGGAAGCACTTGAGATGGCGACGGACGACACGGTGCTCGTCGTGGTGGATACCCATAAGCCTTCTTTGGTCATCGAAGAAAAGCTTTTAAACAAAGTGGATAAAGTCGTCGTCATCGATCATCATCGCCGTGGCGAAGATTTCATTAAAAATCCACTGCTGGTCTACATGGAACCGTACGCCTCCTCTACCGCAGAGCTTGTGACAGAGCTACTCGAGTATCAGCCTAAGCACGAGAAGATCACGATGCTTGAAGCGACGTCACTCCTGGCAGGAATCATTGTCGATACGAAGAGCTTTACGCTCAGGACGGGATCCAGAACATTCGATGCAGCCTCTTATCTGAGGGCCCAGGGAGCAGATACGGTGCTTGTGCAGAAGTTCCTTAAAGAGGATGTAGAGACGTATATCAAACGTTCCAGGTTAATCGAATCAGTCAAGTTCTTCCGTGAAGGAGTCGCCATCGCGAAAGCGGAGGATGACATCATATATGACCCTGTTCTAATCGCCCAGGCAGCAGACACTTTATTGACTATGGATGAAGTCATCGCGTCCTTTGTCATCTCGAAGCGGGACCCTGACACGATCGGTATCAGTGCCCGTTCCCTGGGTGATGTGAACGTACAGATCATCATGGAAAACCTGAACGGCGGTGGTCATTTAACCAATGCAGCCACTCAAATTAAACAGGTATCGGTCCTTGAAGCGGAAGAACAGCTGAAAGAAGCATTAAATGATTATTTTGAAGGGAGAAAAGAGATATGAAAGTCATTTTCTTAAAAGATGTTAAAGGTAAAGGAAAAAAAGGGGAAGTAAAAAACGTAGCAGACGGCTATGCACACAACTTCTTATTGAAAAAAGGGTTAGCTGTTGAAGCAACAAACGCGAACATGGGTCAGCTCGAGGGTCAAAAGAAAAAAGAAGAGCAGTTGGCTCAAGAGGAACTGGAAGAAGCGAAAAAATTGAAGGCTACGCTGGAAGAGATCACGGTTGAAATGAAAGCGAAGTCTGGTGAAGGCGGACGTCTATTCGGTTCCATCACGAGTAAGCAAATCGCCGATGAGCTGAAAAAAGCACATGACATCAAGATCGATAAGCGTAAAATCGAAATGAACGACGCGATCCGCGCCCTTGGCTACACGAATGTGCCTGTGAAACTGCATACGGATGTATCAGCAACATTAAAGGTACACGTAACGGAAGAATAGTCTTTCACCGGAATATACGAAATTTGGTAAATTCATTTTGAGCAAAACATGTTAAAATGAATATAGATTGATATAAAATGTGATCTGGATTTTTTCCTGATCACATTTTTTCGGTAGAATACCATATAGTTTTTATATAGTTAATGAAGGTCGTAAGGGGGCTTGAGCATAAATGAATGAAATGTTTCAGGATCGTGTTCCACCTCAGAATATCGAGGCTGAACAAGCGGTATTAGGGGCTATTTTCCTGGAGCCAAGTGCATTGACGACTACGTCGGAGATATTGATTCCAGAGGATTTTTATCGCCATTCCCACCAGCGGATATACAATGTCATGCTGAATCTGGGTGACGGTGGAAAAGCCGTCGACTTGATTACAGTGACGGAGGAACTGGCGGCTGCGAAAGAACTGGAAGATGTAGGCGGAGTCGCTTATTTGAGTGAACTGGCTGCTTCGGTTCCAACCGCTGCAAATATTGAATATTACGCAAAGATTGTGGAAGAGAAATCCCTTCTGCGCCGATTGATCCGTACAGCCACCGATATCGCTTCTGATGGCTATGCACGGGAAGATGAAGTGGACAGCCTTCTGAGCGAAGCAGAAAAAAACATCATGGAAGTGGCCCAGCGCAAAAATGCAGGTGCCTTCCACAATATTAAAGATGTACTCGTGCGAACATATGATAATATCGAAACTCTTACGAATCGTAAGGGTGACGTAACGGGTATTTCCACAGGCTTCGCCGACCTTGATCATATGACGGCAGGGTTCCAGCGGAATGATTTAATCATTGTAGGGGCACGTCCCTCTATGGGTAAGACAGCCTTTGCACTGAACATCGCGCAAAATGTAGCTGTAAAGGCCAAGGAAAATGTAGCCATCTTCTCTCTCGAGATGGGTGCGGAACAGCTCGTCATGCGTATGCTGTGTGCAGAAGGCAACATCAACGCACAAAATCTCCGTACCGGTGATCTGACAGACGAAGATTGGAGAAAGCTGACGATGGCGATGGGAAGCCTATCGAATGCCGGTATCTATATCGATGATACGCCGGGGATCAAAGTCGGAGAGATCCGTTCCAAATGCCGTCGACTTGCCCAGGAGCATGGACTTGGGATGATCCTGATCGACTACTTGCAGCTGATTCAGGGTAGCGGACGTTCTGGCGAAAACCGTCAACAGGAGGTTTCGGAAATCTCCCGCTCACTTAAAGGCTTGGCCCGTGAACTGCAAGTACCCGTCATCGCCTTATCCCAGCTCTCCCGTGGAGTGGAACAACGTCAGGATAAGCGTCCGATGATGTCCGATATCCGTGAATCAGGAAGTATCGAGCAGGATGCGGATATCGTAGCCTTCCTTTACCGTGAAGATTACTACGATAAAGAAGCGGAAAATAAGAATATTATCGAAATCATTATCGCCAAGCAGCGTAACGGCCCGGTCGGGAACGTGTCATTGGCGTTCGTGAAAGAATACAATAAATTCGTGAATTTGGAGCGGCGGTTTGACGACGCTCCAGCTTAATAGAAAAAATCCAAGCCTCGCACAGATGCTTGGTTTTTTTAGTTTATAGAATGGTTGCATGCTGATGGGCATGAAGTCTTGTGAAGATACCATCCTCTTTTGAGAGCAGTTCTTCATGTGTCCCATCTTCAGCAATCCCATCCTCGGTGACGACGAGAATGCGGTCAGCCTTACGAATCGTCGCCAACCGATGGGCGATGACAAGGGTGGTCCTGTTCTTTGCCAGTTCATTCAAAGCCTCTTGAATGATTGCTTCCGTTTCCGTATCTAGGGCAGAAGTGGCTTCATCCAGAATCAAGATTCGTGGATTCTTCAAGAACATGCGGGCGATAGATAAGCGCTGCTTTTGACCACCGGACAGCTTCAGTCCTCTTTCCCCGATTTGAGTATCAAAACCCTCTGGAAGGGATGCAATGAGATCGGTCAGATGAGCACGTCTCGTCGCTACCTCAATTTCTTCCTGCGTGGCATCCAGCTTCCCATATGCGATGTTCTCACGAAGCGTCCCTGTGAATAGGAAAACATCCTGTTGAACAATCCCAATTTGGGAACGGAGAGATTCCTTCGTCATCTCACGTACATCGATGCCATCTATGGTGATGGCTCCTTTATCTATGTCATAGAAGCGGGGGATCAAGGAGCAAATTGTTGTCTTCCCTGCACCAGAGGGACCGACAAAAGCCACCGTCTGCCCTGATTGAATCGTAAAGGATAAATCGTTCAGTATCGGCCGTTCAGGCTCATAGCCAAAGGTCACGCTGTCAAAGGCAATATCCCCTCTAAACGTGTCAACTTCGATGGCATGGGGGCGATTTTCAATATCGGGCTCCATATCCATAAGCTCCGTGAAACGCTTAAATCCTGCCATCCCCTTTGGATACAGCTCAAGTAGGGCGGAAATCTTATCAATCGGTTTAAACAGGACATTAATATAAAGGATGAAGGCAACCAGTTCTCCGTATGACAGGACACCAGAGAAGCTTAACCAGGCTCCGTATACAAGGATGATCAAGGTCATTAAGCGTGTTGTAATATAGATCCCTGATAAATTGACGCTCATCACATTATAGGCTTTCAATTTGGACTTCCTGAAAAATTGATTATTCTCATTAAATCGTTCCATTTCATAGGATTCATTCGTGAACGATTGAACCACCCGGGCTCCTGACACGCTATCTTCTACTCGACTGTTGACGTCCGCTATATTCCCATACATCTTCGTCCAGGCCGCATTCATTTTAATATTCGAATACGAAATGAGCCATACAAGGAATGGAACAATAATAATCGCCACCAGAGCAAGCTCCATGTTAATCGTGAGCATGATCCAAAACGCCCCGATAAAGGTCATGACGGCAATGAACAGATCCTCAGGTCCGTGGTGGGCAAGCTCTCCGATATCCATCAAATCATTTGTCACCCGGCTCATGATATGCCCGGTTTTCGTATTATCAAAAAAGCGGAAGGATTGCCTCTGCACATGGTGGAACAATTCCCGCCTCATATCCGTCTCGATATTGATCCCGAGCTTATGCCCCCAGTAGTTCACCACAAACTGCATGGATGAACTGATCAAATACAAAACCAGAAGACCTGCCGACACAGCCAGGATGGTGCTCCAATTCCCATCAGGTAAAAGGGAATCAATGAACCATGAAACAGCTATGGGAAATCCCAGTTCCAATAGACCTACCAATACAGCACAAGCAAAATCAATATAAAAAAGCCGCCGGTGTGGACGGTAATAACTAAAAAAGCGTTTAATCATATCCTCGTCACCTCAGTATTAAATTGTATGTAAAATTCAAAATTCTTATTTTAGATTAGCAAAAGATTTTAAAATGCGCTATCTTAACATGATGATATTTTTAAAGGTGTTTCTCATAATATATTGTTTTTTTTTCTGTGAATTTAATAAAAACATGATGCTACGAAGTTGATTGTAGCGGAAGGTGCTCGACTCCTGCGGGAAAAGCGTGAAAGTTGAGACCCCACAGGGCAAAAGCCCGAGGAGGCTCAACTCACGCCCCGCGGAAAGCGAGCACCTGGAGCGGAAATCAACCAGCCGCTATCCCTTTTTCCAAAGTTGGATACACTAATTGAACAGAGTTCGAGCTCTCCCATCAAATAAGATGAAATATTTATCCAAAAATTCTTAAACTAGAGGATTTTTAGGAAGAAAGCATGAAATTACACGAACATAAATATAATTACCTATAAAAACGTTCGTGTTTTAATTGACTTTCACAATGGGTGTTGATAAAATGAGTTTGTTTGATAAAAGAGGGAATACTAATTCCCGTCGGAGGTGCTTAATATGTCTTCAGTAGTAGTAGTAGGAACGCAATGGGGAGACGAAGGAAAAGGAAAGATCACTGACTTCCTTTCTGAACATGCAGAAGTAATCGCGCGTTACCAAGGTGGGAACAACGCGGGTCATACCATTAAGTTTGACGGTGAAACATATAAATTACACTTAATTCCATCAGGCATTTTCTATAACGAAAAAACATCCGTAATCGGAAATGGGATGGTCGTCGATCCGAAAGCTCTTGTGAAAGAGTTGAAGTATCTTCACGATCGCGATGTGAAAACAGATAATCTTAGAATCAGCAACCGTGCACACGTGATTCTTCCATACCACTTGAAACTGGATGAAATAGATGAAGAACGCAAAGGTGCCAATAAGATCGGTACAACGAAAAAAGGAATCGGTCCTGCTTATATGGATAAAGCGGCTCGTGTCGGAATCCGTATCGCTGATCTTCTGGATCGCCAATCGTTCGAAGAAAAGCTTGCCCGTAACCTGGAAGAAAAGAACCGCCTTTTCGAAAAATTCTATGAAACAGAAGGATTCAACATTGAAGACATTCTGGATGAATACTATGAGTACGGTCAGCAGATCAAGCACTATGTGGTCGATACGTCCGTTGTGTTGAACGATGCCATCGATAACGGCCGCCGCGTTCTGTTCGAAGGAGCTCAAGGGGTTATGCTTGATATCGATCAAGGTACATACCCGTTTGTTACATCTTCAAATCCGGTAGCTGGTGGAGTAACGATCGGTTCCGGAGTGGGACCTACAAAAATCAATCACGTAGTCGGCGTATCTAAAGCGTATACTACACGTGTGGGAGACGGTCCTTTCCCTACGGAATTAAACAACGAAATCGGAGATCAAATCCGTGAAGTCGGCCGTGAATACGGTACAACGACTGGACGCCCTCGCCGTGTCGGCTGGTTCGACAGCGTGGTTGTGCGTCACGCACGCCGTGTCAGTGGGTTAACGGATCTTTCATTGAATTCAATCGACGTCCTGACAGGGATCGAAACATTGAAAATCTGTGTCGCTTACACATACAAAGGTGAAGTCATGGAGGAATTCCCGGCTAACCTGAACATCCTGGCTGAATGTGAACCCGTTTATGAAGAGCTTCCAGGCTGGACGGAAGACATCACAGGATGCAAGACGCTGTCGGATCTTCCTGAAAACGCACGTCACTACTTAGAGCGCGTTTCCCAATTAACAGGTATCCCTCTTTCCATCTTCTCAGTCGGTCCTGACCGCTCTCAAACGAATGTCGTTCGAAGCGTATGGAGCCCGAATTAATCATACAAAAAAAACTCTCAGCCCAATCAGGCTGAGAGTTTTTTTATTGGTGTAATTGTTCATACACCCGGTCATGACAGACAACATACAACGTATCGTCTGGGTGGAGTTCCTGTTTCATGGCATTACTAAAATCCATGTTGTCATTCACGGCAAGAAGGATGGCCCCTTTTTCAAGAAGCTCCTCAGATGCCTGCTTGACGGTCTTCCAATCTTCCTTCACGCTGAATTCGTGGATGTTATTGCCGTATCGTTTACTGAGCAACTGTCTGAACAGGGTAGTCGTTCCAGGATGAAGAGTGGCCTTCGCCATCAAAAGAGAGACGGAATCATTCGATAGAATAAAATCTTCGACGGCAATATGCTGGAACTTCGGAATATGGCGGTCTTCCGATACTTCCACAATCGTATGTACCTCACGCTTGTGAGTTTTTGATAAACCCTCTACGGCAGATGCAATTAACAACGTCTTCCCATCAATAAGAGAAGGGTCCTCGATTTTAGAATCGGAGAAGATGGCGACTCGTTTCGCTTCAAAGATATTGGCCTTCAATAACACATTTTCATCGGATGGATCTCCTTGGATGAAGTGGACCTGTTCATGCTCGATCGGTGTGATGGGAAGCATGTCGATGAGGACAATTTCAGCATCGGGCACGTGGGCAAGAATCTCTTCAATGGCCCTCTCCGTCTTCTTTGACCAGTTGATGTAAATATAATGATCTTCATATGTATACACTAGCTTTCCCTCCCTTTTGAATTTCTGAAACGTGGTGATCGAATCGACGGTTTTACTGATTAAAACACCGATGATCCCGATCCCGAAGATAAAGAGGAAGATTCCAAGCATCCGTCCCCCAACCGAAACGGGAAAATAATCCCCATAACCGACTGTCGTCAAGGTCGTCATCGTCCACCAGAACCCGTCAAATAAAGATGGAAAGGTTTCAGGTTCCAAAAAATGACTGCCAACGGTTCCAATCAGGACGATAATCAGTGATAATAGAAAAATGAACCCGAAGTCCATCTTCGTGATTTGCTTCCAAATCCTTTGGAAAATAATCATACATACCCTCCTTTTTCAAAAATCATAGTTCAATCATACCAATGAACTTCTGGGAAATGAAACCTTTTCCTCACTGGTTCGTATAGTTTAAAGAAATCATTGTAGGAGGATGCCACGAATGAAAGAACCGATATTAGAGTATCGATTGAGAAAAGGAAACGACATCTTTGAGCCCATTTATCACTACCCCGATATTGAGCTCGAACAGATTCTCGCAAGAAGGGAATGTGAGTTCTTCGTGAAGGAAGGGGTCACCTATCGACAGCTTTCCTCTTCCATAGAAGGCAACGTATTCGTCATTTATGTGGAAACCTATGAGGAAGAACCTTTAAATGATCCCTTGTTTCCACCGGAACGATTGGTACTTGAAATTCGTGAGCTCAATCACCGGAAAAATAATCCCATCCTGAAAATAGAACATCATGATTATCATCTTGATATTCTGAGCGTCATCGGTTCCGTTTATTATGATATAGACGGGGTCGAATGGGAACGGGACTCTGCTGAGATAGATGAGGATCGCTATGTGTATCTACTATATGTAAAGGCAACGGGATATAAGCTGGAGGAGGAAAGAAGATGAACAAAACAAAAAAAATGATGGCGGGTGTGGCCGCCTCGGTCATGGCGATATCGGTCAGCGGCTGTGGAAACCAGGACCTCCCGCCGGAACCGACGGATGTAGACTGTGATGACTGGGATTGGGATGATGACAGTGGGACGTATTATTGCGATGACGACCGCTCATCCAACTTCGGCTATTATTACTTTGCGGGAAGAATGTTTAGAAACAAATCGGCTCTGAAAAATTTCTCAAGCTATAAATCATATTCCAAGAGTTACAAATCAGGGATTGGAAGTGGCTCTAAAGGTGGATTTGGAGGGTAATATGACAAGCTCTCACCAAGTGAAAAGAAGAGAATTTTACAATGGTATCCCTGAGTTCTGGTACGATTTATACGATATGGAATATGCCTTATTGGATATCCATCTGATCCCTCAAAACACGATAATGGCGATACATGAAGCATCGAAACGTGTCTACGCCATTTTTGACAAAACGGCAGATCTTCTTCGGGAGCTGGATGATGTGACACTCCTTGAACTTGGATACCCTGAGGAAACTTTATCATATATCCGGTATAAGTCCGTCCCTCAAGAATGTATCATCGGGAGATTCGACTTTGTCGTATCTGATGGAAGTATGAAATTATTAGAATTTAATAGTGATACCCCAACATTCATTAAAGAACTCTATCGTGTAAATGAAAAGGTATGTGAGTATTACGATTATCCGAATCCGAATGAGGGGATGGAAGAGGAATTAGCTAAAGAATTGAAACGTGGTCTCTTATCTTCCTGGAAGTCCGTTCAAAGAGAAGGAGAAGCGAAGATCGTCTTCACCTCCCATGCTGACAACGAGGAGGACTACCTGACAACAAAGTATATCCAGGAGCTTGCGGAAGTCCCTTCAGAGTATGTGAGCCTGGATCAGCTGCAAATACGGGAAGACGGTCTTTATACTCCCAGCGGTGTGAGGATCGATGTATTATATCGCCAAACCTATCCCATCGAGCACTTAGTCGATGACAAAGATCCCCTGACGGACGATAAAGTCGGCCAGGCTCTGATGCAATTGGCATTGGAGAAAAAACTTTCGATCCTGAATCCTCCCTCTGCCTTCTTACTGCAATCAAAAGGGGTGCAGGCACTCATCTGGGGACTTCATGAAGAAGGAAGCACCTTTTTCTCGGAGGAGGAACACCAGTGGATCGAACGTTACTTCCTTCCAACGTACCTTGACCCTGAAACGTTTGAGGAGAGCGGAATGACGTACGTGAAAAAACCAGCATTCGGTCGTGAAGGTGATACGGTCAAAATCCTTGAAGCGACAGGTAAGGTACTACTGGAAGACAAAAATGAAACGTATAAACAGACGCTGCCTGTCTATCAACAATTCTGCCCCCTTCCTGTCTCGGTGATCTCAACGGATGAAGGGGAAAAGGAAGCAAGCCTGATGGTCGGCAGCTTCATCATCAACGGCAACCCCGGCGCGATTGGCATTAGAGCCGGAAATGCCATTACTGATAACGAATCATACTTTCTGCCTGTAGGAATACAGGCAGATAAAAAGGAGAGAAACACATGCAAATCCTAACAAGTGAAGCCTTACTCAGCTTTCTGGCCCACGTCGGAACCGGCCTTGGACTCATGATCCTCGGCATCACCGTCTTCGCCTTCACCACCAAGTTCTCAGAAGCAAAGTTAATCAAAGAAGGAAACATTGCAGTAGCTCTTAAGCTGTGGGGAAAAGCCATCGGGCTCGCGATCGTCATCTACACCGTATGGGCGAACAGCCTTAATCTGCTTGATGCGTTTATTTGGGGGTTAATCGGAATTGCCACCCAGGTCATCGCCTACTGGATCATTGAGTTTGTTCTGACTCCACGCACAAGCCTGGCTAAGAAAGTGGAAGAAGGGAACATCGCCATCGGATTCAGCCTGTTTTCAGCGTCGATTGTCGTGGGATTGGTTGTGGCGGCTAGTTTGACTTACTGATTTTGATTGAGATGAAGATCTGCTGCTTTGCTGGCGGGTCTTTTTTATGTGGGATGCTGACAGTCGAAAGGATTAATACACTCTTTTTGACTAAATCCATTTTCAACATCAATCTGTTATTGACCAAATTATTCCCCGAGAAATAACTTTCGACAAAAAATCCAAAAAAACTGTTGCCCTCGACAATCATACTGTGATAATATTAATTTCGTTGTCACGAAAGAGGCTTTGATCAAGCCTTCAATTCGTGTTTATATATACTTAGAGAGCCATTAGCTCAGTTGGTAGAGCATCTGACTTTTAATCAGAGGGTCGAAGGTTCGAATCCTTCATGGCTCACCATTTTTTTCTTGTCATGGCCCATTGGTCAAGCGGTTAAGACACCGCCCTTTCACGGCGGTAACACGGGTTCGAATCCCGTATGGGTCATTTTTTATTTCCTGATTGATAGATTGCTGGCATACTAGGCAACACTATTCGGAAATAGAATACATATTTTATGCAAACCCAAAGCAAGGTGAAATATTTTGCTAGCGCAAGGTAATGACCTATTTTGCTAACGCAAAGTAAGGATAGTTATTTTGACTATCGTCAAATTAATGAAACCTATTTTGCTAACGCAAAGTAAGGATAGTTATTTTGACTATCGTCAAATTAATGAAACCTATTTTGCTAACGCAAAAAGCTTTGGTCCGGTAGTTCAGTTGGTTAGAATGCCTGCCTGTCACGCAGGAGGTCGCGGGTTCGAGTCCCGTCCGGACCGCCATTTTCATATCTGATATTCATGAAATGGAAAAGGGTTTCGATAAGCGAGAAGGTCGAGAAAGCGATCGAAGGAACACTGGAGCGTATTTTACATACGTGAGGATGTGACTGAGTGAGCTGACGAAGAGATTCGAAGCTTAGCGGAAGCCGAAAACTATTTGGCTCAGTAGCTCAGTTGGTAGAGCAATGGACTGAAAATCCATGTGTCGGCGGTTCGATTCCGTCCTGAGCCATCTTACAAAAAGTACTGCGACGACTTTGACTCTCGTAGTGCTTTTTTATTATGCTCTGTAACACTCATGTAACATACACCGCCGGTTTTCCTCTAATTATTACCATCACTATTTCAATGATCAATCCACCTTTAGACCCATAGAATCCCTATTGTGACAGGGATCATCCACCATTAGAAAAAAGGATATTAACTGACAAATTATACAGTTATATTACAATCGTGATTCTGTGTCCCGGTTTTCGTCGAATTATGGTAAATTAGTAAAGTACGAATTTTATAGAATTTTACTAAATTAGGCATAATGAACTACCGTTAACCGGGATTATTGCTTTAGTTTATAGGAGGCAAGTCAATGAGTTTTGGAAAGAAGTTACCATCCTTTTTAGAAAAACTTAATATTCGACATAGATCAAATCAATTTGTGAAACGAGTGGGAATAACGACCCTCGCACTTACCACTTTAACGTTCTCTTCAGCCACGGCGTCTACCGGATCCGAAAAAGATTTACAAACCGTCTATCATGTATACATGGGTGATGAGTATGTAGGGGCGGTTACGAATGAGGATCAAGTGAAGGACGTTTTAGAAGAGAAGCTTGAGAAGGCGCAGAAGGAGTACAGTGATTATCAGGTTGATTTTAATCAAGATATAACATACATACCTGAGAATGTATTCGAAACGGTCAAAACCAATAACCAGCAAGTCATCGAACGTTTAAATTCATCTGTATCAATTGAAGCGAATGCCTTTGCTTTGGTTGTCAACGATAAACCAGTTGCCTATGTAAAGGATGAAATGGCGGCTGAAGAAGCACTAAAATCGTTTAAGCTTACCTATGTTTCTGAAGAAGAGCTTAACGAATATGAAGGGCGTACAAAGGATTCTACTTCCACTTCTTTACCCCCTTTGAAAGAAAACGAAACCCGTTTATTGGATGTTTCATTTAAAGAGAGTGTGGAAACGAAGAAGGCACAAGTGAAGCCGGAAGAATTAAAGTCTCCGAAGGAAGCTGCTGAGCTTCTTAAAAAAGGAACAGCGGAAGAGAAAAAGTATAAAGTCCAGGAAGGCGATGCGTTGAGTACGATTGCTGCAGATCATTCTATAACGACAGGTAAATTGCTGGAGTTAAATGAGGATTTGAAAGAGGACGGTGCTTTGAAAGTAGGTTCAGAGTTAAATGTAACAGTGTATGAGCCTCTTGTTCATGTTCTCGTTAAGAAGGAAGCCAATAAAATCGAAAAGATCGCCTATGAAAAAGAAGTAAAGGAAGACTCTTCGATGAATAAAGGCGATACAAAAGTGAAGCAGGAAGGTCAAGATGGGGAGAAATCCGTTACGTTTGAAACAACAGAAGTAAACGGTTCTCAAACCGATAAAAATGTTAAAGAAGAGAAAAGGCTGAAAGATCCAGTGAAATATATCGTAATCAAAGGAACGAAAGCCACTCCGTCCAGGGGGTCAGGAAGCTTTGCATGGCCGACGAATGGCGGTTACATTTCTTCCAAGCAGGGACCACGCTGGGGGAAAATGCATAAAGGGATAGACATCGCACGTCCAAGCGACCGCACCATCAAATCCGTTGATAACGGAAGAGTCGTTTCAGCCGGATGGGATGATGGCGGTTATGGAAATAAAGTGGTCATCGATCACGGAAATGGGTATAAGACCATCTATGCCCATCTAAGTTCCATTTCTGTTTCTGCCGGTCAAACGGTCGAAAGAGGACAAAAACTTGGCATCATGGGAGAAACAGGTGAAGCAACTGGCGTCCATCTTCACATCGAAGTATACAAAAATGGGTCATTGATTAATCCATTGGATGTACTGTAATGATATAGAGGTAATTAAGCAAGGGACTGACACAATCATTTTATTTGTCAGTCCCCTTTGTTATATTTAGATTGTAGTCAACAAGCATGGAAATAAAGGGTATGATAGAGTTAAAGATGAATTAATATGAAGAAAGTGATAAATTTAAAGGAAGAATCCTATACTAATCACAACTTTATATGATCCATTACTTTTTTCTAAAGGAGATCAATTGATATGGAAAAGAAAATATTAGTCGTTGATGATGAGAAACCAATTGCAGATATATTACAGTTCAATTTGAAAAAGGAAGGCTATGAGGTTCATTGTGCATATGATGGCGATGAAGCGGTAAAGATGGCGGAAGAAATCAAGCCGGATCTTGTCCTTCTTGATATTATGCTCCCGAACCGCGATGGGATGGAAGTATGCCGTGAAATCAGGAAGAAGTATGAAATGCCGATCATCATGCTGACGGCGAAAGACTCTGAAATCGATAAAGTATTAGGTCTTGAGCTTGGAGCGGATGATTATGTGACCAAGCCTTTCAGTACCCGGGAACTGATTGCAAGGGTGAAAGCCAATCTGCGACGCCATCAACATGGAGCTCAGCAAAATGTTGAAGATGAGAACAATGAAATAACCGTTGGCTCCTTAACAATTCATCCGGATGCCTACGTTGTGTCAAAACGGGGAGACACCATTGAATTGACGCACCGTGAGTTCGAACTCCTTCATTACTTAGCGAAGCACATTGGACAAGTCATGACCCGTGAGCATTTGCTTCAAACGGTTTGGGGATATGATTACTATGGCGATGTACGTACAGTCGATGTTACGGTCAGACGTCTTCGCGAGAAAATAGAAGATAACCCAAGTCACCCTACCTGGATCGTAACACGTAGAGGAGTCGGTTATTACTTACGAAATCCCGAACAGGAGTAGTATGGAATGAAGAAAGTTGGTTTAACCCGTTCGATTCATTTGAAATTTGTTCTGATATACGTTCTGCTCATCCTTCTCGCCATGCAAATCATCGGGGTTTATTTCGTGAGGGAACTTGAGCAGAAGCTGGTGGAAAACTTCCAATCTTCCATTACGAATCGAGTGGAATTATTAGAGTACACAATCAAGGAAGAAATGGTCAAAGAGCGTGAGGATGATGATCCCACGCAGGAAGAAGACATTAGAAGAATATTAGAGGACAGCAGCAAGAATTCAGATATCGCCGAAATCAGGGTCATCGATAATCGAAAGCGGATCATCGGTACTTCTGATCCGAATAATCAAAAGCTTGTCAACAGAGTGACATCCGATAAAGATGTGAAAAGGGTCCTTGCACTGGGTGTTACTTCTGAAAATACGTATCTGGATGATCGGACACACGACCGCATCTGGGTCCATGCGAAACCGATCGAAGCCAATAATGAAGTGATCGGAGCCATCTATATCGTTGGCGAAATCGAGCGGGTCTATGACCAAATGAACGATATTAATAAAATCTTCACTAACGGGACCATCATTGCACTCGTCATCACGGCTATCCTGGGGGTTTTACTCGCTCAAACCGTCACCCGGCCGATATCCGATATGCGAAAACAGGCACTGGCCATGGCGAAAGGGAATTTCTCCCGAAAGGTTAAAGTATATGGATATGATGAGATCGGTCAATTGGCCATCACGTTCAATAATCTGACAAAACGGCTCCAGGAAGCCCAGGCTACCACAGAAGGAGAACGAAGGAAGCTATCGTCCGTTCTTTCCTATATGACCGATGGAGTCATTGCAACTGATCGAAAGGGAAGGGTCATCCTTATCAATGATCCCGCAGCAAGCATGTTGAATGTTTCACGTGAAACAGTCGTTTCCCAACCGATCATTTCACTGTTGGGATTGGATGAGGAGTACACGTTCGATGACTTGTCCAATGAGCAGGAGTCCATCATTTTAGATTACAGCACAAAGGATAAACCATATATCCTGAGGGCTAATTTCTCTATCATTCAAAAAGAGACAGGGTTTGTGAACGGTCTGATTGCCGTTTTACATGACATCACCGAACAGGAGAAGATCGATCTAGAGCGAAGGGAATTCGTAGCTAATGTATCTCATGAGCTCAGAACACCGTTAACGACTATGAGAAGTTATCTCGAGGCCTTGGCAGAAGGCGCCTGGCAGGATGAAACAATTGCCCCTCAATTCCTGGATGTCACACAAAATGAAACGGAAAGAATGATCAGGCTGGTCAATGATCTTCTACAGCTTTCTAAAATGGATAGCAAAGACTATCGATTCAATAAAGACTGGGTCGACTTTATTCTTTTTTTCCATAAAATCATCGATCGTTTTGAAATGACGAAAAATATCAATGTGACCTTCAAACGCTACTTACCGGACAAGGCGTTATTCGTAGAAGTGGATCAGGATAAAATCACCCAGGTGTTGGACAATATCATCTCCAATGCATTGAAATATTCACCTGAGGGTGGAACGATCACATTCAAAGTGAAAGAAAAAGATGGTTATATTGAAATCAGCGTATCGGATCAGGGGTTAGGGATCCCTAAGGAAAATCTGGAGAAAATCTTTGAACGTTTCTACCGTGTCGATAAAGCCAGAACAAGACAAATGGGTGGTACGGGTCTCGGTCTTGCGATTGCAAAAGAAATGATTTCAGCACACGGCGGTGACGTATGGGCGACAAGTAAGGAAGGGAAAGGTACGACGATCATCTTTACTCTCCCATATGATGCCGGACAAGAGGATGATTGGTCATGAAATACGAAAAAATAAAATCGATTATATTAACCTTACTTGTTTGTATCAGTATCTTCCTAACCTTTAACCTTTGGACCTATCAACCTGGATATGACACGATCGACAGCAATGAAACCTTTGACGTATCAGTGGGGGATAAGATGAAGGAGCCTGATCTTTCAAAGGTATTGATCAAGCCATATGAGCTTTTTTATCATGCAGGTAACAAGACGGTAGGGACGCTGGATGGAGAAGCTATGGACAATGTGATCAAAGGTTTAAGCAGCTGGACACTGTTTGATTTGAAAGATTATTCAAATCAATACACGAAAGACGAGATCAAAGCCATCACTCAGGGTGAGAAGAAAGTCGAGATCGTATTTCCTGATAATGTTCCATTTTCCGTCTATAGCCGCGTCATCCATTTCGAAGATGAAAATATCCCGACAGCCTCATTCGACCGTATCGTCATTGATCTGAACACGGTGAACTCGGATGCAGGAATCATCTATTTTGCTTCCCTTGATTCCGGTAAGAAATATTTTTATGAATGCCGAGTGAATGTGGAAAGCTTACAAAAATTCGAGAAATCGTTCTTGAAACAGGTTGCTTCTTATGATGAATATATAGAGCAGCCCCTGAATTCCAAAAAAAATATCTTTCTTCCAAAGTATCCGAAAGACTATAAGAGCTATCGGTTCTACGCGGATACTCTATCGTTGGAAGACTTTAAGAAAGCACTGTTCAGTGATCCCAACAACGTGGAAGTTAAAAAGAATACCTTTATTAATATTCCAAGCTTCATGAAGACGGATGAAGAATACAGCACTCTTTCGTATATCAATTTATCTGTCGATAGCGATTCCGCCATCGCACCTGCCTCCCTCTTGCAAAAAAGCATGGAATTTGTGAATGATCATGGCGGGTGGACGGATGATTATCATTACTTTTCCAGCAGCACCGTTGAAAACAAGATCGTCTACAGATTGTTTATGGAGAACCATCCGGTCTTTAACGAAAATCATATGGCTGAGGTCATCCAAGAGTGGGGAACGAATTCCATCAGCAAGTATGAAAGACCGTACTTTACACTGGACAAGGTGTCGAAAAATGCGATCAGAGACGTGCAGCTTCCTTCTGGTGCCTCTGTCCTGTATGCGTTGAAGAACAGCTCGAAAGAACTGGAAGACGTTGAGGATATTGTCGTCGGATACAAGATGACCAGGGATACCAATGAATCCAACAAGAAGTTCTTACTATTTGAACCTTCCTGGTACTATAAGCTTAGTGGAAACTGGATAAGGGTCCCGCTGGAAGAATTGGAGGCGTTCTAACAGATGGATTGGAGTAAAACGAAGAGCATTTTCATTATCGTCTTTTTGGTTCTGGATATATTTCTCCTGACCATATTCATGAATAAAATCAGTGAAAGCAATCCCGATACGTTAGGGCAGGCCACGATTGAAGAAACATTAAAAGCGGCCAATATTAAGTACCCTCCAAAGCTGTCCAAAGAACCGGTGAAAGATGCCATCATCAGTGCCAGTACGAAAAAGATCAGTGAAAAAGATCTGGAAAAATTAAAGGATCAAGAAGTGAATGCCGTCAATGATAATACCATCAATTCCACTTTGAAAGAGCCAGTAACCATAAGTGAAAATTTTTCTCCGGATGAATTAAAGGATTTTCTAAAGAAGCACATCCTAAATGGAGAGCAATATAGCTTCTGGAAATATAGTAAAGAAGAACAGACCATTGTCTACTTTCAAATGTTCAAAGACCGGAAAATCTTCAATAATGCAAATGGGAAATTGATTCTCTATTTGAATACAGACCGGGAAATCGTTTCTTATAAACAAACATTGTTGGATAATCTGAAAAAATCCACGGGGGAAAAACAGCTGGTTACCCCTTTTGATGCCCTCAGGTTCCTCGTGGAAAACAATGAGATTGACAATGGCAGTGAAATCATCGGTGTTCCGAGCCTTGGTTATTCAACCTTCGGACCCATCGATGATTATCAGGTATTGGCCCCTACCTGGCATTTCGTCGTCGAAAAAAATGACAAGAAAGAAGATGTATTTATTAACGCCGTTGAGGCACAGATCGTAGAAATCACCAATCCAGAAAAAGAAACATAGGAGTGAGCGTTATGACGATGCATTTTAGTGTACTTGCAAGCGGCAGTACAGGAAATGCAATATTTGTCGAGTCAGAGGAGCATTCTTTCCTTGTCGATGCCGGCTTAAGCGGCAAGCAAATGGAAGGTTTGTTCAGTCAGATTGACCGGAAGATAGAAGACCTGTCGGGGATCCTGGTCACTCATGAGCATAGTGATCATATTAAGGGAATCGGTGTCCTGGCAAGAAAGTACAAGCTTCCGATTTATGCGAACGATAAGACATGGAATGCCATGGACGGATTAGTAGGGAAAATCGATACGGAGCAGAAGTTCTCCTTTGATATGGAAACGGCCAAGCACTTTGGGGGACTGAGCATCGAGTCGTTCGGTGTATCACATGATGCAGCTGAACCGATGTTCTATATTTTCCATCATGGGGATAAGAAGCTGGTTCTCGTCACGGATACAGGGTATGTAAGCGACCGGATGAAAGGGATCATCTCGAATGCCGATGCCTATGTGTTCGAAAGTAACCATGATGTCGGGATGCTTCGCATGTGCCGTTATCCCTGGAATATCAAACGGCGGATCCTCAGTGACTATGGCCATGTATCCAATGAAGATGCGGCCATTGCCATGAGTGAAGTGATGGGAGACAACACAAAAGGAATCTACCTGGCCCATTTGAGCCTAGATAACAATATGAAAGACCTGGCAAGAATGAGTGTCACTCAGACACTTGAGTCCCAGGGAATAATGGTAGGAGAACAAATTGATCTATTTGATACGGACCCTAAAGTTCCAACACCTTTAGTTGCCATTTAAGCCGGTTCAAATGTTTATGATGTCTCTTATGAAGGTATGAAAAAGGTGAGGACTATTGTCTTCACCTTTTTATCTTTACATAGAGTCACATAGGTCTGACTGGGCGTCCTTATTTGTGGGTCATCCCTATCTCCCGCAATCAACCTCTCCCCCACTCTTGGGTTTGATTATGAAATTCTTACCTTTTTTTCATCATTTTTTAATTTAACCTGACTATAATCGGGCTTGGAAAGATAAAATAACAAAAGGAATAGCTGGTAGAAAGGATGAAGATACATGGGATATTATGACGGTAATCATTCTGAAGGCAGGACAGGCAGACAAAAGGGAAACCGGGGTGGGATGTTTCTTGCCGGATTATTGGGAGTTATCCTCGGTGCAATTCTCGTAGTCGTAGCCATTCCGCAGCTGACGAACTTGGATATATTACCTTATTCGGTCCAACCGGATCAGAATTTGAAAGAAACCGATCAGAATTACCATAATGGGACCACTCAGAGTGTTTCAGTCGATGTGACAACGGATGTGACGAAAGCAGTAGAAAAGACAGGAGATTCTGTAGTAGGAATCAGTAATATCCAATCCCAAAGCTTCTGGGGGCAGGGTGGTGGACAGACCCAGGATCAACAGGCAGGGACAGGATCCGGAGTCATGTATAAAAAAGAAGGAAAGACCGTTTATATCGTCACCAATAATCATGTTGTCGAAGGGGCAGATCAGTTAGAGGTCACCTTAGCTGACGGGACGAAGGTTCCGGCAAAGCTTCGCGGTACTGATGTTTGGACAGACCTTGCCGTCATTGAAATCGATGGAAGCAAGATTAAGAAGGACGATATTGCCGAGTTTGGGAATTCCGACGAGTTGAAAGCAGGAGAGCCCGTCATCGCCATCGGTAATCCCCTTGGTCTGCAATTCTCAGGTTCTGTGACACAGGGAGTCGTCTCAGGTGTGGAGAGAACGATACCCGTCGATATCAACCAGGATGGCATGGAAGATTGGAATGCAGAGGTTCTGCAGACCGATGCAGCCATCAACCCGGGTAACAGTGGAGGCGCCCTTATCAATATTTCCGGTCAGCTGGTCGGAATCAACTCCATGAAAATTGCCCAGGAAGCGGTAGAAGGTATTGGACTTGCCATTCCAATCAATTCAGCCAAACCCATCATTGAAGATCTAGAGCAATACGGTGAAGTGAAGCGTCCCGCAATGGGTGTCACCCTTGAAGACGTCAACCAGATCTCTGCTTACCATCAGCAGGAAACATTAAAGCTGCCGAAGGATATCAATTACGGTGTCATGGTCAGACAAACCGTTCCGAATTCACCTGCTGCACAAGCCGGCTTGCAAGAGCTTGATGTCATCACGGAACTTGACGGTGAGAAGATTCAGAATGTCATTGATCTCAGAAAGCATCTATATAATAAAAAAGAAGTGAATGATCAAATGAAAGTCACCATCTATCGTAATGGTAAGAAGAAAGAAGTCACGATGAAATTAACGGATGAATCCAGATTATAACATGTGGATAAAACGAAAAGCAGGAAGGGGACACGCCCTTTCCTGCTTTTTCTTTACATGATATGATGATTGTGGATAAGTATATATAGATGATTATTAGTATGAGGAGGAGGAAACGAGATGATTTATTGCTGCTTAGAACACGTGGAATTAGCCATGGATATTATCGTCGATGAGCATGAGGTAGCGCCTCAACTAACAGAGATTTCTGAAGAAAAGAAGTTATCCACAACCTGTGAATATTGTGGGAATAACGCCGTATATATAGTGGCGAACTAATATTCCCATACCATATAAAGAAGTGGATTGTGGATATGTGGATAGTTTCTGTGGATAACGTGTTTGTAAATTGTTTGTAAAGCGAGTGTGGATGTGTGAATATCACAATAGTAACGGTTGGGAAGTTGAAAGAAAAATATTTAAAGCAGGGCATCAGCGAATATGTGAAGCGTCTTGGTGCATATGCAAAGATCGATATTGTCGAGCTAGCGGACGAAAAGGCCCCTGAAGTGTTAAGCGATTCTGAAATGGAGCAGGTGAAGAATAAAGAAGGAGAGCGGATTTTGTCCAAAATTTCCCCCGATCACCACGTCATTGCCCTGGCCATCCAGGGGAAAATGCAATCTTCAGAAGAGTTAGCCGATAACCTGGACAAGCTTGCTACCTACGGGAAAAGCAAAGTGGCATTTGTGATTGGCGGGTCGTTGGGACTCAGTGATGACGTCATCAAAAGATCCAATGAAACCCTTTCTTTTTCAAAAATGACTTTTCCCCATCAGCTGATGAGATTGATATTGGTGGAGCAGATTTACCGGGCGTTTCGGATTAATCGGGGGGAACCGTATCACAAATAGTGGTAAAGCAGAGAGTGGAAGTAACTCTGGATAAAGATTTCTTAAAAAGGCTAATTTAAATTGAAGGAGACCGTTGGTTATTTAAACGGTCTCCTTTTGGTTTTCTTATACTTGTACTTCACTCATAAATGCATGAGTATTATCTTCTGTATCTTTAAAAAATACCATCCATGTTTCTGTTTGTCCCATTTTCGCTACAACATGTGGTTCATCAATAAAGATAACTTCTTTACCTACTAAGTGCTTATAAGTATCTTTAATATTAGTTACTTGAAAATAAATAACTGAACTTGAATGAGCGAATTCATCTTTTTCTGGTAGTGATAACATTAGTCGCAACCCATCACATTCAAAGAAAGCCATACTATCAGTGTTAAATAAAAGGGAGAGACCTAATTTCTCTTTGTAAAAATCTAATGCTCTATTCAAGTCTTTGACAGGTACACCAATCTGTCCAACCTTTTGAACCATTGTTGTTTCCATAATACATTTCTCCTTTCAAATATCTATTCAAGATAAGCATAAATAACTCCCTCTAATTTTTCTTATCCAATATCACTTTTTTTCGATAATCTTTAGGAGATAAACCAACATGTTGCTTAAACATTTTACTAAAGGATACAGGGTTTTGAAATCCAAGTTCAAAGGTTATATCGGTCATATTATGGTCTAAGTCTGCTAGTAATTGTTTAGCCTTTTGTATTCTAAATACCGAAATATGCTGATGGGGCGTTCTACCGTAAATTTGAGAGTAAGTTCTTAATAAATGGTTAGGTGATAAACAAGCAACCTTAGCAACTTCTTCTAGTTTTATTGGTTGATTAAAATACGATCTAATATAATCGTGTGCAATACTTACCCTTCTATATAATTCTTCACGTGTAGAATTACGAATTGCATGTAATGATTCGATTTCTGTATATGTATTTATGTGTTCATTTAAAATAGAATACATTATCTTATGGAATTGTTCCTCATAACCAACGGAATCAATATCAAGACTAGGTAAAATCCGCATGAAATTTTCCAGTTGAGAAGATAGAATATTATTTTTATGATAGGTTTTTTCAAAAAAACCAATAGAACTTGTATCCTTAAACGGATCGCTTAGAAGACAATCATTTGTTCCTTTTAAGGAATGAAAGACTTCTTCAGCAAATCCATCTTTAAAGAAAAGACAAAAGGATTCGACAACTTTAGGTTCATCAATTGATATTGTGTATGCACCTTCATTGAGTAGTAGGTATCTACTCTCTTCAACAGCAAAAAAACCTTTGTTAGTCTTATAATGGGCTTTACCATTAAAGAATGTTTTAATGGACAGTTGACCATTTCCTTCCCAGTAAAACTGTTCACTTTTTGCATGCAACACGAAATTTGTAGAATCATTTTTTATCATAATACAATCTCCATAATAGATAACTTATTTTTCCATAGTATTATTATACATAATAATGGAATTTTAGTATGTTCATATATATTACCAATGAATTTGGATGAACCGTATCATAAATAAATAACACTTCTGAAAAAAACAGCACTGTCCAGGTTAATGGACAAGAGCTGTTTTTTTCTGCATCCCAAATGGTTCAATCTCTGTTTGTTCGGTCAAAAGAAGGGATTAAGACTTACATTTCGTTTACATATGGCTTCGAGCTTGTCTGCTTACTTAACAATTTTAAAAACGGGGGTATAATGATAAAAATGCTTATTAATCGTAACACTTGAACGCTTACAACAAAGGCTGAATCTGCATGAAGAGCAACAGAAGTTGTCGCCATCTCAGCTACACCACCGGGAGCGAAGGCAAGTAATGTAGTGGCGAATGGAATATGAGTGATTTCTGTCACTCCGTATGCACATAGACCCATTGCAGCAATCATTAAAGAAGATGTGAAAATGGCTAGTACCAATATATTTTTGGTTCCTGCAAACATTTGTCTGCTCAAACGTGAACCAATGCTTGCTCCGATGAGAATTTGTGCTATTATGGTCACCCAATGTGGCCACCACATCGTAAAGGGTACCCTTTGTATAGATGTTCCAACCATTTGAAAACATGCAACTCCAATCATTCCACCAACCAGCCATGGAGCAGGAAGCTTCATTCTTTTACCTAATATATATCCACAAATACAACCCAAAATAAGAATCCCCGTCCAAATGAAAGCACTAGGATGAAGGACTGAAGTTACAGGAGATAGACCTGTACTATCAATACTTGATGACTGTGCATCTGTGTTTGATGAAAAACTCGCAAAGATCGGGACCGTTCCAACTACAAGAAATATACGAATCAACTGGACCAGACTCACCGTTAATGTGTTCGCCCCTACCTCTTCTGCAATACTTGGCATGGCGGTTATCCCCCCTGGGGTTGTACTAAATAAACCCGTAAGCAAATCTGTTTGGCTAAACCTCCAAAGGAGTACCCCGCAGAGCAGAGCAACGAGGATGGAGAAAAGCAGCACCACAGTGATCAATACATAATGATGTTTAAACATATTGATTACGGATAAGTTTATTTGGTGGCCTAATTGAATTCCTATAATCCCTTGTCCGATATATCTCCAATAGGATTGAATCGGATTTTTGGGGAGTAAAATTCTGTTCCATTTTGAGTGCTTCCTGTAGGACAGGACTCCTGCCACTGCAAGCGTTCCAACCATCCATGCAATAGGCATGCCTGTTAAGGAAAGCAAATAACCGCCTCCACTGCTTAATAGAATAAACATACCATTCAGAACCAAGTTATTATTCAATACTTTCATCTATACTGATGCTCCCTTCTAAAGTGGTTGGATTTTTTTCACATGATCAATTCTTCTATTATTATAGGGAAACGTTATTAATATAAAATTTCATGACTAATAAGAAAAAATAAAGATTGTTAAGACTTGTCCCAAATTTTGTTTGCGATAATAAAATGTAAAGTGGTTGACGAATAGTCACTAGATTTCAAGTGGGGAAGGTGGATAAACAATAGGATAATTCATTATCAAAATCTTTCCCTGTTGACAAAATCCCCATCACCCCTTAAAATTATCAACTATTCGACAGTGAAACGGTAAGCGAAAAATATAATTAATAGAAAGCTATGATTGCTATGGATCATCCCATAGCAGGAGCAGCTTCTGGAGAGACCGCGGAAATCCGCGGCGCCGAAGGGTTCATTATCTCAGGCAAAAGGACAGAAGAGTATCGGATATTTCTTTGGTGTGTGCTCATACCAAATGATATTTGGTATTCTTATGACCACGAGATTGGAGTCCTTCCAATCTCTTTTTTTATGCTTATTTTTAATGGTTATAAGGAGGAGTTAAGGTTGGAACAACGAAAATTAAAGAGGGATCTATCAAACCGGCACGTTCAGCTGATCGCGATTGGGGGTACGATCGGTACGGGGCTGTTCTTAGGTTCGGGTAAGGCGATACAGCTTGCAGGTCCCTCTATCATCTTTGCATATTTAATCGTGGGTATTGCTCTTTTTTTCGTGATGAGAGCACTTGGGGAGCTATTGTTATCGAAAGCCGGGTTTCAATCTCTGCCGGACATTGCGGAGGAGTATCTTGGACACCGGTTCTCCTTTGTTACTGGGTGGACGTACTGGTTTTGCTGGATCATGACGGCGATGGCCGATGTGATCGCTGTTGGGGTCTATGTGAACTATTGGTTTGACATTCCGCAGTGGGTCCCTGCCCTTATCTGTGTCATCATTTTGTTGGGACTCAATCTATTAACGGTCAAGCTGTTTGGGGAATTGGAATTTTGGTTTGCTTTAATCAAAGTCATCACCATTCTTGGGTTAATTGCCCTTGGTATCATTTTGCTGGTAATCGGGTTTAAGACAGATGCGGGAGCGGTTACGGTTCAAAACTTATGGGATCATGGAGGATTGTTTCCGAATGGAATATCGGGATTCTTACTCTCGTTCCAAATGGTCATTTTTGCCTATGTCGGTGTGGAATTAGTCGCTGTGTCGGCAGCGGAAACGTCCAATCCGGAGAAAAATATTCCGTCTGCCATCAATAAAATTCCCTTGAGGATCTTATTTTTCTACGTGGGAGCTCTGACCGTCCTCTTGTTTATCAATCCATGGATGGAATTGAATGCTGCAGAAAGTCCGTTTGTGAAAACATTTAGCCTGGTGGGGATTCCGCTGGCGGCAGGGGTCGTTAATTTTGTCGTGTTGACATCAGCTGCCTCCGCTTGTAACAGCGGAATGTTTTCCACGAGCAGGATCCTGTATCATTTAAGTAAAGATCACCAGGCATCGTCTTCTTTCTCTAAACTGAATCAAAACCATGTACCAAGTAACGGATTGTTCCTATCCACGCTGGTCATATCTTCAGGGGCTCTATTAAGTAAGCTGATACCGGAACAGGCCTTTGGCATCGTGACGACCATAAGTGCCATTTGTTTTATTTGGGTATGGAGCATCATACTGATCTGTCATATAAAGTATAAGAAAACCCGTCCGTACTTACACGTAAAATCGTCGTTTAAAGCACCGTTCACGCCTTTGATAAATTACGTTGTGCTAACGTTGTTTGCAGGGATTCTGGTGATTATGCTGATTTCTGAGGCTACTCGGCCAGCCTTACTGTTGACTCCTATGTGGTTTCTTCTCTTATTTATTTTGTATGGAGTGAGGAGAAAGAGTTAGAAATCATTGTTACAATGGAAAGAGAATGAAACCAATAGGGGGAACCAGGTCATGACACACAAAATAGTCCGTTGGGGAATCATCGGCTGCGGAGATGTGACCGAAAGAAAAAGTGGACCGGCTTTTCAAAAGGTTGAACACTCTGAACTGGTGGCGGTCATGCGCAGGACAGGGGAACTTGCAAAGGATTATGCAAAAAGGCATGGGGTTCCGAAGTGGTACGATGATGCCGATGCTCTGATTAACGATCCGGAGGTGGATGCGGTTTATATCGCCACGCCTCCAGGCTTCCATATGGAGTATACCCTCAAGGTAGCGGCTGCCGGTAAGCCGGTTTATGTAGAGAAACCGATGGCCCGAAATTATCAGGAATGTATAAACATGGTGGCAGCTTGTAAGAGTGCCGGAGTTCCTTTATATGTAGCTTACTACCGACGAGGCCAGGAGCGCTTTTTGAAAATAAAAGAAATCCTGGATCAAAACAGAATTGGTGACGTTCGATTTGTCTCCTCAACCCAATATCAAAAAGCGGGAGACGATGTTAAAGATTCTGAACAACTACCTTGGCGGGTTCAGCCCCATGTTGCCGGAGGCGGGTTATTTTTTGATTTGGCCAGTCATACCCTTGACATCCTGGATTTTCTCCTCGGTCCCATTCAGGAAGCGAAGGGTTTTGCTTCGAATCAGGCGGGCTATTATGAGGCTGAAGATATTGTGACGGGAACGTATCGATTTACCTCCGGCGTTCAAGGAGTCGGAAAGTGGTGTTTCACGGCTTTTGAAGATGTGGATCGGAATGAAATTGTCGGAAGCAAAGGGAAGATCAGCTTTTCTACTTTTGGGGATGATCCGGTCACGCTGACGACATCGGAAGGAAAAGAAGAGTGGAGTTTTGAACGTCCCATGCATGTACATCAGCCTTTAGTAGAAACGATCGTGAAAGAGTTAACCGGCGATGGCGGGGAATGTTCGGGTAGGGGAGATTCCGGGGCGCGGACGAACTGGGTGATGGATAGGATTGTAGGGAAGTAGAGAACGTTAAGAGTGCATGTTTCTTGCTGTTTTATGTGGTACAGGACATGCTCTTTTTTTAATGGGGTTTGTGAAACGTTGAATATGATGCTAATGAAAGATAGAGAGAAAAGCATTGAGGCTCCCCTCTCTACCTTGTATAGTCTTTACTTCGTTACTGAAAAACCTTCATCTTCTTTCACTCGATCTGCATACTCATCAAGCAGGGACCGGACTTCATCCGTTGTTTCTGATTCCATCAGACGGTTTCTCAGTTCACTGGCTCCACGGAATCCACGTACGTAGATCTTAAAGAAGCGTCGAAGCGGTTTGAACTGACGCGGCTCAAGTTCTTCGGAGTACTGATCATGAAGATCCAGCTGCAGACGCAGAAGATCGAGAAGCTCTCCGCTTGTGTGCTCTTTCTTCTCTTTTTCGAAAGCGAACGGATTGTGGAAGATTCCACGTCCGATCATGATGCCGTCCACTCCGTATTTTTCTGTGAGTTCCAGTCCTTTCTGACGGTCAGGGATGTCCCCGTTAATGGTCAGAAGGGTATGTGGAGCAATTTCGTCACGAAGCTTCTTGATTTCAGGTATCAGCTCCCAGTGAGCATCAACGTCGCTCATTTCCTTTTTCGTCCGGAGATGAATGGAGAGATTGACGATGTCCTGTTCCAACAGGTGTTTCAGCCAGTCGTGCCATTCCTCCACCTTGGTATAGCCGAGGCGAGTCTTTACACTGACGGGAAGGCCACCCGCTTTCGCTGCCTGGATGAGTTCCGCTGCCGTATCCGGACGGCGGATCAGGCCGGAGCCTTTCCCGTTGGCTGCGACATTATGCACAGGGCAGCCCATATTGATATCGATACCCCGGAAGCCCATTTCGGCCATCCCGATACTCATTTGTCGGAAGTACTCTGGCTTATCCCCCCATATATGGGCGACAAGCGGCTGTTCGTCATCCGTGAACGTCAGACGCCCGCGTACGCTGTCCTTTCCTTTCGGATGACAGTAGCTTTCTGTATTTGTAAACTCTGTGAAAAACACGTCAGGTCTCGCCGCTTCACTGACAACATGACGGAAAACCACATCGGTCACGGCTTCCATCGGTGCCAGAATAAAGAACGGCCGAGGTAACTCATGCCAAAAATTATCTTTCATACTCTATTTAAACCCTTTCCTTCAGGGAAACCCGTTCCCAAAATTAAAAAGTAATCTACTTCAGTTTTATCCATTCAAGATGGATTCCAACCAGTATATACTTTAATGGTAATAAGAAAAAAGTGCAAGGGAACGGGACGTTTTGATGTAAGGGAAATATTTGAAGTATATCATTCCTATAATCTTGAAGAATATGGATAAACCAGAGTCTTTAAAATAAATGTAAGTATATTCTGTAAAAAATTGTTATAATATTTTTTGTAGAGGAATGCAATTTACGACAGTAAAGGGGAGCGGTCAATGTCTGATTACAATGAAAATCCGTTAATGAAGAACGAGGATAAGAAACCGAAGATTAAGGTAGAGAGAAAAGAAGGGGAACCGACGGGGGCTTTTAAAGGGGCAAGCTGGGCGGCCTTGGTAGTAGGTGCTTCTGCTTATCTGATCGGTTTGTTCAATGCGGGAATGGAGCTGAATGAAAAAGGGTATTACTTTGCCGTATTGGTATTCGGTCTTTACGCAGCTGTATCTTTGCAAAAAGCGGTGAGAGATAAGGAAGAGGATGTTCCTGTTTCCGGTATCTATTACGGACTCAGCTGGTTCGCCGTCATTGTCTCAATTTCCTTGATGGCCATAGGTCTTTATAATGCAGGAAGCATCATTTTGAGTGAAAAAGGGTTTTATGCCATGTCATTTGTTCTTAGTCTATTTGCTGCCATCACGATTCAGAAAAATATCCGTGATACACAGGTGGCCAGGGATAAAGATTGATCATGAGGGTCGGTACTGCTTGCAGTACTGCCCTTAGTCGTTTTAGTTTCTTTTCGGAACCCAAACCTCTCTTCACTCAATGATCTTTCTATTACAGGGATGCCAGGTACATCATGGGTATTCAGTCAGTACGGACAGAAGATTCTGTTGCGGAAGCGCTTTGGCTATATCAAAAGCATAACGGAAGGTTCAGGGGTGAACTTTCCAATCAGTAAGCTGAGAAACTATGAAACGGAGAATTTTGGGGACAATGTGAAGAGGCTGGAGCGTGTGAATCGGAAATACGATCCGTTTCACGTGTTCCGGTTTCCTCAGGGCCTGAGATAATAGTTGAAAAGGGACTCTTATGGAGTCCTATTTACATTTGACATTGCATAGATAGGGATAAATATCCAATATATGTAAAAATAAGCAATAAGCGAAATAATGACGCAATCACGGGGCGAAATGACGCAAATATTTTAGAAATGACGCAATATACCCGGAAAATGACGCAATCCAAGCCTGTTTTCAGCTGAAATGGAATAAAAAGGTAAAATAGAACCAGGCAGGCCACCTTTTCCTCATTCAGTTAACATAATGCGAGCAATTCGAATACCTAAGCACTAAACATTCCTAGATTTTAACAAAATTTATCTTTCTTACATACACGTCCATAGTGTATGATACATAGTATAAAGCATATAGTGTACGACACACAGTATAAACATTCTAAGAGGTGAACAAATGAATAAGTCACTATTGTCATCTTTGACGACGGAACTGCGGAGGGGAACATTGACCCTGGCCGTGTTGAGTCAATTGCGGACTCCGCAGTATGGGTACTCCCTTGTGCAATTACTGGAGAAAAGCGGGATATCAATGGAGCAGAGTACACTTTATCCGCTTCTGAGGCGTTTGGAGAAACAAGAATTGGTCACAAGCAGCTGGGACAGGACCGAAAGCCGGCCGAGAAGGTATTACGTATTGAGTGCATATGGAGCCGAGATCCTGGCACAGTTAAAAGCGGAGTGGGAAAAGATGTACGGGGAATTGGCGATATTATTTAGGGAGGAAGAGGAATGATGAAGCTTGTTGATCTTTATATTCAAGAAGTGATGCGAAGGCTGCCCGAGAAGAATCGGGAGGATATAGCCCTGGAATTGAAATCCTCGATTGAAGATATGCTGCCGGAGGATTATACAGAAGATGATGTGAGAGAGGTGCTGGTTTCACTTGGGGACCCTGCTGTTTTGGCTTCGAATTATCAAGAAAAGCCGATGCATCTGATCGGACCGAGATATTATGACCTTTATATCACGCTGTTGAAAATCATCCTTCCGATTTCTGCAGCCATTACGTTTATCGTATTAGCCGCTTCATCCGTTTTGGACTACTCAGGGAAGTCCAGTCCCATTGAGATCTTCCTATCCATAGCAGGAAATGGGGTTGTGGAGGTCATCAGTACGGGAATACAGGTCTTCTTTTGGCTCACCGTTACGTTTGCAGTCATCGAACGGACCGTTATCACTGACAGCCAAGCACCGCTCACCATCAAAGGCAAGGAGTGGGGTCCTGATGATTTAAAAGACATCCCATATATCCCTAAAGAAAAACGTATTTCCAAAAAGGAGATTTTCGGAGGGTTGATTTGGACGGTTATTTGGTCAACCTGTTATGTGAAAGCTTCGACTATACTGGGAATATATGAAAAGGGTGACAATGGTAGAGCGTTCACCCCCATCCTTGATCAGGATGTCCTTAATGGATACTGGCCGTTGGTGGCGTTCTTGGTTGTCCTGGAAATCTTCCTGCTTCTTAGGAAATGGAAAGCGGGTGTCTGGACAAGAAAGCTTGCTGTCGTCAATGCAGTATTTCAGCTCATTCCAGTTGCTGCTTTTATGTTTATGTTCAGGAATATGGATCTGTTGAATCCTGAATTTATGGATAGGATACAGGCAAGCTTAAACGAATCCCTCAACTTCCAGTGGCTATACCTCACCATCTCGGTTGCCCTGTTGGTATCTGCGGTCATCAACAGCTACGAAGGATTTAAAAAAGCGTATAAATGACAAAAAGGTTCTGATCAACGGATCAGAACCTTTTTTATGCTCATTGTGCCACAGTTCCCTGCTTCTGATCCAGCCTATAACTCAAGAACGTCAGCAGACTCGCACATATGGCCACAACTCCACCCACCAGCGTCACATTCATCAAGGGTCCTTGATGATAGACGATACCGCCGAGTGCGGATCCCATGGCAATCCCGACATTGCTTGCAACGGGCATCAGGGAAGCGGCAAGTCCCGTCGCTTTTGGCTGATACACCCCGGCAAGATCAATCAAGTAGAGCTGGGTTGATGTCGTCAGGAGGATGGCCATCAGGGACATCAAACCGATATTGACTAAACCGATAATGAAATGATCCGTCGTAAAGTACAGGGCGAACAGGACCAACGCCTGGATCAGGAATACGAATCGAAGCCTTCCTATGGGATTGTGACTCGCGATCTTCCCTGCAAGGATGTTACTGAAGATCGAGATGAAACCGTAGGCGAATAAGATTAAGCTGATGGAGCTGCCCGGGGCTTCCATCATATTCAGGATGGGAACAAGATACGTAAATACCGCATAGGTTGCACCGAACCCAAGGGATGGAATGAAGAAGGCCATCAGTATGCGCGGGTGGGTCAATAACGAGAATTGATCGCGCATGGAGCTGCGGTATTGACTCAGCTTACTCGGTAAATTCAAGAAAGATGCCACAAAGGCCACTACACCAAGTAACGTTGTTAATAGAAATGTGCCGTGCCAGCTGTACCATTCGGCAATGACCGTGCCGATCGGTACTCCAACCACGTTGGCCATGGTGAATCCGCCGAAAACGAATGAGATGGCGACTCCCCGTTTCGTGACGGGAATGGCTTCACTGGCAATGGTCATGGCAAGGGAGATCAATACTCCTGTCACAATGGCTGTAAGCATTCGTAGAGCCATGAGCATGACGTAGCTTGTGGAAATCACACATAGAGCATTCAAAACGATGAATGACCCGATCAGGAATAACATCCATTTCCGTTTAGGAAAATGACTTGTTGCAGACATCACGATGGGGGTGGCGATGGCAAATGTAATGGCAAAGGCGGAAACGAGGGTTCCTGCTTTTGCATTCGTTATATGGAGACTGGAAGAAATCTCCGTTAAAATCCCGACGATGACAAATTCGCTTGTCCCGAGAACAAATGTTAATAATGTAAGTGTAAAGATGAGAAACCAATGTTGTTTGGATAATGCCGTTTCTTTCATACTTACCTCTTTTCTTAGATGAATACCAATTGGAATGAATGGGCAAACAATTTAATCATCATACCATAAAATATTTTCAAACAGTATGTCCTCCTTAAAAAAGGTAAAAACAAACAGGACACGCTGGAACCGCTCCCTGTTGATCTTCTTTAAAAAGCTTCAAAGATGGGATTAAGGAAAATTGATGTTATATCCCAATTAATGTACTGACTGTATGTCCTTTTTCGTGACCACAAGGTTTGGTTACCAAGGTGCAAAGTTTTTCAATGTAACCTATATCTTAGTCCGGATGAAAAAATTTCTATCAGTCTAGTAATCTCAATACGAGAATTTCTACATGAATTCTCATACTTTAAAACGTAAAACCTCTTTCCTGGTAATTTTATCTCCTGATCCAGGAGAGTGAATAGAGTCTGCCTTCAATGCGAAAAAGACCAAATCAATAGAGTTTGGTCTTTGGCTTCTGTCTCTCGACTGTTTCCCCTTACCCCGCCCAATCAAATATGGTCGTCGTAGATTGTTTATTTTCCGGACGTTCAACAGGGTATAGCGGATCCAGGCTGTTCGTCATAGGTTTCAAATCACCAGCCTGCGCTTTGTTATCTATTGTCACAACCGTTCCTTTAGGAACAAAGTCAAAGATTCCTTCCATGTCTGGATTCACCAGGCGGATACATCCGTGTGACAAGGAATTTCCGATGGACGTTTCGTCAAGGGTCCCGTGGATGGCGATGTCCCCCATACCAAGAGCAGCGGAACCGAACATTCCGGGATGTTCTCCTGATGGCTTCAGGACACGATTTCGTATTGGGAAATGACCTGTGGGAGTGGAGTCGTGCTTTCCAATCCCGATTGAGTATGACGAGACAACGTACGGCGGGACTTTGACAACGAGGGAAAATGTTCGTTTGTTGATGTCTACTTTCACGGGGCTGAAGGGAATCGGTGAAGGGTCAGTGATATTTGGATAGAACATATCGGCAAGGGTTTCTGCTTCCTGATTGTACACCCATCCACCCTCACCTGAAAAACGATTGGAAATAACGTTTGAACCAGTCATGAACTCGTTTGGGATGAAGCTCAGATAATTGTCCGGGTAATCTGAGACCAGTTGATCGAGGCTTTCTGGAGGAGACCCCTTGTCCTCCATATAAGACTGCAAGGCAGTTCGGACTAAATTGGCACCGATCAATTGAAGGGGATAAGGATCGATTGCTGATGCTGCCTTGCTTTGATCAAAAAAACGGATCTTCACGGGTTCGTTCAACGTTGAATTGTATTCTGCCTTTACGAAGGAACTTTCCCTGACCGATTCGCTTTTTAACGGAAGGACTGTTAAGGAAAGCTTCGGATCAGTCGTTGTCACACCATAAATGAGGATGGTCTTGTTCTTAACATCCTTGCCGAGACGGATCGATTCGTCATGGAGGGTTTGTTCGATTTCATCCTTTGGAGTGTCTGTCGGGAAGTACATGACGTAAGGAAATTCTTCCGTTTCATATACGACATTTGTTCCGGTGCTCCACACCTTCAGGCTGGATGAGATGGTACTACTCAATGAAGGAAATAAAAATAGCAGAATCAATAAACACACGTTGATGAAAACAAGCATGCATAAGATGACCTTTACATAAAAGGGAAGAACGGCCTTTTCCGGTTTCTGAACTTGTCCCATATCCCCGCTCATTTGATCCTCAAGGAGCCTGCATGCCTGTTTGGCTTTAAAGTAATAAGGGGAATACACCCCGGATGCGGCCTGATAATGTTTATATGCCTTGACCAAGAGCCCTTTTTGTTCCATTTTTTGTCCAAGAAGATAATGGGCTTCCGGAGAGGACGCATCATGATAGCGAAGGATCTTTTCATGATATTGTTCATCGCTTTTAGATAGGTAGACATTCTTGTGAATATGCAACAAATTCTTTTTTAGATGGCTGTCAAACCGTTCCATATTTCCCCTCCTCATTCAGGTTGTTTCCTTTCATATATATATTTTGGTGAATAGGAAAAAAGAACGGGAACCGATTAGGAGAGGTGCTAAAAGGGTGTTGTATCTGCAAAAAAGCCATCCCCGATCCAGGGATGGCACTTTCCATTATAACGACGATTTGATCACCTTTTTATAATACAGAATCGATAATACACCGAAGATGGGATACAGTACCGTATATAAAACCATGACAATGATCATCGGCGTCCATACTTCGGCTCCGAACAGGAACCATCCGGATTGGACCGCGAAGTAACTGTGGAGAAGTCCGATGAGGAGAGGGATCCCGAAGCTGAAGAGCTGCTTGGCTTGAATGCCTCTCAATAAATCGCCTTGAGTAAAGCCTAACTTTCGTAGAATCGTATAGTTCGGCTTCTCATCTTCACTTTCGTCCATCTGCTTGAAGTACAGGATGCATCCCGATGTGACCAGGAAGGTGAGGCCGAGGAATCCGACGATGAACATGATGAGACCGATGTTTTGTTTTTGTTCGGCCTTCACATCGAGTTGGGAATCGTTTGCCCATCCTTCATCAAGTTTTAACGTATGAAAGAGATCGTTGGCTTCTGCCAGGTCTTCTTCTTGTATCGATACACCGATATACAGTGAATTTTCTTTTTGGATTTCAGGATCCAAGTCCTTTTTCAACTCCTGAAATACGTGATCATCCACGATTACAACAGGGGATCCTCCTGCTGTAAAATACCACGAAATCGGATACTCTTCCCTCATTCCTAAGTATTTGAGCTTCGTGATCTCTGTTTTGCCCTTTAGCTCCGTCATCCCAGAATTGTTCAGCGGAATGACCTTTTGAAGTAGGTCGCTGTAACCTGTAAAGACAGTCTCATCTTCTTTTACATTTACCCCTTCAACGCTTTTCTCGCTGATAACTGAATTCTGCATGGCGTCGAGTGAACCGTTCAGTTCTCCGAAATCAGAGTCCGTAATGCCTTTCAGGTTGACAAGCACCTCAATGACCTCAATCTCTTCTCTGTTGTATTCAATACCCTTATCAAGGAGGGCATCCTTAAAAGTGTCAAAATCTTGAGTACTGGTAAACGAAAAATCCGCCGGCACACTGTTCTCAGCCGTTTTCTCAGCAGAATAATACCCAATATAACTCAAAGACAATAGTGCTATAGCCAGGGCCGATACGGTAGTGATAATCGTCAAAAGCAATGCATTCGACTTCATCCGGAACATAATGGATGAAAGGGACAGAACCTGGTTAATGTTCAGATAACCGTCCTTCTTCTTACGGATCACATTGAAAATAAAGCTGACGGACCCTTTATAAAATAAATAGGTACCAAGAATCACCGAGCCGAGGATAAAGAGCATCGCTCCATAAAGTTCTGGCATGGTCGAGAAGTCGCCGCCAAACAATTTGGAAGAGACATAATACCCGGAAGCAATCAATAGGATGCCGAAAATCCCAATGACGATCTCGAACGTGGACATCTTTTTCACCTTGGTCTCCGTTGAAGAACGGACCCTGAAGAGTGATAAGATGCTTTGTCTTTTGATGAATACAAAGTTCATCAGCATGATCAGCAAGTAAATCGCACAGAAAACGATGATGGTCTGGAGAAGTGCCTTGGTCGAGAAATGCAGCGTGGCAATCGCATCAACTCCGGTTATATTAAATAAAATCATGATGATGAGCTTAGAGAAAGAAAACCCGATCAGAATACCAAGTATCAAAGAACCGAAATAAAGGATGAAATTCTCCACACTTAATATGCGGAAGATTTTATTCTTTGTCATACCGATTAACTGAAATAAACCGATTTCTTTACTTCGTCTTTTGATGAAAAGGGTATTGGCGTATAAAAGAAAGATCGAGACAATGGCGACCAGCAGGACAGATGCGGCCTTTACCGCAGCCCCTCCCTTAATGGTTCCCTTTGTTGCATCCATGGATGGATCATACTGAAGGGTGACAAAGGCGAAATAAAGGGCGACGCTGAAAATCAAGGCAAATACATACAGGTAATAGTTCTTCAGGTTCTTCTTCAGATTCCTGATGATCAGGGTATTAAGATTCATTCTGAACACCACCGAGTACGCCTTGGGTTTTCATGATGTCACGGAAGAAATGCTGTCTTTCCTGGTCGCCTTTTGTTAATTGAGTATAGATCTGCCCGTCTTTGATGAAGACGACCCGGCTGCAGTAGCTGGCCGCAACGGGATCATGCGTCACCATGACGATTGTCGCCTTCAGCTTTTGGTTGAGGTCGCTCAGTTTGTTCAGGAGATCAGAAGCTGATTTCGAGTCCAGGGCACCCGTCGGTTCATCTGCGAAAATGATGCTTGGTTCATGGATGAAGGCACGTGCAGCGGATGTCCGCTGTTTCTGTCCGCCTGATATTTCATTCGGGTATTTATCTTTCAGTTCAAGGATCCCGAGTTCTGAAGCAAGGTCATTGAACTTCTGGTCGGCTTCCTTCTTCGGAGTCTTAGTAATGGATAAAGGCAGAAGGATATTTTCTTTCACCGTTAAGGTGTCCAATAGATTATAGTCTTGGAAAATAAAGCCCAAGTGATTCTTTCTGAACTGTGCGAGCTGTTTTTCTTTCATCGCCGTCATTTCATTACTCTCAATTTTAATAGACCCTTCACTTACTTTATCGATGGAGGAAAGGACATTCAGGAGGGTGGTCTTACCTGATCCCGATGCACCCATGATACTGACGAATTCCCCTTTTTGGATCGAGAGGTCGATCCCTTTCAATACTTCCTGCTTATTAAATTTATTTCCATAGCTTTTATGAAGTTTGTTTGCTTCTAATATGGTCATACCGAAAAACTCCTTTGATTTGATACCTTCATTATAAAAAGCAGGAAGATTCTTTTCCTTTTATTGTTCGAACAAAATAGAAAAGCATGTGACATTTTTGTCACACGCCAGTAAGTTGAACGAAATCATTTTTCTCAGGGAAGGTGAGGGTGACCGTGGTCCCTTCCCCTCTTTTGGACTCGATTCCGACAGAAATAAGTAAGGGTTCCGCCACTCTTTTGGTTAAATATAACCCCATTCCGGTAGAAGCGTGATCATGGTGGTCGAGAGTGGAGGTGAAGCCCTTGTCAAAGATCCTCGGCATGTCTCTGGGGTCGATCCCCCTGCCGGAGTCCTGAAGGGTGAGTGTCACTTTTCCTTCCCTCCGTTCACTTGCTATGACAATGTCCGACTCCTTGCTGTATTTAACGGCATTGGTTAAAAGCTGCCTGATCATAAATGCAAGCCATTTCGCATCGCTTAGTACGTTCGTGACTCCCAGTTGAAGATCAAACCCAATTCCTTTCTGGATACACCAGGATTGCAGCGTTTTTATTTCCTGAAAAATAACGGGTTCCAGATCCGTATCTTCTATGTACAAATCATTCTCCATGAACGTCATCCGCTTCTGGTGAAGCTGCTGATCCAATAATAGGTGGATCCGTAGCCATTCGTATTTTAACGGTGCCCTCAAAGACTCTTCCTGCACACGTTCTATCATTAAGTGCAATGCCGTCAGAGGGGTTTTCACTTCATGAATCCAGGACAGCAGGTCATCCTTTTCCTGTTCGAGCATCACTCGATTCTCGGAAGCAGCCTGTCTTAGGAGGGCTGCCTGCTCAGACAAACTATCTGAGATGATTTCTTCAAATGGGGAATCCGGGGCATCCACCCCAGTCATATGGAGGTTATGATCCCATTCTTTCAGTCGTTTGAAGAAACGGGTTTCCTTCTGGTATCGGATGAAAACAAATACCATGAAAAAGAACAGGGAAAGGAACACCATATACAAGATCGGCTGCAAAGGGATGGCCGAATCAATATAAGCGATAAAAAGCCAGAACAGATGAAGAACAATTACGAACGATATCCAGCTTATTCGTTCCCATATATACGTCCGGATCATGGAGAATCCTCTTCAATGGCCATATACCCCTGGCCGACCTTCGTTTCAATAAAGCGGCCAAGTCCGATCTCTTCAAGAGTCTTCCTGAGGCGGTTCACATTGACGGTCAACGTGTTGTCACTGATAAATCGCTTGTCGTCCCACAGTCTGTTGATGAGGTCGTCCCTCATCACAATTTTATTCTTCTGGTCAATGAGTAGCTTCAAAATATACATTTCATTCTTCGTCAATTCAACGGATCCCTGTTCATTCGTTACCGTATTTCGTTCAAAGTCAACAGTCGCCCCACACCATGTCTTGATGCTGACCTGTTCAGTGTTATAGTTATACACCCTCCTGAGAGTCGCCTGGATCTTGGCGATCATCACATCGAAATGGAAAGGCTTCTGGATGAAGTCATCCGCTCCAAGCTGCATGGACATGACCATATCCGTCGGATGATCCCGGGAGGACAGGAACAGGATCGGTACGTTTGAATGGGATCGGATCATCCTGCACCAATGGAAGCCGTCAAACTTAGGCAATTGAATATCAATAATCACAAGATCAGGCTTTACATCTGCAAACTCCTGCATCACATGATGGAAGTCCGTGATTCCATACACTTCGTAGGACCATTGGGAAAGCCGTTCCTTGATTTCGTTAAATAGGGAAGTATCATCTTCAATGAGTAATAGTTTCAATAAAGTCACCACACAATCTTGCTGTTTACATAAATTGTATAGGAAATCCAATAGTTTTGCCATATGACGTATAAAGAAGCTGTTTAATTTAGAGAAATATAGATTATCAGTGAGGGCGTTTCTACCAATATACAAAATAGTATAAACCGTTATCTATGCAATTTTATTGACGGATGAAGTCCATTTCTACATAATATGTTTATATGATTAAACATTTAAACTTTAAGTATGAGGAGGAAGTATATGAAAGCTATGGCCATAAAGAAGTATGGTAAGGACACTCCTTTAGAGGTGACGGAGCTTTCTGTTCCTGAAGTGGGAGAACATGATGTTTTAGTCGAGGTTTACGCTGCGAGCCTGAATCCGATCGACTTCAAGATCAGGGACGGCAAGGTGAAAATGCTGTTGAATTATAACATGCCACTCGTACTGGGGAATGATTTCTCCGGAACAGTGATTCAAACCGGTGAAAAGGTTCGTAAGTTTCAGGTGGGGGATGAAGTATACGGCAGGCCTAGGAAGAACAGGATCGGCACGTTCGCCGAATATCTTTCTGTTCATGAAGACGACGTGTCGTTGAAACCTGACAACCTGACGTTCGTAGAGGCAGCTTCCCTTCCGCTTGTTGGCCTGACTACGTGGCAGGCATTCCATGATGTCCTCGAACTTAAACCGAATCAGAAAATCCTTATTCATGCAGGAGCAGGGGGAGTCGGGACTTTTGCCATTCAGCTTGCGAAGGAAATGGGAGCGTATGTAGCGACTACGGCAAGTGAAAAAGGGCACGATATGGTTTCGTCCCTTGGAGCGGATCGGGTGATCAATTATAGGGAACAACCATTTGAGGAAGTTCTAGAAGAATTCGATGCGGTATTCGATACGCTCGGAGGGGAATCCCTGAACCGTTCGTTCCGGGTAGTAAAACCGCATGGAAGAATCGTGTCGGTATCAGCAGTGCCAAACGGTAGATTCGCTGTAGAAAACAAGTTGGGTTTACTAAAGCGCATTGTATTCTCTATCGTGAGCAGGCAAATAACGGCTCTCGAGCAAAAATATAACGTAGACTATCACTTCCTGTTTATGAAACCGAGCGGAAAACAGCTTAGTAAAATCAAAGATCTTGTGGAACAAGGGAGAATACGACCTGTGGTGGATAGGGTTTACCGCCTTGAGGAGGCTCAGGAAGCCATTCATTACGTCGAAACAGGCAGAGCTAAGGGTAAGGTAGTGTTAGAGGTGAAAAAGCCCTTGTAACCCTTATAATGAAGAAAGGCCTGACGATATCGTCAGGCCTTTCTTCATCAGTGTTTTTCCTCACGACGCATAGCGAAAACCTTCTTTGCAACCGTAAGGGCATTAAGAACGCGTGGAAAGCCTGTGTAAGGAATCAAATGTGTAATGCTCTCGACGATTTCTTCCTCTGTTAGCCCCGCAGTCAGTCCCGTATTGATATGAAGTTCAAGCTGAGGCTCCGTCCCTTGTGTCACGAGGGATGAAATCGTTACGATGGCTCGTTGCTTGTTCGTCAATCCAGAACGGGAATAGATATCACCGTACGCAAATTCAATGATGTATTTTCCTACATCGGGAGCGATATCCTCCAGCGCTTCTGAAATTTTCAGATGAGTTGAAATATCCTCATTATCTTTCAGTGTGTATTCCATCAGTTTGTCTAATCCGTGTTGATATCTGCTTTCATTCATTTTGTATACCTCCTGATTATGTTCTACAGGTATACTATATCGCTGGATAATCTATGCGTAAAATTCATATTATTTATTAAATGTATGCAATAAAGTTATATTTTATCGGAGATCCAGCATTTTTTTAAATTCCCGTACAGCATAGGATTCGTATCTTCCCTTTTTTGTGATGATTCCTAAATTCCACGGAACGGTTGGATTGACGATGGGAATAGATTTCACTACATTTTGATCCACCTTCTTGGAAATCGATTGAGGAAAGATCGAAATCCCTAGGTTCTGTCCGATCATTTCCCCTATGAAGTCCCACTGTGAGCTCTCATAAGCGATCTTAGGATGGAAGCCCGCTTTTCTGCATTCATCAATGATCTTGTCGTGAAGCGCGAAATCTTCACTGAAGAGGATGAAGTCTTCATCATGTAATTCCTGCATCTCCACCGACTCTTTTCCTGCCAATGGATGAGAGTGATGGACAAATAACATATGCTTTTCGGAAACGAATGGGACGACATCGAATTCATCCTCATCCATCGGCAACACGACTACCCCAAGGTCGAGCTTTCCGTCTCCCACCTCTTCTTCAACTTTATTTGCCCCAAACTCGTTTAGCTGTATCTGAACATCTGGATACAACGTCTTGAATTTTTTTATGATGCTTGGAAAAAACAAAAATCCGATCAACGGAGGAATCCCGATTTTGATTTTCCCCTTTTTTAAATTCATCAAATCATAAAGATGTGTGGACAGGTGATCCAGAGATTCAAGGATCACCTGCCCCTGCTCATAAACGATTTCCCCTGCCTCCGTCAATTCGATTTGCCGTGCTGACCGGTCAATCAGTTCCATATCCAATTCATCTTCAAGGCTCCGGACCATTTTGCTGAGGGTAGGCTGTGATAGATGAAGTACATTTGAAGCCTTCGTGAAACTTTTATATTTGGCCACTTCATTAAAGTAGGTAAGCTGGCGTATATCCAAGTGGTATCTCTCCTTTTCAATCTATAACTTTTTTGTATGACAAATATAGTTTTAATTCATTTTACTTATTAATAGGAGAGGAGTAAACTTTCTTACGTCAAAAATTTTAATTGTTTAAACGTTGGAAGAGGGGAGCGGAATCGTGTACTCTCTTTCTGTTTTCTTTAGAAGGGTGGAAAGAAGTTGTTTAGTATTTTAATAGGTTTGACCCTGTTGATGGTCTTTGCCTATCTGGGGTGGTCCATCATATGGATTGCACCGATCGTCGCAGGCATAGTCGCGCTGATGAGCGGTATGGATCTGATGGATGCGTATACCAACACGTATATGTCGGGATTCGTGGATTTTGCCAAGCAATGGTTTCCGATTTTCTTATTGGGAGCCGTATTTGGAAAGCTGATGGAAGATACGGGTGCTGCCAAATCGGTTGCTTACCAAATCACTAAAATGATTGGGGAGAAGCGTGCGATTCTTGGTGTACTCGTCGCTTCGGCTGTTCTGACCTATGGTGGCGTGAGTCTCTTTGTCGTTGTGTTTGCGATTTATCCCATCGCTTTGGCTTTATTCAGGAACGCGGATATATCCAGAAATCTTATTGCACCGACCATTGTACTTGGTGCATTCACGTTCACTATGACGGCTGTTCCCGGAACACCGCAAATCCAAAACTTGATCCCCATGAAAACGTTTCACACTTCACCCATGGCAGGTTCGTGGATGGGGGTAGTCGCATCCCTCATCATGGCTGTAGGTGGATACTTCTGGCTTGTAGGCCGGCAGAAGAAGATGGCAGCCAAAGGCCAAACGTTCAAAGAAAACAATCGTTCAGGATCTCAGGAGAAAAGTGAAAAACAAGAATTACCCAATTGGATCATTTCTCTTCTGCCACTGCTGCTGGTTGTTGTGTTATTAAACGGAATGAAAGTAGATGCCATCCCATCTTTGCTGGCAGGGATCATGCTGATTCTCATTATAAATGTGAGTCGATACAAGATATTCATCCCTTCCATTAATGAAGGAGCAAAAGGCTCTGTCATGGCCATCATCAATACCAGTGCAGCAGTAGGATTCGGTGCAGTCGTGACGAGTGTACCTGACTTTGACCGCATCACGGATCTAGTCTTGGGAATCTCGTCAAATCCCTTGATTTCTGAGTCATTGATCGTACAGATCCTTGCCATGATCACCGGTTCTGCTTCAGGTGGAATGGGAATTGCCATGCAGGCACTGGGCGATACCTATTACCAATTGTCACAGACGACGGGCATCAGTCCCGAAGCATTTCACCGTATGGCATCGATTGCTTCAGGTGCATCGATCCTGCCTCATAATGGAGCATTACTGACGCTTTTGGCAGTGACGAATGTAACCCATAAAGACTGTTATAAGGATGTATTCATGGTCGGGCTGGTCATCCCTACGATTGCAGTGATCGCAGGAATCATTATGGCAAGCATCGGTCTAATATAATTTTAAAGGAGTGTTTGGAAATGGTAGAAAATAAAGTAGTGTTAATTACAGGTTCAGCAAGCGGAATTGGCTTTGAATTAGGAAAATCCTATGCAGAAAACGGAAGTAAAGTAGTACTGACGGATCTCAATGAAGAAGGCGTTCAGGCAGCGGCAAACAACCTTAGAGATATGGGGTATGAAGCGATTGGGCTTAAAGCAGATGTAACGAGGGAAGAAGATATCAAGAACATGATTGACACAGCTTACAAACAGTATGGACGCATTGATGTCCTGGTGAATAATGCAGGATTACAGCATGTGTCACCAATCGAGGAGTTCCCGACGGCAAAATTCGAACTTATGATTAAGATCATGCTTACAGCACCTTTCGTCGCCATCAAGCACGTCCTTCCTATCATGAAGGATCAAGCATTTGGACGGATTATCAATGTATCTTCCATTAACGGTTTAGTTGGTTTTGCTGGAAAAGCTGCTTACAACAGTGCAAAACACGGTGTAATCGGCTTAACGAAAGTGGCAGCCCTGGAGTCGGCTCCATTTGGTATTACAGTGAATTCCATTTGCCCTGGTTATGTGGATACGCCACTCGTCAGAGGACAGCTAAAGGACATCGCCACTACACGCAATGTACCGTTAGAGAAAGTTCTGGAAGAAGTCATCTATCCTTTAGTCCCTCAAAAACGTTTGCTGGATGTCAGTGAGATTGCGGATTATGCCATGTTCCTGTCCAGTGATAAAGCTGGTAGTGTCACAGGGCAGGCCGTTGTCATAGACGGAGGATATACAGCTCAATAATGAAATGAATGGGGAAGGATTCGGCACTGTGGAGTGTCGAAGCCTTTTTATATCTTTTACTAGCTTCTCCCCCTAAAGAGCTGTGCCTTTCTTTCACATTTCTTCTTTAATCGACAATCTTCTCCCTCTTTTCAACCCGTCGGTCTACTCTTCATTATTTATCATTTCGGTTTTTTGTCATCACCATTTTTCCCTTTTAATTTTCAAAAATATGGTAGTTCGCTGGTTTTATATAGTAGTAGAATGAGCACCAATTGAAGTAAGATTATGTAAAAATCGTAAAGTTTACAAAAATGTATACATGTAAACAATAACGTACACAATTGTAGACAAAAATGTATACATGTAAACAAAATAGTACACATGTTGATTTAAAGGGATGTGTACAAAATACGTGTACAACGATACAAAAATGTATACAACTTCCTGAACTCACTCTTTGATTTTCGATAGAAAAGTAGGATTGACCGGAGACGAGAAATTGTATAATCTGAAAGTAAGAGTTGAAATTTTTTGATAAATTCTTACTCATGAATGAAAGGATGATTTTAATGATGAATTCTCGAATTGCAGCCATTGATGTTGGTAATGATTCTTTAAAAGGTATTTTTGGAAAAATGGACGCTGAGGTGAATATTCCGAATGTCATCGCTCGGGATATTGAAGATCGTCCGATCATCGGAATCGAGGAGCTGGATACACAAGACCCACTAGATGGCATACATATCCGTGTCCACTCCCCTGCTTTGAAAGACAATAATGCGATTTATCGTGTCGGTAATCTTGCGACGAAGAGCAATAACTCAACGGAACTTGATCCGGGCAGCAGCAAATCAGAAGAAGATCAAACACTGGTCATGCTATTTGCTTCGATCGCTTTAGATGCAGCGCGCAACGATCTTTTTAAAAAGAATAATAATGTAATAGAAGCAAACTATACGCTTGGAACAGGTCTTCCCCTCCGCGAAGTGAAGGAAGGTAAAGATGTTGGGTACCGTTCAAGATTGTTAGGATCCGTACACCAGGTCGAGTTTCTTGTCACTCCCCGCTATCAAGGCATCAAAGTGAATATCAAATTTGATGAAGTGAAGGTGTATCCTGAAGGGTTTGCTGCATTTATCAACCTTGTAATGGATAACAATGCAAATATCATCAATAAAGATTTGATTGATAAGCGCATCCTGATTCAGGATATTGGTGGATTATCAACGGATATCGCGGTCATCAAAGATCGCAAAGTAGATGATGATAAAGCTCAAGGTTTTAACCTGGGAGTATCTGAATCCCTTGAATTGATCCGTGAGGAAATCCGTTCAAGACACGGCATTGAGCTTGACAGCCGTCGTGATGTGGTGGAAATCATCACGAAGAAGAATGATCGTAATCATATCATGGTCAAAGGAAGTCGTACAAGCGTCCATGACATTGTGGACCGCATTATGCTTGAATTGGCTAAAAAGCAATACCGTCACCTTCGCAATATGTGGCAAAAGAATTCCCAAACGGAAATCTGCTACTTCATCGGTGGTGGATCAAGCGTCCTGAAAGAATATATCAAAACGCTTAATAATAATCTTGATGGGTATAATATCGACTTCTTTGAAGATGAGAAGGAAAGCATTTGGATGATGGCCAATGCCTACTACAAGCTGATTGCTGACTTTTCAAGGAAGAATGAAAAACAGCAACAAGTCCAGAAAGACGAACAAAAATTAGCGAAAACCAAATAGGGTGATGGTATGAAAGAAAAAGGGATGTCGAGGGGTCAGCCGATTACGTTTCGGCTTCCTTCTGATACACCTGACCATGTATTAAAGCATCTGCAAAAGCTGAAGGAGACGGAGAAACGAAATTTCTCCAGTAAAATTGCAGAGCTTGTATTGAACGGTGTGAATGATACAATTTCCAAACAGCGGGAAGCGATTACGATCCCCCTTCCGAAGGGCCTGGACAAGTCCCAACGTGATTGGTTAAAGCATGAACATTCAGAAGCGCTCTTAGGGAGCATCGTGTACCAGCTTCTTTCCAATCCGGTGCGTACGGCCTCCCTGCTTGCTTCCATAAGCAGTAACTCATTGGATATCAATGAAGCTCTCTATCTTCAGGAAGAATCGGCAGCAAGTCACGATACCTCACGGGAATGGTCCCTTGATCAAGTGATAGATGATTCACCTGAAGAAGTAGAGGACGAGCGCTCACACTCTACAGATGAAGAATTGGACAACTTTGACTGGGACAATGCCATGAAACCCCAGCAATCCGCCCACGAAGAGCCCAAAGAAGAATCAATGGACGATCTATTGGGTGATTTCCTTGCTCAGATGAATAAATAAAGAAGAACCCGAAGCGTATGCAGCTTCGGGTTCTTTTGAGTTTAAGCGACCTCAGGATACAGAAAAAAGTCCACAGTGTCCCCTCTATTTCAAAGCACACTTCCCTTCTGAATTCAACCAGCTATTAAAGTTAGAACTGTAACCAATTTGTCTTATTTGAATTATATTTTCTACTCCAACCTCACAATCTTATATGTCTCTAAGAAAAAAATGTTACAGGGTACCTTCCGTTAATTAAAACATGTATAAAAAATGGCAGTTTATTTCAAATGATTCCCATGACCTGGTTTATGCATAACCCCAATCGAGGTAAACACCGATTAAACAGAATAGAAGCACGTCATTGGTTAAACCACTAAAGAGGAGAGATTCGATGAGTATTCAAAAAAGTAATGATAGCTCAAGTCTCGCGGAAGTAATCGATAGAATCCTGGATAAAGGGATCGTCATTGATGCCTTTGCAAGAGTTTCCTTAGTAGGTATCGAGATTCTGACAATAGAAGCACGGGTTGTCATTGCGAGTGTGGATACATGGTTACGATATGCAGAAGCAGTTGGGCTTCTAAGAGACGAAGTTCAGGAAGAAGGTCTTGCCAAGCAGGAAAATGAAAGAGGAACAGCATTCAGCATTTAAACAAGTAAATGAAATATAGTTTTACTATTTTAATAGAAAAGAGGATGAATATGGCGGAAGTGAAAAGCAGTCAACAAGTCGAGGAAACGAAGAATACAGAAGGAAACGAAGAACAATCAGCTGAAAACAGACAATCCATGAATTACGCAATCATCGGTGGAGTAGTCGGAGCCGGTCTCGGATTACTTTCAAATCCGGGTACAGGAAAAAAAGTAGTGGACAGCTTAGGAAAATCAGATGTGATGAAAGCGGCAAGTAAAGAATTGCGGAGGTCAGCCCAGGAATTCCTGACTGAGCAAGCGATCATCACCCTTAGACAATCCGCCACCGGTTATATGAGCAGGCTTGAAGGTGGCTTGCTGTCACCTAAGAAGATAAAAGATGAGGCGTCGGATGCCAAGGCTGAAAGCAGTGAAAATTCTTCCAGGCAATCAGAAGAATTAGAAGAAATCAAAGAAGAAAACAAGAATTTGAATGACCGTTTAGAACGTATCGAAGAAATGCTGAACAGCCTGGTGGAGTCTAAGAAATAATCGCATCCCTGAAGGGGGCATTACATGAGTAAACCTGTGAAAAAAGCAGTTGGCAAGATGGCTAAAAAAGCATACGACCATGCTCCAGAGCCTGTGAAAGACAAGTTGAAAGAGAAAGCGAAAGAAACATTTGTGAACAGTGTGGAAGACGGCCTTCAATCCAAAGCTAACGAAGCATCAGAGGAGTTAGAGAACGCAAAAGAGAAAAATGCCGACAAAGTTCACACAAAAGCAGAAGAAGCAAAGGAAAAAGTACAGGATGTCCTGCTTTCCGTACGGGAAAAGCTAGGAAATGCAAAAGAAGCAGGAGAAGAATTTCAAGAGAAAATTTCTTCCTCAAATGATAAACAAACAAAAATCAAAGGCGTGGGAAATATTAAGGGATCAAGTGACATCAAGAGTTCCTTTAACATTAAGAGCTCCACCGAAATAAAGAGTTCAGAAAATATTAAATCTTCAAAAGACATTAAGACAATCTGTTCTTAAACACCGGAAGGAGAATACCAATTGGCTATACAAAAAAGTAATAACAGTTCAAGTTTAGCAGAAGTCATCGACCGTATTCTGGACAAGGGAATCGTCATTGACGCATTTGCAAGAGTATCTGTCGTTGGAATTGAAATATTGACCGTTGAAGCAAGGGTCGTCATTGCCAGCGTAGATACATGGTTGCGTTACGCAGAAGCAGTAGGTCTCTTACGGGATGACGTCGAAGAAAACGGTCTTGCCACGCAGCAGAATGAAAGAAGTTCACAGTTCAGCATTTAATAGGAATGACAGCAAAGGAATCAGGAGTTGAAGGGGGCCGTTATCGGCACCCTCCCCTTCATCTACAGTAGGAGGCAACTATGGTAATCAAAGAAATCATGAATAGTGTGACGAATTTCTTCAATGAACATGTAGCTCCCGTCCATAAAATTACGTCAGTTGAACTGACAGAGGATGAAGGCTGGAAACTGCAGGTGGAAGTCATTGAAGAAAAAGAATATATGAAGAAATATGCGAAAGACGAAATGCTTGGAACATATGATGTACTTCTGAATAAAGAAAAAGAAGTCACGTCATTTAAAAGACGGGATATCCGTTACAGAAGTGCTATTGGACAGGAAATGTAGTGGATGAGCGAGTAGGAGGGAATGGTACGTGACGGTCTTAACTAAACGGATCAAAAAGGATAGCAGGGCATTAATACAAGATGATGAAACGAAGGAATTGCTTTCGCGTTCATTGCAATACCTTAAAGCTGGATATCCTGTGCATTTCACGGGTCCTTCCGGGGCCGGGAAAACATCTCTTGCACTCGCCCTTGCGAAAAAGAGAAAAAGACCGGTGATGCTCACGCACGGTAATCATGAACTGAATAATAAAGACCTAATCGGTGATTTTACGGGTTATACAAGTAAAAAGGTTGTTGATCAATATGTACGATCCGTTTATAAAAAGGACGAAAGCGTCACAGAGACATGGAGAGACGGACGTTTACTGGAAGCCGTCAAGAATGGTTATACCCTTGTATACGATGAATTTACACGATCACAGCCGACGACGAATAATATCTTCCTATCCATTTTGGAAGAAGGAATCATTCCTTTGTACGGTTCAAAATTGACAGAGCCTTTTATTAGAGTACATCCGGAATTTGCCATCATATTTACTAGTAATCCTGCAGAGTATGCAGGGGTCTATCAAACACAGGATGCTCTACTCGACAGGTTAATCACGATCAACGTAGATTACAAGGGAGCAGAACAAGAGGCGAAGATAGTATCAGAAAAAGCGAACCTGGTTATGAGTGAAGCAAGAGCCATTACTACACTCATCTCAACATTACGCGATCAATGTACAAATGAAATGAACGGACCGAGCTTGCGCGCTTCCTTAATGATTGCAAGACTCGCCATTGAATCAGACATTCCCATAGACGGTAAGGATACAGATTTTCAACGTCTATGTATTGATATAGCAGCACATAGTATAAGTCGATGTATCGACGGAGAAAACTCACAAGAAAAAGCAGAACAATTCATTATAGAGGCATGTAAGAGAATGAAAGTATCTGAGGATTAAAGGAGAGTTTTATAATGAGTCAGGAAGAAATGGGAATCTATCTATTTTGTGCCATACAAACCAATGAAGACGATCAATTCGGTTCGATTGAAATAGAAGGCGAAGAACGAGAGACGTTCACGATCAAACATAAGGACGCAGCTATGGTAGCGGCAGAAGTACCGATGAAAATTTATCATCCTAAGAAGCAGAATTTACTGATGCACCAGGATGCTGTATCCCGGGTGATGGAACAAAAAGATACAGTGATCCCGATCAGCTTCGGAAATGTTTTTAAAACAAGGGACGATGTAGAAGCCTTACTTGAAAATCTTTATCCGCAATTTGAAACTCTTTTCCCGGCAATTAAAGGGAAAATCGAGCTGGGTTTAAAGGTTATCGGTAAGAAGGAATGGCTTGAAGCCATGGTAAAAGATAATCCTCAGGTAGAAAAAATGGCCACAGCCGTTAAAGGGAAATCAGAATCGGCTGCGTATTATGACCGCATTCAGCTTGGCGGAATGGCTCAGAAGTTATTTGCTTCCCTGCAAAGTGAGATGAAGGAAGAAGTATACGCACCCCTTGAGGAAGCGGCAGTATCCGCAAAGGCCAACGAACCTTCAAGTGAGAAAATGCTTCTTAACGCTTCTTTCTTAATTGAGCGGGATCAGGAAGAGTTGTTCGATCAAAAGGTCAATGAAGCACATGAAAAATGGAAGGATAAGGTCGAATTTAATTACAGCGGTCCTTGGCCGGCTTACAATTTTGTCAACATTCGCTTGAAGGTTGAGGAAGGCTGATGATTCATAAATTGGTGAGTGCACCAATTAATTTAGTCAAAAAAGTCGCAGAAAAGATCAAAGAAGAAGCAGACAAAGAATTGTACGACCTTCCTACCATTCAACAAAAATTGATTCAGCTTCAAATGATGTATGAATTAGGAGAAATTCCTGAGGAAGCTTACCAGGAAAAAGAAGATGAACTGCTCACAAGGTATGAAATAGCGAAGCAGTTAGAAATGGAGCAGTGGGAAGAACTAACGAAAAAGAAACAAGGGTGATCAAATGAACGATTTACTTTATTTATACGGATTGATTCCGACAAAAGAAGCGACGAACGAAAACCTGCCCTCCATGAAAGGATTCGATGGAGAAAGTGAACTGTACACGGTTGAAATTGGAGAAGTGACAGCCATTGTTTGTGATTTACCATCAAATGAATACTCTGAAGAGATGATTAAGGACAAAGTTGATAACGACATGGACTGGCTTCAGGAAAAGGCGTTTCATCATCACGAAACGGTATTGATGGTTTCAAAGTTGTACACCATCGTCCCCTTGAAGTTTTGTACATTATACAAAAACGAGGATAGCCTTAAATCCACAATAGAAGGTAATCGAAACAAGCTGGAAACGACCTTTGAACAGCTGGATGGCAACGAAGAGTGGAACGTCAAAATCTACTGTGACGATAAGCTGCTGAAAGAGCAGGTTAGTGAAAACCATCCATCCATCGAAGCCAAAAGGAAAGAAATCAGCGAATTACCAAAGGGCAGGCAGTTCTTCGAAAAGAAAAAAATCGATCAGCTGATTGATCGAGAACTAGAAAACGAGAAGAACCGACTTTGTGAAGAAGTTCATGAAAAGCTGAAAGAACATTCCCTGCATGGGAATATCAAAAAAAATTGGAGTAAGGATGTAACAGGCCGACAGGAACATATGACTTGGAATAGTGTATTTCTCCTTCCTGCATCCAAAGTAGATGAATTTGTCGAAGAAATAAAGCAATACGAAGAAGAACTGGGACACGCAGGTTGGAAAATTGAAGCATCCGGCCCTTGGCCACCTTATCATTTTTCTAGTTTTTCTTAATCACAAAATAAGGAATGAGAAATATGACAGTCAGAGAATCGATCGAGAACAAAGATATAGCCCTAATTGATATTTTAGATGTCATTCTCGATAAAGGTGTGGCAATTAAGGGAGATTTGATTATATCCATTGCCGGGGTTGACCTCGTGTATCTGGATTTGCGAGTGCTGATTTCCTCAGTGGAAACATTGGTTCAACATAAACAGGGAACGCGCAAAACGATAACGTCCGATCAATTTGATCAAGAAAGGGAGGGATTGATTCATGCAACAGGCCAGCGGGACAAATGGGCGAATTAATTTCGACCCGGAAAAAGCAGAACAAGGATTGGCGCAGCTTGTATTGACCGTTGTAGAACTATTAAGGCAAATCGTCGAGAGACATGCCATGCGGCGTGTAGAAGGCGGTACGTTAACGGATGAACAAGTGGAGAATCTGGGCATTGCCCTAATGAACTTAGAAGAAAAAATGGAAGAGTTGAAAGACGTATTTGGTCTTGATGCAGAAGACTTGAATATAGATCTTGGTCCTTTAGGGAGTTTAATGTAATGGCGATTAGGGAGGTTACATGATGGGTATGGAGCATCCGGTACAATCCAACACAATCGTGGATGTATTAGAAAAGATTTTAGATAAAGGAGTTGTCGTGGCAGGAGATATTACGGTGGGAATCGCCGATGTCGAGTTGCTTACGATAAAGATCCGCTTAATTGTTGCTTCTGTAGATAAAGCAAAAGAAATAGGCATGGACTGGTGGGAAAATGACCCTTACTTAAGTTCCAAAGCCGCAGATAACAACACGAGGGTACTGGAAGAGGAAAATAAGAAATTACAGGGACGACTGGAATCACTGGAAAAGAAACTGGATACAAACCGTCTTAATTCGGCGGAAACAACAAACTAATTGGAGGTTTTACCGATGGCAGAAAAAAATAATACGCAAAACACAACAATTGAGAATCAAGGACAGGAAAAGAATGCAACGAATGAGAACAAGACAAGAAGAAGTGGACCTATTAAGAGAACTGTAGCTGGAAGTCTGTTGGGAGCAACTGTAGGATATTTGGCAACACCTGAAAATGGAAAGAAACTTCTGGATCGTATAGATCAGGAGAAGATCAAGAGCAAAAGCCTGGACTTCGGGAAAGCGGCAAAAGAAAGATCAAGAAAAGCCGCTGTCACGTTGAAATCGTCAACAGCCAACCTGTTTAAGCGTGATAAAGAGGGAGAGGCTTCTGAAGACTCGGAAACGGCCGTAAATTCAACAGATACGAACAGCCAGGAGGAAGAGTCGAACCAGGACTATGAAGCTCTTAAACAGGAAAATGAAGAGCTTCAGAACCGCTTGCAGCAATTAGAAGAAAAAATGAATCAAATTGCCGCAGCACGTGAAGATGAAAGCGATGATGAGGAAGACGAAGATGAAGAAGACAAAGAAGAAACATCTTCAAGTAAGAAATCTTCTAAAAAGTCTAAGGAAGAAGCATCTGATGAAGAGGAAGAGGATGAAGAAGACGAAGATACTGATGAAGATGAAAACGCAGACGACGAAGAAGATAGCGAAGACGAGGAAGAAGCTTCAGGCAAGAAGAAATCAAACGGTAAATCTGGTTCAAAGGGAAAGAAGCGTTCTACTCGCAAGTCTTCAGCTAAAAGTAAAAAATCGGCAAAAAAAGATGATGATAAAGCCGAAGATCAAGACGAAGATACAACACTTTCAACCGAGGATGATACTGTAGCTTAACGATAAAGGAGATGTGAAAATGAGTGTAGAATCAGGTACAGGGAAGGATAGCATCTTAGAATTTTTTGTACAGGCATCAAACAAGCATGATTTTTCATTAGACATCACCTTAAACGTCAAGGGAGCTGTCGTAACAGGTACCCTCGTCTCCGCAAAGGAATACTTCGATTCATTGAGTGAAACCTTTGAGGATGGCAGTGATGTAGCTCAGAAGCTGAGTGAGGAGCTCGCCAAAGCCGGGGAATCTGTAGAAGGAAACCAAAGTGCTGAAGCCCATTTTATTCATTTGAAAAACGCAAAGGTGTATTGTGGGGACAGCAAACCTACCCCTTCAAAAGGGAAGATCATGTGGCGTGGGAAGATAAGCGAGGTCGATGGGTTCTTCTTGGGAAAGATTGCGGAATCGAAGAGTAGTAAATAAGCAAAAAATAAGCGACTGAATTCTTTCAGTCGCTTTTAAATGTTGAAAAGAACCCGGAAAAGCAATATTTCCCGGGCAGGAATCAGTTTTTTGATTCAAAGATCCCCCTTTACAACCTCTATTGACAAGGGGATCTTTGCATTCTTATTTCTTTTGAACATTCGTGATCTCAGTATGGTTCGCCGGAATGGTGATGTGTACTTCTATATATTGCTTGCCATCTGAAGAGTAGTTTTGTGTCATGCTTCCTTTCGAAACGGTATAGTCTCCCTCTTTCATATATAAAGGGATCGTGACATCCAAAGGCTTGTTTAAACGATTAATTATCTCTACCTGCTGAGAAGCGGCACTCCCATCGTTCTCAGTCTGATACGCAGCGTCAAAGGACATGATGCCACCTTCCGTATCTCCGTTTTGATAAACAGGGATGGAATGACCGGGTTCTTCGTAATTGTAGGATGCGATCTGACCATTTTGAACAGAAAAGTTCCTGAATCCTACCCAAGGCTTACCGGATAGCTCAATGGCCGTGGTGGTTGCATATAATATGCCATCTTTCTTTGTGACATCATCTATGTGAGTGTGTCCGTGGAGACTGACCGTCACATTATTCGCCTTCATGATATCAATTAGTTCACGGGCGTTCTCCCCGTGCCATTGCTGGTCATATTTAATCCCGAGTTTTTCCCCGAGAATCAATGTGCTCAATCGCTGTGGATCATGTTGTTCATCATATTCCTTCCAGTATTCTTGTACGTCAGGATCGTCTTGTGGCCAGATTTCCCTGTCCCGCCATAAAGGATTGTGATGGGAGAAGAGACCTCGTATTTGCCCGGGTTTTGCCGTTTGAGCATTCTTTTGTAAATCTTGTTTGACCCAATTAAGCTGTGTTTCACGGATTTGGCCGCCCCAGGTCGGAACGGAAATCGTACCGGTGCCGCTTCGGTCAATCTTGTGCCAATCAAATGAGTTATACCCGATGAAATGGGCATATGGACCGTAGTCAAAGGAGAAATATTGGGGACCGAAATATTTTTCCCAATACTTTGCTCCATCCGTAAGGGTTGCATCCTGGGCGTAATAATCATGGTTGCCAGGGACGATATAGACAGGTACGTTCAGCTTTTGAAGCATTTTATAGGTTTCTTCGTATTCATAAATATATTCGAGTGGATTCAGTTGACCGAACATTAAATCTCCTGTCACGACCACAAAATCAGGATTCTTTAAATTGACTTCTTTAATGGCTTTCTGCAAATATAACCATCTTTTCTCAGGGTTCGGATTCCACATTCCGGTTTCCCGTGCCCGGCCGGTGGTGAAAGAAGACGGATCATCTGGACTACCAAGATTCCGGGGAGACCCTATGTGAGTATCCGTTAAATGTAGGAAAGTAAAGTCTTTCTTATATTCGTCTACTACTTTCACAGAAAGAGGTTGTTCATCCGTGATCCTTTGTCCATTACCGGTATAGGAAACTTCTAAATCATATAATTTCTGCGGGGTCCCTTCAGGAATGAGGACTGTGACCTCGACAATGGAAGAGCTGTCTTTCCAATGAGATTGTCCCTGCTGAACAGATTGGACAGGTAATTCGTAATCACTCGTCAGGGAAGAGTGATTCGTTTGCTTTAATTTCACGTTCCAAGATCCGGCTTCTTTTCCTTGAGTATCAATCTTTAAGGTAAGTTGTTCACCTTTCTTCTTAATAGCCGGTGTGGCAAAGAGAGGGTAAATGATCTGATTAACCTTTTCATCGAGTGAGATATTTGGGAATTCATCTAAGTAATGAGTACTGTTCCCGATCCCTCCATCCCGATCGCCAGAAGCGCTAAAAGGGCTGTCCAGCGCCTGGGCTGAAAGTGGAAGAAGAGAAAATGCCAACAACATTACAAATCCTTTTTTAAGCCAATTCATTTTGCCTGCCTCCTTTTCTGACTCAAGAGTATCAGCTGTATGTAAAGGCCATGTGGATTATAGATTACAAGATGTTAATGCTACTATTTACCAGTCAGAGGGTTCTTACCTCTAGTCCTTTTTAAAATCCGAGCAAGATTTCTTGTCTCATGGTAAAGAAGTTCTTCCACCCGATTGAGGCTATCTTGGAGAGTCATGGGTCCGGTGGCGATGGAATGACAGCTTGTGAAATCTTTGTATAATTGTTCACATCCTTTTCCCAAGCTCCCTGAGATAAGTGATACGGGAGTGTGATGCTGATTTGCCATGGCTGCTACATAGGAAGGGAGTTTACCAAACAATGTTTGATCATCGCTCTGTCCTTCTCCAGTGAGAATCCAATCAGCCTTCCGAATGGCAGAGGGAAGATTGGAAGCCTCAGCAACAAGCTTTGCTCCCGATTCGATTGTTCCATTCAAATGAAGAAAGGCAAACCCAAGTCCTCCTGCTGCTCCGGCCCCCGGTATATCCCGAAAATTGATTCCTTTTTCCTCTTGAAGCAATTCGCTAAAGTGAAATAGCTGGTGATCAAGCACCTTCACCTGTTCCTTGGTGGCTCCTTTTTGGGGACCAAATACTGAAGAGGCCCCTGTTTCCCCGCATAAAGGATTTTCAACATCTGAGGCGATGTCGAAGGTACACTCGTTTACAAGGGGATGAAGTGTACCCCAGTCCACGTTGGAAACAAGCCCCATATCCTTCCCGAAGTACCCAGGAGAGAGTCCTTTTTCGTTATAGAAGGTTACGCCGAGAGCTTGAAGCATTCCGAATCCCCCATCATTTGTCGAGCTCCCGCCGAGAGCAATAATGAAGTTTCTGAATCCGTCATGAATGGCGCTGGTGATGACTTCTCCGATTCCATACGACGTTGTGTAGAAGGGATTCCGTCTTTCTATCGGCACCATTGGTAACCCGGCAATGGAAGCTATTTCAATAACAGCTGTTTTTTGATCCCCTAACACACCGTACTCTGTAGGGACTTTTTCTCCTAAAGGACCGGTTGCAATCGTTTTTACTTTCTTTCCTCCCGTAGCGTAAATTAAGGTGTCAAGCGTTCCTTCGCCACCATCTGCCATGGTGATGACAGTTGTTTGAAAATTTGAGGATTCATCCAGAAAGGCCTTGTTCATGATGGCTCCGACCTCGAGTGAACTTAAACTTCCTTTATATGAATCGGGGGCAATCAGAATATTCATAGTGGCTCCTTATGTGAAATGTATTATTTATTCATCAAGCAAATCTCCTGATATGCCTTCATTCTAGCATATGTTTTCTTTCTGCCTGTACGGGTATAGTTTACTATACAAAGGAGGTTACCTTTATGAAACGATTAATCGGAAGACTGATCAAATGGGGACCTATCATTTACCCGTTTTATAAGAAGTATCGGAATAAGAGGAGACAGAAGAAATCCATGACGTATTAAGAGGACAGCCAGCATTGGCTGTTTTTTTATGTCATCTTAGAACAAAATGAAAAACCCCTGGAATCCAGGGGTTTTTAGTATTCTTAATGAGATGTTCTTCTCATCCCTCTTAGTAGTAAGCTTAATAGGAATACGAAGATGATCGCTCCAATCAATGCCGGGATGATAGCGATTCCTGCAAGGTCCGGACCGAAGCTTCCAAGAAGTTCCCCGCCGATCCAGGCACCGATGATACCGGCGATGATGTTTCCGATGATTCCACCAGGAACGTTTTTACCTAATATAAGACCTGCTAACCAACCGATGATTCCACCAACAATTAAGTACAAGATGATACCCATTTTTTCTTACCTCCATTTAGTGTTTTTTTATGATGTTATAAGTTAATTTCCCCTTTTTTCAAAAGTCAAAACCTAATATGTTGTCACTTGAAAAATTTTCTGCAGGATATACATCGCATATTTAAAAGCCGGCAATTTATCCTGATATTTTTCATAGTCAAGGGTGTATGTCCCGTTCTTGTTATTCCATATCCGGTCGAAATAGTCGTCGATTTCCTTCATGGTTTCGCTGTCTGAAGGGGCCGTCAGTTTCAGGTTTTCCTCAAGATTATAATCATCCATATTCCGGGACGTATAGTTACCAGATCCCCCGATGACGGTGCTTTGATCTTTCCCTTTTACATAAATGAATTTCGTATGATATTGCTCTTTATTCGTGTTATACCACCGGATGGTAATATGTTCGTTCTCCAGTTTATGAAGCTCGGCGGCAATGGGGAGATTCGGAAGTCCGATTTTCTCTTGTCCGAAGGCATTTTGATTCGGGTCCAACACCAATCGTATGTCTACTTTCCGCTCAGCCGCGTCTTCTATCGCATCGATAATGTCCCGATCGGCGAGGTAGAACATACCGATCCAGACTTCGTCGCCTTTTTTGGCATCATCTAGAGCCTTTACCACGCCTTTTTGTATTTCCCTTTCCGTCAGGAGCTGAGCCTTTACAGACGATTTACTTGGCGGAAGGTCTTTGATGGAATCATTGACCTCTTCTTCAGTAGGGAATGCATCAGGATTTCCACCTGAAAAAGCCGCCACTGCCTTTTCGGCTTTGACCATATCGCGGAGGATAGCCCCTTTTACCTTGAACGCGATATTGGAGTGAAATCCGCTCGCATCATGGGGGTTGGCCGACAGGACGAGCCCTGCGTCTTCCGTGATGACGACTTTTCGATGATTGGCTTTCACATTTAATAGTTTTAAATAGGATCTCATCGTGACCTTTGGTGCGGAAGGGGCCATCGGGTTGGGCAGCCAGCCATAGCCGTCCTGTCCAAACCATCCTAAAGCGGTTCTCCATACGCCGGAATATAAGAGATTTGGATCTCTTAGACGATTCAAATCGGTAAAGACGACTTCAGCTCCAAGCTTTTCCAATGGCTCGATTTGCTTCGCTTCGTGCGAACCGTATGTCCTATTGACGACATCACTTATAAACACCACTTTCAAATCGGGCTTCTTTTTCATTTGTTCTTTAATCTTCCTGGATAAGGTTTCACTGATTTTAGGATAATCACGATCCCCTTTTGTATATCCATTTACTAAGAATAAGTCCAAAATAAGGAAGTCATCTGCTTCTTCAATGGTTTGATAGACTTCATCAAAGATCGATTGATCATATTGTTCTTTCCCATCCTTCTGATAGGTCAGGTCGTATAAGAATTCTACGTCCTTGTCAGGTATGGTATAGGTGTCGCCGGCATAAGATATCCCTGGTGGCAGGGGCTTTATGCGGTTGTATATCATGACAGCCGTCAGGATTAAAATGATGGCCCCACCGATCAACCAGCCTTTCTTCTTATACCACTTCTTCTTTGTCTTCAAATGAATTCCCCTGTTCTACTGTTTTTTCTTACTATACCCTTAATGGCATGAGGGGAATCCACATAGATGGAGATCTGGTGTGAAAGTCAAAAAAAAATCCAGGCAGAAAAATCTGCCTGGACCCCTAACCTACGATTGACGAACATGTCTGCGATATAAAAGTAAGAGTAAGAGAGACACCGTCATGAGTCCGATCAGAACCAGGAAAGTGTTCTGGAATGAGCTCACCGGGAAATCCGCTCCTCCCATCTCCACGATGATTCCGCCAAGGACAGAACCGGATGCGCTCCCGACATAGTGGATCAGCTGCTTCATCCCAATCCCCGAGGCAGTCAATTCCTTGCTCATGACGCGGGACACTTCGTTTGTCGAGCTTGAAGAAAGACTGGAAAATCCGAAGCTTGTAAACATATAGGCTAACATGATCATATATTCACTGTGCGGTGATAAGAGATAAAAAAGGACAGTTGAAACGATAAGAAGAATATGAGCGAGAAACAACACTCTGATATTCCCGTATCGGTCGATCAGTCTTCCTACAAATATGGCTGCGACGGCAGACAGCATCGCACCAGGGAAGATGATGAATCCGACAGCCGTCGGATTCTTGCCGAATACATGCTGAAGCATGAGGGGCATGACGATCAAGATGGCGAAATGGGTGACAAAGCCAAGGAAGCTCATATAGAGAATCTGACGGTAGCCTTTATCCCGAATCAAGCTCGGTTGAATAAAGGGGATCTCAATCTTATGGATCCGAATCCACAAGCCACCGAAGAAAACCGCGGCACCTGCGAAATAGTACCAATGAAACGTCGAGATGAATAGCAGGAAGAAGGTGATTCCGATTCCTGTCAGGAAACCTCCCCATACATCGAAGTATCCCTTTCTCGTCGTCTCATTTGGTAGAAAGCGGTACAATACGGGGATCATCCCAAGTACGCATAATGTAATCAGAAATAAATAATTCCAACTCAGGTAATCCGTGATGACGCCTCCCACAACGGGCCCCAACCCAAATCCAAGAGAAGATGCAGAAGCAATCATCGCAAGAGCACGGCCACGCCTTTCTAACGGGACAAAACGTCCGGCAAACACCATGGATAGACCTGGAATGGCTGCTGCCCCAGCCGCTTGAAACAAACGGGAAAGCAATAACCATGGGAACGTATTGGCAAAGAAGCCCGTTAATGAGGCTGTGCCGAAGATGGTGATCCCAATGATGAGCAACCGCTTGATCGGGATGTAGTCAGCCAAGCGGGTGTACGTAATGGTACAAATGGCAAGGACGATGGAATACCCCGATACGATCCACGCCCCTTCAGAAGGAGCTAACGAAAAATCGTTCAGTACATTCGGAAGGGCTACATTGAACATGGTCGTATTCATGACCACGAGCCAAATCGTCAAACTCAGATAAAGAATCGTCTTTGTATGTGAAGGAGATGCTTGAGCATGTTGTTCACCAGTCATTTTTGACCACCTCCATGATAGATATTGATGCCCGAAGTACTATACCATAAACAAAGACGTACTGAAAATGAATGTGCCTTCGTTCGAGTGGGTTTGTAGAGGTTTAAGATCACGGAAATGGTCTATTATATAAGGAGAATCTGTTAGGGGGATAAGTATGTCAAATCATACAATAAAAGCTTTCGTGTTCGATGCGTATGGCACGTTATTCGATGTCCATTCCGTCATAGAAAAATGTAATGAACTCTTTCCCGATAAAGGGGAGGAAATCAGTCAGGTGTGGCGTCAGAAACAATTGGAATATAGCTTTCTCCGTCAGCTGATGGGAACGTATACGACATTTTACTCTATCACCAGGGATGCCCTGCATTACGCATGTGTCCATGTGGGAGTCGACCTTTCCGATTCCAAAGAGAAGGAATTGATGGATGCTTACCTGGAATTAACTCATTATGAGGAAGTAGAGAGTGTACTCGGGGAACTGAAATCTTATCAAACAGCCATCTTCTCAAATGGTTCCCTTGATATGCTTTCACCACTGGTAGAGCAGTCTTCATTCAGTCACCTGTTGGATGAGGTGTTGACAGTGGATGAAGTCAAGCAGTTTAAGCCGACCCCGATGGCTTATCAGCTTGTCCTTAAGAAGCTTGGCGTCAAAAGGGAGGAAGTCTTGTTTATGTCTTCAAACCCATGGGATATTGCTGGAGCCGCCAACTTTGGGTTCAATACGGCTTGGATCAACCGCCAGGATAAGGTGATGGACGAACTTGGCGTAAAGCCTGATTTTGTTTATGAGGACCTAAACGGAATACTGGAACATAAGAGCTAACTGAAAGGGACTGATCCCTCTCATTTTTAATAGGCCAGACCAACCGATTTGTCTACGTTTTTCTCTTGAACGATGCTTTCCAGTAGGAAATGAGCGACGTCGGCCCTGCCGATTTTTCGTCCCTTAGCCGGGACAGAGGCGGCATCTTGACGGTAGTTCTTTGACAGGGGTTCGGTTGTCAGCTGCATAGGTCTTGCAATGGTATAACGAACGTGATGCTTCTTTATTTCCTCCACCGCATTTCTATGATCCTTTAACACATTCCGCAGGATAAACTGGGCAAGCTTTCCCTGGAGACCGGGTATTTCTTTGTGAATCCCTGCAGATGCTACGTATGCAATTCGCTCAGTGTGATGGGTATTCATGGCGGTCAGGATATTTTTTGTCATTTCGGTAAGGACGGCTGTTTCCTTCAATCCATCCGAACCGAGACAGGATATGACGGCTTCCTGTCCCGCTAATGCTCCTTCTACTTGTTTTGCGTTTAAAGCATCCCCCTGAATAATGGTTAATAGTGGATCGTCAGCATGTAGTTTAGATGGATCTCTTACAAAAGCTGTGACGTCATGTCCCTCTGTCAATGCTTGCTTGATGACCTCTTTGCCTGTGCCGCCGGTTGCTCCGAATACGATTATCTTCAAGAATCTTCCCCTCCCTTTCTGTTATTATTCATTGTATAGTACAGTTAGATCATTAGACTAGTTATTCATTTTAGATTTTTGTAGGAATGTGAACAATGAATATCGAAAACTACTACATACTCATTAGGGAGGAAGAACATGACTGAAAAGTTGATTCCGGTATCTGGCGTAGATGTAGATTCTAAAACAAAATGTAAGCATTATAGAACGCAGAAGGATATTATCGCCATTAAATTTAAATGCTGTAATACCTATTATCCTTGTCATACATGCCATGAAGAAATCGCTGATCATCATCCCGTTCTATGGTCCCCGGAGGAATGGAATACGAAAGCGGTTCTTTGCGGAGAATGCAAGAATGAGTTAACCATTTTACAATATATGAATTGTCAATCAGTCTGCCCTCATTGCAACTCTTCCTTCAACCCTGGGTGTCAAAGTCATTATCACCTGTATTTTCAAGGGTGAGATTGTTCAGTGACAATCGAGAGAAGGGTATGTTTCACGTGAAACGAAAGGAATGATGAAATGGAGAAAGCAACGTTTGCCGGTGGCTGCTTTTGGTGTATGGTGGAACCCTTTGAGAATCAAGAAGGTATTGAGGCGATCGTTTCCGGGTATACGGGAGGGAATTCAGAAGATCCCTCCTATAAAGAGGTGACATCAGGCTCCACAGGGCATTATGAAGCGGTGCAGATTACGTTTGATCCTGTTTTATTTTTATATGAGAAACTCCTTGATCTTTACTGGAAACAAATTGATCCCACCGATCCCGACGGGCAGTTTAAAGATCGGGGAAGTTCATATCGTACGGCCATTTTTTATCATAATGACACTCAAAAAAGGCTGGCGGAAATATCTAAGGAAGAATTAGAGAGAAGTGGATTATTTGGTGATCCCATTGTGACAGAAATCCTGCCTGCCAGCGCGTTTTATCGAGCGGAAGAATATCACCAGGAATTCCACAAGAAAAACGCTTTTCGGTATGCTTTGTATAAGCGCAGCAGAGAAGATTTTTTAAAGAAGTATTGGCCCAAAGACCGGTCTTATCTAAAAGGACAGCTGACGGACCTGCAATATTTCGTGACACAGGAAGATGGAACCGAACCACCTTACGAAAATGAGTACTGGGATAACAAGGAAGAAGGGTTATATGTGGATATCGTGTCAGGGGAACCGCTATTCACTTCAAAAGATCAGTATGACAGTGGCTGTGGCTGGCCGAGTTTTACAAAGCCGGTCATGGATGCAAGCGTCAACGAACGATACGATCTCTCTCATCGTTCGACCCGGATGGAAGTCAGGAGCAGGGAAGCAGATTCTCATCTTGGCCATGTATTCACGGACGGCCCGGGTCCCAAAGGGCTTCGCTACTGTATCAACTCCGCTTCGTTGCGGTTTATTCCGAAAGAAAGGCTTGAAGAAGAAGGGTATGGAGATTTTCTAATCCTATTCCATCGTAAGTCAAAGAAATAAAAGTCTATTAATTGTCATTTATCAATCGTTCTAAATCCCTTACAGGATGTCATCCATTTCACTGACATCCTGTAAGGGATTTTTTGGTTTATGGCGTCCTCTGAGCCCCTAACCCTTTAGAAATACAAAATATTCCTAAAATTATAATTAGGCAAGGAAAGGTCAGGATCTTGAAGATTTGTACGAGATTAAGTGGATTACATACGATTAGTGTACGATTATAGCAATTCTTGACCGTGTTATGGTAAATAAGCACCAAAAAATAACAGAAAAGAGGGATTTTATGAAGAAATCAACGCAAAAGATTGGAAAGCTTGGTTTAGCACTTGTAATGGGGGCAGGGATTTTTACTGTCTCAAGTATGACGTACGCGTCTAACGACAATGTAGGTTTCAGTTTTTCCTTGAAACCAAACTATGGTAATAGTTACTCGGCTTCAAGGTACCGTCAAACATCAGACTCTACAAATAAGTGGAAAGTCAACTTGACTTACTCATCGGAAGGGTCAGGTACATATGCAACTTTCTGGTTGGATAAGAGCGGTACGAGAGTTTCAGATGTACACGATGTAAAACAAGGTTCGGGAGCACATTATTATAATGCCTATGGTACTGCAAACGAAAACTATGTAAGACTTGGTGCAGAGAATAACAATCCATCAGCGAACTCATATTCCATCAGCGGTTATTGGGACGAAGAAACAAACTAAATAAAAATGAGCAAAAGTGATCGTTCGTATCACTTTTGTTTCCTTTTTAAGCTTTCACGAGAAAAGAATAATAGAATTGAGTGATACACAGTGTTCAAGAGTCATATTCATCGAATTGCCATTAACAAAAAAAGTATATTAGCTCTTCTTCTCATTCTCACTATACCCATGTTGGAAATCATGCAGTTGTTACATTATCAGAGCAACTCGGAAATGGTCTTTCATCCGGCATTCGCATTTTTTTTGTCTGCCTCCAGCATAGGACATGCTCCACAAATCATCCTATTTTGGTTTTTACCCATTTATTTTCTTCTTTTGGGCAGTGATGATGCCATACAAGATAAAAAGACGGGTTACCGGAATATCCTCATTAGCAAGATTGGAAAAAGAAACTATTACCTTGAAAAATTAGGAACGTCTTTTATTATTTCTTTCACGGTAATGGCTGTTTCTTTATTCCTTAATTTCATTTTAGTATCGTTCATTTTCAGAAAAGGAACATTTTCCAAAGGGATATTAGAAATGGACCAGGAAGCGGGTACACTCATGAGTTTCAGTGCTGACCATCCGTATTCCGCCGTTCTCCTTTTCACCGTTATAACATGTGTGTTTGCCGGTTCTGCGGGGCTATTGGGTGCCAGTATGAGTCTGTTTTTTCAGGACGCTAAGTATGTGTATCCTGCTTCATTCTTTATTTGGTTTTTATTTGTATTGAGGGAGAATTCCATCGTGTATTTATTTCAGCCCTTTGCTGAGTATGATTGGAATGTCCTGTTACCGATTTTATATATTGCATTAGTGGTCTTTATCATGATTCCAATTATAGTGAGTATCTTGGGGATAAAATACCATGAGGACTAAACGATTATTAATCCTCGTATGTTTGGGTCTGTTTTTCGCGGTCATATGGTTCTATCAAAGTAAGAATATTTTAGGTTTATCTTTCGTGAAATCTGCTAATTTAAACATTTATGATGAGATTGTCCTCCTGAATAATAGTGCTTTCGGCTATAGTTCCATTCAGGCCTATGCTCTGTTCTATGTAGCTCCGTTTCTCATTGTGTTCCAGTTATTCTTTCTGTCTGATCGTGCAGAAAGTATAGTAAGAAATCATTCACGTGATCATATCTTTAGAGAAAGGTTTGGAAAGATATTACTTACGTCACTTTTGTTTTCTCTGGGACATACTATGGTGAATCTTATACTGACTTATCTCTATGTTGAAACCAGTGTACTTCATGAACTGAACTTCTTTCAGGTGGCTTTATTTAACACCGTTGGCATTTTCTTTTTTTATTCGTTCATTGGTCTTCTATACGGATTGATCAACGATCGAATCGGTTCCAGGGGCCTTTCATTATTTATTACGGTTATACTTGTTGGAGTGCTGTTCTTTGTGGAAAAGTTATTCTTAAGCCAGACCGGAGCATTACTAAAAGATCTGGTTATTTACACGAAATTCCTTCAAAATGAGTGGGGCATAAGGGAGTTATTGTATACATATGTAAGGCAGTTGCTGTTCATCGGATTTATCTATTTTATAGGATCGTTTGTTTTTGTTAGAAAGGATATTTACTAATGATAGAGAGAAAATGGTTCTTTCTATTTGTCATGGTCACCATCTTGATGCAGACAATATTTATCAATAAATTTAATCTGCTTTACTCCGACTACCCATTTCTCGACGGAGTCCCGGCTACCCCATCTGAGTCATTGAATTATCGATATCTATTGAATTGGTATCTTCCTATTATAAGTATGAGCTTCTTCTTTACAGGTTATCTAAAAGATACTATTCATACCTATGGACCTTCTTTCTTTATAAGAAGCTACAGTAAACCTAAATGGGTTATGAAAAGATTATTCTACATGGCTGTTATTTTGAGTATCTTTGTCTTGTTTCAATGGATGCTTTCTATTGTAACCATCCGGGAATGGACTTTCCCTGCTTTTGCACTACTTGCTTACTTTCTGACTCTGTACCTATTGTTTTCTATGCAATTATTATTGGAGCTCTATCTCAAATCCGAAATTGCTCAACTAGTAATTAATATTTACATCGTATTTTCAATTTTGGTATCAAGTCATTTAGATTCCACTATACTCGGAGAAGGCAGTCACTACTTTTTCGTTCCCCTTTATGGAATGGGCTTTAGAAACGGACTGTCAGATATTATTCAATTCCAGACACATGACATCCATTTATTCAGCGGTGTTGTCATTCTCATGGTCCTCCTCCTTGGGATTGCGTGGATTTCTATGAAGAAAGTTAAAAAAATGGATCTATTAAGATGAGGTGTTAAACATGATTAAACTATCAGGTGTAAGCAAAACGATAAAAAAGACTACTGTGTTGAATAACATCAATTATGAATTTGAACCGGGGAGGATATATGGGCTGTTTGGCAAGAATGGTTCAGGGAAAACCATGCTTCTGCGTTCCATTGCGGGATTGATTATCCCTACGGAAGGAGAAATCAAAATTGGTCAAAAGGTCTTGCATAAGGACGTTTCTTTCCCTCCGAGCATTGGAATCATTATTGAAAATATGGAGTTACTCCCTCAATATGATGCTTTTACAAACTTACTCATTCTATCTAAAATCAAGAATATAGCCACGAAGGAAGATATAGAACAAGCGATCATCAAGGTTGGCTTGGATCCTTCATCAACATTAAAAGTGAAAAAGTTTTCCCTTGGTATGCGTCAACGACTCAATATTGCGCAAGCTATTTTTGAAAAGCCGGATATCCTTTTATTAGACGAGCCAACGAATGCTATAGACGATGATGGGGTTACGTTGATACACCGGGTAATAGAAGAGCAAAAAGAGCGCGGTGCTGTGGTGATCATTGCCAGCCATCATAAAGAAGATATCGAGCCCCTTTGTGACTATTCACTAAAAATGAATGATGGTCTCATTCAAGAAATATGAAATCGTACAAAAGAATTGTATTTTTAATAATTGTATCCGTGTCAGTGGTCTTTACCGGATATCCATATGTTCAGTCGTGGATGGGTGATCACAATGATAAGGCCACAGAAATCGAACTTGATAGAGGGGTTTATACTGTCGGAGACGAAATTGAGCCTGGTTTTTATGATATCATTTCTCAGAATGACCACATACAGTTTATGCAGAGAGAACTGTCCAAGGGTGACAAAGTGCTTGGCATTAAACTGCATGTTGACGAAAAGATTTCTGTCCAGGGAAAGGGGGCTGTTACATTAGTACCAGCATCTTTTGACAAAATCGAGAGTACTAAGGGTAATGAATATGTTATTACTCATTCTGGATTTTATGATATCGGGAAGCAGTTGCCGGAGGGGGAGTATCAACTCAGCTATTCATCAGAGACTGACTACAAGGAACAACCATTGGTGCAGATATTGAAACCAAATGGAGATATTCTCCATTCTTATTATTTTGATGGAGAAGAACAGTACACCATTCATTTAAAAGAAGAGAATACGCTAGAAGTGAATAAATTTCTATTCACTGAAGCTCAAAATGTTGAGGTAAAGCTAAAATTAATCCAATAGCCACCTCCCTTTAATTGGGTGTAGGAGGAATACAAGTTTAAAAAAAACAAGTAATCAAAAGCGGTTAAAAAACAGCTTTTAATTACTCGTTTCTGTGACTTGTTACTCCTGTATGCGGTTCTTCTTAGGATTTTCCTGTCCTGTCGTGAATTCCACCAGTTCAGAACTTGTGCGATTTCCCTTTTTGGCATTGGTATTGCTTTGAGCATTGCGGTTTCCTTTTTTCGTACGGCCCATTCAGAATCCCTCCCAAAATAGTAGCTCATTGTTAGTGTGGGGAGAAAACAGGGAAATATTCTTACGCATTGCGACAAAATATGTCAAATATCCTTATCGTTCTGTTTATTTCCCGGGCTATATTCGACAAACCTGATGAAGGTCCGTCCCTCAATCGTTTAGTTCGAATTTTTCAAGCGGTTTTTTGGCTGGCCCTTCGATGACTTCTCCGTCTATGGAGAAGCGGGAGCCGTGACAAGGGCAGTCCCAGGTGTGGTCTCCGTGATTCCATTCCGTTTCGCAGCCCAGGTGGGTACAGGTGGTATCCACGATGTGGAGCTTCCCAGATTCATCTCTAAAGCCACCGCATCGGCGACCATTTAAGTTGACGACATCACCTTCCCCTTTATTCAAATCTTCGGGCTTTCTGGCTGGGATGTGCAATTTCCCTTTAATGAGCTCGCCAGCCACATTCAGATTCTCTTTAAAGAAATGTTTAATACTTGGATCCGCTACAAACCTGGAAGGCGAGTACACGTCAGCGTAGATGTGATGATTTCCCAGGATCTGATCGGAAAGAATCTGTCCTGCAAGAGTACCGGAAGTCATACCCCATTTGTTAAAGCCTGTAGCGACAAATATGCCCGGATGTTTTTCCGTCAGTTTACCGATGTAGGGTACTTTATCCAGGGTGATTAGGTCCTGTGCCGACCAGCGATAACGGACTTCCTCTACACCGACCACTTCCTCAGCGAATGCCTGTAATGCCTTGTAGTGCTCCATCGTATCTTTACCCTGTCCGGTTTTATGTTTATCCCCGCCGATGAGGATGAGCTTTTCCCCATTTTCATCTTCTTCGTAACGCAAAGAACGGGTAGGGTCATCTGCACTTATATACATTCCACCCGGGTAATCCTTTTTGGCCTTCACACCGAGAATATACGAGCGCTCTGCATGCATCTTCGTGTAGTAAAATCCCATTCCATCATAAAAGGGGAAGTGAGAGCTAATGACCACGTATTCACTGTCGAGGTGATAACCGTCTTCTGTCACCACCTGCGTGCTGTCTCCTTCATTGATGGTCTTTGCCTTCGTTCCTTCAAATATCTGCCCGCCCATCCCAGTATACGAATCAATCAGGGCCTTCAGGTATTTCAATGGATGGAACTGAGCCTGGTTCTTCATCACCAATGCGTTTTTGATGGGTAGGTCGAGGGGGATGTTCTCCATGATCGCCCCATTGATCCCGAGCTTTTGATAAGCCTCATATTCCTTTTGGACCTTGCCTGCATAGTGATCAGTCGTTGCATACACGTAAGCATCTTGTTCTGAAAAATGACACTCGATATGTTCATTTGTAATCGTGTCCTGGATAAACTGCATTGCTTTCGTTTGAGACAGGTAATACTTCTTTGCGAATTCTTCTCCGAAATGCTGGATGAGTTCCTCGTAGATCAGTCCATGCTGGGCGGATATTTTCGCCGTTGTATGTCCCGTCGTACCGTTCAATAGCTGGTCAGCGTCGATGAGCGCTACCTTCTTGCCGCCTTTTGCCAGAAGGTACGCAGTGGTGATACCGGCTATCCCTCCTCCGACTACGGTCACATCCACTTTCACATTCTGATCAAGTTTTTTAAACAGTGGAAGCTTAGTACTCTCCCTCCAATAGGGCTCAGGTGTTTCGGAAAAAGCATTATGATGTTGTGAGTCCATTTGAACGCTCCTTTCCCATTCTAGTCCTTACCATTTTCTCCTGAAAATCAGAAAAAATAAGTGCTGAAAGTAAAAAAAGACTGACCCCTTTAATAGAGTCAGTCTCACTCTTCTATGCATTTTGTGGCACACGTCCATATTTTTCGGCGGAATCAACGGTCTGTTTTAACAACATGGAAATCGTTACAGGACCTACTCCACCAGGAACCGGTGTGATGGCACCGGCTTTTTCATAGCAAGCCTCGTAATCGATATCCCCGACGTTCCCTTTGTTGTACCCTGCATCCAGAACAACGGCACCTTCTTTGATCCAATCTCCTTGAATGAAATTCGGTTTACCGACTGCCGCGACGACAAGATCGGCAGATGCAAGAATGGCAGGCAGGTTTTCTGTATAAGAATGGCATGTTGTCACTGTAGCGTTACGATTCAATAACATCATGGAAACAGGCTTTCCAAGAATCGGGCTTCTTCCAACCACGACAGCGTGTTTTCCTTCAAGAGCAACATCATAGTAATCGATGATACTCATGATCGCCGCAGGGGTGCAGGAAGGGTACTCACCGAATCCCAACGAATTTTGACCAAACCCGTGGCTTGTGACCCCATCCACGTCCTTTTCAATGGAAATCGCTTCAAAGGCAGCACGTTCGTCAATGTGGTGGGGGACGGGATGCTGCAATAGGATCCCGTGAACGGAAGTGTCATCATTCAGCTCCTGAATCATGTCCAGGAGTTCATTGGTTGTCGTTTCATTAGGAAGGTGGATTCGTCGTGACTCCATTCCGATTTTCGCACACGCATTCCCTTTCATCTTTACATACGTCGCAGAAGATGGATCATCTCCAACGAGTACGGTTGCGAGACATGGAGTGATGCCCTTCTCCTTTAATCCCCCGACTCTCGATTTCAGGCTTTCCTTGACCTCAGATGCAACAAGTTTACCGTCTAATACTAGTGGTTCCACTGCTATCCCTCCTGATTATAGTAAAAAAAGACAAGGGTGTCCCCTTGCCTTCTGCCCAGGCGAACGGCTAATGGCTAAATAAAGTAAGATTCGCAGCTCCCTTGTGGTTGATTCCACATTTTCGCCAGTCACTGCCTGATTTATTTTCAAATTCATTATAACACGAATATAAAGTGATTTTCCAGTATTAATGTTCGTGTTTTTATAAGACGTACATCAAAAGGCTGAGAGCGTGCTACATCTAATTTTCTAGAGTATCCGACTCCTTATAGACGATTTGCCGGCTTCGTCTTTTTCATAAAATGTGAGTAACAAGAACAATGAAAGGGGTATGGAAAATGTTTGAGAACAAAGTAGTCATGATTACAGGTGCTTCAAAAGGATTGGGGAAGGCCCTTGCCAAGAAGTTCGCGGAAGGAGGCGCAAAAGTGGCCATCTGTGCGCGAAACCCCGGGCCGCTTAAGGAAGTGGAAAAAGAATTGAGAATGTTGGGGACGGAAGTGATCGCTTTACAGGCGGATGTTTCTAATGCCCGGGATGTTGATCGTTTTGTGTCGGTAACGGAGGAAGCGTGGGGAAGCGTCGATGTGTTGTTCAATAATGCATCAGTATTTGGACCGGGACCTCGTCTATTGGCAGATTATCCCGAGGAAGCATTCCTTGAAGTGGTAAGAATCAATACGCTGAACCCTTTTTTAGTCACGAAGAGGGTACTTCCGGGCATGATGAGCAGAGGGAGTGGTTCAATCGTGAATCTCACGTCAGAAGCGGGTCGAACAGGCTTTGCAGAGTGGGGGGCGTATGGCATTTCGAAATTTGCAGTTGAAGGCCTGACTGGGACGTGGGCGGATGAGCTGGGGGATACAGGAGTAAGGGTGAATATGGTGGACCCGGGGGAGATGGATACAGAGATGCACGACAGAGCAGTCCCGGATTGTGATTATTTCCTTGCAGATCCACAGGATCACCTTGATGTGTTTCTGTACTTGGCGTCCCATGCTTCGAAGGGAGAAAACGGAAAGCGGTTTGAAGCTCAGGAATTCGAGTGGAAGCGGGGTGGCGGTCATGAATGAATCGGCGCATGCATTCCATATCCCATCCCGGTTGAACGCCACGACCCCAATCGAGCTTCAAGGGTTGGAGAGAGATGATGTAAAGCTGATGGTGTTGAACCGGGAAACCGGCAAGTGTGATCATTCAACCTTTAAAAGGCTGCCTGATTTTCTGAATGAGGGAGATGTGCTTGTTTTGAATAATAGCAGGACCCTTCCCGCGTCCCTCAAAGGAAAACAGGGAAATCGGAATGTCGAAGTCCGACTCTCCCGTAGAAGAGCAGAAGGCACGTGGGACGCCCTTATCCTCGGAGACTTCCATCAGGCAGGGGAACACATCGGGTTTCCGCAAGGGGTAACGGGCCGCGTGAAGGGGGAAGGAAGTGAAAGACCGCTTGTACAATTGGAATTTGACAGGAGTGGCAGTGAGCTGATGGATTTCATCTTCAAGTACGGGGAGCCGGTCCGTTATGAGTATATTCATGACCCGTGGCCCCTTGATTTTTATCAGAACGTCTATGGGTCGGTTCCAGGTTCCGTTGAGATGGCTTCTGCCGGAAGAGCCTTTACATGGAGGTTGTTGAAAGACTTACAGGATAAAGGCGTAGGGATTGTGTTCATACAGCTTCACGCCGGCTTGAGCTACTATGGAAGTGACCAGTGGCCACACCCCAAGTACCATCCGGAAGACTATCTTGTCGGTTCTGAAGCAGTAAATGAAATCCTTCGTGCCAAGAATCGGGGGAAGAAACTCGTCGCAGTGGGTACGACGGTCGTTCGCGCTCTTGAAACGGTGATGAATGAATATGGAAAGCTTCAGCCTGCTGAAGGAGTAACGAATCTTTATCTTTCCGGTGACACCCCCCTCCGCATCGTGGACGGACTCATTACAGGGCTTCACGAACCACAAGCGAGTCATTTGGATCTCTTAAAGGCGTTCATTTCTGAGGAAAGATTGAAGGATGCCTATCAGACAGCCCTTGATAAAAACTATAAATGGCATGAGTTCGGTGATATGAACCTCATTTTGTAAGGAGATAGAAGGTGAAACTACATCATATCGGGATTAACGTGAAGAACTTACAGACATCGAAGGAATTCTACCAAACGTATTTCGGCTATGAAGAAGAGCTGAAGTTCAGATGGGGGAGTGAAAACATCCTTTTTCTTCGGTCCTGATGGAGAGATCGTTGAGTTGGTGGAAGGGTAGCGGTCGAGTATTCTTGTTTTGTTGGTTTTTGAGAGGAGCATTGTGTGGAATCCAGCTGATTTGGCAAATAATCGAGCCGATTTTCGTGTTAATCCAGCGGGTTATCCCGATAATTCAGCTGATTTCAGTAAAAAACCAGCCAAAAAGGTGAAAAATCCAGCCGGTTAACAAAATATGTAAAACATCAAAAGGGACAGTCTCTATCCCTACCAACCCCATAGGTTTTATGAAATTTTTTTACCTCTGATTCTGTGATACAGTTATCCGGGTAATAAATGAACTGACTATGGTGTAGGAAGGGATTTTCATGAATAGAGAAAAAATGTTACGCTGGTCGTTTTTCTTTATCGGCTTACTTGTGCTGTCGTTTGGCATCAGTTTGACCATCAAAGGGAAAGACCTTGGAATCGGTCCCTGGGATGTGTTTCATTATGGGTTGTTCAAGCAGCTCGGCTTGACCATCGGGACATGGTCCATCATTGTGGGCTTTATCATCCTGTTTGTGACGGGTGTTGGAACAAAGTCATTTCCTAAAGCCGGTGCCTTTATCAATATGCTGTTAATTGGAATTTTCATAGATTTATTCAATTTTGTTTTGCCCGACCCTCATTCTCTCGTTGCTCAAGCTGTCGTGTTTGCCATGGGGATCGTGGTGATCGGATATGGGATCGGTTTATATGTATCAGCAGATCTTGGAGCAGGCCCGAGGGACAGCCTTATGCTGCTGGTAGTGGAGAAAACTGGCTGGAAGGTTCAATGGGTACGGAATGGAATGGAAATCATCGTATTCTTTTTCGGTTGGTTACTCGGCGGTCCTGTCGGGGTCGGAACTGTGATCATTGCATTGGGACTCGGATCCATCGTCGGATTCTCACTGCCTCAAAGCAAAAAGCTCCTCCACTCTCTCATAGAGCGGCAGGTGACGAAAAGAGACAACTCCTTAGCGAACTAAGGGTTGTCTTTTTTCGTTAATAAGGGCTCTATTCGTAAAAAAGGTCAATCAGTTTTTGCTAACGAGAGAGGGGAACTGCTTGGCTTGCAGCTACCGTTCAGCCGAGCCTCTTCAGTAAAATTGCACTTCTAGGTATCGACGCTCCAGTTTTCCGTAGGAGTCTACGCAGTTTCCCTCACCTCATAGTACTTGAAGATCAAGGTCGATTTTATTTTAGCGATAATTATTCTCTTCAATCTATTAAAAAGATGAGGTTTGGAATAAGGAAATAATTTTTCCTTTTGTTATTGTTAAATATACCTATATTGTTGATTCTCGCTGCAGGTGCCCGACTCCTGCGGGAAACGCTGGACAGCACGCTTATGACCTCGAGGGGCTAGCCGCCGTAGCTGGACAGCACGAAAAGCGGAGGCGGCTCGTTCAGCCCCGACAAGCAAAAGATGAATGGGCTAAGAAGGCGTTCTTTTGCCTTCTTGGACCATTTAGCTTATGACCTCGAGGGGCTAGCCGCCGTAGCTGGACAGGTGAGATCCCGCAGGCTGAGGAGGCTCACCGCCAGCCCCGCGGAAAGCGAGCACCTGGAGAGGAAATCAACCGCTACTTGCTTCATCAATAAGCAACAATGTTTACGAATACTCCTTTTATAAAAGGTTTTTCATCCCATCATCAAGAAGTATGAAAGAGAGATTCAGAATGGGGATGGTCGTGAAATGAAAGAGCTTGTAGACTACTGTACTTTCTGCCAAAAGCCCCTCTACTGCTTGGACGGTTTCTTTAACGGGGTTCACTTGGAGGGGGGAAAAAGCTGCTGCTTTGAATGTGAAGAACGAAGACAAGAGGAGGAGACTGTAAATGAACCATGAATATGCGGATAAACTGATTATCCTTTTAAAAAAGAATCAAAACAGTGAAAACCAAAAAGCCATGGAAGCCTATATGAGAAATCAATTCACTTTCTTTGGCATCAAGACTCCGGAGCGGAATGCCTTATTGAGGGATTTTCTTAAGGAAAATGGCAAACCATCCATTGAAGAACTCCCCGACATTGTCCGTTCTCTATGGACTATGCCTCAAAGAGAATGTCAATACGTCGCGCTTGGTCTCATTGATAAAAGAGCAAGGGATTTAACAAAAGGGCATCTCCCTCTTTTGGAAGAGTTGATCGTGACGAAATCCTGGTGGGATACGATTGATCATATCGGTCCGAATCACGTAGGGAAGATCTATCAGACCGAAGAAGACGATACATACTTAGAGAAATGGATCCAATCAGATAACATATGGTTGAACCGAATCGCCATCCTGTTTCAATTAAAGTACAAGGAAATAACGGATGAAGACCGTCTCTTTCGGTACATATTAATGCATAATCAATCGAAGGAGTTCTTTATACAGAAAGCCATCGGCTGGGCTCTCAGGGAATACTCCAAAACGGCTCCAGAAGCCGTAAAGGATTTCATTGCAAGAGAAAAGCTTTCCCCCCTCAGTGCACGGGAAGGGTTAAAGCATTTGAATCGCAAAGCAGTGAAGAAATAGCCGGAAATCAGGCGGGCGTCCATACAAAGATATGAGAAAATTCCTATTTATTGTGCAGGTATTCACCCCGCCCGTCATCTAGGATAAAGTAAAGAAAGATAAATGCGAGAGGGGCATACAGACATGAATTGGAATGATTGCATCGAGAGAACGAATACTCACTCTGTGAAATGGTCGTTTCCTGATGGGGATGTGATCCCTATGTGTATTGCAGACATGGACTTTCAAGTTTCATCGGCCATTGTGGACGCACTGAACAAGAAAGCTCAGCATGGTATATACGGCTATACTACGTTCAGCGACCGATACTTTGAATCCATCATTTCTTGGTGGAAGAGACGCTTCGGCATGGATATAGACAAAGAGTGGATCAGCTTCAGTCCGGGTATCATCCCGGGAATCAATGTGCTGCTGAGTGTATTGACGGAGCCTGGGGACAGCGTCATTATTCAAGATCCCGTTTATTATCCTTTCTATAGCACGATCGAACATCATCGGTGTAACGTGATAACGAATACTCTGCTATATGAGGATGGAGTGTATTCGATCGATTTCGAGGATCTTGAAGAAAAGGCAAGCCTCTCAAGGGCCAAGGTCCTTATACTGTGCAGCCCGCATAACCCTGTCGGCCGCGTATGGACGAGGGAAGAACTGACGAAAATCGGCGCTATCGCCAAACGACATGATGTATGGATCATCTCTGATGAAATGCACGGAGATCTGGTATATGAGGGGTATGAGCATATTCCCCTTTTTAAACATAATGAGAGCCTGCATGAAAGAAGCATCCTGTGTGCCGCTCCCAGCAAAACCTTTAACATTGCAGGTCTTCAAACCTCGATCCTTCTTATACCAAACAAAGACTTAAGAGAGAAATATCAGGATAAGCTTACGGGATTCGGATTGATGAGGCCCAATGTATTTGGCATTGAAGGAACCATCGCCGCCTATGAGGAAGGGGAGCCCTGGCTCAATGAGCTCTTGATGGTGCTGGAGGAGAATAAGCAGTACGTACAGAACTACCTGGAGCTGCATATTCCGGAGCTTAAAGCCATCCAGCCCCAGGCTACACATCTGATTTGGATCGACTGCACAGAATTAGGAATGAAAAATGAAGAACTTTGCAGGTTCTTCTTAGAAAAAGCCAGAGTCAAATTCGATGAAGGCTTCAAATTCGGAAAAACCGGACAAGCTTTCGTAAGAATGAACATCGCCTGTCCCAAAGAGCGAGTCGACCTGGCCCTAAGAAGGATGCACGAAGCGATCCTTGAGTACAGGGTTGATCGAAAAGTGATAAAATGATGCATATGGATGAACAGAAGTGATTGACGGCTTTTGTTCATCCTTTTTCATTAGGCACTTTGTGTGTCATTTGAAAATTTTACCTATTACCATTCGAAAATGGTGGGATGTGAAATTAGGTTTAATGCTTTCTCTGTAAATGGGTGTAAATCAAGCTTTCCGAAATTTTTTGAAGTAATGCTTTTACTTTAGTGAAGAACTTATACATAGCCTGTTGATTGTAGCGGAAAGCGAGCACCTCTCGCTGTAATCAACCAGCACCTCGCCTCATCAAAAACTATCCTTTTGTTAAAATGCTTTTTTCACTTAAAGGGTACACTACTATTAAGGCAAAACAATTAAGATTACTTTTGTCCATCACGAAAAAACATGTTAAACTAAAAAATAGAAAAAACCTCAACAAACACAAAGAATCAACTGATAAATATTGTATTTTTGGAATGGACATTTGTTTTTAAAACGCTTACATAACGGGAGGACGAGTACATGACAAGCAAGACATTAGATCACTTTTTACAAGAAAACCTGGAAGATTTAAGATCACGCGGTTTGTATAATGAAATCGATCCATTGCAAGGGGCAAATGGACCGATGATCACGGTGAATGGCCAAAAACTCGTAAATCTTTCTTCTAATAACTATCTGGGACTTGCGACAGATGAACGTCTTAAAAAGGTAGCGATTGAAGCGGTGAAAGAATACGGGGTTGGAGCCGGTGCCGTGCGTACGATCAATGGTACCCTTGACCTACATGTGAAGCTTGAGGAAAAGCTTGCGAAATTCAAAGGAACAGAAGCGGCGATTGCGTATCAATCCGGTTTCAATTGTAATATGGCAGCCATTTCAGCGGTAATGGACAAACATGATGCCATCCTCTCCGATGAATTGAATCACGCATCCATCATTGACGGCTGCCGTCTTTCAAAAGCCAAGATCATCCGCTTTGGTCACTCTGACATGGAAGATCTTCGTGCAAAGGCAAAAGAGGCTAAGGAATCCGGTCAGTACAACAAAATCATGATCATCACGGACGGTGTATTCTCAATGGACGGGGATGTATGTAAGCTTCCAGAAATCGTAGAGATCGCCGAAGAATTCGATATCATGACGTATGTAGACGATGCCCATGGTTCAGGTGTCCTTGGAAAGGGTGCAGGGACGGTCAAGCACTTTGGTCTGTCTGATAAAGTAGACTTCCAAATGGGTACGTTATCGAAAGCCATCGGAGTGGTCGGTGGGTATGTAGCAGGTACGAAAAACCTGATTGATTGGTTGAAAGTCCGCTCCCGTCCGTTCTTATTCTCAACTTCTTTGACTCCGGCAGATGTGACGGCTTGTACGGAAGCACTTGATCTCATCATGAATTCGACTGAACTTCAGGATAATATGTGGGAAAACAGCCGTTATCTGAAAGAAGAACTGACGAACCTCGGCTTTGATATCGGAAACAGCGAAACACCGATCACGCCTGTCATCATCGGGGAAGAGCAGGCGACGCAGAATTTCAGTAAACGTCTGTTTGAAGAAGGGGTTTATGCGAAATCCATCGTGTTCCCAACCGTACCAAGAGGAACCGGACGTGTCAGAAACATGCCTTCGGCTGCCCATACGAAGGAAATGCTTGACCAAGCCATTGCAGCGTACGAGAAAGTCGGAAAAGAAATGGGAATTATTTAAGAAAACAGCATAGGGTCTGGCACACAGTCAGCCCTATCTTTTTATGATATCACCAAAGGGAAATGCAGGAGGAAAGACGATGAAAAAGATTCTAGTAACGGGTGCCCTGGGACAAATCGGTTCTGAGCTCACCAACAAACTGCGCGACGTATACGGTTCGGATAATGTCATCGCTACAGATATCCGCGAAACGGACAGTCCGGTCGTGAAAAATGGACCATTTGAGCAACTTGACGTCACCAACGGAGAGAAGATGTTCGATATTGCTAAAACGAATCATGTGGATACAGTGATTCATTTAGCCGCCTTACTATCTGCCACTGCAGAAGCGAAACCGCTGCTTGCATGGAATTTAAACATGGGAGGACTTGTAAATGCTCTTGAAACGGCAAGAGAATTGGATTGTCAGTTCTTTACCCCGAGTTCAATCGGAGCATTCGGTCCATCGACACCTAAGGACTCCACTCCTCAGGACACGATCATGCGTCCGACGACCATGTACGGAGTAAACAAAGTATCAGGCGAGCTTCTTTCAGACTACTACTTCACGAAATTTGGGGTGGATACAAGAGGGCTTCGTTTCCCCGGCCTGATTTCGTATGAAACCCTTCCAGGCGGCGGGACGACGGATTATGCTGTTGAAATCTACTACGAGGCCATTAAGAACAATCGGTATACGTCCTATATCGGTGATGGAACCTACATGGATATGATGTATATGCCGGACGCCCTCAATGCCATCATCGACCTGATGGAAGCGGACGGTTCCAATCTCGAGCACCGTAATTCCTTCAATGTATCGGCCATGAGCGTGGCACCTGAAGATATTGCGGAGGCAATCCGCGTACACCAGCCGGACTTTAGCCTCGATTACAATGTAGATCCCGTTCGTCAAAGCATCGCCGAGAGCTGGCCAAATGCCATCGATTCAAGTGCTGCCAAGAACGAATGGAATTTCAAGGTGGAATACGATTTAGGCAAAATGACGGCGGATATGCTGGATAAACTAAAAACAAAGTAATAGTAAAAGTCCCTGTGAAATCATTCATGGGGATTTTTTATGTGAAAGAGTAATCGATGACTCCTGCTGAAAATGCGACAAAAAATGACAACAACTCATAGGGAAATGGTATACTTCAATTAATAGAAAAAGAAAAAAAGTTCAGTTGTGTAAAAATTCAGAAATGAATGGTTTCTACCAAATCGGATGGTGGTACATGTGAACTATATGAACCTAATCTTTTGATCCTGTTGTACCGTTTAATGTAATGACTGTATGAGTGAGAGGCTGGTGACTTAGATGGCAGAGAGAATGAATGGCAAAAAACAGATATTTAATAAGTTAATCATGATACTTATGGCTCTTTCCATATTCCAGGTCATCGCCATACTCATACTTGACTCTCCATGGGACGCAATCGCCTCGCTCCTTTTGATGTGCATCTTAGTAGCGGTTCTCCTCCTTCTTTCAAAAGAGGGAAATCGGTTCATGACCAGACACCAAAAGCTGTTGGAAGAAGAGAATCAACTATCCACCCTTTTTCATTCCCTCCCGGATTTTGTCTGCTTCAAGGATGGTGAGGGACGCTGGCTGAAGGTCAATCAATTTGGTCGCAGGCTGTATAATCTGGAGGATGTCGATTATGTGGGCAAGACGGACAAGGAGCTAGGTGAACTTGTACCGTTTTTCAAAGATGCCTTCGAGTATTGCATTGACTCTGATGAAGAGTCATGGAAAGCGGAACAAGTGACACGGTGTGAAGAAGGATTCTATCTTCCAAACGGGGAGTTTAAAACCTTCGATGTCATTAAAGTCCCATTATTCTACCGGAATCATGAGAGAAAGGGACTGGTCATCATCGGCAGGGATATTTCCCAGCAGAAGATCGCCGAAGAAATGCTGTTACGAAAAGAAAAGCTCTCCGTGGTGGGAGAACTTGCAGCAGGGATTGCACATGAAATCAGGAATCCCCTCACAAGCATTAAAGGATTCATTCAGTTATTGGAAGAAAACGAGCATGTATCCGGTCATTACCTTACCGTCATGTCCTCCGAGATGGACCGGATCAATCAAATTGTCGGGGAGCTGCTTATTTTATCCAAACCTCAAATGAGGGAATACCAGTCCTTTGACATGAGTGAAGTACTGAGATATGTGGTCAAGGTCATGGGGCATGAAGCACTTCTGAAGGGGATTACGCTGAATATCAAGCTTCCTTCATCCCCGATCACTGTGTTCGGCGATAAGAATCAATGCATACAAGTGTTCATCAACATTATTAAAAATGCGATTGAATCCATGGATGAAGGAGAAATCGACGTCGATTGGAAACTCCGGAATCAGTCAGTTCACGTGATTATCACGGATCAGGGCTCAGGAATTCCCTCGGATCGATTAAAAAGACTTGGGGAGCCGTTCTTTACATTGAAAGAAAAGGGAATGGGACTCGGCCTCACCATCAGTCAGAAAATCATCGAAGATCATAAAGGAACGCTCCACATTGAGTCAGAAGTGAATAAGGGAACGAAAGTGGAAGTCACGGTTCCTGTGGAAGGATAATCCTGCACCCCTTAATAAGAAAACCCGTGTCCGAATTTCGGACACGGGTTTTCTTCACTATTAAAATAGCATATGTGCAATAGCCACAATTACCAGCAGCGTCAGGAATGTACGCTGCAGGAAGATGATGACCAGATCCTTGAAATCGACCGGAATCTTGGATCCTAATAACAGTCCACCAACTTCAGACATATAGATTAATTGAGTAACAGATAAGCAGGCGATAACAAAGCGGGTCAGCTCACTCTCAATACCCGAACCAAAGATTGATGGAAGGAACATATCGGCAAATCCGACAAGGATGGAACGTGATGCTTCCGTCGCTTCAGGGATTTGAAGAAGTTCCAGGATCGGGATGAGTGGCATACCGATGTATTCGAAGAATTTCGTATTCTCCGCCACAATCAGGGCTGTAGTACCGATCGCCATCACGATGGGAGCTACGCCCATCCACATATCCAACACGTTTTTCATTCCATCCGTGAAGAATTTGGACGCACTGTTGTTGTTTTTCGCCTGAACAAGTGCCTGTTCATATCCGTATCCAACACGGCTATATCCTTCAGGAATCACTTCCATCGTATCCTTGCCTTCCTGACCGTTGAAGTAAGTGTCAGGCTTACGGGATAAGGGTGGGATCCGTGGCAATATGATGGCTGCAAGCAGTCCAGAGGCAGCTACCGTAAGATAGAAAGGAATGAAATATTCCCCGAGGTTCACCTGTGAAATGACAACGAGACAGAAGGTGATGGACACAACAGAGAAGGTTGTCCCAATGATCGCAGCTTCTTTCTTCGTATAATACCCATCTTCATACTGCTTGCTTGTCAATAATACTCCGATCGTACCGTCACCGAGCCAGGAGGCTAAGCAGTCAATGGATGAACGACCAGGGAGACCGAACACAGGGCGCATGATCTTTGTTAATAACGCTCCGAATAATTCCAATAAACCGAAATTGAGTAATAGCGGAAGGAAAAGCCCGGCAAATAAAAACACAGAAAAAAGAATGGTTAAGAGTCCGTCCGGGTTTAGTAAAAGTCCACCTGTTGCATCTGACCAGACCCACTCAGGACCTAATTTAAATAGAGTCATAATGGCAAAGATGGCTCCAACCACCCTTACGATGGCCCATACAGGTCGAACATCAAATAAACTCGAGAAAAACGGGGATTTTTCAATGAAATCCGGATGTGCAAGCTTGGTGATGAACGTCCCGATGACTGTGAGGATGATCAAGCCCGTCATGATGGCCGGTACATAGCTGCCGATCCAGTCTTGTAGAAGTCCTGATAAGACTGCGATGGGAATCGTGATTCCGTCTTCACCCGGAATCGGTATCATAAATAGAAAAACTCCCAATATGGAAGGGATGATAAATCGTAAATGACTTGATAGCGTATAGCGATGCTGATTCATAAATTCACCTCAGAAGTAGTTGTCACAAAAAATGAAACATTATTCATTCTAATGCATACATATAAATTTGTCTATTATAAATTCGGATATGCTGTATTCCTCAGATGATTTTCCCGAAGGCAGTAAAGCTGAAACATAAAATGTAGATATATATTTTTTTGATAAGTTTATACAGAAAAGAAAGCGCTCTCTTTCGTACCTATACTATTTTACTAAAATTTTAAAAAATTTCAATAATAACTTAGTCCGCCAGATGGTTTAGTTGTTCAAATAAATAGATTATTTATTTTGAAAATTAGGTTTACCTTTTGTTTAAGAGGGTATTAAGAATTCATATCTTGATGAATCAGGAGTTGTAATCGATGACATCTTTAACAATACTTACAGAAGAGCAATTGGCCAATGTTTATCAGCTGGCACAGGAAGAAGGTTTGGAAGAGGAGTTTATTGAGATGTTAGAAGGGGAGCTGGAAAGAAGGGAAAGTGTACGGTAACAAATAAGTGCATAGATAAATAATGAACGTCCATACATAAAGGCTGGCCTTCCTTGAGAAGACCAGCCTTTTTATTGGATATAAGGTTCTTTATAGAAGCAGTAATCCAAGGGAAATGACGACGCCGCTGATGACCAGGATCATGACACAGTACCCCATGATGTCCTTTGCCTTCAAGCCTGCAATGGCTAATGCCGGCAACGCCCAGAACGGCTGGATCAAATTGGTCCAAGCATCACCCCAGGCGACGGCCATGGCTGTCTTAGCCACAGAAGCATCCATGGCTTGGGCGGCATCGAGCATAATCGGGGCCTGAACGGCCCATTGTCCACCGCCGGAAGGAACAAAGAAGTTGACGATCCCGGCGCTCAGGAAGGCAAAGAAATAAAACGTTACATCATTTGAAATCGATACGATGGCTTCGCTCATGATGACAGCAAGTCCAGATGCCGTCATCATCCCCATGATGCCGGCGTAGAAAGGGAATTGAATGACAATTCCGCTTGCCCCTTTGATCGCCTCCTGGACTGCAGCAAGAAACCGTTTCGGGGTCCCGTGAAACAGGATGCCGAGAAATAAGAATAAAAAGTTTACAATATCCAAATTAAGGGCGAAACCATTTTTGATAAAGTATGAAAATAAAAACGCAATTCCCAGCACCCCTGCAACAAGTGATAATATCATGCTGTTTTCCAAACGGTCCGCAGGTGTCACTGCCTCTTCTTCAATGGCGACAGCCGTCTCGTTGAAGATTTCGGGATCAACCGTTATCGTCTCATCCTTAGACGGCATAAGCATCCGGTTGGTGATGGGCAGGATAAGAAAGAGTGCTGCTACAATGATAAGAGTGGATGTAGCAAAGATGGTGTCGTTCGTAGAGATGACACCGATTAAATCCTGGAACGGGTGCCCTTCTGTCGCGATCGAGAGCGGAATCGATCCGGAAAATCCTGCATGCCAGACGACAAATCCAGAGTAGGCACTTGCAATCAGCAAGCGGTAATCGACGCCCTTCACCCGCTTGGCGAGTTCTTTCGCAAAAAGTGCTCCGATGACAAGTCCGAATCCCCAATTGATCCAGCTTGCAATCATGGAAACGACGGTCACGATCACGATAGCGGAACCAGGAGACTTCGCAAAAGATGCAAGAAAGCCGAGGAATCGTTTAAACAATGGGCTGCTCGCAAGAACGTATCCTGTTACAAGGACAAGCACCATTTGCATGGAAAAGGCAAGAAGGCTCCAGAAACCATCTCCCCAGAACTGAACCATCTCAAGACTCGAACGATCGGTGAAGATGAGACCAAGCCCGAAAACGGCCAGCGTCAGTATGACCACAAATAAAAATGGATCGGGCAAATAACGTTGCATCATTCTGTTTGATAATGAAATAAGTCCTTTCATCTTAATCCCCCTTTTAAAAAAGTACACCTTTCCTATTGTTCTATCATTATGTGTGAAAACCCTTTCAATTTCGGAAAAATGAAAAAGCGCCCGACTCTTATATAAGAGTTCAGGCGCAATTGATTATTTTTTTGAGGGATGGTGGTTACCTTTCCTTTCTTTCCGAAGTAGCCGGAATAAGGTCACACACATCAGGATCAGAATGACCGTAAATGGCAGCGCCGAGACGAGGGAGGCGGTCTGTAATCCTTCCAGTCCACTGGAAGCCAAGAGGACGGCGGCAATGGCGGCGATCAGGACTCCCCACACGATCTTCACGATCATCGGGGGATTTAAGCTCCCTTCCGTCGTCATGCTGCTTAATATATACGTAGCTGAATCAGCCGATGTAATGAGAAAAGTGAAAATCAATAAAATGGATAATACGGACATGACCATTGTAAAGGGAAGCTCCCCATACGTTGAAAATAAAGCACTCGTGACATCTTTATTGACGCCTTCGGCAATGGATGTTCCGTTAAATAAGTCTAAATGAAGGGCGGTTCCTCCAAATACGGCGATCCACATAAGGGCGATCAGTGGTGGAACGACCAGCACACCGACAATGAATTCCCGGATGGTCCTTCCCCGTGAGACACGGGCAATGAAGGCACCGACAAATGGAGACCAGGCGATGGCCCACGCCCAATAGAATATCGTCCAATCCTGTACCCATGTCCCGCCCTGATAAGGGGTCAGACGCAAACTGTAACGAATGAAATTGGAGATATAATCGCCGATTCCGAGCGTGAAGGTATTTAATATAAACACCGTCGGACCGACGATAAAGACAAACAGCATCAAGATCAGGGCGAGGGATAGGTTGAGGTTGCTGAGCCATTTGATCCCTTTATCCAGTCCGGTTGTGGAGGATGCTAAATAAAGGACGAGGAGGATGAGCACGATGACGAGCTGAGTCACGGTTCCACTCCCTAGACCAAATACTGAGCTCAGACCCCCGTTGATCTGCAGAATCCCGAGACCAAGAGACGTCGCTACACCCATGACAGTAGCAATGACCGCAAGGATATCAATGGTATCCTTAAGGCCTGCTGAGCCTTTACGCCGCCCGATTATGGTAGAAAGGGAGGTGGAAACGAGTCCATTCTCCCCTTTCCTGAATTGAAAGTAAGCAATAATCAATCCGACAATCGTAAAGACAGACCATTGACTGACTCCCCAATGGAAAAAAGCATAGCCCATGGCAAGGCGGGCGGCTTCTTCCGTTTGGGCTTCCACACCCGGAATCGGGGTTTCAAAGAAATGACTCATTGGCTCAGCGATTCCCCAAAACACAAGTCCGATTCCGAAACCGGCTGAGAATAACATTCCGATCCAGGTGAAGAATGGATATTGAGGGCGTTCATCGTCCTTCCCAAGCCGGACTTTTCCATACTTACTCCCCATGAGAAACAGAAGGAATAGCACGAAGAAAAACACCGCTGCTAGATAAAACCACCCGAAGGAATAGGTAGTGAAACCAAAGGCTGCATTCGCTCCTTTTGCAAAAAGTTTCGGAAAAGAAGCGCCGAAGATAACTAAGATGGACACAATAATAGCTGAAATCCAAAACACTTTGTTCAAATAAGTACGATTACCCATGACATGACCTCCCGATAGAATAGACGAACGTTCTCATTATTCCCATACCCTAAAATTTGAAAGGTATTCATCTCACGAGGGTGTTCAGTATAACCCGATAAATAATTCATGATACAATGGCTAAATTAAGAATATTCAACAAGAGGAAGGTGTTTATACATGATTACATTGATTGCGACAGATATGGACGGAACACTATTGAACGAACATCAGGAAATTAGTGAAGCAAATAAGCAGGCAATCCTCGACGCACAACAGCAAGGGATTGAAGTCGTCGTGGCAACAGGCAGGTCGTATGAAGAGGCGCGATATGTCATCGAGGAAGCCGGTATTACCTGTGAAATCGTCTGTGCCAATGGGGCTGAGGTCCGAAATAAACAGGGAGAGATCATCTACCAGGCGGGGATTGAATCAGCAAAGGCAAAAGAGATTGCTGCAGTACTGAATGAAACCGGCATTTATTTTGAAATCTACACAGACCGTGGGACGTATACGGAAAACTATGAAATGGGAGTCGAACTGATCGTCGACATTTTCACCACAGCCAACCCGAATGTATCGGAGGAGCAAGTGAGACAAACGGCACGTGAACGATTTGAAAAAGGTCATATCAAACTTGTGGACGATTACGGGGTTCTTTTCGAAGGTGATTCCGAGCTTGTCTATAAATTCCTTGTTTTCTCATTTGAAGAGAACCAGTTGGCAGAAGCAAACGAAAAATTACGTGAACTGTCAGGAATCGCCATTAGCTCATCAGGGAAAGAAAATATTGAGGTGAACAGCATAGAAGCCCAAAAAGGAGTCGCACTTGAAAAATTGCTCAAGGACAAAGGGCTATCCCCTGAGAATAGCATGGCCATGGGTGATAATCTGAACGACCTGTCCATGATGAAAGTAGTGGGAAGACCGGTAGCCATGGGAAATGCCCTGGATCAGATTAAAGAATTCTGTCCGTTCATCACGGCAACGAACAAGGAAGACGGTGTAGCCAAAGCGATACAGGAGGCGATCAAACTTCCGGCAAAGTAATGAGAACAGCATCTGTTGTCCATACTGGTTAAAAGGGTGAGGAAGGGGAGCTGTTGGTATGAAAAGCAAGATAAGTTGGCTCGTGTTGTTCATAAGTCAGATCATACTGCTTAGTGCGTGCTCTTTCGGACATCCAGATAGGCAACAGGAAGAAAGCGAGTCTGTCACAAGGCCGAGTGTTGAAAGTAAAGTGGTGGCACAGAATCTCACCATTCCCTGGTCCATCCAGAAGGTTGACGGTATTTTCTATATCACACAACGAACCGGCGGAATCGTGGAGATAACGGAAGGTAAGAAGTCCGTTATAAAAACCAATCTCTCCAAAGATCTATCGGGAAGGCCAGAAGCCGGCTTATTAGGGTTTGTGCTCCATCCGGATTATAAACGTAACCAGCAGGCTTTTGCCTATTATACGTATGATGAAGCGGGGGACCCCTACAACAGGGTCGTCGTACTGAAGCGGAAAGAAAACCAGTGGACCGAGGAAGAAGTATTATTGGACCGGATTCCCGGTGGACAGTATCACCAGGGTGGCAGGCTGGAAATCGGTCCCGATCACAAGCTCTACATTACTACGGGGGATGCCACCAAACAGGATAAGGCACAGGATCTCACGTATCTGGGAGGGAAAATCCTCCGCATGGACCTGGATGGAAGAATGCCCCCTGATAATCCATTCAAAGATTCTTATGTTTACAGCTACGGTCACCGGAATCCCCAAGGCCTTGCCTGGAATCAGGATGGAGAGCTTTATGATACCGAACATGGTCCGAATGGGTTTGATGAAATCAATCTGATCAAGGCTGGAGACAATTACGGATGGCCTAAAATCACTGGGGATGAACAAAAAGAGTCGTTGATTTCACCATTGGCCCATTCAGGAGAACCGTCATGGGCCCCGTCAGGCGCAGACTTCTGGAACGGTGATCTGGTGTTTGCGTCCCTTGCCGGTCAAAGCGTGAAGCGATTTGATACAGAGACTCACCGCGTATCCGACCTGCTTACAGGGTTTGGGCGCGTAAGAGATGTGCTGGTCGAAGGGGACACCCTTTACTTTGTATCCAATAATACGGACGGCCGCGGGATTCCCCGTGAGAACGATGATAAGCTGTATGAGGTGGATTTGAAATCGTTGATGAAGGAAGAATAGAGGTTCGGTGCAAAAAAATAACACGCTGCAAGAGCGTGTTTATGAATGTTTATTCTCATCATTGTCTTTATATTTCAGAATCGCAATCACAAACATCCCAAAGCTGAGCATCAGAGATAATACTTCGAATGTATCCATGTATACATCGCCTCCTTACTCTAAGGCTTCCCGGATCTAAGATTGTCCTATACGTAAAAATACAATGCTGTTTTCGTAAACATTGTTGCTTTTGGATGTAGCGAGTGGCTGGTGATTTCCGCTGCAGGTGCTCGCTTTCCGCGGGACTGGCGGTGAGCCTCCTCGAGGTCATAAGCTAAATGGCCCAAGAAGGCAAAAGGACGCCTTCTTAGCCCATTCATCTTATGCTTGTCGGGGCTGAACGAGCCGCCTCCGCATTTCGTGCTGTCCAGCTACGGCGGCTAGCCCCTCGAGGTCATAAGCTAAATGGCCCAAGAAGGCAAAAGGACGCCTTCTTAGTCCATTGATCTTATGCTTGTCGGGGCTGAACGAGCCGCCTCCGCATTTCGTGCTGTCCAGCTACGGCGGCTAGCCCCTCGAGGTCATAAGCTAAATGGCCCAAGAAGGCAAAAGGACGCCTTCTTAGTCCATTTAGCTTATGCTTGTCGGGGCTGAACGAGCCGCCTCCGCATTTCGTGCTGTCCAGCGTTTCCCTCAGGAGTCGAGAATCAACTATGTTTTACAACCATAAAGAAAATGTGGAGATCGCTTATGCCACTGCTTATTCATTTGTTGTAGTGAACGATTTTATTTAATCGTACATTACCCTTCCACAACCCATGTTCACGATCTATTTTGCTCTGTCAACACTTACTACTCTAGAGGGTGAAGGGAACTGCGTTGACTCCTAGGGAAAACGGGCGTGCCGAGCCTGGAAGCGGTTTTTGCTGAGGAGGCTCGGCCGAACGTCCGTGGAAAGCGGGACTGCTCCCTTCACCCTCCTGCACCACAACTTAAATGACAGAGCATCGAAAATCTTAATGGGTATGCGAACAGCAACAATCTTTGCGAAAACAGCCAAATACAAAGAAGCATGAAACCTCTGAAAATCAGGGTTTCATGCTTTTTTATATTGCAGTTCTTAATCATTTCACGTTTTTATTTAAAGACTTAGATAGAGCATGAATCGCGAGTTCCAGCTGCTCCAATTTTTTCTCAAGCTTCACTAACAGAAAGAGTGTGACGGCAATGGGAAATCCGAAATTACCAAGTAATTGAACGAATACGGAATAATCCATTCGTGCTCCTCCTTTGCAATAGGCTTGGTTATGAGAGTTTCAATGCCTTTCCGATGCCCGTGGCAATGGCGCTTGAAAGCCCCGTGATAAAAGTGGGGTCCTTTAAGAGATTGGCATCATTCACGGTGTCTATAAAGAGGTTTTCCAACAAAATCGCTGGCATGGCTGTTTCTCTCAATACGGCAAAGTTCGCTTCCTTCTGTCCCCGGTCCCGTACACCATACCCCGAGAGGAAATGCATGATTTCTCCATGCATGACGTCCTGGCGCCTTCCTGTTTCCGAGGAGCTTGTCCCCGGGTAAATGTAGCTTTCAAACCCGGTGCCTCCACCGGCATTGTGATGAAGGGAGACGAAGTAAGAGGCCCCGGTGGCATTAGCAAAGTCAGCCCGCTCCGAAAGCCCTACATAGACATCCGTGGCTCTCGTCAGCCTCACGTCTGCGACATAGTTCGCTTCGAGTAATTGCTTCACTTTCAAACCGATCGTTAACGTCAGGTTCTTTTCCTGCAATCCGTTACCAGACGCACCAGGGTCTGTTCCCCCGTGGCCTGGATCAAGTACGATGATTGGCATATACTATTCCCCCTCTTATTTTTAAGCCCAGTAATAAGCCCCGGCACCATACGGGTATTCAATGCGGCTGTCATTATGAACGAATGTAGAGTACTTGATGATCCCGCTGAAACCACATGTTTTGGCGACTTCTGCCACTTGAGTCGGTGTCTTTCCTGAAGGATCGACATCGGCAGCGATTCCATACGTGTGCATACTGTTAGAGGCACCGCCCACATTGCGGTTGTGGGTGATGCTCCTGAAGCCGGAGTTGATGACAACAGGAGGATTACCCAATTTTTTTCGGAGGGCTTCAAGCTTGTACATCAGTCGACGGACATTCTCCCTTACCTGAGTCGAGCCGACATTTCCTCCGGAGAAGCCGCTACCGTCCTTGGAGTAAAATTCGCTGAATGCGAAGTTGGCCGTCGACCCGTCGCTCGCTTCCAGGGCGTTTAACTGGCTGTGTGTCTGAGGTCCTGCGATTCCGTCCGCTGACAGACCGTAAGCATTTTGAAATCGTTTGACCGCGGCTTCCGTGCCGGGCCCGAATGCCCCGTCTACTGAAACATGCGTTTTTGAAGGGGAATCCGCTGCCCAACCAGCCACTCGGATTTGAAGTTCCTTTACATCACTGCCTGAATCACCTTGTCGTAGTGTTCGTGTCCAATTCATCCAACATCGCTCCCTTAATTTTTTCTAGGCAAAGGGGATGATGAGTGAGAGAGACCATCCCAATCCCTCTCGCTCGGTGCTGTTTGCCTTACACTGTATAAAGAAGAGCCAGAAGGGAAAATGACAACCTATCTTTTAAAATTCTATGGATGGATCATGGATGAAAAAAAGGACAAGCACCCGGAATCGGGCACTTGTCCTTTCTTCATTGCTTCTTCAAATCAAAGAGTCCAGGTACATTTTCAATTGAGTAGTCCCGGACATAGCGGATCAATTTAATCTTTAACTCCTGTTCGAGATCGTCCCTGTTTTCAAGTCGTGTCAGATACAATGACTTCTTGATTTTGGGCTCGAACGAACGGATGACCTTCGTTTCATATTCCGTGTTGCTTTTCGCTTCTTTCACGAGATCGTATAGAATTCCCATCGTTTATGATTCTCCTTTTTTTAAAATGGATTTTAATAGGCTCAAAGCCTTTCTGTGACTCTTGGAGACGGCTTGTTGCGATACACCAAGCGTTCTGGCGATTTCCGTATCAGATAATTCCTGCACATAGGCAAGATCCAGGATATGCTTCTGTTTGTCCGTCAATGATTTATAGGCCAAGAGGAGTTCTTCGTTCTCCAGGCAATCCCCTAAGGTCGAATAATTGGTAAATGGAGCAATATCCGGGGACGGATCCGGAACAAGGTCGATGAACGATCCGCCCTCTTCACCTGCCTGGTCATCCAGGGTAAGGGGGTGGCGCTCGCTGTATTTCCTTATATGCTTGTCAAAGTTCACGCTGTGAAAATAGAGGGATGAACTGACGTAAGAGGTAAACCGGATATCGAAATAATGGGCTTTGAAAGCGTCGTTTAAGCGTTCTTCCTTAAGTGCACTGGGGTGACGTAAAAATTCTTCCACTAACTTCTGATTCTCTCCTTGACTGATGAAGGACTCAACGGCTTTATTATGTTTGAGATGAGGATAATGACGATAAAACTCTTTCACTAATGTGTCCATTTTTTCACCACCAATAGAACGTATGTTCGATTTTAAAGTAAAAAAAAGAGGAGAAAATCTCTCTCGGCTTTTACTTTATAAAGAAGCGGAACAAACCCGGTTCCACAACCTTCTTCTTTTATATCGTTCCATAGTACTATCTATTAAACCATATATTACAGAATGAAGTAAGTGATGAATGCACTAATTTTCCCTAATATCAGGTAGATTTGTGATTGATAGAGGGGTTGAAGGGTATGTTATCTAATATAGTATATAATCGCCCATTCTCTTTGAAGGGAAGTGATACTGTGCGTAGTAAATGGATGTTCGCATTTATACTCGTTCCTGTTCTATTGAACGGATGTGCTTCTGAAGACCCGGAAGAGGAGCAGGATTCTACTGAAGTCAACTCGGATGTACCTGCAGAGAAGCCTGCAAACAAGATGGATGTTCTGGCCAATGATGAAAAAATCATCGAGATGTTAAAGAAGACCGGAGTCATATCGGAAGATGCCTCACATGAAGAAATTGAAAAGGCACTGCAAAAATACCTGCAGGATAAAAACAATGACCAGCTCAACAATGAAAAAGAAAAGCAAAAGTATATTGATGAGATCAAAAAGAAAATCCAAGAGGGCAGTTAAGGGCAAGGGTGAAACATCCCTGCCCCGTTTTTTTGTTTATAACCGGTCAGCGCATCACGCTTCCCCCTGAGATTTTAACCGATTCCCCGACAATGTTTTCGGCAGCGTCGCTTAAAAGATAGACAATGGTGTTGGCAACTTCGACGGGTGAAGTCAGTTTTCCTGAAGGAATGCTGCCTTTGGCGACTTCCAACTGCTCCTCATAGCTTCGCCCTTCTCGTTCCCCTTTTGATTTAATGGCGTTACGGCCCATCTCCGTATCGACATACCCAGGACAGATGGCATTCACCCTGATCTTATGCTCAATCGCTTCATGGGCAAAGGCCTGGGTGAAGCCAGTCACCGCAAACTTCGACGCGCTGTACGCACTGTTTCCCTTGGTGCCTCTCAGTCCTGAAAGGGAAGAGATATTGACGATCGCTCCTTTTTGATTATCCTTCATATGGTTGTAAACTGCCTGAGAGAGTTGAACGAGGGAGAAATAGTTGAGCTCCATAATACTGCGGAGATCTTCTTCAGATACGTTCTCCACCATATCACCGCCGCCAATGCCGGCTGAATTCACAAGACCCGTAATGGAACCATGCTGCTTCGTTGCTGCTGACAGAAGGTGTTCTCGGTCATCATTACTCGTAAGATCCGCTTTGTATAGGAACACTTTACTTGAATCCCCGCACTCTGCCTTCAGCTCCTTCAACTTATCTTCATTCCGCCCGGTAATCGTCACGCGGGCACCCGCCTGGACGGCAACCTTCGCCGTCTCATATCCGATGCCGCCGGTGGCTCCGGTGATGAGGATGTGCTGGTCTTTCAACGTACTTTCGTGAAAAAGAAAACTCATTTCTTTACCTCCTTGTGATGTATAGTTGGTTTTACCCGATGGGGGGAGGCGGGAAACGGAAGGGAGCGTATTTGAAAAATAATACCCCAGTCTTATAGTTAAGTTGGATGGAATTGAAAATATATGTTGTCTTAGTAGAACCAACCCCCTCTAATATCGTTTCATGCCGAAAGTAAGAGACGAAATACCTCGTAAATTGTAACTTTTTCACTTCTTTTGACTAGTTTTATCACTAGTATTTACAATATTCAGACTAATTGATATGATCAATCTGTTCTTCAATAAGAACGAAACTAGTAATCTATTAAATTACAGGGGTGAATCAGTTGGGGAAGAAAAAGACGGCATTAAAAGTTTTTACAAGCATCACCGCGAGTACTATAGTAGCATCGACATTATTTGCAGGTAGTGTGGCAGGATCCAAGGTGGTACCTGTGTCTACTGCATCTACTACGATAGAATCGGCACCGATCGATTTAAACATCATTAACGAAGACCGGTTGGCAAAAGCTCTCAAAGATCAAGGGGTTATTTCCAAGAATGCCTCATCTGCAGAGATCCAGAAAGCTGTTAAAGAGTACATAAACAAGAAAAAAAGTGTGAAAGGAAGCAAAAGTTCTGAGACCAAAAAGCATGATGAAATGGATAAAAAGACAAAAGACTTCCTGACTAAACAAAAAGATAAACTGATGAAACAGCTTGAAAAAGGTCATGGCAACTTTAAAAAGGGGAAGCCTACCGGAACTGTAAAAGTAAACTCTGCTAAACAGGACAAATACAATGGAGATGTTCGTACGGATAAGGTGTTAGTACTCCTAACTGAGTTCGCTGACTTTAAACATAATAATATTGAGCAAGAAGAAGGATATATGTTCTCTAATGATTTCAATAAAGAGCATTATGAAAAGTTAATGTTCGGAGATAAGGATTTCAAATTGTTTAATGGGGAAAAAGTAAAAACCTTTAAGCAGTTTTATGAAGAGCAGTCAGGGGGAAGTTATACGTTGGACGGGGCTGTATCTGATTGGTTGACGGTGCCAGGAAAGGCCAGTGAATATGGTGATGACAGCCCGGCTGGCGGACATGACAATTTAGCTCCGAAAGGTCCCCGCGATTTGGTCAAAGATGCTTTGAATGCAGCAGTGGCATCTGGGATGGATTTATCTCAATACGATGTATATGATCAATATGATATGGATGAAGACGGAAATCTAAACGAGCCCGACGGTTTAGTAGATCATTTAATGATCATTCATGCTGGAACTGGACAAGAAGCTGGCGGTGGTGCTCTTGGAGATGACGCGATTTGGTCTCATCGTTGGACCTTAAATGGAGTATTTCCCGTATCAAACACTACTGCTAAGGTAGATTATTGGGGCGGTAAAATGGCAGCATACGATTACACCATCCAACCAGAAGACGGTGCAGTCGGAGTCTTCGCCCATGAGTTCGGTCATGATCTAGGACTGCCTGATGAATACGACACCCAATACACCGGTCAAGGAGAGCCGGTCGCTTCCTGGTCCATCATGAGTGGAGGTAGCTGGAATGGAAATATTGCGGGAACGGCACCGACAAGCTTCTCTCCTCAGAATAAGGAGTTCTTCCAGAAGACGATGGGTGGAAACTGGGCGAATATTACTGAGGTGAATTATGAAGAAATCGATAAAAATGGGCTGGCTACATTTATTGATCAGAGTGTAACGAAATCTAAGAACCCAGGCATCGTGAAAGTGAATCTTCCTAAGAAGGAAGTAAAGGGAATTCAGCCGGCCTTCGGGAAAAAGTATTATTACAGTACGAAGGGTGATGACCTCAATACTACGTTGGTGTCTCCTGAGTTTGATTTGACTACTGCAAAAACGGCTTCGTTTGATTTTAAAACGCTATATGATATTGAGTATGACTATGATTATTTGTATGTCACGGCTGTATCGGATAGCGGTAAGGAAGTTGAGCTGGATGTATTAGGAGACTTCAACTCAGGTGGTGGAGCGGACTCGACTAAGGGTGAATGGGTCGATAAAGGGTATGATTTAAGCCAGTTTGCAGGCGAGAAAGTCAAACTTTATTTTGAGTACGTTACGGATGGTGGACTCGCCCTTGATGGCTTTGCAATGGATAACATAATTTTGACTGTAGATGGTAATGAAGTATTCTCAGATGATGCTGAAGGTGAACCGAAATTTACGACAGCCGGTTTCGTTGTATCCAACGGTTTTGACAAAAAAAATCAGTATTACTACCTCGAGTGGAGAAACTATGCAGGCTCCGATAAAGCGTTAGCTTATTCACGCGGAGTGAAATATAACACTGGTTTAGTCGTCTGGTACGGTGACGACAGCTTCACGGATAACTGGGTGGGAGTTCACCCAGGTGAAGGGTTCATTGGAGTTGTGGATTCACATCCAGAAGCTATAATTGGGATGAGAAACGGGTCTCCTTCTACGTATCAAAGTACCCGCTACCAAGTAGCAGATGCGGCCTTCTCATTAGACAAAGCACCTGATTGGTACATTGACTCTCCATCCCGTGGCATCTTTGACTACAAAGGACTGGCTGGAGTGCGTACCTTCGATGACTCGAAATCCTATATGAACAATTTAATCCCAGATGCCGGACGTAAAACGCCTAACTTCGGACTGAAATTCGAGGTCATTGGTGAAGCGAAAGATAATACTGCCGGAGCGGTTTGGATCCACAAATAATATAGAGAAGCGACCTTGGAAACGTTCCAAGGTCGCCTTTTTTTACTCTCTTCCAATCCCATCCACAATCATCCTCACCGTCATCTCGATCTCCTTCTCATCATCCCAATCGGCTTCAGGGAGGAAGAGATACCGGACAAGGAGCAATCCGAAGATGCTGGAGGCTGAAAATCGTACGACTGCATGTGAGGGCATGTCGATGATCTGTCCCTTTTCTTTATAATGATCAACGAGCTTCACGAATTTCTCGAATACTTTTTCACCGATATGCTCCCGGAACTGTTCTTTCAGCTCGGGATGAAAGGGGATTTCCTGTATCAAAATCTTAAAAGCGGCCATGTTCTCTTTCAGGAATTCCTGCCGGTTCAGAATCATCGCTTTCAGGAAATCTTCATAGCGTTCGTATTTCGCATCTAGGACCTTATTAAGATCCCGGATGACAAACGGGGCAATCAGTTTAGCCATCGTAGGGGATACAATCGAGAGAAGCAGGTCCTTCTTCGTTTTGTAATGCCGGAAGATGGTTCCTTCTGCGACGCCGGCCTTTTTGGCAATTTGACTGGTGGAGGTTGCGGCATAGCCTTTTTCGGCAAACATTTCAATGGCGGCCTCCACAATTTTCTGCTGTTTATCCGTCAGGTTTTCTTCCTGGTCGAATAATTGTTTGAATATATTCTTTTCCTCAGACATTTTTAAACCCCTAACTTGTCGTTCATTCCTACCCTATATTTTACGGTATTTTCGGAGGGCTGCAACATTCAGGACGATAAAGAGCAGAGAAAAACCGATCAGAATCGCTAGATTATAGAGTAAATCTTCAAATGCATAGCCCCTGATCATGATATCCCTTAATGCGTCTGCGGCATAATAGAGCGGTGTGAAAGGTCCGATCCAGCTCAGCCAATCGGAAATGGTATCTAAGTTAAAGAGTCCTGAGAAGAATAACTGTGGAACGACAACAATCGGAATGAACTGCATCATCTGTAATTCATTTTTAGCAAATGCAGACAGCAATATTCCAAGAGTCAGTGCGGTGAACGATAAGGAAACGATGATGATCAATACGTTGAAGAAGCTGCCTTTCATCATCATATCCAGAACGTAGATCGAGTACCATGAAATCAAGGAAGCCTGTAAGAGTGTCACGATTCCGAATCCGATGACGTAGCTGACAACCATCTCCCAGATTTTAATCGGGGAAGCGAGAAGTCTCTCTAATGTTCCCGTTGTCCGTTCTCTTAAAAAAGATACCCCGCTGATTAAAAAGACGAAGAAGAAGACAAAAAATCCAAGCAGTACCGGTCCAAAGGAATCAAACATCTCCATGTCCCTACTTCCGTGCACATACTTTACTTCATCTGAGAGATTCTGTGAATCGGAAGGGAGCAAGGTCTGAATCTTTTTCATGACGGCCCCGTTGACCGTGGGATCACTGCCTTCGATAACAATGGACGGTGATGTGGGGTCTTCAAATGAAATATAGCCATCGAGTTCGCCATTTTTAATGTCCTTCAATGCCTTATCCGGACTTTTGTATGATTGGAAATCCTCTGTATCGAATTTCGCTTCCAGCTGCTGTGGAAGGTCCACAATCGCTACCTTGGCATCATAGTCCTTCGAGTTGAACACAAGGGCCAGCATGCTGAGAATCAACAGCGGAGCCAGGAACATCAGTGCCAATGTCCGTTTATCACGAAGAAGCTGCTGCAGGATACGTATGACAAATCCTCTAATTCTCAATGGAAACACCTCCATTTTTCAAAAAGACATCTTCAATGGAAGAGACGCCATATGTTTCTTTAATGGCATCAGGCGTGTCGCTGGAAATGATCTCTCCATGCTGCAACAGGCCGAGCTGGTCGCATCTTTCTGCTTCATCCATGACGTGGGTCGTGATGATCAGGGTCCTTCCTTCCTCTTTCAGCCGGTGGAAGCTATCCCAGATTTCTTTTCGCAGGACGGGGTCAATCCCGACCGTCGGTTCATCGAGGAACAGGACTTCAGGTTCATGGAGGAGGGCGATGGCAAGGGATAATCGTCGTTTCATCCCCCCTGAATACTGATGGACAGGCTTATTGAGGTGTTCTAACAAATCGACTGTCGTCATCACCTTTTCCATTTGTTCTTTCCGTTGGGCTTTCTTTAATCCGTAGAGGGAAGCCATAAATGCTAAATTTTCTTTTGCCGTCAATTCATCATACAAGGCATCGGATTGAGCCATATATCCTATGGTCGGATACAGCTCACTCCCTTTCAACTTGTTTCCTTTATAGGTGACACTGCCTGATGAATGTGTTTCAAGACCGATCATCAGCTTGATTAACGTCGTTTTCCCTGAACCGGAAGGACCTAATAAACCGTAGATCTTCCCTTTTGGGATGTGGAGGGAAATGTTCTTTAGTACTTCCTGAGAGCCGAATGACTTCGAAAGATTCTTTAGTTGGAGGATGGAATCCATATGAATCACACCTTTCAAGATAATGAGTGATTACTCACTTATACTATAAGCTATGTACGATCTTTTGTAAAGTGAGTAATCACTCACTAAATTATATTCTCCAAATGTATTTATAGAAGAGGACAATAAAAAAAGAGCTTGAGCAATGGCTCAAACTCTTTTCGAAAAGATTATTTTACGTTGTCATTTTCCCATTGATAGCTCCAGAATCGTTCGACGGTGACCCATTTCAATGATTCAGGGTCATTCTGCTGGATCCCTTTTTCAAGATCTTTCAGCATCCAGGCTGTTTGGGAGATATGGGCCTTCATGGCACCGATTTTTTGGTCTTTGACCGGTGTGATATCCACAAAGATATCAGGCTTGCCCAATTCTTCTTCGCAATTCTTAGAGAATGCCAGGCAGTGAAGCTTCGGTCTTGACGCTTTCGGAAGGCTTCTGACGGCACGTACGACGGCTCTTGCAGTTGCTTCGTGATCCGGGTGCACAGAGTAGTCGGGATAGAATGTGATGATAAGGGACGGGTTTAATTCTTCAATCAGTTCTGTCACCATGTTTGAGAGCTTTTCATCATTTTCAAATTCCAGGGTCTTATCCCGGTAGCCCATCATTCGAAGATCCTGGATTCCCATCACATCGGCAGCTTTTTGCAGCTCTTTTTTCCTAATTAAAGGTAGGGACTCCCTGGTCGCAAAGGGGGGATTCCCAAGGTTTCTTCCCATTTCCCCTAATGTGAGGCATGCATAGGTGACGGGCGTTCCATTGTTGACGTGCGTGGAAATCGTCCCTGATACGCCGAATGCTTCATCATCCGGGTGAGGAAAGATGACAAGCACCTGTCTTTCTTTTTCCATTTTTACCTCTCCTTTATCTATAAAGTTCAAGTAGTTTAATTGAAAGGTGTCGGGCTGACTTCAAGGGCAACGGCGAGTTTTCCGTCCCCGCCATGCCCGGCAAGCAGCAGACGGCCGTGTTCATCAAGTTCATAATGAGTCAGTCCTTCGGCGTAAATCCAGCCGAGTTCGATCTTCAGGCCGACACGGTAAGGTCCGTCCCCGATGATTTTTCCGTGCTCATAGTTGACTTTCGCGTTGCGGATATACGCTCCCGCAGAGAAAAAGCCTTCGTTGAAGTGGGAGGCATAGGCTCCATTGGTGGTTTCTAAATGTATATAAACGTCCTGACGTGCAAGCTGAGTAATGATCCCCTGCACATCGGCAATCTTGATCGGTTCCATTCTTTTTCCTCCTTAAGTACAGAAAAGACTCATAACCATTATGTACTATCTTACTAAAATTCATGAGTGATTGCGAAAACTATGATTGAGGGAGGGATGTTCATACGAGGTGAAGGATTCGTAATATTCCTAAGCAGCGGTCCGTCCCTCCCAAAAAGGTGCCAGGCACGAAATCATTGATTTGTGCCTGGCACCAAGTGTTTATTTTTCGAATCGGTTGTAGGCTCCGTGCATGACGGGTCCGACGTATTCGTTTAGTTTGAAGCCGTGCTTGATGGCGGCTGTGACGAATGTTTTGGCGTTTTGTACCGCTTCTTTTACGCCTTGTCCGTTAGCGAGGTTGGCGGTGATCGCTGCTGCGAATGTACATCCTGCCCCGTGGTTATAAGATGTTTCCACTTTTTCTTCTTCCATGCGAGTGAATTCATTTCCGTCATAGAATAGATCGAGAGCTTTGTCGTGTTGTAATTGCTTCCCGCCCTTGATGACGACGTTTTTCGCGCCGAGATCGTGAATCTTCTTGGCTGCTTCTTTCATTTCTTCAATCGTTTTGAGAGGACCCGTCTGGGCAAGCTGACCAGCTTCGAACAGGTTAGGCGTTACAATGGTCGCACGTTGCAAGAGATGTTCCCTCATGGCGTCAGTGGTTTCAGGATGGAGGACTTCATCCTCGCCTTTACATACCATGACGGGGTCAATGACCACTTTATTCAATCCGAATGCATCGATCTTTTTCGCTGCAAGCTCGATGATTTCAACGGTGCCAAGCATCCCTGTCTTCATGGCGTCGATCCCGACAGACAGGACCGTTTCCAATTGTGCTTCCAGCGTGTCGATGGACAATGGATGAACATTGTGATGCCAGTGGTTATTCGGGTCCATGGTCACCACTGTCGTGAGGGCGGTCATACCGTATACACCGTGCTCCTGGAATGTTTTAAGATCGGCCTGGATCCCTGCGCCTCCGCTCGTATCGGAACCGGCGATCGTCAGTGTTTTCTTTAATGTCATGGTTGCATTCCTCCTAAGAAAATAGCTCGTTAAAGTCTGACTAAAGAATATAATATCGACCGGGTAATTACAAATCCTTGGGACTCACGATGACGACAAAAAAAGACGTCGAGTGAAAATCCATCGACGTCTTTACAAGACTGTTAAACAAGTTTAGAAAGGCTTGGCATCATTATCGGTTGCTTCCTTGGAAGCGACGATGACCAGCTTTCCTTTGTCCAATTCTTCTTCATAGGCATCGGCTTCTGCCTGATTCATGCCGACAGACTTCATTTTTGAACGCAGTTCATCTCCGCGGCTGTTGAACATATTCCCCATGGATTCAAGGATACCCTGTTCTTTTATTCCGGTGGATTCCGTCCCTGTTGCTTCGGTAATGTGTTTAGAGCGGTGTTTGTCATGTGCGAATACGTAGATGTCATCTTTTGTGAATCCTTCGCTTGTGAATGTTTCAATTTCTTTTTTTGCTTCTAACGCGTTTTCAGCAGTCTGGACTTTATACATGTTCAATACCCTCCAGTTTTTTTGTCTTGCCCCTTCTTTTCCCGTTTATTCCAATATCAAACTTTCTATAATATGGAAATTCTTTCCGGCAGAATAATTGTTTCCAAGATTCTACATTATTTCCTATAATAGAAGAGAGGAAGGTGGAAGAAATGACAAGTCAATACAAAAAGATACAAGAAATGGAAGCGATATTGGCCGATTTGAAAGCAACTGCAAGAGAAACAAGTGCCTCTTTGGCGATTGACAATAGAAGCAGTAGACGGTGGAGCATGACAAGAAACTTTGTGACCATGTGGAAAAGGAGGGTGGGACTGACCCTTCTGGTAGTCGCACTATTGGCGGGAGGAGCATATATAGGGATTCACTCCTGGTTATCAGGCTCGACTTTCACAGAAGAAAAGGGTTCATTTGTCGAACGGATACAGGATATGAGCTCGCTGGCTACGGCTCAAGGGTTTGTGAAGGCCGTGATCGAGCAGGAAGATAATCAATTATTCGGTAAGGAAATCAATGCCGACCTGCCCGGTACGAAACGGAAGCTTCTGATGGTCGTTCCTGGAACGGTCCTTGCGGGTGTTGATTTACAAGGGATTAATGAGAAGGATATAGTAGTAGATGATGAGAAGAAAGAGATCAGACTCACGTTGCCCCGGGCGAAGATCCTGCAAGAACCTTCGATCGATACGGACAACATTAAGACGTTTTCGGTAGAAGGGATCTTCCGTAACGATGTGGGTTGGAACGAGGGGTTTGCCCTTGCTGAAGTGGCTAAGGATCAAATCAGTCAGGAAGCAATCGAACAGGGGATCCTTCAGGCAGCGGAGAAAAATGCAGAAAAGTCCTTAAAGGGGTTCTTTGAGCAAATGGGCTACAGCTTGACGATTGATTTCCATAATTAGAAAGGGTGTCTCTTAGTGACGACAATTTTTCAAAATGATTGGGCACATATATTGGAAGATGAACTTCAAAAGGAATACTATCAACATTTAAGAGAATGGTTGAAAGGGGAATATGAAACGAACACCATATACCCTGATATGCACGACATTTTCAATGCTTTTCACTACACGGCATATGAGGATGTGAAGGTTGTCCTGCTTGGCCAGGATCCCTATCATGGCCCACACCAGGCAGAAGGACTGAGCTTTTCTGTGAAAAAAGGGATGAAGATCCCTCCATCATTGCGAAATATGTACAAAGAGCTTCAAGAGGACCTTGGATGTACGGTTCCCCCTCATGGTTCATTAGTGAAATGGGCGGAACAGGGTGTCCTGTTGTTGAACACCGTGCTGACCGTGCAGGATGGCAAGGCTCACTCCCATAAAGGGAAGGGGTGGGAGAGTTTCACGAATCACGTCATTTCTGTATTGAATGAGCGGGAGAAGCCTATGGTGTTTATTTTATGGGGGAAGCCTGCCCAAACGAAACAATCCCTCATTGATTCTTCCAGGCATTGTGTAGTGTCTGCACCACATCCCAGTCCATTATCTGCCCACCGGGGTTTTTTCGGAAGCAGACCTTTTTCGAAAACAAATGCGTTCCTCCATGGAGCCGGCATGGACGAAATCGACTGGTGCATAGAATAGAAATGTTTCACGTGAAACACTCGGGGGAGGATGCGGCATGAAAAAAGAAGAAAGAATCAACTGCTTTCAATGCCACTATTTTTATACAACGTGGGAACAGGCTCATCCCAGAGGGTGCAAAGGGTACGGATTTAAAACGAAAGCGATGCCTTCACTGGTGGTTTTTCAATCCTCGGGCAGTCCCTGTATGAAATTCAAGCCTAAACAAAGATGATATTTGCGAAATCCTTCAATAAGAATTAGGATAAAGACGTACATACTGTATGAGAGATCTTGTGGAAGGAGTCAACAGGAGTGAATATCCCACATCAAACATTAATCAAGAAAATTGAACATGAACTCGGCAAAGCGAAGTCTGCAGAAAAGTCCCAGCAGATCCGTGAACATGTGTATTCAATAAAAGCGCTGTGCGAAGTATTGCTGGAGGAGAACAATGGGGCATCTGTCCAACCGACCTATTCAGAGCCCCAGCCAACCTACTTCCAGGAATCCCAGCCGATTCAGAAGCCTGTCACGATTCAAAAGGAAGAGCCGCTTGAAACGGATGACGGAGCAAATGGAAATTCATTATTTGACTTTTAAACAAACGTAGGAGGTTCACCATGAAAACATTTATCATTATCGGTGCCATCAATGCCTTTTTATCCGTGGCACTGGGGGCATTCGGTGCTCACGCATTGGAAGGGAAGATTTCACAGAAATACATTGATACTTGGAATACAGGCGTTCTTTATCAGATGTTCCATGCAATCGGGATTATCATCGTCGGCGTATTGATGGGTAATGTAACCCCGACATCCCTGCTTTCCTGGTCAGGATGGCTGATGCTGATCGGAACGGTTCTTTTCTCAGGAAGCCTGTACGTACTTAGTCTTTCCGGCATTAAGGTGCTTGGGGCGATTACACCCCTTGGTGGGGTCAGCTTCCTGGCAGCTTGGATCCTTCTCATTATATTTGCGGCAAAAACATTATAAACATGAAAATACCCTGTAAGGAAGTCAGCTTCCTCACAGGGTGTTTTTTTATCGTTGTGAGTAACTCTGCATTGAACCGCCTGCACCATACGGGTACTCATATTCAATTTCTTCATCGAATGTAATGTAATCTAAGTAAATCATCGGAATGAGGTACCGTGTCCCGGTTTGTGGATCGCTCAGGATGAGATGATCCCGTCCGGCGGCTTCAATGATCCCCTTAAAGATCTTGGCATTCCATTCCTTATTGTTTTCAAACGTCGCATACACTGTGGCTACCTTTCCTTTGTTCAACCTGAGAATGTTTTCGATATACGATTCTTCAATCGGGAGCATGCCCGGAACATTTTGAGAAGGGGCCGGAGCATTTGTTGGTGAAGGAATCGAATAATTCCCGCCACCTTGCTGCTGGGGATAATACTGTCCCTGACCTTGCCCTTGCCCACCACCGTAATACTGACCATAAGGATTATAGGCAGATTGATTATACCCTTGCATATAAGGGTTTGATTGTTGGTTCGCCAAACCGAATACCTCCTTTGAATGAAATTAATAGACTTTCGGACAATCACCTTGAGTGGGTTGATAGAAACAGTGGGATTTGAATCGTCCCGCGTTGGACTGGTTATACCACTCGGCCGGGCAATTCCCGGCAGGCTTAAAGAACCAAAGGGAATAGGAAGCAGGATGGTACCTGCTGCCTTTAATGGTCTTCCGGGCCAAATCGATTTCCTTCTGCCGAGCCCGCTGATAAAAGTATCCTTTCTGGGTTGCCTCGAATCCACCTGGGCTTTGAAATACCATATCCTGAAGATTCGCCAACTTCTTGAAGTCAAGGCAATCGGATCGGACCCGGTTCACCCCGACATTCCCTACCATCAGCATTCCTTGCTGTCCTTCACCCTCGGCTTCAGCTCTCATCAGTCGAGCGAGGAGCTTCACTTCCTTCTCGTTATAAGGAATAACACCCATCTTCCCACCTCACTTTAGAAGAGGCTATGTCTCACTATTTCATGTCTATGTTGTGGGTGAATAATATATTCTTGTGTTTTTTGAAGGAAGGAGTGGGGGGAATGGTTTGTTAAGATGAGTGGTTGTTTTGAAAGTGGACCGTTCCTTTCCGCTCTACTCAGCGCTTTTACGTATGTAGTGTCTTCTTTGCCCCTCACTAGCTTTACGAAAGCACGTGACAAAGCTTACAAATGAGGAAAGAACGTCTGAAAGAAAACAGCAGTTCTTCTAATGGAGCGAAAATCGAACGCATTTTAAAAATCCTGTTTTCTCATTTTCATATAGGTATTAATATTGAAATACTAATAAGAAATCAACCAACACCTTTCTGATAAAAAAACGACAAGCCACAGGGACTTGTCGTTTGTCATGTATTTAGTTCACGTGAAGGAATTTTGAGATAGCTTCTTCTTTTAATAGGTTTCCTACGTAGAAGGCACCGAACTCACCGAAACGGGCGCTTACTTCATCAAAACGCATTTCATATACAAGCTTTTTGAATTGAAGCACATCATCGGCGAACAGGGTAACGCCCCATTCATAATCATCAAAGCCAACCGAACCTGTAATGATCTGTTTTACTTTTCCAGCGTACTGACGCCCGATCATCCCGTGACTTCTCATCATGTCACGACGCTCTTCCATCGGAAGCATATACCAGTTATCATTACCCTGGCGACGCTTGTCCATCGGATAGAAGCAAACGTGGTTTGCTTTCGGAAGGATCGGATAGATGCGTTCCTGTACGTATGGATTCTCGTAAGGGTCACCTTCTGAAGGCATATAGTTACCAAGTTCCACAACGGAAACGTAGGAAAAAGTCGGGATGGTGAATTCAGCGATTTTCAGCTTGTTGAATTCATTTTCAAGTTCATTTAATTCTTCCATTGTCGGACGAAGGATCATGAGCATAAAGTCTGCTTTCTGCCCGACGATCGTGTATAGGGCATGACTTCCTTCTTTCGCATCCTGAGTACTGTTCATTCGATCTAAGAAACCGTGGAATTCCGCAATCGCAGAGTCTCTCTCTTCTCCCGGAAGCATCTTCCATGAAGTCCAGTCCATCGCGCGAAAATCATGCAGGGAATACCAACCATCTAATGTTTGTGCCGGTTCTGCCAACGTAATCACTCCTTAGTGTACTATTTCCAACTTTACTATATCATAGTTTGACCTTAGAGTAAGATTACAAAACCCAATGTCGACAAAATGGCACAGATCGTGGATAGACCGGTGAATTCTGGAACACACTATCCTAGGTAGCGTGCTTAGGAGTATAAAGGAACGGGTAAAAGGAAAAGGAATTGTTAGAAAACAAAGACTTTTTGCGTGTAACCGATATCATTTCTCCTTTTCCTTGAATTCCTATATGAGAAGAGTATTCTAAGATTGGATATGTATAAATCAAGGAGGTTCCTCTATTGAGCAACTTATTTACCACATTAACAGATAAAGTTAAAGGCAAAGAGTTAAAGATCGTATTCCCTGAGGGGACAGACGAACGTATTCTGACAGCAGCATCCCGTTTGGCAAGCGACGGTATCTTGACGCCGATCGTCGTCGGAAACGTGGATGAAGTAAATACAAAAGCGGATCAACTGGGTGTGAAGCTTGCCGGATGTGACGTTGTCGATCCTGCCTCATTCCCTGGTATGGACGAGCTTGTGAAAGCATTTGTAGAACGTCGTAAAGGAAAAGCATCTGAAGAAGAAGCGAAGAAAATCCTCCTGGACGGAAACTATTTCGGAACGATGCTTGTTTACACGGGCCAGGCTCATGGTCTTGTAAGCGGGGCGGCCCATTCAACAGCTGATACCGTTCGCCCGGCATTGCAAATCATTAAAACAAAAGAAGGCGTTATGAAAACGTCCGGTGTCTTCATCATGGTACGGGAAGACGAGAAATATGTATTTGCTGACTGTGCTATCAACATAACGCCTGACAGCCAGGACTTAGCCGAAATCGCGATTGAAAGTGCGAAGACAGCTGAAATGTTCGACATCGATCCACGTGTTGCGATGCTGAGCTTCTCTACAAAAGGTTCGGCCAAATCACCGGAAACGGAAAAAGTGGTTGAAGCCGTATCCATCGCAAAAGAAAAAGCACCGGAACTGACAGTCGATGGTGAATTCCAATTCGACGCTGCCTTCGTTCCCTCGGTAGCAGAGAAAAAAGCACCGGGTGCCGACATCCAAGGTAATGCGAACGTATTCGTATTCCCAAGCCTCGAAGCTGGAAACATCGGATATAAAATTGCCCAGCGCCTCGGAAACTTCGAAGCAGTCGGACCGATCCTCCAAGGATTGAACGCTCCTGTGAACGATCTTTCCCGGGGATGTAACGAAGAAGATGTGTATAAGCTTGCATTGATTACGGCTGCTCAGGCGCTGTAAGGATATAGATGTATTGGAAGGCCGGATCCTTTTGGGGGTCCGGTTTTTTTGTTTGCCTGTTGAAGTTCTTTCTATTTTTGACAGTTGACAGGTAAAGAATGAAGGGAATCCACCTGTCAAAATAAATGCCTTTTTTAACAGGCAAACCGAAAACCAACCCTGGATTGTCCTACCCCTTTTTTAGCAAACCCCATTCATATGGTATAATGATCACGCATGTTTGTAAGTGAAGGAGAAGCGTTATGGATAAAGAAAAAGCATATGCACTGCTTCGTCAAGACCGATGGAGAGTGATTGATCAATCAAGTTTAGGACCGATGTTCGGGGCCCTGCAGTCCTTCGCCATGGATGACACGTTGTGCACGGCGGTCGGAGCAGGCCAGTCAGACCCGACGGCACGCTCATGGGTCCATCATCAAACGGTTGTGTTAGGTATACAGGATACAAAGCTGCCGTTTTTGTCCGATGCCCTGAAGGTGTTGGAAGAGGCAGGCTATCAATATATTGTGCGAAACTCCGGCGGATTAGCGGTGGTATTGGATGAAGGGGTATTGAATCTCTCATTGGTATTCCCTGATTCTGAAAAGGGAATCGATATAAACCGTGGATACGACGCCATGTGGATACTCGTTCAGGACATATTCAAGGATTTCGACGTGGAAATCGAAGCCAAGGAGATTACACAGTCGTATTGTCCAGGAAGCTATGACCTCAGCATCAATGATCGGAAGTTTGCCGGGATCTCCCAGCGGAGGATCCGGAACGGGGTAGCTGTCCAGGTGTATCTCTGCGTGAACGGAAGCGGCTCTGGACGGGCAGAGCTGATCCAGCGTTTTTATGAGACAGGATTGAAGGATGGAATGACGAAGTTTACGTTCCCTGACATTCATCCTGAAGTGATGGCCTCATTATCGGAGCTCCTGGGAGTTGAATTATCGATACAAGATGTGATGCTGCGCTTGCTGCAGTCGTTGAAAGGGTTCAGCGTTGAATTTTATAGCAGTGCCCTTCAGGGGGAAGAATATGGGATGTACGAAACGTATTATCAGCGGGTTGTTGATCGGAATGAAAAGGTATTGGGATAGATGGGAGAGCTGGACTTCGGATTGTATGGGGGTCCGGCTTTTTTATTTGGAAAAAATTTTAAAAAGACGCAAAAAAGAGAATCACGACGCTATCCGAGCAGAGAATGACGCAATAAATTTAATAATGACGCAATCATCCCCTATTTTGGCGCAATACATTGGAAATTGACGCAATCGTGATGAGACTCCCCCCTTTTTAAGCCGATCTACCGCTCTAAAGCATCGCATTTTCAGCTAAAATAGGCTTTGAAGGACAAACTTTAAGTTTTGTAGAAAGAGATTCTCTTCATTTCAAATAAAAAACCAGCACGCCCACAGGCACACTGGTTGGGGAGCACGTTATTCAGCCACTTTTTCTAAATTACCGTTCCGATCCATCTTAAACCGGGGAGCCTTTGACTCATCTTCGTCGAACACGACAAGTTTTCTGGCACGATTCATGATTTGCATCAGTGTTTCGTAGTCTTCCTGCATCGTGACGGAATTGTTTTCAAGGGCTTTGACTTTCTTTTCAAGTTCGGCGTTTTCCCTGCGTATGTCGGAAATTTCCTGCTTCAATCGTTGGTTTTCGATCTTTACGTAGTCTGAGTTCATGTTGGTTTGGGCCAGGTTCTGCAGGAAGGCAATCACTTTCTCGAGTGTCACTTCCCCTTTTAATCCGGATGGCTTCACCACATGGTTAGGGGCAGGGGCCTGCTCTTTAACATGGACTTGTTCCTCACTTGCTTCCATCTCATAGTTCTGCGGTGCTTGTTCGGTTTCTTTCCCAAGCTGTTCCGTTTCAGGCACGTAGTTTTCGTACTCGGCGAATTCCATTTCTTCTTCAGCTTCAGACATTGATAGAGACATAGCATCTAAATCTTCGAATGAAGGCGTCGGTGGCTGATAGAGCAGCTTTTTCTTGCCGCCTTGATCTTTACCGAGAATGCGGTGGCGCTGCTTGCGTTGTTTTTTTGCTAGTTGAAGAGCTTTCTCGTACTGGTGGCGAACGACGGCGTTCCAGCGGAATCCACATGCGGCGGACGTACGGTTCAGTTTGTCCCCGACTTCTTCAAAGGCATTTAATTGAGTGCTGCCTTCACGGACATGACGTAAGACCGTTTCAGCTAATAATAGATCGTTTTCTTCTGTCCAGGCATCCTGTCTTGTTTTCATCATCATTTCATCTCAACTCCCAAAGTTTTCTTAAAAGTATTCGTTGATAAAAGGATGGACCATTTTCACCGTTTTTATACGAATATGCTAAAATTATTTTCTGTCTGCTAGTTTCGTTGGAACCATGGGCTTTCCACCAGCTGGAAACGATGTTTTCTTGCAAATCATGACAGAAGACTGTATTCTATAAATCGATGTTTACGATGAATAATATCCATTTCAATAGATAGAAAGGGTTGGGGACAGATGGCAAACGAATTTCGTGTTTGCGATGATTGTCAGGCCGTTAACCTAAAGACCTTGATTCCGAAATTAAAAGAAATCGACCCGGATGCACCAATCGACATTGCGTGCCAATCCTATTGTGGTCCAGGGCGCAAAAAAACATTCGCGTTTGTGAATAATCGTCCTGTAGCGGCGTTGACTGAAGAAGAGCTTATGGAAAAGGTAATCAAGAAAATAAAGAAATAAAGGGAAACTTCCACCTGAGGAAGTTTTTTCTTTTCTTTTGAAAAAATTCAGGTTTGCATCCTGAAGGAAAAGGAAACTAGTTAAGAGGCAGAGAATTAAATGAGGAGGGGTTCTTTGTCAAGCGTCCAACTTTTTTTGATGGAATCGGAACGCTTGGGAATGATCAGTCAGAAGCGAAATACCTATTTTTTTCGACAAAATTCGAGATGAAGACCAGGACGTAAGTCGCTATAATAGAAATATGCTAGTTTAGGAAGAGGGTAGAAGATGGAGTATGCCAAGCAGAAATTACATGAAGAAAAAGTATTTAAAGACCCTGTTCACCGGTATGTTCATGTAAAGGATCGCGTGATTTGGGATCTGATTGGTACGAAGGAGTTCCAGAGACTCCGCAGAATCAGGCAGCTCGGGACCACCTACTTGACCTTTCATGGGGCGGAGCATAGCCGGTTCAACCATTCTCTTGGCGTATATGAGATCATCCGCCGGATCGTGGATGATGTCTTCGCAGGAAGGCCTGAATGGAACCAGGATGAACGTTTATTGTCCCTATGTGCGGCGTTATTGCATGATCTCGGGCACGGGCCGTTTTCCCATTCCTTTGAAAAAGTGTTCCATCTTGATCACGAGCATTTCACCCAGGCCATTATACTAGGGGATACCGAGGTGAATGCGGTTCTAAGCAAGGTGGCGCCGGATTTTCCGAAGCATGTGGCAGAAGTGATTGCGAAGACGTATAGAAACAAGCTGGTCGTCAGCCTCATTTCAAGCCAGATCGATGCAGACCGCATGGATTATTTGCAGCGTGACGCCTATTTTACCGGTGTGAGCTACGGACATTTCGACATGGAGCGGATCCTTCGCGTCATGAGGCCCCGTGAGGATCAGGTCGTAATCAAGCAGAGCGGGATGCATGCCGTGGAAGATTACATCATGAGCCGCTATCAGATGTACTGGCAGGTGTATTTCCATCCGGTTACGAGAAGTGCCGAAGTCATCCTGACGAAGATTTTACATAGGGCGAAGGAGCTTCATGAAGAGTCCTACTCCTTCAAGCAAAGCCCGATCCATTTCTACTCCCTGTTTGAAGGGGAAGTGTCGCTTCAGGACTATCTAAAGCTGGATGAAGCGGTCATCATGTATTATTTTCAAATTTGGCAGGAAGAAGAAGATCCGATTCTACGGGACCTGTGCGAGCGGTTCATGAACCGGAATCTCTTCAAGTACGTGGAGTTCGATCCTGCGAAGGAATACAAGAAGCACAGTGAGCTTGAAGCCCTCTTCAAAAAGGCGGGAATCAATCCAGATTACTACCTGGTGGTGGACTCATCTTCAGACCTTCCATACGATTTCTACAGGCCGGGCGAGGAAGAGGAGAGGCTCCCGATCCATCTGCTGATGAAGAATGAGGAACTGCGCGAATTGTCCAGACAGTCGGACATTGTGGATTCCATCTCCGGAAAGCGCCGGACCGATCACAAATTATACTATCCAGTGGATTTACTATATGACGAATCAACGAGGAAGAATATTAAGAGACAAATAAGAAAGATTCTAGAACTGACATAAAGGACACTACAGCCAATGAGGATCTGATATATGCAATACTAGGAGTAGGAGATGACGTACATTGTTGAAAGATCATGCAAAACTGATGAGTGCCTTCTTAGCCTCGGGTGAAGTGGTGGGAAGGAAGAAGCTTCAGAAGATGATATTCATCGCCAAGAAGCTTGAATTCCCGTTTCAGGAAAAATTCCAATTTCATTTTTATGGTCCGTACTCGGAAGAATTGACGCTTCGGGTCGAGGAACTCTGCAATATGGGGTTCATCTCGGAAGTAAAGGAGAAAAAGGGCGGATACTACCAATATCGCTACACGGTCACGAAAGAAGGGGAAGACTTCCTGCAGATCTATGAAAAAGAAATGCCTTTTCTGAAGGATTGCCTCACGGATATGAACGTCCAATCAGCACGCTTCCTTGAACTGGTTTCAACCGTATTATATTTTGACAACCTTCCTAAAGAAGAAGTCGTGGAGAAAGTATTCACACTCAAGAGCAAGCAGAAATATACAGAAGAAGAAATAGACGAAGCCTTCGCCTACATCGAAGGATTAAAAACGAAAAAAATCGTTCAGTAGAGAACGTTCTTATATGAGACAAGGGGATCGCCCGTTTTGAGGGGATCCCCTTTTCACACTATTTAGGCGTGTGATCCAGTTTTTCAATGATCCGATCAAGCTTTTCTTCAATTTGTTCATCTTGTTTCCGCTGCTGGAGCCGTTTATTCCGCAATCCTTTTGCCAACACAAAAGCGAATATGACAATGGCTAACAGGAGAGCCACCATGAACAATTGGAAGATGACGTCACCGATATTGAAGTCCATTTCACTCTATCCTTTCCGTATGTGTATGGTATATCGTATTCTTCAGATGAGAATGGTACCCCATTTTTCTGAATGGGTGTTTTCGCAAAGATTGTTGCTATTCGCACACAAACTAAGATTTACGATGCTCTGTCATGTAGGATGTGGTGCAGGAGGGTGAAGGGAACAGTCCCGTTTTCCACGGACGTTCGGCCGACCCTCCTCAGCAAAAACCGCTTCCGGGGTCTCGGCACGCCCGTTTTCCGTAGGAGTCTACGCAGTTCCCTTCACCCTCTAGAGTGAGCACCACTCGCTGCAATCAACCGCCACTCGTTACATTCAAAAGCAACAATGTTTACGAAAACAGCCTTCTGAAAAGATCCATTTGGAGGGATAAAGTAAAGCCTGCCTGGAGAACAGGCAGACTTAGACAGGTTATTGATCGCTTAATCTTTTGCCGCCGACGGCATAGTGACCTTTTGTCATTTCTTCAATAAAGACGACGATCTTTTCTTCAGGGGCTCCCGTTGTTTCGCTGACGGCTTCGGTCACTTTTTCGACGAGGGCGCGTTTTTGTTCTTCTGAACGGCCTTCGAGCATTTTGACGGTGATATAAGGCATTATGATTCGCTCCTTGCTTTGGGATTTGGTACAATCTGTGGTAGGCTCGTACTCTTTAAATGTAATGGGTAGGGGATCAGAGAGCAAGTTTGATAGGATCTTGTCATGAATGCAGGAATTTTTCTGTATACTATGGAATAAGGAAGTAAATCATTTTTTTTAAAGGAGTATACATACTTTGGATACCATTAGCTCACTTTTTGAGTCGATTTCCGTCTTTCGGTTGGAAGAGCTTCCGTTTGTGGTGATTTCCCTCATCATGGCCTTTACGGTCCATGAGTTTGCCCACGCCTTCGTGGCATATAAATTCGGGGATACGACAGCGAAGGATCAAGGAAGACTCACACTAAACCCGATTCAACATCTGGACCCGTTCGGGACCCTTTTAATATTAATTGCAGGCTTTGGCTGGGCACGACCGGTTCCGGTCATGAGATCCCGCTTCAAAAATCCGCGTTTGGCGGGTGTGCTTGTATCCGTTGCCGGGCCACTGAGTAACTTCCTGCTTGCGTTTATTGCATTTGGGATCTTTTACTTTTTTGTAGGGGTGACGGGTGGTGTCGGTGTGCCGCCGTTCATCATCGATCTCTTGCAGATGATCGTTTACTTAAATGTATTATTGTTCGTCTTTAATTTACTGCCGTTCCCTCCACTGGACGGGTACCGGATCATAGAAGATCTGTCCCCGAACCATGTCAGGGCAAAATTGTCCCAGTATGAGCAATACGGCGTATTACTCTTTTTAATCATTGTGATCACGCCGCTTGATGAATATACGATCTGGCCGTTATTACAGGGTGGAATGACGGCAACCAACCAGGCATTCAGTGCCATATTCACGACGATATTTTCAATCTTTAGTTAGAGGAGTGAAGTTTCATGGAAAAGAAAAAGAACATTGGATTCAACATCATCAAAAGTGATCCGACAGACGGCCACGGTGGCTATGGGGTAGGGTCATTAAGCCTTGATCATGTTTCTCCTGTGATGATCGATGTGGAAGAAGGGGAAGCGACAATCGAAATCGGTGCCATGCACGCAAGAAGCCCGATTGAAAAGGGAATCAAATTTACGAATAACCGTGAGGACTCCGCAGGCGGTAAGCTTTACTGGCTGATCTGGGTGACCATCGACCGGATGGAAGACGGCCCGTATTATGCCGGTGTGACAGCTTGTGAGCTCGTCGTGAACCGCGGGAAGAGAAGAGGCTACAAGTCCATGCCGGAGCACGTGAACAATATGGATAAATCCATCAAACGGAAGATCGTCCTTGACCATCTGGATGACAAATCAAAAGGCATCCTTACAGACTTCTTAAAGAAACATGATGAAGGCATGTGGGAACGTTCAAAGGATGAGCTGAAGGAAGCGTTAAAAATATAAACATGTCCTTTTGTGAACAAAGTGTGACATTTATTTGAATTCGTCGTTCACATCTTGCCCTTATGGAAGAAAAAAAGTACACTTAAATCACAGTTTGCACATAAACTAGGACATGAAAGACCCCGGGTTCGCACAAACCCGGGGTCTTTCGTTTTGATTTTATAGATATATCGTGTGTGGTTAAGGTTTAGTGGGGAAAAATAGGATTTCGTTGAGCCAGTTTTGGTTGAACTTGTGCCAGTTTCTGGCGAACTCGTGCCAATTCCGGGAAAACTTGTGCCACCTTCGACCAAACTCGTGCCAAATGGTGAACACTCGTTTTTTCTTGATCGAGAGGCCTCCGCTTTTCGAGGTGTCCAGCTCCGGCGGCTAGAGGCTCGAGGTCATAAGGTGAACCTACCAAAAAGGCAAAGAACGCCTTTCCGGTAGGTTCACCTTATGCTTGTCGCCTCTGACCGAGCCGCCTCCGCTTTTCGTCCTGTCCAGCTCCGGGGGCTTGGGGCTCGAGGTCATAAGCCAAGTAACCCAAAAAGGCAAAGAGCGCCTTTCCGGGTTACTCGTCTTATGCTTGTCGCCCCAGGGCAAGCCCCTTCCGCTTTTCTGTTAAAAAATCCAGTCCTTCACTTTATCATACCAAGATTTTTTCTCTTTCTCCGGCGCTTTTTCTTTAGGTTCTTCTTTCTCACCTAGATGTTCATGGCAGTATTCAGTCGGTTCGGTTCCTTTGACGAAGTAGGTGAAGCGCTGCACCGGGCAGTCTTCGGTTGCAAGCAGTCCGTTATGCGGATTCACTGCTACGCCGACAACGCCTTTTGTCGGTTTGAAGTTTTTGACGGGTTCGTCCTTCAGGGCTTCTTCCATGAAGTGGACCCAGATTTTCTTGGCATAGTATTTATCGTCGACCAATGAGATTTCTTTTTCTCTGTCATATCCGGTCCAGACGCCCGCCGTCAGTTGAGGAGAGTAGCCGATCATCCAGTTGTCCGTGTTGGTCGTCCCGGATTTCCCTGCATAGGGGCGGGTGGCGTCTTTCCGAATTTGGATTCCTGTCACCGTCGAGTAATCGTTGAGCTTGGGGTCGAATATTCCCGTTAGCATATGAGTCATGACATACGTCAGGTCGGGGTCCAATACCTGCTCTTTTTTCGATTCACGTTCATAAATGACGTTACCTGACCAGTCCTCCACTTTGGTGATGAAGACGGGCTTTACTTTGTAACCGCCGTTGGCAAAGATGCTGTAGGCGTTGACCATATCGATGACTCTAGCACCGGATGTACCGAGTGCGGATGACGGGTATTTCTTCACTTTGGTGGTTAATCCGAACTTATCTTTAGCCGTCTCCGTCAAGGTATCCTGGCCGATGAAGAGGTGGGTCTTCACGGCATAGACGTTATCGGACAGGGCGATTGCCTGTGCCAGGGTAATATCGCCATCTGCGTATTTATTGTTGTAGTTATGTGGTGTATACTTTTTCCCATTATCGAACGTGAAAGACGTCATCTCGCTTTTCATCGTCGTAGAGGGCGTAAACCCCTGCTTTAAAGCAGAATAGTAGAGAAGCGGCTTGATGGTCGACCCCGGCTGGCGGATTGCCTGTACGGCACGGTTAAACGGACTTTCTTCATAATTCCGTCCCCCGACGAGAGCCGTCACATCTCCATTTTTCGGATTCATGGATACGAACCCAAGCTGGATATCGGATTCATCGGAAATCTGTTCCTTCACGACTTTCTCGGCGATTTTTTGATGAACGGGGTTGAGGGTCGTGTAAACCTTTAGCCCGCCCATTTCGATGGTGCGTTCCTCGATCCCCAAATCGGAGCGCAGGATGCTTTTGACCACATCTTGAAAATATGGGGCGGTCTCCACCTTTTGATGAGCGTGTTCCCCTGTGATGCGAATCGGTGCTGCTTTGGAAACGGTTTGCTGCTCTTTAGAGATGAATCCGTCCCCGGTCATGGACTGAAGGATGAGTTCCTGGCGCTTCTTGGCATTGTCCATATGGGTGACCGGCGAATAGTAGGACGGTGCTTTCGGTATCCCGGCGAGCATGGCCGCTTCTGAAACGGATAATTGATTGGCGTCCTTGCCGAAATAGTACTGACTCGCTGCCTGGACCCCGTATGCTCCGTGTCCGTAGTAGATGGTATTTAAGTAGCCTTCTAGAATGTCCTTCTTGGAGTAGTTCATCTCGATCCTAATCGTATAGAGGGCTTCTGAGATCTTTCGTTTCCACGTCTTGTCATGGGAAAGAAATAGATTGCGAGCGTACTGCTGGGAAATGGTACTTGCTCCCTGTACCTTCGACATGGCTTTGACGTCGGCGAGTGCGGCTCCGGCCATCCGTTTTAAATCAAACCCGTAATGCTCGTAAAACATTTTATCCTCAATGGAAATGGTCGCTTCTATGAGGGCCGGCGAGATTTCCTTCAGCCCCACCCAATAGCGCTTCTCCCCTGTATTCGTTTCTCCTATGACAGAACCGTCCTCACTGTAGATCAAAGTAGATTGAGGGACGGCAAGGGGCGGGGGACCCTGTACCTTGGCATAAATCAAAACCCCCATGATCCCGATCATAAAGAGGACCATAGCCGCGAGGGCCCCCACCACTGCAAATCTCGCATATTTCTTTGTCTTCTCCATTCGAGCCATCAGTTCCATACCTCTCCCTACTTTCTCTACAATGGCCCGCATCTCTTGAGGGACGGACCTTGGATTTTTTTATATCAGTGCATTGGTTTATACTGATTAACGTGTAGTATTAGTATGAAAAGATTTACGAGATTTTAAACATCAAAGGTTTAGAAAAAATTTCACTTGAAATTTTGCTAGATTCCACTATACTTTTTCTCATGTTTGTATTTATCATGATAGGGAAGGATAAAAATGATGTCCGACGCGGATGTTTTTATAAATAGGAGTAAAGACCGTTATGTCAGGCTTTCGCTTGACCTTGTCCTTTAGATGAATGTGGGAAAACTCAAACTAGTGGTATATGATTTTGACGGCGAAGATCGACCTATGCTGGAAAAACCGATAAAAATATGAAAACAAGAAGGGAAGTTGAAACAATGAGTGGACTTTGGTACACAGAGAAACAAACAGAAAACTTCGGAATCACGATGAAAATCAAGAAGACTTTACATACAGAGCAAACGGATTTTCAATATCTTGAAATGGCTGAAACAGAAGAATGGGGCAATATGCTGTTCCTTGACGGCATGGTCATGACGAGCCAGAAAGATGAGTTCGTTTATCATGAGATGGTGGCACATGTTCCATTATTCACGCACCCGAATCCAGAAAACGTATTGGTTGTAGGCGGAGGAGACGGCGGCGTCATCCGTGAAGTATTGAAGCACCCAAGCGTGAAGAAAGCCGTTCTTGTTGAAATCGATGGGAAAGTGATCGAGTACTCCAAGAAGTATCTTCCTGAGATTGCGGGAGAACTTGAAAACGAGCGCGTGGACGTACAAGTGGGCGATGGCTTCATGCACATCGCGAAAAGTGAAAACGAATATGACGTGATCATGGTGGATTCCACTGAGCCAGTCGGACCAGCAGTCAACCTGTTCACAAAAGGATTCTACGCAGGAATCTCAAAAGCATTGAAAGAAGACGGAATCTTCGTTGCTCAATGTGATAACCCTTGGTTCAAAGCGGATCTTATCCGCCAGGTACAAAGCGACGTGAAGGAAATCTTCCCGATTACACGCCTGTACACAGCGAATATCCCGACATACCCAAGCGGACTGTGGGCATTCACCATCGGCTCCAAAAAGCACGACCCGATCGAAGTACCGGCAGAGCGTTTCCACGACATCGAAACCAAATACTACACACCGGAACTGCACAACGCAGCATTCGCCCTGCCGAAATTCGTCAAAGACCTGACAAAATAAGTTTGAGGGACGGACCTCAAATTTAAAGGTGAAATCCTATAATATCAAGGAGGGACGGACCTTAACAAAGGTCCGTCCCTCTCCTAAAAAAGAGAGGTTGAAGAATATGCGTTTTGATGAGGCTTATTCAGGTAATGTGTTTATTAAGAGTCATCCATCTTATGAGGACAGCCAGGTTGTTCTTTATGGGATGCCCATGGATTGGACGGTGAGCTACCGACCGGGTTCCCGTTTCGGTCCTGCCCGTATCCGCGAGGTGTCGATCGGGTTGGAAGAGTACAGTGCGTATTTAGACCGTGAGCTTGAAGAAGTGAAATACTATGATGCCGGTGATATTCCACTGCCATTCGGTAATCCGCAGCGAAGCATCGATATGATAGAAGATTATATCGACGGCGTTCTGGGCGACGGAAAGATCCCATTCGGAATGGGTGGAGAGCACCTGGTTTCATGGCCCGTCATGAAAGCCATCGCGAAGAAATATCCGGACCTGGCGATCATCCATATGGACGCTCACACCGACCTTCGTGAAGAGTATGAAGGAGAGCCATTATCCCACTCGACTCCGATCCGCAAGATCGCCGAGCATATCGGACCGAAGAACGTCTATTCATTTGGGATCCGTTCCGGCATGAAAGAAGAATTCCAATGGGCGAAGGATAACGGTATGCACATTTCGAAATTCGAGGTGCTTGAGCCATTGAAGGAAATCCTTCCAGAGCTTGCAGGACGTCCTGTCTATGTGACGATCGATATTGACGTGTTGGACCCTGCCCATGCTCCTGGTACAGGAACCGTGGATTGCGGCGGAATCACATCGAAGGAATTATTGGCATCCATCCACGCGATTGCTCACTCAGACGTCAATGTCGTGGGAGCAGACCTTGTAGAAGTAGCGCCGATCTACGACCCATCCGAGCAGACAGCGAACACGGCAAGCAAGCTGATCCGTGAAATGCTTCTTGGCTGGGTAAAGTAATCAGCTGACAGCCCTTTCTATTTGACAGAAGGGGCTTTGCTTTTATATTATATGTTTAAAGTTTTAAACATATAAACCAATTAGAGGGACGGACCTCTTGTATAAAAAACGAAAGAAGGGTGATCGCATGAATCAAACAACCGTACTCGTAACCGGCGGAACAGGGTTTGTGGCCTCCTGGCTCGTGAAAGAACTCCTGGAACAAGGTCATGACGTGAGAACAACCGTCCGCAGCCTGCAAAAAAAAGAAAAATACCAGCATCTTAAAGACATCGAAAGCTCGACTCCCGGGACATTGACACTCTTCGAAGCGGACCTTTTGAAGGAAGGAAGCTTCGATAAAGCCGCCGATGGGGCGGAGTACGTCTTCCATACAGCATCGCCATTTTTGATTAACGGCATCAAAGACCCAGTAAAAGAACTTGTGGAGCCGGCGAAAAAAGGGACGCAAAATGTGCTGTCATCCGTGAATAAAGCTGAGTCTGTCAAGCGTGTAGTGTTGACGAGCAGCGTCGTCGCGATCTTCGGGGATCATCTCGATATGAAGGGCAAACCCCATTTCACAGAAGAGGATTGGAATACGACGAGTTCCACGGAACATCAGCCTTACAATTACTCCAAGACCGTGGCGGAAAAGGAAGCTTGGAAGATGGTGAAATCCCAGGACCGCTGGGATCTCGTCACCATCAATCCGTCCTTCGTCATGGGACCGGCCCTCACCAAACGGACAGACTCCACAAGCACGTCTACGATTCTATCATTTCTGACCGGAGGTTTTAAAACCGGCGTACCGGATCTCGCAACAGGTGTCGTCGACGTAAGGGACATCGCGAAAGCCCATATGCTCGCGGCATTCACTCCGGAAGCGAAAGGACGCTACATCCTTTCAGGCGGAGAAATCACGTTCAAAGAAATCGCGAAACTGATTGAAAGGAACTTCCCTAACGAGTATCCCCTTCCGACCAGGGTCGTCCCCAAGCCTCTCATCTGGCTGATCGCACCTGCAGTGGGCCTTACAAGACCTTATGTGAGCAAAAATGTCGGGCTTCCGGTGAAATTTAATACGGAGAAAAGCATCAAAGAGCTTGGCATGACCTATAGAAGTCTCGAAACGACATTCACAGATCAAGTGAATCAGATGAAACGGGACGGGCTTATCAGAAAATAGACAGTTACAAAGTGCCTTGCTTCTATGAAGTGGGGCACTTTTTGACGAAATGAATTGAACTCGCCGCAGTACACTTGGCGAGTTTTTTTATCGTGATCTCTCGCCCTCTATAGAAGAACCAGTATAAGTAAAATAAGCGGAGAATTTCCGGTTACATCTAGAATGGAACTTATTTCGGGATAATTAAGCGGAGAATTTCCGCTTATGCATAGAAGAATCAGCCATTTTACTATTTTTCGAGTGAATAGGCGGAATCTTTCCGTCTATTTCAGTTATTATGAAGAAATAATGACTATTTAGCGGAATTTCTCCGTCTATTTATCGGCACAGGGGCTTAACCTGATCTCCTAACGGATAAGTGCCTCCCCTCTATTTAATAGGCTGCTTTCGTAAACATTGTTGCTTTTGGATGTAACGAGTGGCGGTTGATTTCCGCTACAGGTGCTCGCTTTCCGCGGGGCG
>NZ_JAFKOH010000129.1 GCF_017303375.1 Bacillus sp. NTK074B | reverse complement strand
ACTGGCCACCGCCGAGGATGCGCACGGCTTCCTCCATCTCGGGGTTGATCGCGCGCACGCCATTGGTGCTGGTCGTGTAGGCGATGGGCAGGAAGCGCGTGGTGAAGGCAAGGATCAGGATGATATAGGTGCCGTACAGCCCCACCGGCGGCAGCGCGTAGACGGCGTAAAAGCCGATGGCCAGCACGATGCCCGGAATGACGAAGGGCGACATGCACAGGAAGGCCAGCACACCCGCATGGGGCAGCAGGCGGCGCTGCACC
>NZ_JAFKOH010000128.1 GCF_017303375.1 Bacillus sp. NTK074B | reverse complement strand
AATAGAGAATGCTTGGTTTGAAGCAACATCCATGAAATCAACTTTTTCGCGCTCGATCAAACCAGGAGATGTTTTGACACGAGCTTCTACACGAGCATCGAGGAGATTACCCTTTTCGTCGTACTTAACACCAGCATGGGCGATGTTAAATGCTTCTTCTTCAAGAGCATTCATGTAGACGATTTCACCAGTGATTTTGCCGTTCTTAACGCGAACGTATGGAGTTTCGATAATACCGAACTCGTTTACGCGTGCATATATAG
>NZ_JAFKOH010000127.1 GCF_017303375.1 Bacillus sp. NTK074B | reverse complement strand
CGCCCACATATCCCTTCATATACCAAATTTTCAAAAAGCAGAGGACAAAAATTCCAGCGGCGCTTCCAGAGGTTTCCGGCTGCGCTGCCGTTCTTTGCTGTCCTGTCCGTGTCTTCCGGGTCTGTTTCCAGCGTCCCTTCCGGCGCGTCCCTCAGCGTCTCCGCTTCGGTGAGGCGGTATCTAGGGGTATCCGCAGATAGCCGCAAGAGGAAAAAACGCGCATCGACAAAAATTCGTCACACCAAATCGCGTTTTCTCTTTAA
>NZ_JAFKOH010000126.1 GCF_017303375.1 Bacillus sp. NTK074B | reverse complement strand
CGGCGCCGGCTATCGTGAGGAAACAGGGGGAACGGGCATGGGTCTGAAAGACCGGTACGGAAACGCGGTCAGCACCGCCTCGGCCGAGGCCGTCGCGGCCTATGACCGGGGCGTCGAGATGTTCCTGTCGGATATCTGGGGCGCGGGCGCGGTTTTCGAGGAAGCGCTCGCGGCCGATCCGGGCTTTGCCATGGCGCTGGCCGGTCTTGCTCGCGCGCAGGCCACGGAACCCGCGTTGGCGCGCCAGACCCTTGCGCGGGCCGA
>NZ_JAFKOH010000125.1 GCF_017303375.1 Bacillus sp. NTK074B | reverse complement strand
ACAAATTGCTGTCGTGGATACACGCGAAGAAGAAGCGCTAGAACTAATTAACCCTGAGGTAATAAAGTCGTCAGGTAAAGAGGTTGATCTAGAGGGTTGTCTTAGTTTTCCTGGGTTATTTGGTGAGGTAGAACGTCCGTATCGCATTACAATCAAAGCTCAAAATCGCTTTGGTAAAGAGTTTAAGTTAAAAGCGGAAGGTTTCTTTGCAAGAGCCATTCAACATGAAATCGATCACTTGCATGGCATTCTTTTTACTGAGAA
>NZ_JAFKOH010000124.1 GCF_017303375.1 Bacillus sp. NTK074B | reverse complement strand
CTATGCCGAATACGTGGTCACGCCCGCCGCCCATGCGCTGCCGGTGCCCGAGGGCATGGATATGCGTCAGGCTGCCTGCCTGCCCGAGACCTATTTCACCGTCTTCTCGAATGTGTTCATGCGCGGCGGCCTGAAAGCGGGTGAGCGCTTTCTTATCCATGGCGGCTCGGCGGGGATCGGGACGACGGCGATCCAGTTGGCCACCGCGCGGGGCGCGCGGGTCTTCGCGACGGCAGGCTCGGACGAGAAATGCGCGGCCTGCAC
>NZ_JAFKOH010000123.1 GCF_017303375.1 Bacillus sp. NTK074B | reverse complement strand
ACGGATCCTCTGGCTGTTGCGCCGCATCACCGGGTTCCGGCAGGCGGTCTGAAGGCGCGGGAAAGGGGACGCGATGACACTGGAAAGACGGGTCGCCCAAGTCTTCCGTCTGACGGATGATAACTGGATGAAGCACGCCAATCCATGGAGCGTGTGGACCCGGTATTCGGTGTTGCCGCTGATCGTGCTGGCATTCTGGAGCCGGATCTGGATCGGCTGGTGGTGCCTGATCCCGGGCATTGCGTCGCTGCTCTGGGTCTTTCT
>NZ_JAFKOH010000122.1 GCF_017303375.1 Bacillus sp. NTK074B | reverse complement strand
CATCTGGTGCCGGGCTCGGCGCTGACCATCGATGACGAGGGCGTTCTGGGCCTGCGTCTGGTCGACGAGACCAACCATACCTTCTTCCAGCCCGTCACCGTGCTGCGCGACGCGCCGCAGGGCTTCTGGGTCACGGGCCTGCCCGAAACCGCCGATGTCATCGTCGTCGGTCAGGAATACGTCACCGACGGGATCGAAGTACGGGTTTCGCGGCGCGGCGACGACGCGGATGTAACTGGTAGCGGAGAGTAATCCGATGAGCGG
>NZ_JAFKOH010000121.1 GCF_017303375.1 Bacillus sp. NTK074B | reverse complement strand
GACCGCGTAACCGACCTGACGCAGTTCGGGGTCGAGGCCAATGCCGACCAGATCGGCGGCATCGCGGCGGGCGCGGTTGCGGGCGGCATCGCCGTTCACACCGCCATCAGCGCGCTGCGTACTGCGCAGAAGAAGGTTCAGGATCGCCCCAGCGCGGCCGAGACGTCGAAAGAGGAGGCGTAATCCATGGTCATACAGACCCCCAACGGCTTCGAGCTGGACAATTCCGGCCGCCGCATCGTCGTCGACCCGGTGACCCGGATC
>NZ_JAFKOH010000120.1 GCF_017303375.1 Bacillus sp. NTK074B | reverse complement strand
AGTGATAGAAAATCAGCTATTTTTCCGGCAGTAAATCCCATATTAAATAAGAGAACTAAGCACTTTAAAATTGATTGTCATTTTATTCAAGATGCGATCAAAGATGGCCTGATCAAGACTGTATATGTTCCCTCTCAACATCAAGTAGCAGATATGCTAACCAAAAGTTTGAGTCATGAACAACATTCCCATCTTATTGGTAAGCTTGGTGTGCTTAATATATTGCACCCTGCAGCTTGAAGGGGAGTGTTGAAGAGTTGGTTA
>NZ_JAFKOH010000011.1 GCF_017303375.1 Bacillus sp. NTK074B | reverse complement strand
TTTCTTGAGTACACCTGGACATAGAGTTAGACCTCCTAATGTTGGTTGGGTGTCCAACATTAGGGGTGCAACTCAGCTGTGAGGAGGCTCGCCTTCCGCCCGGGGAAAGCGAAGTCTTGACAGGAAATCATCAGCGGTGGAATACGTGATCTCATTGTTCTTCCTTAGAGTGTATAGATCCAGTTATGACCCAGCCACTTTTTGTTGGACAGTTCCGTGATTCATAGGAAAATAGTCGTTTTTAACCATACAATTAAGGGTAACCCTATACTAAATACCACTATTTTCTATAAACAATAGGAGGGACCCATATTGATCAGCCAAACGAGAGACATTGTCCAGAAATCATTGAATGCGTTATTAGAAGATCAGTCATTTTTACCGGAAGTAAAAGGAGAGACAAGAAAGAAAGCGTTTACTTCGTTGACGTCGATCCTGTCGACGCCGAATCATGTACATAAATCGTATTTGAGGATTCCCCTTGGGGACGAAAAGGTCGTCCGGATCCCGGCGTTTCGGGTACAGCATAATAATGCCCTCGGACCTTATAAGGGAGGGATCCGGTTCCATGAGTCGGTGAATGAGGAAGAGGTCGTGAACCTGGCGTCATTGATGACGTTGAAGAATGCCCTCCATGATGTTCCGTTCGGAGGCGGGAAAGGCGGGATCATCCTGAATCCCCGGGAGTATTCCGAGAAAGATCTTCACTTGATTTCGAGGAAGTATGTCCAGTACTTCAGTGATATTCTTGGACCTGATAAAGATATCCCGGCCCCTGATATGGGATCCGGCGAGCGGGAGATGGACTGGATGATGGCAGAGTATAAGAGTATTCGTCCAGGGATGCCATATAGAGGGAGCTTTACAGGCAAAAGCATTGTGAATGGAGGATCCCTCGGTCGTCGGGAAGCGACAGGGAAAGGGGTATTCTTTACATTCCGTTACCTTGTCCATGATTTTGTGAGGGAGCAGAAGAGCCTGTTGACCAAAACGGATAACATTTTCGCAAAAACGGCTCTGGATTATGAAAATCGACCGTTGACGATTGCCGTCCAGGGGTTTGGGAACGTGGGATCCGTCGCAGCACTTGAAGCTCATCAGTCCACTCACCTGCAGAATAAAGTGGTGGCGGTGAGTGACCGGAATGTTACGTTGTTCAATCCAGATGGCCTGGATATCCCGGCTTTGGTCGAATTCACCATGAAGAATAGGGGAGATCTCCCGACTGAAGAGGGGCAATTGAAAGAAATCGGTGTGAAGGCGGATATCCGCGAGCGGGATGAGGTCCTTTACCTGGACGTCGATGTCCTGATGCTTGCAGCCCTTGAAGATCAGGTCCACAAAGAGAACGTAGGAAAAGTGAAAGCGAGGATCATCGTCGAAGGGGCGAATGCGCCAATCACCACCGAAGCGGATTCGTATTTAAGTGAAAAAGGAGTCATCATCATCCCGGACATCCTCGCCAATGCAGGAGGGGTGATCGTCTCCTACTTCGAATGGCTACAGGGCAGGGAAACCCAGTTCTATAAAGAGGACGAAGTATTCAATCTCCTCTACGACAAGATGAAATCCACCCTGGACACCGTCCTGCCACTCTTCTTCGGAGATCCGTTCCCACTCCGCCAGAACTGCTACATCCACTCCGTCATGAAACTTTCGACGGTGTTATATAGACAGGGAAAACTGTATTAACACCTTTTGAGGGACGGACCTTTATTCCTAGGAGCAGGTACTAGGAGTCGAGGTCCGTCCCTCTTTTTTATCTTTGAATCTATTACGGTGAGATGTTATAGTGGGGTTTAGAATGGGTTTGAACGAAACACTGGTTTGGTCAGGGGGTTTATGGATAGGATGTCTATTGATCGAAGAGCGTTGATTGTGGAGGCGGCGACGAAGTCTTTTTCGCTGTTTGGGTATAAGGCGACTACGATGGAGCAGGTAGCGAAGCTAGCGAATGTCGGGAAAGGAACGATTTACACGTTCTTTAAGAATAAGGATGAGTTGTTTGAGGAAATTGTGTATAGCATGGTGAGGGAAATGAAATCCTCAGCAGATCTTGCCCTACACCCGGACAACACCTTTTATGAAAATGTTCACCGGGCATTGATTACGCTTCTTGAGTACCGGACAGACCATCAATTGATGCTGAAGCTGATAGAGGAAGAGAAGCAAATCGGCACCCGGGCAGTGGAGGAAATGCTTCAACATATCGAGAATGAATTGCTTTCGTATATTAAAAGTAAGATTGATCGGGCTATGGAGAGTGGGCAGATCAACCCGTGTGATACGGAAGTCATTGCATTTATCTTGTTGAAGGTATACATTTCCCTTGTTTCTGATTGGGAACGGAATCACAAGCCCCTATCGTCTGAAAAAATCGCCGCAATCATGGAGGATTATTTACTGAACGGATTATCCACGTAAATGGTCCTTTCTTTTTTAGACGTCTATGACCAAATGGTGAAAATAGTCATATATTCGAAAGGGTTGATAAAATGAAAGGATTGCATTCACTTAAGGGTGAATTTCGTAACATTTTCACGAATAAAACCCTGTTGATTGCCGTCTTAGCCGTATTGTTTGTCCCTGTGTTATACAGTGGTACATTCTTATGGGCGTTCTGGGATCCGTACGGACAGGTGGATCAGCTCCCTGTCGCCGTCGTCAATAAAGATAAAGGCGCAGATTTCGACGGTGAAAAATTAACGATCGGTAAAGACTTTGTAGAAGACTTGAAAGAAAATAACAAATTTGACTGGAGATTCGTGGATGAAAAGAAAGCCGATCGGGGACTTGAGAACAGGGACTATTATTTAAAAATCGAAATTCCCGAAAATTTCTCTGAACATGCCACCACTCTTAAGGAGGTTCATCCTGAAAAACTTGAATTGATCTATACGGCCAATCAGGGCTCCAATTACCTTTCTTCAAAAATAGGAGATTCCGGGATTGAAAAGATCAAGGAAGAGGTATCGCAAGCCGTCACCAAAACCTATGCGGAATCAATGTATGATCACATCAAGGAAATCGGGGACAAACTGAACGAAGCCAGTGATGGAGCGGGAGAGCTGACTGATAAGCTGGGCAATGCCAAATCGGGTTCCGATGACCTTCACGACGGGATCGACTCGGCCCATGAAGGAGCCAATAAACTGTCGGACGGAATTGGAGATGCCCAATCCGGTGCGAATAAACTCGACGACGGTGTCGGCTCCGTTGCAGCGGGTGCCAATAAGCTTGAAAATGGCGCAAACTCAGCCCAGAGTGGAGCAGGCGACCTGAAAGAGAATATCGGAAAAGCTCAAAATGGCGCAAAAGACCTGAACGGCGGAATCAACAGCGTGAATAGCGGAGCTCAAACGTTAAATGAAAAGCTTCAGGAACTCGCCGGTAAGTCCACGTCCTTTTCGACAGGTGTCGATACGGCGTATGCGGGCTCGAAAAAGGTATCGGACGGACTTCAATCCTTTGATGCGGCCCTCACGCAAATGACGGAAGGAAATACAAAGCTTCTGGACGGAGCGAAGGAAACGCAAAAAGGCGCACAGGATCTTGCAGGTGGCCTTCATCAGTCTCAAGATGGATTAAATGAGATGAATGATAACCTTCCAGATTTGGCTGAAGGCTCGAAGCAGGTAGCCGATGGGGCTGGTGCACTGGCTGGTAAGGCGGTTGACTTTAAAAATGGTGCAGACGAGACGAAAACAGGGTCTGATCAAGTCAGTCAAGGTCTGCAGGAAGCGACGGCCAATGTCGATCTTCTGATTGCACAGGAACAGGATCCTGCTCAAAAGCAGCGTTTGCAAGAACTAAAATCATCTCTTAGTCAATTGACAGGCGGCAGTCAGAAGGTAAGTGGAGGTTTGCAGCAACTTTCAGACAATGCAGCTGTTCTGCAGTCCAAATCCGAAGACCTCTCATCCGGTGCGAAAGAAGTATCGGATGGCCAGTCAAAGATATTAAAAGGATTCGGACAGATTACAGATGGTCAGCAAAAGCTGGCAGCTGGAGCAGATCGACTGGCTGATGGCCAGAATCAACTCGTTTCAGGTCTTTCTCAATTCAGTGAAAAATTAGGCGATGCCAAAACAGGTGTTCAGCAACTCGTAAACGGAAGCACCGCCTTAACCACGGGCCTGGGAAAACTGGACGATGGAACCGACGCCTTACAAAAAGGCTCAGAAAAACTCGCCAAAGGATCCTCCGATCTCGCTGATGGAACGAGCCGTTTATCTACGGGCTCTGATCGACTGGTGAACGGTCTCGGCGGCCTGTATGCCGGTTCCGGAAAACTGTACAACGGACTTGGCGAGCTTTCAAAAGGGTCGAATGATCTGTCGGAAGGACTGGGTATGTTCTCAAGCAAATTCAAAGATCTCATGAGCGGACTGGGAGAACTCCGGAACGGATCCACGGACTTATCATCCGGTCTCGGCGAACTTTCAAACGGTTCAACCGACCTGACAGATGGTCTGAATAAACTGACAGATGGATCCTCCGAGCTGAAAGATAAGCTTGCTGATGGTGCCAAGGATGCGAATGACGTCAACGCCAATGACGATATCTATGATATGTTCGCAAAACCTGTCACCCTCACCGACAAGCCGATTCATGATGTACCAAACTATGGAACGGGCTTCACCCCGTACTTCCTGTCACTCAGCTTGTTTGTCGGGGCACTCGTGATTTCGATCATCTTCCCGATGCGGGAACCGGCTGTCACACCAAGCAGCGGATTCGGATGGTTCATCGGGAAATTCGGCGTTCTCCTGTTTGCAGGGGTATTTCAGGCGCTACTGGCCGATTCTATTCTTTTATGGGGACTCGGCCTTGAAGTGACCAGTATCCCACTCTTTATCATGATGAGCATCCTGGCAAGCTGGACGTTCCTATCAATTATCCAATTCCTGGTGACAACACTCGATAATCCAGGACGATTCATCGGGATTCTCATCCTGATACTACAATTGACGAGCAGTGCAGGAACCTATCCGGTGGAATTGATCCCTGAATTCCTGCAGCACTTCTCGAATTTCTTGCCGATGACGTATACAATCAATGCATTCAGGGCCATTATCTCCACAGGGGATTATGCGTTCATGTGGCATAATGTGATGTTCACCCTTATCTTCTTATTTGTTGCCATGGGAGGAACCATCCTTTATCTCACATTCAGATTTCGTATCCTTCGCAGGAGGCATTACCGTGAAATAGAAGCATGATGGAAAACCGGAGACAGTGATCTCCGGTTTTTTTTTCGTCAAAGGGTGTCTGATCTTCTTTCAAGTCCCTATATAAAGGGTGAAAGGAGGTGAGGCACATGGCAACAGCGGATTTGAAATCGACAAGAATACGTTTGGCTTTCAATGATGGCCTGGACGAGAAAGGGAAACCTAAGTTTGCGTACAAATCTTACAACTACATCAATGCCCTGGCAACGCCGGATGATATGAACAGTGCAGCATTATCCATCGCAAGTCTTTCATCCAAAGTGCTTTTCAACGTTGAAAAGCTCCAAAGCTTCGACATTAATGAGTAACCGGAAAAGAGGTATCTTATAGGAAAGGAGGAATAACAGATGGCAAAAGTATTGGAACTGGAATTCAAAACCGAAGAAGGGAAGTCAGCGAAGCTATCCATCAATGATCCCATCGAGCCGATTGACACATTGGCGGTCAAAGCCGCAATGGACAACCTGATTGCGACCGACGTGTTTGGGAGTTCGACGGGTGCGTTCGTCAGTGTGGAAGGAGCCCGCGTAGTGGAGCGGAATGTAACGGATTATGATGTGATGTAAATAAGTAGCGTCCGGGAAGTCAGTGAAGACTGGCTTTCCGGACGCTTTTTTACAGCTTCCCTTATTCAGCCATAACACTGAAATCATTCAATCTACCAATGTATGAGTGTACCCTCTTTTTTAGCAGGTAAAAAAAATAAAAATTTTACTAAAATTAACTTGACTGATATCTGAATATTTACTAAAATCGTACATAAGATGTAAACGCTTTCTTATGAGTGATTGTTACGGGAGACGATTACAGCTCTTTTAATCTATGAAAAACAAGGGGGACATGGGGTATGAAGAAGGTTTTCGTTTTAATGGGTATCATTGCGACGTTGATCATTGCCGGATGCAGTTCAGGAAGCAGTGGTTCCGAAAGCAAGGACGGGAAGGTGACACTGACTGCCTGGGCATGGAATGTGAACGTAGGGCTCTGAATGATGCCGTCAAGGAATATCAAAAAGATCACCCGAACGTAAAACTGAAGGTGGAGGATATCGGACGACTGGACGTCTATGACAAGTTATCCACGGGCTTAGCGGCTGGCGGTGTCGGCCTTCCTGATATCGTATTGGTGGAAGACGATCGTATCCATGGTTATGTGGAAGCATTCCCTGAAGGATTCTTGAATCTTTCTGATAAAGGATTCTCAGATCACGAAGATCAATTCCCATCGTTCAAAAATGACCTGGCGCAAGTGGAAGGCAAATATTACGCCATGCCGTTTGATGCGGGTCCTGGCGGAATGTTCTATCGCCGCAGCCTGTTTGAAAAAGCGGGAGTGAAAGCAGAAGACATCAGTACATGGGATGATTTCCTCGAAGCCGGGAAGAAAATCAAGGAGGCAACCGGTTCATATGCCATGCCTCTTGATATGTTCAAAGATGACCCGACTTTCCGTATGATGCTGAACCAGCAGGGTGTTTTCTATTATGACGAAAAAGGCAACATCGACCTGACCAATTCAAAAGCAGTGAAAGCCATGGAAATCCAGAAAAAATTTGCCGATGCGGATTTAATTAAAAACGTCGACGGCTGGAATGGCGTTGTTTCTTCTACAGTCGATGGCTCCGTTGCGACGATTCCCTTCGGTGCATGGTATTACGGAACGATTGTGGATCAGGCGAAGGATACGAGTGGAGACTGGGGCGTATTCTTACTTCCTGCAGTCGAAGAAGGCGGCAACCGTGCTTCCAACCTTGGAGGTTCAAGCTGGATGATTCCTGCAGAAAGTAAAAACGCAGACGCAGCGTATGATTTCTTAGAATACTTCTCAACAGACAAGGATACTCAAATCATGGCGATGGAAGACTACGGACTGTTCCCATCCCTGAATACGACGTATGAGTCCGACGTATTTAATGGCGAAGTGGAATTCTTCGGAGGACAAAACATCTGGAAGCTGTTTGCAGATGAAATGAAGGATGTCCCGACGGCTTACTACACGAAAGACTATTCCCTTGCATTGGATGAAGCCATCAAGGCGCAAGCCGATGCATTCAATGGAACCAAAGCGGAAAAAGCCCTTGAAGAAGCGGCAAAACGCTTAAGTGACCGGACGAAACGTGATATCAACAAGTAAGGAGTAAGAAAAGAGAGAGTTAGAGCCAAGGGGTTCTTGTGGTCTAAGTCTCTCTTTTTCTATCAAGAAACAGGGCGGCTTCTAAGGCTTCCTACCGGAAAGAAGGTTGACGTATGAAAACGAAATCATATATTCCATATTTATTCATTGCACCCGCAGTCATTCTGTTCAGTGTGTTCATGCTCTATCCGATCATCTCTTCTTTTATTCTGAGCTTCCAGACAGGTCAGGGAGCGACGCTGACATTTGTCGGACTTGATAATTATAAGCGTTTGCTGTCTGATGACATCTTTCATACGGCACTGAAAAACACCTTTATCCTGCTCGTCATTCAAGTACCGATCATGGTGCTGCTGGCGCTCGTATTGGCCTCCTTATTAAATTCAGCTCTGCTTCGAATGAAGGGCTTCTTCCGAGTCACCTTCTTTCTTCCGGCTGTCACGTCCCTGGTGGCCTACTCCATCATTTTCTCCATCATGCTGATGAACGATGGGGTCGTCAATCAGCTATTGACGTCATTGGGCTTCAAGGCGATCCCGTGGCTGAACGATCCTTTCTGGGCGAAGGCATCCCTGATCATAGCCATGACATGGCGGTGGGTGGGTTACAATATGGTCATCTATTTAGCCGGACTTCAGAATATTCCCGAAGAGCTTTACGAGGCGGCCAGCATGGACGGCGCTTCCCGCATTCGCCAGTTCTTCTTCATCACCATTCCTCAATTAAAGCCGGTGATTCTCTTTACGGTCGTTCTATCCACCATCGGGACGCTGCAATTATTCGATGAACCGTTCGTTCTGACAAAGGGTGGACCGAGTGATGCGACATTAACGATCGGTATGTATTTGTATCAAACAGGATTCCGTTACTTCGACTTCGGTTACGCTTCAACGATTGCATATGTCATCGTGATTCTAATCGGGATCATGACGTTTATCCAATTCAAAATTACGGGTGATCAAGAATGAAACAATCAAAATCAGGTAGAAAAATCGTTCTGTATATCGTATTAGCTCTTGGTGCGCTTGTATCGTTATTTCCCTTTTACTGGGCAGCGATCGGCGCGACGAATGAAAGCGGAAAAATGTTCTCGAAGCCGCCGGTCCTTGCACCTGGCGAAAAACTGGTGGAAAATGTACAAAATCTGAACGAAGCGATCGGGATCGGACGCGTCATGTTCAATTCGTTATTCATCGCCATCGTCTACACAATTCTGAGCTTGTTGATCTGTTCCATGGCGGCCTATGCCTTTGCAAAATTCCGCTTCAAAGGCAGGAATATCATCTTTGGAATCTTCTTGCTGTCGATGATGGTGCCTTATCATGCGACCATCATTCCACTGTTCAAAATGATGGCGGGATTCGGATGGTTGAACACGTATAAAGCCGTGATCCTTCCCAACCTTGCCTACCCATTTGCGATTTTCCTGATGAGGCAGAATATGCTGGCTTTCCCCACTTCCCTCATTGAAGCTGCGCGGATCGACGGCTCGGGGGAATGGAAGATTTTCTTCAAGATCGTCATGCCGTCCATGAAGCCTGCACTTGCTGCGACAGCGATTTTCTTATTCCTGTACCAGTGGAACAGCTTCCTATGGCCGTTGATCGCACTGTCATCGACGGATATGTACACCTTCCCCGTGGCGCTTTCCAGTTTATTCGGTCTTTCCAGAATCGACTATGGTCAGGTCATGGCAGGAGTGACCATCGCAACGATTCCAATCATCATTTTCTTCCTGGCTCTTCAACGCCAGTTTATTTCTGGCATGCTTGGCAGTGCCGTTAAATAATAAGGAGGGACTCATATGCCGGTATTCATCAACGAAGAACGCAAGCAATTTCATCTGCAAGGGAAAAACACGAGCTACATCTTTTCAATTCTGAAGAATGGTCAGCTCGGGCAGCTGTATTTCGGGAAAAAGGTGAGGCATCGGGATGATTTCTCCCATCTCATCCAGCTCCCGGCTGAGCCCCTTGGAAACGCATCGTTTCCCTATGAAGGGGATCCGTTTTTTTCACTGGAGTATTTAAACCAGGAGTATCCGAGCTTTGGAACCAGTGATTACCGTGAGCCGGCCTTTGTCCTGAAGCATGAAAGCGGCAGCAGGACGTCCCATTTCACTTATAAAGGATACCGTTTAGAAAAGGGGAAACCGTCTCTAGACGGTTTGCCTTCTACCTATGTGGAGGATGAATCCGAAGCGGAGACCGTGACGATCACGTTGGAAGATACCGTTTCGATGCTTGAAATGGATATTCTCTATACAGTGTACCATGAGCGGGATGCGATCGTGCGAAGCGTTCAGCTTCGTAATCAGGGAAGTGAACCGGTGGTGATTGAGCGCTTGCTCAGTGCGTCTTTGGACCTTCCCCATGCAGACTTTGATTTCCTCCACCTCCATGGTGCCTGGATCCGTGAACGTCATGTTGCGTGTCTGCCCCTTAGAAAGGGACTGCAGTCCATCGATAGTAAGAAGGGGGTCTCGAGCTCCAACCACAATCCATTTTTTGCTTTGAAATCCCAAGAAGCGTCTGAAAATCAGGGAGAAGTGTACGGCTTCAGCCTCGTCTACAGCGGGAATTTCTTTGGCGGGGTTGAAGTGGATGCCTATGATACATCCCGTGCCCTTCTCGGAATCAATCCGTTTGGGTTTGATTGGACAGTAGAAGGAGGGTGTTCCTTTCAAACGCCTGAAGCAGTGATGGTGTATTCTGATTCCGGCTTGAACGGGATGAGCCAGACTTACCATGATTTATACCGTTCCCGACTGGCCGGGGGGGAATGGAGGGACAAGGAGCGCCCGGTGCTTATCAACAACTGGGAAGCCACCTACTTTGATTTTAACGAAGAAAAGATCCTCGGCATCTGTGACGCCGCCGCTGAACTGGGAATTGAACTGTTCGCCCTGGATGACGGCTGGTTCGGAAAGCGGAATGATGATACGACGTCTCTTGGTGATTGGACACCCGATCAGAACAAGCTTCCGAATGGGATTAAAGGTTTGAGCGAAGCCATCGTCGGGGATAAGGGGATGCAGTTCGGTCTCTGGGTCGAGCCTGAAATGGTGTCAAAGGAAAGTGACCTGTACCGGGAGCATCCTGATTGGGTTCTTGGTGTGACCGACCGTACCTTATCACATGGACGCAATCAGTTCATTCTCGATATGGCGAATGAAGAGGTGGTGGACCATCTTTATTACACATTGGAGAATTTATTTTCCTCAGCCCCGATTTCCTATGTGAAATGGGATATGAACCGGAACATGACGGAAATCGGATCAGCATCGGTCACAGCCCGCCGTCAGGGTGAAGTGTCACACCGGTATGTGCTGGGTCTTTACAAGTTGTTGGACAAATTGACAACCCGATTTCCTCATATCCTTTTCGAATCATGCGCAAGCGGAGGGAATCGGTTTGACCCGGGGATGATCTACTATATGCCGCAAACGTGGACGAGTGACAACACGGATGCGGTGGAACGTCTGAAGATCCAATGGGGGACGTCACTTGTTTATCCGATATCATCCATGGGGGCCCACGTTTCGAGTGGGCATAATCACCAGACAGGACGAGTGACGCCGCTTGAAACCCGTTTTCACGCAGCGATGTTCGGTGCTTTCGGATATGAACTCGACGCCACAGGCTTTTCGGATGAAGAGAAGGAAACAGTGAAAACACAGATCCATTTTATAAAAGAAAATCGGCGACTACTCCAGTTCGGAACCTTTTATCGTCTCTTAAGTCCGTTCAATGGAAATGATACTTCCTGGATGGTGGCGGACCAGGAGGCAGAAGAAGCCATCGTCGCTTTTTACCGCACACTGGCACAACCCAATCCTGGATTGGTTCGGATTCGCCTACAGGGATTGGACCCGGAAGCATTATATGAAATCAATCATACCGAAGAGAGATTGTACGGAGATGAACTGATGAACATCGGACTACTGATCCCTCCAATTTTCAACGGCACCGTCGCAACAGAACAAACCAGGCTCAAAGGAGACTTCCAATCTCACATCTGGAAGCTCCGCAAAGTAAATTAAGAGGGACGGACCTCAACCAATTAAGGGGAAGTATGTGTGTGGCACCCGTTTCTCCGTTATAATGAAAAGAGCAATGTATGTAAAGAAGGAGGAAGTGGGATGGCCACTTTAAGGGATATAGCAGAAAAAGCAGGTGTCTCCCTGGCTACTGTTTCAAGAGTATTGAATTATGATACAACACTCTCCGTTGCCGAAGAAACGAAGAAGAGAGTGTTCCAGGTTGCACAGGATATGAATTATAAAACGCTGCGGAATCGCAAGGATCCCGGTCAGATCAAGGAAAGAATGCTCTTTGGATTGATCTACTGGTATTCAGATCAGCAGGAAATGGCGGACCCATACTATATGGCGGTCCGGACCGGAGTGGAACGGGAATGCCAGGAGCGGAATATCGATTTGATCAAATTGTATAAGCACGGCGATGGAATCGATCCTGCCAAGCTTGAAGGCTTGGACGGCATCATAGCCGTAGGGAAATACAGCCAATCGGAAATCGATCTGTTCGAAAGAGCGGCCCGTCAGCTCGTACTCGTGGATTATGCTCCGTCTGATGACTATGATTGCGTCGTCGTCGACTTCAGGAGAGCGATGGGGGAAGTGCTCGATCACCTGATCAGTCTCGGCCATGAGCACATTGGGTATATCGGGGGACATGAGTATGTAGTGGAGGACGAGCCGATCCGTGATGAGCGGGAGGTATCATTCTACGAATACCTGGCACTCCGGAATTTATATGACGAGGAACAGGTCTGGACCGATGGGCACTTCACTGCCGAGGACGGTTATCGGCTGATGGGAGAGGCATTAAAAGCAGAAAGAGTGCCCACCGCCTTCTTCGTGGCATCGGATTCCATGGCGATCGGAGCCATCCGTGCCCTTCATGAAAAGGGGATCAAGATCCCTGGGGAGGTCTCCATCATCGGATTCAATGATATCGCTACTTCAAAGTTCCTGCAGCCTTCGTTGACGACCGTGAAGGTGTATACGGAATTCATGGGGGAATCGGCCGTGGAGTTATTGCTCGATCAGATTCAGTCGAAACGGGAACTTGCGAAAAAAGTCGTGGTACCTGCTCATTTAGTGAAGCGGGAGAGCTGCAGTGAAGTAAACTAAAAAAGGGTGGCTGGGCTACTCTTTTTTGGTATGGGTAAACAACCTGTTTGTAAGGATAAATGCTGCTGATTGGAAAGGCCGTCGGAGATTCATAGATGAGGTGTTTCCTATTTGTTTTTAAGTGGGTTTGCCGGAAATGTTGGCGACAATAGGTAAGTAGAATAAGGACCGTTCTGTTGGAATTCAGAGATCTATTTTCAAAAGATTTGAAAATAAATTTCCCTTGAGGCATCAATAAAGATAACGCTTACAAAAAATAAGCCGGGTAATCACCTATTGACTTCCATTTACATACCCAGTATTATCCTTTATAAGATTAATTTTTGAAAATTACATACATTCAATTATCCAGAGTGACCGAGGGATCAGGCCCTATGACGTCCGGCAACCTCCAGAAATGGGACGGTGCCAATTCCTGCAGAATGATTTCATTCTGAGAGATAAGTCGAGATAATCAGGCGATGCTTCTTTCAGTTGAAAGAGGCATTTTTTTATTGGAGAAAAAGGGGTGTGCACATTGATCGAGATTCGGAATTTAGTCAAAACGTACAAAACGAAAAAGCAAACGGTGGTCGGTGTCGACAACGTCTCTGTCACGATTGAAAAGGGTGAGATCTTCGGGATCGTCGGATACAGCGGGGCAGGCAAAAGTTCGCTGATTCGATGCCTGAATCTGCTTGAAGTCCCAACGTCAGGAGAAATCATCATCGATGGTCAGGATTTTACGAAACTCTCTCCCAAAGGGCTGCGGCTCGCCCGTCAGAAAACGAGCATGATCTTTCAGCATTTTCACTTGATCAAATCGAAAACGGTGTTTGATAACCTCGCCTTTGCATTGAAAGCGGCATATGTCCCCAAAGCGAAAATTAAGCCGAGAGTCATCGAACTTCTGGACATGGTCGGTCTCTCAGATAAAGCCGACGCCTACCCGGCCCAGCTCAGCGGGGGACAGAAGCAGAGAGTCGGGATCGCAAGGGCACTTGCCAACAACCCATCGGTATTACTGTGTGATGAAGCGACGTCGGCCCTCGATCCGAACACGACGAAATCGATCTTGAAGCTATTGAAAAAGATCAACAAGGAACTGGGATTGACGATCGTCCTCATCACCCATGAGATGGAAGTGGTGAAGGAAATCTGTGACCGGATGGCCGTCATGCAGGACGGGAAGATCGTAGAGGAAGGTCCGGTGTATGACTTGTTTGCCGAACCGCAACAGCCTTTGACGAAGCAATTCATTGAAACCATTCTACAATTCGACCTGCCTCCGCACCTGGTGGAATCGAGAAAAGGGAAGCTCATCAAGATTCAGTTCAAAGGATCGATTGCTGAAGAAAGCGTCGTATCAGAGGTGTTTCAGCGCTACAAGGTGCGGGGGAATATCCTCCACGGCAAGATCGAATATATTCAGGATGTTCCACTCGGGATCTTCATCATGGAACTGATCGGATCAGCTGACGAAATCGAAGCCGCGATCCGATATATCACGGCAAAGACACAAAGCCTGGAGGTGCTTGAGGATGCTGCCTGATTCATTGACTTCTATACTGCCAGAATTGAATAAGGCGTTTTTTGAAACGGTGTATATGGTGGGGATTTCGCTGGCGGTTGCAATCGTGGTGGGATTACCTTTGGGGATTCTCCTTTTCGTCACAGACAAGGGATTGTTCCTGCAAAATGGTTTCATCAAAAAAGTCGTCGGATTCGTCGTGAACATGGTCCGCTCGGTGCCATTCATCATTTTATTAGTAGCACTATTACCATTAACCAAACTATTAACCGGGACCACGATCGGACCTACGGCGGCGTCTGTATCCCTTTCGGTAGCGGGCATTCCGTTTTTTGCGAGAATGGTAGAAACGTCGCTCCGTGAGATTGACAAAGGGGTCATCGAAGCATCGGTTTCAGTGGGGGCGAGTCCTTGGATGATCATCAAGGATGTGCTGCTGCCGGAAGCCCGGCCGGCTGTCATACAGGCCATTACCATTACAACCATCAGTTTAGTGGCCTATTCTGCCATGGCCGGCATCGTCGGCGGAGGCGGAGTCGGGGATCTTGCAATCCGCTTCGGGTACTACCGATATGACAATACGGTAATGATCACCACCGTCGTCATCCTGATTTGTCTGGTCCAGCTCATCCAATATACAGGTGATATATTTGCACGATTAGTCGATAAACGATAACTACTACAGGGGGAACAACAAGTGAAAAAATGGATTTTAGCAGGAGCATTAGCCTTAACAGTGAGCCTACTCGCAGCATGTGGCGGAGAAGAGGCAAGCTCGGAAGATACAAAAGAAGTGACCATCGGGGCGACTTCCGGCCCATACAGTGATATGGTGACAAAAGCCATCAAGCCCGGACTTGAAGAAAAAGGCTACACGGTGGAAGTGAAGGAATTCAGTGACTACATCCAGCCGAACAACGCGCTGGCAGAAGGAGATCTGGATGCGAACCTGTTCCAACATAAAATCTATATGGAAACCTTCGCGAAACAGCACAACATGGACTTATCTGAAGTTATTGTCGTCCCAACGGCTCCGATGGGGATCTACTCACAGAAGTTTCATTCCATCGATGATATCAAAGAAGGCAGTGCCATTGCCATTCCGAACGACCCAACGAACGCGGCACGTGCGTTCCAGATCTTAGAGGATGCCAAGCTGATCACATTAAAGCCCGACACGGATCCATTGACCGTATCCGAAAAAGATATCGCTGAAAATGTGAAAAACCTGCAATTTAAACCGATCGAAGCGGCACAGCTTCCAAGAGCCGTGGACAGTGTGGACCTATCAGCCGTACCAGGCAACTACGCGCTGGCAGCAGATATGGACCTGCTAGACGCCCTTCAGCTTGAAGACATGCCCGACCAATACCGCAACCGTGTCGTCGTCAACACAAAAGACGTCGACTCACAACTCGCCAAAGACATCAAAGCCGTCATCGAAGCAGACGGATTCGAAAACGTCATCAACAAAGAATTCAAAGGCTTCGGCAAACCGGAGTGGATGGAATAGGGGAATTTGAGGGACGGACCTCGAAATCCGTCGAAAAATTCATACGAAACGTGATAGGGACGGGCTTCCGCATGAAAATGCGGAGGTCCGTCCCTCCCTTATAGGCAGCACTTTTTATATTTTTTATCGCTTCCACACGGGCATGGGTCGTTTCGCCCCACTTTGTCTCCTGTTTGGACGGGTAGTGGAACAAGGAGTGGTTCTTCATCCAAAGAATGCTTTTCCACTTCTTCGATGAGACTTCTCCACTGTGGAAGTTTCGGATGATCCACTCCGTTCATGACGCAGTTGACGTAAAGGGATTCTTCCAGGCATAGCATGTTCTCATCATAGCCTTCTTCGAGGAGTGCTTCGATTTTGGGGATTGCCTCAGTTGATAGGTGCTGACATAAGTAATCGGCAATCAGTGTTTTGGCGGTGAGGTCATTAGTCTGATTAAATAATCTCAATAATGCCTGTTCCGCTTCTTTCGTTTTGATTCTTCCAAGCACGTCAAGGGTATAGAAATAGGTGTTTCCATACAATGCGACCTTTTCCACTTCTTGTACCACTTGCTCCGTCCCGATTTTCACCAGGGCATTGGCCACTTCCTCCAACAGCAAATCTTCTGCTTCCTCGTTCTTGAAGAGGTTCACCAATTGCGGGATCAGGCTCTCTTCCCGGATTTCCCCAGCCATATATACAGTGTATACTATCTCATAACCGACTAATTCCTCCTGATCAACCTGTACCTCCCAGCTTTTAATTTCACCTTTCTTTACCAGTTCGTGAACAATCCTTTTCCCTTGGTCAAAATACACCTGATCATAATCATTCTGATCCAAGTGATGCATCATACCAGCAAGCTCCATGAATAATTCCTCATCTTTTAAATCAGGAAGCTTCACAATCTTTTTCAGCTGACCTTCATCTAAAAAAGGTTTTACTTCGTTACGGTACTTGATCAGCAATTCCGTATCGGCACTCGCCACTAATTGAATGTAGAAGAGGATATCTGTATCCTTTTTGCTCAGGCTCTTCAACCGCTTGAGCACCTCTTTCATGCCTTCATCATTCAACGGCATGTACATCAAGTAAGGAAGCACGGGGGAAGAGTATTTCGAAACCTGTCCACGGTCATGGGCTTTTAACCCGGTTAAAAACGTTTCACCATCAACCAAATAAGAACCTTCCAACATTTCAATCGCATATCTCTGCACAAACGGGTCCTCACTCAAAAAATAAGGCTCGACCCTCTCAACAAAACGGTTCATCCAACCATCCTTTATCATAGTATTTCTTTCAGTGTAATAGGTGGGAAGGGAAAAGGGAAGAGGGACGGACCTCGACGTACAGTTTAAACCTCAATGGACAGGATGATGGGTGAAATGACAATTCAACTTTTAGGCATATTCTCTAATGGCAATAATGGTAACCTGGGAGGGGACCTGATGAAAATAATTGTGATTGTCTCATATATGGGAATGCTCTTTTGTTTAACCTGTACCGGGAATTTCCACGATTTACTTAACTATTACGACTTGAGATTTCAATGGGTAAGTCAACCTTTTTCCAGGACAGGGTGTCTATTAGACGTATGTTATGACAGTATAGGAATACTCTTATTTGTTTTGATAAGCAAAATTCTTACGTATAAAAACAGGTCGAGTGTCAAATCTCAATCGAATTCCACTTATCATTAGAGGCTTCTCTTTAGTAAACCTAGAGAGGGTATTCTATTCGACATCATTCTTTAACATAATATGAATCTATTGTCCCATTTTTGTAAATTTTTTTATAATTCAATAATCCTCGACAAAAAAATGATATATTTAAAGAGTACTTGGTTTACATTATTCAACAAAAAAGGAACTAAGTGAAATAATCATGCGGAGGTGTTTCGAAATAGGTAGATTGTAGTCCATATCATTCATTAATCTACGTATTTTCTTGGCGTGAATCGATGCTTTCCGGGGGAAACGAATGTACTATTAAGAAAGCGCTTACATTAACCTTAGAAGGTATTAATGCCATAGACAAAGGGACTAAGAGATATAGCTATAATATGAGGAATAGATACATAAGCTTATCTCGCAAATCGAACAACATTTTGAGGAGGAATCAGGTTGAAGATTTTGAAGAAACAGTTCTTCATCGTAACAACGATCTTGGCCATGCTGGTAAGCTATATTGTGCCAATCGGTTCAATGGCTTCTGCAGCTGACTATTTAACGGTTCAGGAAGCGATTGAAAACAACAGCGGTACGGGAACTGTCACGGGTTATATCGTAGCTCATACGACAAGCACAAATAGTTATGATTTTGAAGCTCCTTTTGGAAATAATTACAATTTTTCAATTGCAGACAGCGCAGATGAGAAGGACCCTTCCAAGATCCTTCCTGTTCAACTGCCTACTGCCTTCAGGGCGGAATTTGGATTGCAAACGAACCCTGACATTATAGGGAAAAAAGTCATCATTACAGGAAACCTGGAAGCTTACTTTAACGTACCGGGACTAAGATCACCCACGGCGATCTCCTTTGATGGTGAAAATCCGGACGAGCCGACACCGTACGATGGTATTGAAGGCTTAAGAATCCATGATATTCAAGGTGAAACACATACTTCACCATATAATTCAGAAAAAGTTAAAGGTGTTGAGGGGATTGTCACTCACGTAGTGGACGCAAGCAATTTCTATATGCAGGATACCCAGGCAGATGATAATGCCAAAACATCTGAAGCGGTACTTGTCTACAAGCCCGCACATGGAGTGAACGTTGGAGACAAAGTGGCGGTTGATGGTCAGGTGAAAGAATGGGTGCTTGACGGATATTCCGACAAATTGCAAACCGATCTTTCCATGACGGAACTGAACGCACAATATGGAAACGTGATTGTTACTTCTAATTCTAATGAACTTCCTGAAGCCTTGGTTATGGGAGAAGATGTAACCCCCCCTACAGAAGTGGTTGATAACGATCAATTCGGTGAATTTGATCCTGAACAGGATGGGATCGATTTTTACGAAAGCCTGGAAGGTATGCGTGTTTCCCTTGATCGCCCAACGGTGACAGGTCCACAGAAGTATGGAGAAGTCCCTGTCATCACTGAGAAAGTGGAAGACAAAGCGTATACAAAAGAAGGCGCACCACTTTTAACAAAAGAAAATCAAAACCCTGAAAGAATGTTCCTTTTACTTGATAACCGTGACTTCGTTACGAAAACAGGTGATCAATTCGATGGAACGGTTACGGGGGTTGTCAGTTACAGCTTCAGTAACTTTAAACTACTTGTAAAAGAAGAGAGTCTGCCGGAGTTAACAGAGCGTGACTACAATCCGGAAGTGACAACGATCCAAAAAGCAGATGATAAATTAACGGTGGCAGGCTACAACATTGAAAACTTTGCAGCATCTGATACTGAGAAGCGGGATAAGCTTGCAAAATCAATGGTGGACAATCTGAAATCCCCTGATATCATCGGCCTGGTGGAAGTATTGGATGAAAGTGGGACGACGGATGATGGTATCGTGAAGGCAGATGCCAATTACAAAGCATTAAGTGACGCCATTGCCGGCTTCGGCGGTCCTACGTATTCATGGACAGAAATTGCTCCCCAGGATAAAGAGGATGGCGGTGTGCCTGGAGGGAACATCCGAGTCGGATTCCTATACAATCCTGATCGTGTTTCTTTAGCAGAAGGTACAAAAGGGGATGCCACAACAGCTGTAGGATATGAAAACGGCTCCTTGACATTGAATCCAGGAAGAATCGACCCGACAAACCCTGCGTTCGATGACAGCCGCAAGCCATTGGCTGCACAGTTCAACTTTAAAGGCGAAGACGTTATCGTCGTGAACAATCACTTTAACTCTAAAGGTGGAGATCAACCCGTATTCGGTAAAAATCAGCCACCTGTACTGGGCAGTGAAGAGCAACGTCTGAAGATCGCGGAAATCGTGAATTCATTCGTATCTGACATTGAGGAAAAGAATGAAGAGGCTAATGTCGTCGTAATGGGAGACTTAAACGACTTTGAATTCTCTGCTCCTTTACAAAAGCTAAAGGGAGAAGAGTTGACAAACCTTGTTGAAACGCTTCCTGCGAGTGAACGATATACGTATACGTATCAAGGGAATGCACAGGTACTTGATCATATGCTTGTTTCCAATCGTCTTGCTGCAGGTGCAGAATATGATATCGTCAACATCAACTCACCATACATGGAAGAACATGGACGGGCGAGCGATCATGATGCCTATATCGGGCAATTTGATTTATCATCCCAAAGTCAAGACGGGTTTAACCTTTCCATTATGCATACAAACGATACGCACGCACACGTGGAAGGATACCCTAAACTCTTTACAGCAGTGAACGAGGTTCGTGCTGAAAAGGAAAACGCTCTATTATTGGACGCAGGTGATGTCTTCTCCGGAACACTTTACTTCCGTCAATATAAAGGTCTTGCCGATCTCTGGTTCATGAATGAGCTTGGCTATGATGCCATGACATTTGGTAACCACGAATTTGATAAAGACTCCAAGACGCTTGCAGACTTCATTAAAGAAATGAACTTCCCGATGGTATCTTCAAATGTATCGGTTACTGGCGATACAGATTTAGAGCCACTTGTGAAGGATGAAACCGCTACTCCGGTTGAAGGTGGAAACGTCTACCCTGCCATGATTAAAGAAATAGATGGGGAAAAAGTAGGGATCTTTGGATTGACGACTCCTGATACAGCATTCATCTCTAATCCAGGAGAAAATATTTCTTTTGAAAACCCTGCTGAAAAAGCTGCCTCAACGATTGATATGCTGAAAAATGAGGGAGTGAATAAGATCATCGCCCTATCTCACTTGGGTTATGCTCAAGACTTGGAGCTGGCTGAAGCTGTGGATGGTATTGATGTGATTGTCGGTGGTCACTCCCATACCATATTGGAAGAACCAGTTGTCATCAATAAAGGAGAACCGACAGTAATCGTACAGGCTGGAGAATATTTAAACCTGCTTGGTTTATTGGATGTCACATTCAATGCTGAAGGTGTGGTCACAAACCATTCAGGAGAAGTGCTTAATCTGAAGAATTATGAAGCAGACGCAGATGCTCTTGCAAAAGTGGAAGAATTCAAAGCTCCACTCGAAGAATTAAAGAGTGAAGTAGTCGGCCGCTCAGAAGCAGCGCTTAATGGAGAACGTGGCGATGTCCGCAGAAAAGAAACAAACTTAGGTAATTTAATTGCTGATGGAATGGTTGCAAGAGCCAATGATTCAGTGGAAACGTATATTGGACTTCAGAATGGCGGTGGTATCCGCGCTTCGATCGATGCAGGGGACATCACGCTTGGAGAAGTATTAACCACAATGCCTTTCGGGAATCAGCTTGTCACACTGGACTTGACTGGTAAAGAAATCAAAGACGCTCTTGAACACAGTGTATCAAGAGTAGAAGGCCAGGATGCACCAGGGGAGTTCCTTCAAGTATCAGGAATCAAGTACAAGTACGACGTCAACAAGCCAGCTGGTGAACGGGTGTGGTATCTGGAAGTAAAAACAAGCAATGGCTATGAAAAGACCGACCCTGAAAAAATGTACTCTGTTGCCACCAACGCATTCACGGCAAATGGTGGAGACGGATATACAATGTTCAAAGAAGCGAAAGAAGAAGGTCGCCAAACAGAACTGTTTGTAGCTGACTTTGAAGTATTCACTGCTTATCTTGAAAAAAATAATCCGGTTTCACCTGAAGTGGAAGGACGCATCGTTCAAGAAGCTGCGCCAGAAAAAAATGAAGAGTTCCATTTATCTGTTATGCATACGAACGATACCCATGCACACGTGGAAGGGTATCCGCGTTTGTTCACTGCGGTGAAAGATGTTCGTTCAGAAAAAGAGAACGCTCTGTTACTGGATGCAGGGGATGTATTCTCCGGAACACTCTATTTCCGTCAATACTCAGGTCTTGCCGATTTATGGTTCATGAATGAATTGGGTTATGATGCCATGACTCTGGGAAACCATGAATTCGATAAAGATTCTAAGACCCTGGCAAATTTCATTAAGGAAATGAACTTTCCGATGGTATCTTCAAATGTACAAGTGGCAGGAGATACTGACCTTGAGCCATTAAAGAAAAATGAAGTGGGAACCCCGGGTGATGGCGGAAACATCTATCCAGCCATCATTAAGGAAGTTGACGGGGAAAAAGTGGGAATCTTCGGATTGACCACTCCTGAAACTGAGTTTCTTTCAAGTCCCGGAGAAAATATTGTATTCGAAGATGCTGCTGAAAACTCGGCTGCTACAATTGACATGCTGAAAGGTGAAGGTGTTAACAAAATCATCGTTCTATCTCACCTCGGCTATTCTCATGATCTGGAACTTGCCGAAGCAGTCGATGGAATTGACGTCATAGTCGGAGGTCATTCCCATACCGTATTGGATGAGCCTGTTGTTATCGATAAGGAGGAACCGACTGTCATCGTGCAGGCAGGCGAGTATCTAAACCTGCTTGGATTGCTGGACGTTACGTTTGACTCTGCAGGGATTGTGACAAGTCAAGAGGGAGAGGTACTTGACCTTAAACAATACGAAGAAGACCCTGAAGCACTTGCAAAAGTAAATGAATTCAAGGCACCTCTGGAAAAAGTTAAAAACGAAGTTGTAGGTAAAACAAAAGTAGCTCTAAATGGGGAACGTGCTGACGTTCGTACGAAAGAAACCAATTTAGGGAATCTGATTGCTGATGCCATGGTAGAAAAGGCGAATGAATCGGTTAAGACCCATATCGGACTTCAAAACGGCGGCGGTATTCGTGCATCCATCGATAAAGGCAAAATCACGTTGGGTGAAGTATTAACGACGATGCCGTTCGGTAATAATCTGGTGACCCTGGACTTAACTGGACAAGAGCTTCTGGACGCTCTCGAGCACAGTGTAAGTGGAGTTGAAGCCGGTGAAGGACGTTTCCTTCAAGTATCGGGAATCCATTTCAAGTACGACATCAACAAGCCGGTTGGGGAACGAGTATGGTCTGTTGAAGTGAAAACCGATAAAGGGTTCAAAGAAATTGACCCTGAAAAGATGTACACAGTTGCAACCAATGCCTTTACAGCAGATGGCGGAGACGGTTACAGCATGTTTAAAACGGCTAAAAACGAAGGTCGGATGACAGAGTTATTCCAAGTGGATTATGAAGTATTCACTGACTATTTAGCCAAACATAAAAATGTCTCTCCAAAGGTTGAAGGAAGGATCATTCAAGAGGAACAGCAAGAGGATCCTGGAGATGGTGACTGGCAAGATGATTTCTTCGACTTTATTAAAAAGTTAAAGAATTGGTTATGTACATTATTCGGTTTATGCGGCAAATCATAATTCCGGAAAAGGACTAAAAAAGCACTGGCTGTTTCCTTAGCCAGTGCTTTTTTCTATATTAAACCTTCGCCGTTTCCTTCTCACTCTCAATAACTGCCAAACGCTCAGCCACTTCTTCCTCCGTCAAACCATGCTCCATCACATAGCGGTTCTCCGGGCTCTTGCGGCACTCATCCGAGCAGCTTCTCATATATTTATGCTCATTTTCTTCTGAGCAGAGGATTTTGCGGTTACATGGCGGGTGTGCGCAGTTTACGTAGCGTTCACAAGGTTCTCCAGTGTAGAAGTCTTTCCCAACAACGACATGTTCAGTCTGGTTGACAGGAACACCGATGCGCTCGTCGAATACGTAAAGCTGCCCGTCCCACAGTTGCCCTTTTACTTCAGGGTCTTTACCGTAAGTTGCGATACCTCCGTGCAATTGTGCAACATTCTCAAAGCCTTCTTTTACTAACCACCCTGAGAATTTTTCACAGCGGATACCACCCGTACAATACGTGATGATTTTCTTGCCTTCAAGTAAATCTTTATTATCCCGGACCCAGTTCGGAAGATCACGGAAGTTCTTGATATCCGGCTTCACAGCTCCTCTGAAGTGTCCCAATTCATATTCATAATCATTACGTGCATCCAGAAGAATCGTATCTTCCTGCTGGATTTGTTCAAAGAAATCCTTTGGATCAAGGTACTCACCTGTAAGCTCATTTGGATTCACGTCATCTTCTAGACGAAGAGTGACAAGCTCTGGACGGTGCTTGACTTTCAATTTCTTGAATGCATGCTCGTCTGCTTCGTCAATTTTAAACACCGTATCTTTGAAGTGTGGATCCTGTCTCATTGCTTTCATATAGGCATCCGTCTGCTCGATCGTTCCGGAGCATGTTCCATTGATTCCTTCAGATGAAATCAGGATACGTCCCATCAGGCCAAGGTCCGAGCACAGTTGTTTGTGCTGGGCAGTGACTTCCTCCGGGTTCTCGATGTCAACATAGTTGTAATACAGTAGTACTCGATAATCTTTCATGTTTATTTCCACCTATCGATTTATATTTGCAAGATATAATCTTAGGATTCAGTTCCTTATTACTCTTACGATGTACTATTATAACAAATTTTCATGAAATTGCATCATGTGTGGGGGAGAAATGCTGGGGATTGTGAGGAAATGGTGGTGGAAATTGGTTTTAAACCAAAAAATATAAATACATTAAATTTGTAAAACTGGATACGATTTGAAACAATGAATATAAGAAGAAAAATAATCAAGGGGTTGTCACTACATATGATCAAAAAAGCCATGCTGCTTTGTACCTTCGTCGCTCTCAGTCTACTGTTCGCAGGATGTCAGGAAAAGGCCCAGCCGGATGATCGCCTGCAGGAATACGTGGATCTTTGGAATAAAGGGAAGTTTGATAAAATGTTCTCAGACTATGTGAACTCCTCTACGAAAGAAACATTCAAAAAAGAAGATTTCGTCACAAAATACAAAGATATCTATAAAGACCTGGAAGTGAAGGATGTCAAAGTATCTTTTAAAAAGCCGGAAAAAGAAGTGGAATGGGACAAAAAGTCGAAAGCAGAGTTTCCCATGACGATTTCATATAACACCCTCGCTGGTGAGGTTTCGTATGAAAAAGATATTACCCTCACAAAAGAAAAGAAGGACGACGATGAAAACTGGTTCGTGGATTGGGACCCTTCGTTCATTCTGCCTGAAATGGAAAAGGATGATAAAGTCGGAGTGGAAAGCATCTCGGCAAAGCGCGGGGATATTCTCGACCGGAATCAACAGCCCCTTGCCGTCAACGGGGAGGCCTTTGAGCTCGGGATTGTACCGAAAGAGTTTAATGACAGTGATTTAGACAACCTGGCAAAATTGCTGGATTTGTCAGCCGATTCGATTCAGGGAAAGCTTGACCAAAGCTGGGTCAAACCTGAATTTTTTGTGCCGATTAAAAAGATTGCCTTATCCGAGAGACCTTTAGCTCTAGAGGTCATAGAACTCGGAGGTCTCTACTCGAAACGCGTACCTGCAAGGGAATACCCTTACGGAGAAGCAACTGCCCACCTTACCGGATATATTGGTAAACTTACGGCAGAAAAGTTAGAGAAACTCAAAGACAAAGGCTATACTGCTCAATCACTGATGGGCTTAAGCGGTGCGGAGGAAGTCTATGAAGATCAGCTCCGCGGCAAAGACGGACAGCGTATTTATCTAAAGAAACAAGATTCAGAGGACACCGTCACCGTAGCGGAACAGCCCGTACAAGATGGCAAGAACGTCACACTCACCATCGATGCCGAGATGCAAAAGAAGATATACGCACAAATGAAGGATGAGCCTGGAACGGCAGCCGCCATCAATCCACAAACGGGAGAAGCGCTTTCCCTTGTGAGCACCCCTGCCTATGATCCGAATGAATTCGTATTAGGGATGTCTGCAGAAAAATATAAGAAGCTTGCCGACGACCCGAAAAAACCGCTTCGGAACCGATTCCAGCTTGCCTATTCACCGGGATCAACAATGAAGGGGATCACAGCATCCGTCGGCCTGAAATCCGGCAAGCTTGATCCAAAAAAAATCTATGATATCCAGGGGAAGAAGTGGCAAAAGGATGAATCTTGGGGGAATTATAAAGTGGTCCGTGTTTTTGACAATGAGAGCAAAGTGGATCTGGAAAGCGCCCTTAAATTCTCGGATAACATCTATTTTGCCCGTGCCGGACTCGATATGGGTGCCGAGACGTTTATTGCTGGCTTGAAGGATTTCGGCTTTGGCGAAGAGATCCCTATGTCTTACCCGATCTATAAATCACAGGTTTCAAACGACGGGGAAATCTCCAAAGAAGTCCAGCTGGCCGATTCTGCTTTCGGTCAAGGGGAAGTGCTGATGAGTATCGTTCACATAGCAAGTGCATACGGCGGAATCATCAACGATGGCACCATGATGGAACCAAAACTCCTGAAGGATGAAGAACAAAAAGTGTGGAAGAAAGACCTGCTTTCAAAAGAACAGGCAGACATGATGAAAACGAATTTCCGCAAAGTGGTCACAGAAGGCATCGCCGGAAAAGCGAGTGTAGAAGGTAAAGCGATCGCCGGTAAGACCGGCACGGCAGAGATCAAATCGGAGCAGGGAACGAAAGGCAAGGAAAATGGAGTGTTCGTTTCCTATGATCAGAATGACCCGTCCATGGTTCTCGCCATGCTCCTTGAAGATGTACAGGATGAGGGTGGAAGCACCCATACCGTTCAAGTGGCGAAGAAATTCTACGATAATTGGAAATAAGTACCATATCCACAGGAAAATATATTGGAGAAGGCTTCGACGATCCCCGCCTGGATACTTTATTCTTAACTATGCCTGTTTCCTGGAAAGGGACCTTGCAGCAGTATGTGGGAAGGCTTCATCGTACCTATCACTCAAAAAAAGACGTGAAAGTATATGATTATGTCGACTGCAATATTCCGATGCTTGAGAAGATGTATGAAAAAAGGTTAAAGGGCTATCAATCGTTGGGATATAAAGTTAAGGGCAAAGAGGAAGATCAAGAGGAGCAAATGAAGTTATTTTAAAAGGTCTAGGTGGGAGAATGCGAATGTCATTTACGGCTCCATCCCCACCCGCCGCTTCACTTTATGAAGTTCTCTTTTATGATCCCAGTTTTCCTTTACAAAAATCGTCATGCTATCCTGAGTGTCCTGCTGATTTTCTTCGAGTACGATCATTCTGGATTCGAGCTTGTCCATGAGGTTTTCGATCTTTGTCATTCGCTCGTTCATGTTGTTTTCAAAACGAGTCATTTGTCCTTGAAGTTCTCTTATGGCTTGTAAAATCTGAACCATATTATTTTTCACCTCCTACAACTTATTCTAACACAGAATCTGGGAATATTACCTTCACAATCACTGAAAAAATCTTCCCCAAACATACGGTTTTGCTTCTATATATGGTAATATAAGAAAATGTAAAGAGAGAAATCAACGTAACACATTACATAGAGTTAGGAGAATGATCAATGAGTAAAACACTAATTTTCGGCCACAAAAACCCGGACACAGATACGATCACATCGGCACTGGTTTATGCTGATTTGAAAACAAAAATCGGGATGGACGTGGAGCCGGTTCGTCTAGGTGAAGTAAACGGTGAAACACAGTATGCCCTTGATTACTTTAAAGTCGATGCACCACGCTTAGTGGAAAAGGTTGCGGCTGAGACGGATACAGTAATCCTGGTTGACCACAACGAGCGCCAGCAAAGCGCCGAGGATATCGAGGAAGTACGCGTTCTTGAAGTTATCGATCACCATCGCATCGCGAACTTTGAAACGGCTGATCCCCTGTACTACCGTGCTGAGCCGGTTGGTTGTACGGCAACGATCTTAAACAAGATCTACAAGGAAAGAGGAGTAGAGGTTACGAAGGAAATGGCTGGACTAATGCTTTCAGCGATTATCTCGGATTCTCTATTATTTAAATCTCCAACATGCACGGACGAAGACGTTACAGCTGCTAACGAACTGGCTGAAATTGCAGGAGTTGACCCACAAGTATACGGCTTGGAAATGCTGAAGGCCGGCGCGAACATGAGCACGAAATCAGTCGCAGAACTTGTGACCCTTGATGCGAAAGAATTCTCCATGGGTCATGCAAAAGTGGAAGTGGCGCAAATCAATGTTGTGGACACGAATGACGTATTCGGACGTCAGTCGGAAGTGGAAGCGGCCATGGAAACGATGATCAAGGAAAAAGGATTGGATCTTTTCCTTCTAGTTGTTACAGACATCTTAGAAAACGACTCGATGGCACTTGCCCTCGGAAGCAAAGCGGGTGAAGTGGAGAAGGCGTTCAATGTATCTCTTCAAAATAACACGGCTCTATTAAAAGGCGTGGTATCCCGTAAGAAGCAGATCGTACCTGTGTTGACGGATGCGATGAAATGAAGTTAGGTGAAGAAGCAGTCTTTGGGCTGCTTCTTTTTTTAGCATGAATACAAGGTAAATAGTCCTGGTTATTGTGGTAAGATTAAAATTGTATAATTATACCACAAGGAGTTCTATGAGCTAATGAGTTATCTTATATTGATACTTATGCTGGTGCTGGCAATCCTTGCTTCATCACCAGCCTATAAAGGGAAAATTGGAGAAAGAAAAGTTAAGTACTATCTGAGCAAACTGAACCCGGATCAATTTGTTGTCTTACATGATATCTTGATTCCTTCAGAAAATGGTAAAACCACGCAAATTGATCATGTGGTTCTTTCCAAGGCTGGTATATTTGTAATAGAAACAAAAAACTATCAGGGCTGGATTTACGGGAGCGAAAAAAGCAAGAAGTGGACCCAGATCATTTATAAGCGTAAGCAAACGTTTTATAATCCCCTTCACCAGAATTATGGACATATTAAGGCCATTGAGAAATTGATTGGACATCAGGTTCAACCTCCTTATTATTCTGTGATTGCCTTTGATCCCAAAGCAACACTTAAGAAAATGGATATCTCTTCTCCTCAATCATTTGTTATCCATTCCAATCAACTAGTAAAAATCATAGAGAAGCATGAGGAGTCCGTCCTTACCCAATTTCAAATAAAGGGGATTTCTGAACGGCTGAACACAAGGAATATAGTAGATAAGAGGGCAGCCCAATTCCATAGTAACCAAGTCAGGATAGATCAGCAGAATAAGAAGAGGTTAGTGAGCTCAGGGGTTTGCCCTAAGTGTGGGAACCCATTGGTGGTTCGTCATCGCAAGGACGGAAAAGGATCATTTAGAGGGTGCAGCAGCTTTCCTAAATGCCGTTTTATAGCCTAATGGTATGATAACGATATAGATAGAGAGGAGATTGTCTCGTGAATTTCAAAAAAATCCACCACATCGCGATCATTTGCTCGGACTTTGCGACATCTAAGGACTTTTACGTGAATATACTTGGATTCGGGGTAAAGCAGGAGATTTACAGGGAAGTAAGAAATTCTTATAAGCTCGACCTTACGTTAAATGGAGAATATATTCTCGAACTCTTTTCGTTCCCTGAGGCGCCTGAAAGGCCGAGTTATCCTGAAGCGCAAGGACTGCGTCATTTAGCTTTTGAAGTGGATGATCTTGAGGCGACCGTGGAGGAGCTGAATGAAAGAGGCATTATAACTGAAGAAATAAGGATAGATCCTTATACCCATAAACAGTTCACCTTTTTTGAAGATCCCGATGGACTTCCATTGGAAATATACGAAAGGTAGTTTTGAGGTCCGTCCCTCAAAAAAAGAGCACTTCCCATAAGGAGAAGTGCCGTCTAAAGGTATTGTAATTTGTCGTTATTTATATTAAATCATAGATGTGATATGTATGTATTGTCGGTGTGAGGCTTTTTAAGAAGAAATATGCAGTTTTTCCTAAGGAAATTACATAAATTCTGATAATATATAAATATATTAATATTTTGCAGGGCGGGTGTTGCAGTATGGATTACTCGATTATCGGAACTAAAATAAGAGAATTGAGGAAGGTTATCGGATTGACTCAAGGTGAATTAGCGGATGGCATCTGTACTCAGGCTTTAATAAGTAGAATGGAGAAAGGCGATATCTATCCGAGTGCTACTGCCCTTTATCAAATTTCTACAAAACTTGGGGTAGATGTAAACTATTTCTTTGAAATCGGAAAGACTCCCCGCCTTGATTACGTTAAAGAAGTAGAGAGGCAACTCCGTAAATTACGTATTAAACACCAGTATGCAGAAATGATGGAAATGGTTAGAAATGAAGAAAATAATCCCTTATTCAAGGATGATGAGAATGCTCAACTCCTTGGTTGGCATAAGGGAATTTATCAATTTGAGATAGTAAAAGATCAGGAAGCAGCTTTTGAGCTTTTACATAAGGCATTTGAATTGACTGCTACTCCTAAGAAAGCTTTGTCAGAAAGGGAATTGGAGATTCTCCTTACATTAGGGGCATTTGAATTCAGTAATGAAAACTATCAAAAATCACTTGAGTATTACACTAAAGTAAGGCATGCATTGTCTAAAACAGATTGGTTACAAGATAAATCAATCTATACAAGACTTTTATACAACTTCGCAAGAGTATATACAAGAGTTGGAAATTATGAGGAGTCCATTCATTATTGTAACAGAGCCATAAAGTGGATTATCAAAGAAGAGCATATGTATGGCTTTGCTCAACTCCATTACCATCTTGGATATAATCTTGAGCTTATGGGGAATGTTAAGGAAGCGATACCCTATTATGAAAAGGCAGCCGCTTTTTTTGATATACAAAACAATGAAGAGTTTGTGCAATTTATTAAAGGGAAGTTGGAGAAACTTATAGATGGGAGTAAGGCAAATAGCCAAAAAAAGAGCACTTCCCACTAGGAGAAGTACTATCAAAAGGTATTGTAATTTGTCGTTACATATATTAAATCATACCGAGGAATTTTATGTAGTAGGGTTCTCGGTTAATAAGCTAGAATAAATTTGGTTTAATCTATTGTATAAGCTTTTTTTCTTGAAAAATATAAAGATATTAATATGTATAGGAGGTGGAGGTTTGGATTATTCAATTATTGGTAAGAAAATTAAAGAGTTACGAAAAGGGGTTGGATTAACCCAAGGTGATTTAGCTGATGGTATCTGTACTCAGGCGTTAGTAAGCCGAATTGAAAAAGGGGATATATATCCCAGCGCCACTGCTCTTTATCAAATTTCCGAGAAACTGGGAGTAGATGTGAACTACTTCTTTGAAATAGGAACAACTCCACGTCTGGATTATGTAAAAGAAGTCGAACATCAACTAAGGCACTTCAGAGTAAGGTTAATGTATGACGAGATGATTGGAATGGTAAGAGTAGAAGAAAAAAACCCCCTCTTTTTTCGAGATGAATCCAATCTGCAATTGCTATACTGGCATAAAAGTATTTATATATTTGAAATTGAAAAAGATAAAGAGGCAGGGGTGGCTCTTCTAGAAGAGGCACTATTACTCACTTTAAATAATAAGCGGGCACTTTCAGAGAGAGAAATAGAAATACATATGACCCTAGGGGCTTTTGAGTTTGGAAGAGGGAATCTCGAATTGTCATTAAACCTGTATGAAAAAGTACAGTCCTCGATACAGTCCAGTGCACAGCTACATGATAAATCTATCAAAACTAGGTTGCTTTACAATTTTGCCCGAACATTAACCAGGGTAGGGAAGTACGAAGAATCAAACCGTTACTGCAATCAAGCAATAAAATGGTGCCTTGAGGAGGAACACTTATTTGGTTTAGGTGAGCTCTATTATCATGCAGGCTATAATTATGAATTGCAGGGTGAACTTGAAAAAGCCTTATCCTACATTGATAAGTCCGTCCTGATTTTTGATATGTATGAAGATAATCGCTATCGTCAATACCTTCAAAAAAAGCGCGTTGATATTTCCAGTAAATTAGGATCTGATTTTAATTCACATAATTGAACTCCACGAATTTTTACCTGATGAAGTTTTTTTTCATACATTCTGCATGTCCTTCATAAGAATGATTAGTGATGAGGGGTGATGGAAGTATGAGAAGGAAAAGCCCGTTTCCTCTAATAGTCGGAGTTGGGATCGCTGTGATAGCCATAGTGGCACTGTTCATGCTTTTGGGGACAACACAGGAACCAGACACGCCGGAAGAAGTGATCGATGAATTTTACCGGTATGAAAAAGACGGTGATTTCGGTAACGCCTGGGAGCTCTTTCACTCGGAGATGAAAAATAAATTCCCCAAAGCTTCCTACATCCAAACCAAGAACCACGTATTCATGGGCCATATGGGGGTGGATGAGTTTGAAGTAGACATCGGCAGTATTGAAAAAGAAAAGGAATTTACGTTTAATCATGAGGGACTTCAGTTTGACGATGTCAGAAAAGCGGAAGTGGATTTATTTTTCGACAGTGAATTCGGTGAGTTGACAATCACTCAAACATGCTATGTTGCCATGGAAGAGGGGGAGTGGAGAGTTCTATGGAATTATAATTTCTGAAAAAAGTCTGGATATTTGGTTTTATCAGGTATTATTCGGGTAAAAAGAAACTAGATTTTTTAAAAAGGAGGGCATCCGGAGTGTCTCTGCTCTATTTTAAAGCTCGGGAAGCGTACGAACTTGATGCAAAAGTATCTCAATCCGCTGTGACGAGAATGAGAGAATACCGAAGAACCAAGCCTGTCCCTGTTGTCAAAAAGAAATAGCTTCCGTTTTGTTAACCGTTTTGGATCCTACTCAGTCTAATCGTCTTTAGACTGTTTTTTTTGTTGGGAAAAAGTCTGCCGATTGGAGTAATTCATACATAAATAGAGTGTAACGTAGGATAAATTGAATGCAATCCAGTCATAATAAAAGTCAGGAATCAAATGATCCCTGACTGTATTACTCTAAATCTTCCCCGATAATGCGCACTTCCCGTTCTAGTTCTACGTCAAACTTTTCCTTCACCGTGTTTTGAACGTGTTCAATCAGTGAAATATAATCCGATGCCGTTGCATTGGCCTTATTCACAATGAATCCGGCATGCTTGGTGGATACTTCCGCACCTCCGAAGTTTGTACCCTGAAGCTCGCTATCTTGTATCAATTTACCTGCAAAGTATCCCGGGGGACGTTTAAACACACTTCCACAGGATGGATATTCAAGGGGCTGTTTGGATTCGCGTTTGTCTGTCAAATCATCCATGATGGCTTTGATGTCTTCATAGACTCCCGGTTGCAGGCTGAACGTTGCTTCCAATACGATGTCTCCTTTTTCTGAGATATTGCTGTGTCTGTAATCGAGTTCTAATTCTGCAGCTGTCCGCTTCACCAGATTTCCTTCACGATCAACGACGTGGCAATAGTCCAGGACGTCCTTGATTTCTCCACCGTATGCACCTGCATTCATGAACAGAGCTCCGCCAACTGTGCCTGGGATCCCGCACGCAAACTCGAGCCCTGATAGCTTTTCAGCAAGGGCACGTCTTGACACATCAATGATGGCTGCACCACTTTGAGCCACGATTAGCTGGTCGGTTGTTTTAATGTCTTTAAAATTCTTTAAATGGAGGACGATTCCGCGAATCCCGCCATCCTTTACAATCAAATTCGAGCCATTTCCAAGTAAGGTGAAAGGGACATCCACTTTATTCGCGAGCTTCACAATATTTTGTACTTCTTCATAAGTGGTCGGAGTCAGGAAGAAATCGGCTTTTCCGCCCAACTTCGTATATAGGTGATCCTTTAATGATTCGTCACGCTTGATGTTGTCCGAGTGCATGACCTTTGATAATTCTTTAAACACTGTCTCTTTATTGTACATTCTATATCAGTCCTAAATAATAATTTTCGTCTCTCACTAATCAATCCTACCCAACCATTATATGACGAAAACCCATGAAAGTTAAATGGTTTCAGTTGGGAGACGTCAATATCCTTCAAATGGAGGATATCAGAAAAAAGAACCCTCTTGATTTGGAGGGTTCTGTAGAAGACAAATTATTTTAGAAAATGAAATGATCTAGCGACATTGGAAATGAGGTTTGTCATGAAACCGCTGCTCTGTTTCTTTTCCTGGCCTGGATTCGTGGCGTCACTCTGCTTGAACTTGATTGAGTATTTCGCAAATCCGTTATCCTGCGTTCCAAGATACTTATAGGTTCTCGCGTTTTTAATATAGTCCTGAGCCTTTGGAGATGTTTCGAATATCACGTTCACATTTCCGTGAATCGGTGCAAAATTCCAGTTTCCGTCTGCTTCCGGATTAATGCTTCCTTTTTCCATGATGTAATTAATGACGACATTGCGATTTTCGTCAGGGGCCTGGATAATGATGTTGGAACCATCAATGCCAGGGAAGTGTCCTCCGCCGCTTGCACGATAGTTATTCGTTGCGACAATGAACTTCTGATCGGGATCTATTTGCTGACCGTTGAACTTAAGGTTCTTGATGCGGTGGGAGCCCTCGTTTGTAAGCTTTCCGTCCGTATTGTACCTTGCAGGCTTGGTTACATCGATTTCATATGTGACACCATCAATGACGTCATAATTGTAAGAACGGAATTCTCCATTAACTAATGATTGCTCTTCGGATTTACTTGTATCGATCTGATTAAATTGCCCTGCAGACATTTCAAGCCATTCTTTTACCTGTGCTCCATCAATTAATACAGCTTGTAACGTATTAGGGTACAAATATAAATCAGCTACATTCTTAATGGCGATTTCACCTGCAGGAATATCCGTATAGTAAGTGGCATCTCCACGGGTACCTGCTTTAAACGGCGCACCAGCTGATAATACAGGAATTCCTTCGTATTCCGTCCCTTGGATGTACTTTTCTACATACCATTTTTGTGCATTTGTCACCACTTGAATAGATGGATCATCCTTGACTTGTGCAAAGTAGCTGTTAATTGGAGCAGTGGTTTCTCCAACTGCACTTCTTACCCAGTCTATTGTGTGATTATGGTCTTCTTCAATAGCTTTGAACACTTCTTCATCACGGGCCACCAACGGGTTGCCATCTTTATCAGCAATTCCACGAAGGGACGTTTGTCCGTTTATGACCGTCCATTTACCATCCTTCAGTTCTAAATCAAGATCGACAAGACCTAAATGGCTTCCCCAATATCCAGGCATGACAGAAGGAACGCCGTTAATTGTTCCTTTCTTTGTATCGACCCCTGCAATGCCCTCATACGAAGAAGAAGGGAAGGTGCCGTGTGAATGACCGAAAAGAATCGCATCGATCCCGTCCACCTTGGAGAGGTCGTATGTTGCGTTTTCTTCCATTCCGTCATCGGTGACGGTTCCGATTCCCGAGTGAGGGATGGCTACTATGATATCTGCGCCTTCTGCTTTCATTTGAGGAATGAATTTATCTGCGGTTTCGACTATGTCTTTTGCAACAACGTTCCCTTCAAGGTTCGCCTTGTCCCACTGCATGATTTGAGGTGGAACGAAGCCGATCACACCAACTTTAATGGAATGTTTTTCACCGTCTTCATCTACGACTTCACGGTCAAGAATCTGGTAGGGTTCAAAATAGTTTTGATCATCGGAAGGATCGTTGTTTCCATCACTCTTATATACATTGGCATTCACGTAAGGGAAATTAGAACCTGCCAAAGAAGTTTGAAGGAAATCAAGACCATAGTTAAACTCATGGTTCCCTACGTTTCCTGCATCATAATCGAGCAAATTCATGGCCTTATACGCAGGATGAGTTTCCCCTGGCTGCAGCGGATCAATCTTAGCTACATAGTCCCCAAGTGGATTTCCCTGAAGTAAATCACCATTATCAAAAAGAAGACTGTTCTTTGACTCTGATCGGGCTTGTTTAATGAGTGAAGCCGTTTTGACAAGTCCATATTTATTCGTTTCTGTATCTTGGTAATAATCATAGTTTGCGAGATTAACATGGATATCTGTTGTTTCAAGGATGCGCAGCTTTACGATATCTTTGTCCATCACATCCGCATACGTAATGGAAGGAGCAGCTTGCGGGATCATAAAGCCTAGGGCTAAAGCAGTACCGGCGATCATTTTTTTCTTGTTAGAAGTGTTTTTCAACAGTATCTCTCCTATTTATGTATTTAATGCCAAACAATTACATGCTAGCACAAGTTTGTGAAAGAATAATGGTTATAAAGTATGATTTGTTAGAAAAATGTAAAAATTACGTAAAGGAATGAGGCTTGATTATTTACTTTTCCTTGTTTAGTAGATAGGATTGAATGTAGAAAAATATGCTATAACATCTATCTAGCTACTAAAATATACATATTATTCGAAAAGGAGGAAGCGAATTGGCCCGACTATATACCGCCTTGATTGGCTTGAGCATGATCTGGGGAATGTCATTCGTCTTCATCAAATGGCTCGTGGAACCTGCAGGCGTGTGGGGGACCGTATTCCTAAGATGCCTGGCAGGTGCCCTTGTGCTTCTCCCGCTCTTTTTCATACATAGAAAAAAAGAAGGCAAGAAGCCACTGCCTCTATGGAAGCTGTTTGTAGTTGGGGTCGGGAATGCCGCACTGCCCTGGACACTGATCGCCTTAAGTGAGACTCAGATCAACAGCAATACGGCCTCCATCTTGAACGCCACGACGCCGATCTGGACGGGGCTGATCGGATTTTTATTCTTTGCGGTTGTGTTGACCGGATACCAGTGGATCGGGATTGCGGTCGGCTTCATCGGCATCCTCGTACTGATGAATTTTGAAGTGAGCGGGATTTTTTCCTCTGATTTTGTAGGAGTGGGGACGATGGTGCTCGCGACGATGAGCTATGCGTTTGCTTCCCAGTTTACGAAAAAGTATTTGGCTGGGACGAGCGTGGTTGTGATTTCTACATTTCAGCTATTGATCGGAGCAGGTGTGGGATTTGTGGGCATGATGGTCACTGACCCGATCTCTGCCGGTGACTTAGCATCAGGTGAGGTAATCCTCGGCATTTTAGGGCTGGGGTGTCTCGGTTCAGGTGTCGCGACTCTGCTTTATTTCTATATTATGACGAATGGAAGTCCGGAATTTGCCTCAACGGTGACGTATTTGATACCGGGGACTGCGATGATCTGGGGCTTCGTACTGTTAGGAGAGCCGGTGACCCATAATCTCATTTTAGGATTGCTGATCATCTTTGCCGGGGTATTCCTGTCTTCAAGAAAGTCCAAAAAAATCATTTCATCCTTACCTGCAGGGACGAGGTAAGACCTTTAAACAAACGTTTGATTAACATTTCTAAACCCTTTTATTTCAAGGGATTAGACTACTAATCAAACGTTTGTTTTATTTTTGCACTAGAACCAATGCATCTACTATTATTTGCTATACTATTAGTAATGAAAATCTGGATATTGAACGGACCGGAGGAGATTTATTATGAAATATAAGAGAGATGAGTCCTATCGCTTTACTTTTTCACAGCCTATTCCGTGCTCATTTACGATCGTTGGGATTGGGGATCAAATGATTGAATCCAAAACAGCCAAAGGGGAAATTGTCGACCTAAGTCCACAAGGGTGTAGACTGCAGTCTTTGCTGGATATTCTCTTGGAAAAAGAAGTGAGAGTGCGCGTAACTTTTCAGTTGGATGAAGGGTATGCTGAAATCGCTGCTGAGGGTGCACTACAATGGAAAAAACGGAAAGGTCTTTCTCATTATCAGTATGGGGTGGAGTTTCCAAAGGACGAGAGCCTGAAAACAATCATTACAGATGAATTAAAGAAATATGTGAAGAAATAAAGGATTGAAAGTACCATAATTGAATGATACTAAGAGTGGATCCACTGACAGGAAGAATAGTGGATCCCTCTTTCTTGCTGTTGGAAAAATTACTGAAAAGAGTTTTTCCACTGAATCTAATGCAAAAGAAGGCTTATTCATATAAAATGGTTAGGATACATAGATTGAATAGACAGGTCCGGAATTAGGTTGAATCCGGATAAAATAAAGAATAAGGATGGTAATTCGATATGAAAACGGCAATTGTAACGGATAGTACTGCCTACATCCCGAAAGAATTGCGTGATCGACTCAACATACATATGATTCCTCTCAGCGTCATCTTCGGAGGGGAAACCTACCAAGAAGAAGTGGACATTACGGCCACTGAATTTTACGAAGAGGTCAGCGTCCAGGATAAGCTCCCGACCACATCGCAACCTCCTGTAGGACAGTTCGTCGAGCTGTTCGAAAAGCTTTCTGCTGACTATGATGCCGTCATCTCCATTCATCTATCGAGTGGCATCAGCGGCACGTACCAGGGTGCCGTGCAGGCAGGCCAAATGGTCGAAGGGATTAAAGTATACCCATATGACTCAGAAATCAGCTGTATGATCCAAGGCTTCTATGCCATTGAAGGGGCGAAGCTTGAGCGCGAAGGAAAAACAGCCGAAGAAATCGTCATGTTATTGGATGAAATGAAGAAGTCGGTCCAGGCTTACTTTATGGTAGACGATCTTGCCCACCTGCAGCGCGGGGGACGGTTATCCCAAGCCCAGGCCATCATCGGAAGCCTGTTGCAGGTGAAGCCACTGCTGCACTTCGTGGACAAAGTGATCGTCCCGTTTGAAAAAATCCGTACCAAGAAGAAAGCATTGAAACGGGTGGAAGGCATCCTGGAAGAAGCGGTCGCGTCCGGTGAAGCATATCAGGCCTCCATCATTCATGCCAATCGGGAAGAAGAAGCGATTGAGTGGAAGAATGAGCTGGAAGGGAAATATCCGAATGTGGAATTCAGCTTGAGCTATTTCGGTCCGGTCATCGGGACTCATTTAGGTGAGGGAGCGTTGGGGATGGGCTGGGCTCGGAAGATGAGCCGGTAAGGGATTGGTTGCCGGTTTGTCTAACGGTGCCATCTAACGGTGCCAGGCACGAAACGATTGTTTTGTGCCTGGCACCGTTTTTACATGAAGCAGGATATTCTCACCCTGGAGTAGAATACATGATTATCCGAACACAAGGAGTGATGTATTTGCGTTTTGGTTTAATGAACCATAGTTTAATCCCTGAACCACTTGTGAAAGATCCAGCCATTTTTCAGAAAATCTCAGATTTCACCACACTGCCACCTCAACCTCTTACCCCTTCCTATCCTTTTTCATCAGATCTGCAATCCTATCTCAGTGGACGATCACTATTATTAGATGAGATCCCACACCCAATCGATATCCTTCAGGAGCATTATCAAAATGGATATGTTTCTTATGATAAAGGAGTATCCAATGGACAGTGCCGTCGTTGTGGAAATAGCCGTCCGCATTTGTTTTCTGTTTTCCGGTGCGCACGGTGTCATACAGACTGTATCTACTGCCGGAAGTGCATCATGATGGGGAGGGTGTCTGAATGTACTCCGCTTTTAAAATGGAATGGGCCGCCACCGGATTCAACCCGGGCTGCCTTTGACTGGTCCGGTACCCTTTCTGAAGCACAAAAGGGGGCATCGAAGCAAATGATTTCAGCTATTCAAAACCAACGTGACCTGCTTATTTGGGCTGTATGTGGAGCCGGAAAGACCGAGGTGCTGTTTGAAGGGATTTATGAATCTCTTCAGCAAAATAAACGCGTCTGCATTGCCGCGCCCCGTACCGATGTCATCCTGGAACTCTCTCCCCGTCTCCAAAAGGCTTTTCCCAATACCTCCATCACCACTCTATACGGAGGATCTGAGGACCGGCACCTCTATGGTGAGCTCGTCCTTTCCACCACCCACCAACTGTTCCGTTACAAAGAAGCCTTTGATGTCATGATCATTGACGAAGTCGACGCGTTCCCTTATTCCTATGATAAATCCCTTCAATGGGCTGTCGAACATGCCCGTAAACCCCGTTCGTCTGTCATTTCCCTTACTGCAACGCCAGATTCGAAAACACAGAAGGAATGCCTCAAAGGAAAAAGAAACTTCATCCAAATTCCTGCCCGTTTCCATCGTCACCCGATTCCGCTCCCTAGATTTGTCTGGTGCGGTCTTTGGAAAAAAGCTTTAACGAAAAATCGAATTCCCCCTGCACTGAAGAAATGGACTCTCCTGAAGCTTCAGCAATCCAAACAAGCCTTTATCTTCTTCCCAAGCGTCGAACGCATGGAAAAAGCTCTGCCCCTGTTCAAAGAAATGAATCCCCTCATTGAATCCGTTCACGCCGAAGATTCCGACAGAAAAGAAAAGGTGATGAAATTGAGAAACAATGAGATCCCTATTTTACTTACGACCACTATATTGGAACGGGGGGTGACCATCCCAAACATCGATGTCGCAGTCCTCGGGGCCGAAGAAAAGATTTTCACCGAAAGCGCCTTAGTGCAGATTGCCGGCCGGGTAGGCAGGAGTTCTGATCATCCAATGGGCGACATCGTTTACTTTCATTACGGCCGGACGAGGGAAATGATCAAGGCCATCCTGCATATTGATGGGATGAATAAAGAAGCTAGAAAGAGAGGCTTGATACATGGTGAATAACTGTTTGTATTGTGAGGGAGAGTTGGTGGAGATGTTGTCGTGGAGAGGCTTATTTTACAGTGAGCCTCAATTCTTATGTGAGGAATGCTTGGTACAGTTAGAAAAAATAGAAGGTGAGCGATGCAATGGATGCTCCCGCTCCCTGGATGAGCTGCCTTCGAATCTGATAAAGGAGGGTGTGTGTCTGGACTGCCACAGGTGGGAACAGGATCCAGAGTGGAGAGGAATCCTCGCCCATAGTCATTCCTTTTATCATTATAATGATTTTCTAAAGGACTACCTTGCAAGATACAAGTACCGGGGAGACCATGTCTTGGCACAAGCATTCTCACATACTATTAAATCCTATCTTGATAAAATAAAATATGATCTCCTCATTCCAATCCCATTAAGTGATGAACGCCTCTATGAAAGAGGATTCAACCAATCTACTGCCCTGTTGGAAGAAGCAGAGGTCCGTCCCTCCCATATCCTCACCCGGTCGCACTCTGAGAAGCAGTCGAAGAAAACGCGGAGTGAGCGTCTTCGGCAGGAGCAGGTGTTCCACTTAACGGAGAATGTGGTGAGAGAGAAGAATATTCTGTTGTTTGATGATATTTACACGACGGGTACGACTTTGAGGCAGGCTGCAAAGCTATTAAAAGAAGCGGGGGCTGCCGAGGTTTCTTCCCTGACTCTCGCAAGGGGTTAAGCAAACCCATTCTCTGCCGATATAATGGGTAAGAGAAGCTTTACCGGGAGGAAACGATCATGTCAGAAATCATCAATTGTCCACGCTGCAATGCGATTTTTATGCAAAATAAATTCCGTGATGTCTGTGATAAGTGTTATAAAGAAGAAGAGAATATGTACGAAACTGTTTACCAATTTTTAAAGAAGCGGGAGAACCGGGCAGCGACTATGAACAGAGTCATTGAAGTGACCGGGGTAGACGAGGAACTTCTATATAAGTGGGTGAAAAAAGGTCGTATTCAGACGAGGCAGTTTCCAAATATGGGTTATCCTTGTGATAAATGTGGGAAGATAATAGGGACGGGACGGATTTGCGGTGATTGTTCTTCTGAACTTGCCAGTGATCTGAAGAAGTTCGAAACGGAACAAGAATGGAAGATTAAATCCCAGGAATCCGGTCAAAGAACCTATTACACGATGAGAGATAAGAACTAGACGTAGGGAATGGAATTCAGGAAGAACTAACCAGTCCCTGACACTAAACAAAACCTGTTTCCATCCGATATACTAGGTAGAAACCATGTACGTGACGAAAGCGAGGGAAAATGATGAAGATTAACAATATCGGAAATCAGAACATCAATCCTTATAAGCGCAACCTGAACAAAATGGATGAAGTCGGAAAAGCAGGTAAAGCGGCATCCGACAAAATCGAAATCTCTTCTGCCGCTAAAGAAATGCAGGAGGTTTCCAAACTCGGCAAAGAACGCCAGGCCAGAGTGGAAGCATTAAAAGATCAGGTTCAGAGCGGGAACTACACCATCGATCCGAAAGCCATCGCCAAAGGATTACGAAATTTCTATAACGGCCAATAAAAAGGGAGAGAACAAACATGTCAGCCACCAATTTAATCACAACTCTTGAAAAACTGTACAAGCTGCACAAAAGTTTGTTCGACCTTTCAGTGAATAAAACGGGTGTCATCAAAAAAGGCGATATGAGTGAACTCGATCGTGTACTGAAGGATGAGCAGAAGCATCTAACTGCGATCAATACGGTGGAAGCAGAGCGAAAGCGGGAATCCATTCACTACCTTCGATCACGTGGAGTGGCATTTACCGAGACACCAACCATATCCCAGTGCATCGAACACAGTTCACCTCAAGAAAAAGAAACCCTGTCTCACTGGCAGCAAAAGCTGATCGGTATCATCGGAGAGTTGAAAGCTCAAAATGAGCTGAACCAAAAGCTCGTCTATCAATCTCTTCAATTCGTAAATATGAATCTGTCGATGACCCAGCCGCAGCCGGATCAAACAACCTATTCACGGCCGAACGGTGAAAAGAAAACACCGGCAAGCCGGTCCCTATTCGATTCACAAGCATAGCACTAACTAATTGAAACGGAGGCAACACCATGCGATCCACTTTTATGGGCCTTGAAACGGCAAAACGGGGCATGTACACCCAGCAGGGCGCCCTTTATACAACCGGCCACAATATCTCCAACGCGAATACTCCTGGATATACCCGTCAACGAGTCAACTTTGAACAAACGACACCCTATCCTGCTCCCTCTATGAACCGTCCACAAATCCCAGGCCAAATCGGAACGGGAGTCGAAGCCGGTTCGATTCAACGCGTGCGTGATTCATTCCTGGACATGCAGTACAGAGGTGAAAACCAAAAGCTCGGCTACTGGGATACAAAAATGGAAGCGATGAAGAAGATGGAAGAGGTTATGAACGAACCATCCGATTCAGGCTTATCAAAAACGATGGATATGTTCTGGCAGTCCCTTCAGGATCTGGCCGTTAACCCGTCCAATGCCGGCGCACGTTCAGTGGTAGTCGAAAGAGGGAAATCCGTTGCTGAAACATTCAATTACTTATCCTCTTCTTTAACAAGTGTGAGAGGCGATCTGAAAAATGAGCTGTCTGTCAGCGAAAAGCAAATCAATTCCCTGTCGAGACAAATCGATAACATCAATAAACAAATAGCCGATGTTGAACCACACGGCTATCTTCCAAATGATCTATACGATGAACGGGACCGGTTAATCGATGAGCTTTCACAGCATGTTTCCATCCAAACGAGCTACCAGTCCAATGGAGGACAGTCGTCTCCTATCGCAGAAGGTGCCGTCACGGTAACGCTTATAGGGAAGGACGGAAACCCTGCCGTCAATCTCGTCGGGAAAAATGGTGTAAATGAAGTTAAGCTTACCTATGATGGCCCGCAAAACTCGGTGGATTCCGTCACGATTGGCCAGCAAACACTCGATATCAAAGATTTCCTATCACAAGGCGAAGGGAAACTAAGAGCCCTTGTCGATACATACGGATTCAAAAATAAAGACGGTGAAGCAGAAGGCTCCTATATCAGCATGCTCGATGAACTGGACAGCATGGCGTACGAATTCGCCAAGGCATTCAATGACCAACATCAACAAGGATTCACGCCGGAACAGATGAATGATCCAAACTTTGATCCTGACACGGATACTCCGGATACACCGAAGTTCTTCCAGGATGCAAAGAATGCCGCAGCAGATCTTGATAGTGTAGAAAAAGCAGGCTTCGCCCAAAGAATTCAGGTTTCCAAGGATATGATTAATCTGGATAATATTGCCACAGCAGGTGCAGATAATCCTACGCTTGGAGACGCATCAAATGTACTGGCTTTGGCCAACATCATCACAACAACCAAATTGCCTTATGGTGAAAAAGAAGCTTCATTCCAAAGTCACTTTGAATCTGTAATCGGTAAAATGGCGGTAGAGTCACAAGAATCCGTTCGACTCGCAAAGAACTCCGCTGTATTAAGAGGAGCCGTGGATGAACGCCGAATGTCCGTCAGCGGAGTCTCCCTTGACGAAGAAATGACCGACATGATCAAATTCCAGCATGCCTACAACGCCTCTGCCAGAATGATCACACTGCAGGACGAAATGCTCGACAAAATCATCAACGGCATGGGTACCGTTGGAAGATAGGTAGGTGAAATGATATGCGCGTAACACAAAGTATGCTGACAGCGAACTCGATGAGAAACCTTAGTTCTTCTTATAGTCGTATGGGTCAATTGCAGGACCAGCTGGCGACAGGGAAGAAGATTACGAAGCCTTCAGATGACCCGGTTGTAGCGATGAAAGGGATGTTTTATCGTTCAAACCTGACTGGGATTGAGCAGTATAAGCGGAATCTTTCGGAGCTTTATTTGTGGATGGAGAACTCGGAGTCTGGGATTGAACAGGCGAATCAGGGGTTGCAACGTGTGCGGGAATTGACGTTGCAGGGGAAAAATGGTTCGTTAAGTCCGGAAGACCGTAAAGCCGTTGCTACAGAAATCGAACAGATCAAACAGGATCTGGTCAGCGTCGCTGAAACAAAAGTAGCGGGAAGATATATTTTTCATGGAACGGACGTTGGGAATTCTCCGATTAAGGATGGAAATCCCGCAGATGGAAGTGCTCCGCAGGTCGCTGACAATTTAGGCAGCAGTGCCATTGATGCTTATCCTGTGGAGGTTTCTCAGGGTGTGTCTTTAAAAGCCAATGTGAATCCTAATAAAGTCTTTAATCAGAAACTCTTCGACACCGTGCACAATATCCAAAAAGCATTGGAGTCGGGAGATGATTCAGCTCTCGATACAGAGCTGGAGAATCTGGACAGTGTCATGAACACATTATCAGCAGAACGCTCTGAACTTGGTGCCCGTTATAATCGTCTTGAAATGGTAGATGACCGCCTGGGTCAACAGGAAGTAACAGCGAATCGAATTCTATCTGATAACGAGGATGCAGACATCGAACGTGTCATTACGGATTTGAAAACTCAGGAAAGTGTCCATCGGGCTGCACTCAGCGTCGGAGCCAGAATCATTCAGCCGACATTGATGGATTTTCTACGATAAAAGCAAGGGGACTGACCCTTTAAGGTGTTTCGTCACCTTAGGTCAGTCCCTTTTTATATGGAGGTGAGTGGGTATGAACGTCCCACAAATAAGATTGCAGTCCACGTCAGCTGCCATTAGCATCCGGACGACTCCAGGACGCATGGACATCGAACAGCCCCCGGCAGAATTGGATCTCCAGCAGCCCCAGGCAAAGATGGAAATAGAGCGTACGCCTTCCAAACTGACCATTGACCAAACCGAGGCACGGGCCGATATGGATTTGAAATCGGTGCGTCGCAGGATAGAAGAATACTCCCAGCAAGGGTATGAAGACTGGGTGTCGGGACTTGCCCGTGTCGCACAGGACGGGGATGAACTCATGATGATAGAGAATGGCGGAGGTGCGATTGCCGCTCAGGCTAAGCGGAACAGTGAGGATCCGATGTATGAGTTTAACATAGGATGGATTCCTTCTGCAGGAAGCGTCAAAATCAGCTATGACCCCGGAAGTGTAAAAGTGAACGTCGAACCGCAAAAAGTGGTGAATCACTCTCGCCCTCAAAAGCCCAATATACAGTATACTCCAGCCCAGGTGGATGTCAGCTTGAAACGATACGCAGACTTACAAATTGATTTTGCAAACTTAAAACACGTCGGGATCAACTACGAACAAGAAATATAGAATGAGGGAATGAAGCGGATGAAAATCAATACGAAATATCATGGAGAAATAGAAGTGAAATCAGAAGAAGTTTTGACATTTGGACACGGGATCCCCGGGTTTGGGGAAGAGAAGCAGTTTGTACTGTTGCCGCTTCCGGAGAATGAGTGGTTTCATATTTTGCAGTCGGTGAAGACACCTCAGCTTGGGTTTGTCGTGACAGATCCGTTTGTGTTTTTTAAGGAGTATGATTTTGAGTTAGATCAGGCTAGCGTGGAGTCTCTTGGTGATCCTTCAGAAAAAGAAGTGCAGGTGCTTTCTATTTTGACTGTTCGAGAGGTACTTCATAAATCAACTGCGAACCTACAGGCCCCAATCATTATCAATCTGGCAAATCGTAAAGGAAAGCAAGTCATTTTGACCAACGCAGACTACCAAACCAAGCACCTGATTTTTGCTCAGCCTGCAGGAAAGAAGGGGTGATGGAATGTTAGTACTGACGAGGAAAACGGGAGAAAGCATTCAGATTGGGGATGACATCGAGCTAACGGTTATTTCTGTAAAAGGGGATCAAGTAAAATTGGGAATCAACGCACCAAAGAATGTGGATATCCATAGGAAAGAAGTGTACCTGTCTATCCAGGAAGAAAACACCGAAGCTTCGAAAGGAATCGACAATCTGTTTAACCTTTTGTCCAAAAATGATTAATTATTTTGCTCAAACTATTAAACACTAGTCAAAACGACCGATAATAGTATTGTAAGCAATAAGGAGAAGGGCGGCCGACCTTTGTGGCTTGTTGCAAACTAAAAATTAGATAGTTCACAAGGATGTGGACTTACTTTCAAGGAGGAAATTATTGTTATGAGAATTAATCATAATATTGCGGCTTTGAATACTTATCGTCAGTTGAATAGTGCTTCAACTAACCAATCTAAATCAATGGAGAAATTGTCTTCTGGTCTTCGTATTAACCGTGCGGGAGATGATGCAGCAGGACTTGCAATCTCTGAAAAGATGCGTGGGCAAATTCGCGGTTTAGATCAAGCTCAACGAAATGCACAGGATGGTATCTCATTAATTCAAACAGCAGAAGGTGCACTTAATGAAACTCATTCAATTCTTCAAAGAATGAGAGAATTGGCTGTACAATCTTCTAATGACACGGCTACTGATGCCGATAGAAATGAGATTCAAAAAGAAGTTACTCAATTAGTCGACGAAATTGATAGAATTGCCGGAACTACTGAATTTAATACAAAAAAATTATTAGATGGTAGTCTGTCAAAGTCGGTTGAGGGTAAGAATGAAATACTTCAAGGTCAAGCAAGTATGACCTCACCGATTACAAATGCTGCTAAAGTAGTGGCAGTAACTGGTGCTTTTACAGATGGAAAAGAAGGAACTTACAATATTACTTTAAGGCAAAGTCATGGAGAAGTGCAATCTACTACAACTCAAACTCTTACTTCAACAACAAAATTGTCTGAACTTGGTGTTACAAATCTAGGTGCATTTACAATTAGTGGTGATGGTGGTACGACGAACACTGCTGTTTCAGCAACTTCATCTGGTGCAGCTCTTACAACTGAAAGCACAATTGGGGAGCTAATGGATGCAATTAATAATTCTAGTGCTGGTGTATCTGCATCTTTAACCGATGGTAAATTATCTCTAGTTACTACAACTGGGGATGCTGATGTTGCATTTGATGATGCAGGAGGTTCAAATATCGCTACTGTTTTATTTGGAGGGAATGCATTAAGTACCAATGGTGACGCAGCCAACGCAGACATTGAAGTTAATTTTACTTCTGCAGATGGTAAAGAATCTACAACTCAAACTTTACATGGTGCTTATGTGTTAGCAGTGGCAAATGATATTTCATTCAATGGCATAACCTTAAAAGATGATGGTGCTGCAGCTAAGGTAATTAATAAAACAATTACCATTGACTCACTTGCTCATAGAAATGCAGTTACAGAGAAGGCTGATGATACTTCTTTAACATATCAAATTGGTGCTAATAAAGGTCAAACTATTAAGGTTGACATTAATAATATGGATGCAACTGCACTAAACGTTAGAAGTAGTAATAGTGATGCAGCAATAGATGTTACTTCATCGGCAAAAGCTACAGATGCAATTGAAGTTATTAATAAATCCATTGAATCTGTTTCTGCTGAGCGTTCTAAACTAGGAGCAACTCAAAACAGACTTGAACACACAATCAACAACCTAGGAACATCATCTGAAAACCTAACTGCAGCAGAATCACGTATCCGTGACGTAGATTATGCTTTAGCTGCCTAAGCAGCGACAAGCACAGTCGTCCTGGCTGGTAACGGCTAGAGATCATAATTGGGTGAATTGCTGGAAACCCCTTAGAGCTTTTCTTGCCACAACGTAGTTGGAAACGACAAGCGTGATGGCTTTAATAAAAGAAGAGATTGGGCAATCAGCAGCCAAGCTCCTGTCTTGAAAGAGTGGAGAAGGTTCAACGACTAGGATAAACCATCTAAGGCTAAAAGCTATGGTGATGAAATCCGTAGGTGAAACAATGGTCATCAGCATTGTGAATCCGAAGTGCCCAACCCCTACTATTTATAGAGGGTGAAGATATAGTCTGGTCATTTATGAAAGTAAATGTTCGCACGATGGCGAAAGAAATGATGAACCAAACGAAGAATTCTATTCTTTCTCAAGCAGCACAAGCAATGTTGGCTCAATCCAATCAAATGCCTCAAGGAGTACTACAACTTCTGAGATAATTGATTCGAGGGCGTCCAGTTTGGTAACGAATTGGAGTATAACTGGGTGAATTGCTGGAACTTCCTAAAGCTCTATCAACCACAACGTAACTGGAAACGGTAAGCGGAACGGTTTGAAAATGATAGAGATGGAACAATGGATAATCAGCAGCCAAGCTCCTGTGAGGAAACTCTGGAGAAGGTTCAACGACTAGAGAAGACGGTCTAAGGCAAAAGCTATGACTATGAATCTCGTAGGGCAGTATACCTGCTCGAAGTGCCCAGCCCCTTACATACACGGGTGAAGATATAGTCTATTCTATGATCGAAAGACATAGTCGCAAAGCAAGCGAACCAACAACCTCAAGGAGTTTTACAACTTCTTCGTTAATTCGATTAATATACGAAAACCCTTGGCAAAAATGCCAAGGGTTTTCGTATAGGAGGGGTTAAATGGAGTTCAATGATTCATTAATTAAAAAATACTTAAATAGAAACTTGGAAAAAGAAATAGAAGAAGAAAATCAAATGAAAGAATTATTTCAAATCGTTATGCTTGATTTAGGTTTCCCTCCCTCGAATACATTGTTTCCGAAAGAAATGAAGTACATTTTAGAATTGTACTCTTCATTCAATGGAAATAATAGCGTGTTACTAAAAGAAGAAATTACTAATTTTTTAATAGATTGTTACAATGAAAAAGAACTAAATATTCTCTTGCGATACTGGGAACAACAAACCTTTTGTCAAAATAGAATTCGAATATTGTGCGAAGTAATACAAGGACATATCTTGGGATTCTATAATTTATCAGTTCCAACAATGCTAAGTCAAATTGAAGGCATAATAGTGGAAGGGTTTAATCACGTGGGACATATGACGGTAAAGGTTCAAAAGCAATATATTGCAGATTTATTAAGTTGTACAGATATTGGTTCTTTTGATAAGACAATAAATGAGTATTTCCTTAATACAATTTTAGTGAGTTTTGAACATGGATCAGAAATTAAATCGGATTTAAGTAGACATGCAATTTTACATGGTGCTGATACCAATTTTGGAACCAAAATTAATTCTTTAAAATGTATTCTGGTATTTGACTATCTTCTTTATAATCACAAGGAGGTGTAATTAGTATCGATTTAGGAGGCTTCCTTCTTCCGTCGGAAGTCTTATTTCAATTTTGGAGGAGGGATTGGAATCATGATAAACATTCTGCAAACCGTGTGTACATTTTAAACTCTTCTCCCTAAACTTTCCCCACCAAACTCCGATATAACCCATATAACCCTCAGGAGGATCAAATAATGATTGAAAAAGTGACAGGCGGAGTTTCAGGAATACAATCATTTACTAGATTAGAAAATCAAACAAGTGAAGAAGTGAAACAAATTCAAGCGCAGGAACGGCACCATGAAGAAACCACCACCAAAGAGCCTGTCACCAAAGAAAAAATGGAAGATGTCGTTCATGGGATGAATGAGTTTATGGCTACTTCGAATACACACCTCAAATTTGAATTTCATGATAAATTGAAAGAATACTATGTGACGATTGTGGATGATCGGACGCAGGAGATAGTGAAGGAAATACCAGCAAAGAAGATGCTTGATATGCATGCCGCGATGACGGAATTTGTTGGGTTGATGGTCGATAAGAAGGTTTAACGGAAGGAGATACATATGGCTGATATGCGAATTGGTGGCCTTGCCAGTGGCATGGACACGGATCAAATCATAAAGGATTTAATGAAGGCAGAACGGATCCCTTTAGATAAATTGGAACAGAAGAAGCAATACCTTGAGTGGCAGCGCGATGACTACCGGGATATGAATAAGATGATGTTTGATTTTAGTAATCTTATTTTTGACGGGGTGATGAAGCAGGGGACGTATACGCAGAAGACGATTAGTGTATCTGATCCTTCTGTCGTGTCTGTTAAAAATATTAATTCGACAACCGATTTTTCGGGAACACTGGAAGTTGGAAACCTGGCTAAATCGGCAACGACCATTAGTGGAGTTACTGGAATTACGAATTCAACCAAGACGATAAAAGATTTAATGGGCCTTACGGGTACTCAAAAAATAAATATAAAATCTGTTCTTAAAGATGGGACGTTAGATCCTAAAGGAACATCCATCGAATTTGATCCAGAAAAAGAGACTTTGAATAGTTTGATATCAAAGATTAATCAACAATCGGGAGTTTCTGTTTTCTTTGATGAGAAGTCACAGAAATTTTCATTTACGGCCAAAAACTCAGGTGATGCAGCTGGGAATGATATCGTTCTTTCAGATGAAACAGGTACATTCTTTGATAGCCTCGGGTTAACCGATTCAAATTTTAGTGGAGTACGTCAGGAAGGTGTAAACGCAACGTTTACTTATAATGGCCTTACAACTACGAGACCTTCAAACACATTTAACATTAATGGTTTTGAACTGACTCTGAAAAACAAGTCGACAGGTCCTGTAACCTTTACATCATCACCAGACACCGACAAAATCCTAGAAAAAATCGTCAAGTTCGTCGATGAATACAACAAACTCATCGAAAAAGTAAACGGGGAAGTAAACGAAAAGAAATACCGTGACTTCCAACCATTGACGGCCGAACAGAAAGAGTCAATGGAAGAAAAAGAAATCGAATTATGGGAAGAAAAGTCGCGCAGTGGTACTCTGAGAAACGATTCCGTTTTGGCATCTGGACTCAACAAAATGAGAACGGACATGTACACACCAATCTCTGGAGGAACATCAGGCATTGGCCAACTTGCCCAAATCGGAATCAAAACATCAAGTAACTATCTTGATCGTGGAAAGCTGATCATTGATGAAAGCAAGCTGAAAGAAGCCATTTCCAAAGATCCGAATGCAATCTATGAGATTTTTGCTAAAGATGGTGTGACGTCAAATGAACAGGGGATCGCCCGTCGTTTACGTGATACGCTAAAAACCACCATGGACAGTATCGAGAAAAAGGCTGGTAAAGCTTCAAGTACCAACAATACATTTACACTTGGTCGTTTATTAAACAATATGGAAAGCCAGATGGACCGTTTCGAAGACCGATTAACCCAAGTCGAAGACCGCTACTGGCGCCAATTCACCGCCATGGAAAAAGCCATCCAGCGTTCCAATCAACAATCCATGTACCTCATGCAACAGTTCGGCGGATAATCATAATTAAAGGAGTGTCACTATGGCCATCAACAACCCGTATGCAGCATACCAGAACAACTCGGTCAACACCGCATCACCAGGTGAACTCACCCTCATGCTTTATAACGGAAGCCTGAAATTTATTCATATCGCGAAAAAAGCGATTGAAGAGAAGAATATTGAACTGAAGAATACGAATATCCAAAAGACGCAAGCCATTGTGAATGAGTTGATGGTGACGTTGAACACCGATCTTGAAGTTTCACAAAACCTTATGTCCCTTTATGACTACATCAATCGTCGCTTAACAGAAGCAAATATTAAGAATGACGTATCGATTTTAGAAGAAGTAGAGGGGCTCATCACTGATTTCCGTGACACGTGGAAAGAAGTCATTCAACTGAACCGTCAGAAGCAGCATGCCGGTCAAGGTGGACAGGCGTAATGAGTTCGGTTCTTCTGTGCTATACCATTACGAAGCAATTGAAAGAAGCATTGGAACAGGTGAATGATGAAAACAGGGAAACGACCATTGAGGAAGTGGAGTCTCTTATAGAAAAAAGACAGAGCGTTCTTGGCACTATTAATCCTCCGTATACGCATGATGAGCAGGAGCTCGGCAAGCAAATGATCGGCTGGAACAAGCAAATCGATAGACAGCTGTCTCAATTGCGTTTAGAAATCAAGCGAGATATGAACGGCCTAACCAAGAAAAAAACGTCTGTCCAAAAGTATTCAAACCCATACGAATCCATGCAATATGACGGGATGTTCTACGATAAAAAGAAATAGGTGATTTTTTGACAACAACGAAACTAGACGAAAAACAGTACGAATTGGTCAGCCAATACGTCGGGATGCTCGGCACAATCGAAGAAGCACTGAAATATGTGGACGCTAGCTTCACGGATTTAAGCAAAACAGAAGGGGATCGGGTTCTTTCCGATGTTTTCATGGCTATTGGGCAAATTTCTGAAAGCAATCATTTGTTGAAAGAAACATTTAATGAACGGGAAGGCATCCAGAACGCTTTAACCCAATTTGATACTGTAACAGATCAAGCCTGGAAACTGGACGGACAATTAGCCAACACCGAAATGAAACAAAATATAGTCCAGGAAAGCCTGTCACCTGCGTTTTCTGTATGGAAAGCTACGATTGAGAGTGAACTAAATGCTTACCTAGCACACTAAGCTTCGAATCTTCGGGGCTTTTTTCTTTTTCAAAATCTTCGCATGCTATAATAATAGAAAAATGCTGGAGGACGTCGGTATGAAAACGATTGAAATTGATGAGGTTAGGAGACTCAGCCTGCTCTATCCAGAGGTTCATGAACATGTAGACGGATTCGGACATATTTCTTTCCGCGTGAAGGACAAACCATTTGTCATCATCGGTGAGGCCTTATCGATTAAAACGCTCCCATCCACTCAGGAAATCCTCCTCGAACAGCCGGGCTATACAAAAGCCCCATATATCGGAAGACACGGGTGGGTGCTGGTGGAGATAGAGGAAGTAGGCTGGCAAACCATAGAAGGGTTGATTCGAAATGGCTATTTGATTGTGGCTCCCAAGAGACTCTTAGATACTGTTCGCATGAGAGGGTGACAGGCACGAAAGCGTGATTTGGTGCCAGGCACCGATCAGTTTTAAAGTGCCTGACACAAACCGATTGAAAAGTAACAGGCACCAAAAGGTCCATTGGTGCCTGGTATCAACGAGTAGTCACCACCAAACTCAGAAGAACAATAAATCTGCCAAAAAAGAGGATTTTGTATCTAAATGTCGAATGTATTGTTTTGTAAGTAATACTCTAAATAGAAAGGAAGATTTAATGCCGCGAAAGCCGAGAGTCTGGTACCCTGGAGCTATTTATCATGTGACTGCCCGAGGAAATAGAAAGAACAACCTTTTCCGTGATCGAAAAGATTATTAATACTACTTACTCCTTATACAGAAAGCAAAAGATAAAATCCCCTTCATTCTTCACTCTTATTGCCTCATGTCGAACCATATTCACCTCATCATTAAAATGATTGAACATCCTCTTTCCCGAATCATTCATTATATCCACACTAACTATGCCAAATATTTTAATAAGAAGTACGATTATATTGGTTATTTATTTCAAGACCGCTATTATGCCAAGTTAGTTAAAAGCTGGAAACAGTTGCTGGATACCAGTAGTTATATCCATCTTAATCCTGTGAGGTCCAGGTATGTGAAAAATCCGGAAGATTATAGCTGGAGCAGCTATAAAACCTTTATAAAGACCGGTTACAAAAACCTTGCAGATCCTACAAAGATTCTAACAAACCTTGGTGATCTTCCTCATGATAAGTACAAATTTTATGTGGAAACCAAATTGAATACGAGGGATTGGGGTGTAATTAAATAATAAGAGGGTGCCTGGCACGAAAAGCGGAGAAGGTGCCAGGCACCAAACCCAATAATAGTGCCAGGCACCAAACCCAGCAATAGTACCTGGCACGCTAAGACCCACCATTCACAATTCTGCCCCAAACTCTCCACAAAACCTCCACACTCCCAACGTCTCATCCCCCAAAAAAGTGAGATAATCATACCACAAAGAGTCCCGGGTGAATCCAAAAAACTCGCAACCCCCACCTCACTCTTAAAACACTCCAACCCCTTATACACCAACACCTTCGACACCACATTACAAACTTCACAAAAAATTAAGAAAGTTTAAGAAGGATAATTGGAGGGAACATAGAATATATAAACATAGCTTTATTTTTAAAAGGAGGAGTTTACATGTTGAACTACAACATTCGAGGCGAGAACATTGAGGTAACTCCAGCGATTCGCGAACACGTGGAGAAGAAGATTGGCAAGTTAGATCGTTACTTTAATGAAACTCCTGATGCAAATGTACATGTTAATTTAAAAGTGTATCCTGATAAAAATACGAAAACTGAAGTGACTATTCCAATGCCGCATTTAGTGTTACGTGCAGAGGAACGCAACACGGATATGTATGCGGCCATTGATCTGATAGTAGATAAATTGGAGCGTCAAATTCGCAAACATAAAACAAGAGTGAACCGCAAGATGCGTGAAAAGGGCAGCCCGAAGGAGTTCTTCGCGGCTCAGGAAGATCTGAATCACGTTTCTCCTAATGGCGCAGCTGCCGTTGAACTGGAGGAAGAGGATGATACGGAAGTAGTAAGAACGAAGCAGTTCAATCTGAAGCCGATGGACAGTGAAGAAGCCATCCTGCAGATGAACATGCTCGGTCATACATTCTTCATCTTTACTGACGCGGAAACCAATGCGACAAACATTGTGTACAAGCGTCGTGACGGTAAATACGGTTTAATTGAAACAAACTAATTTGATAACCAAGGAATCCTGCGGTCAAGCTGACCGCAGGATTTTTTGAATTCATAGGAGGAATTTACCATTTTTTGTCGAAGTTTGAAGGTAAGGTATATAAAAAAGTAGGAAATTTAAATGAAATTCTACGACTTCTGGGGAGGGGTAATTTTCTTCAGTGAGGTTTTAAATCGCAAAGATGGGTTATTTAATCTAAGGATTAAATCCCTCGCATTATTTAAAGGAGGATTTCATCATGACATATTCCATTGTAGGCTATGACCCGGAAGAAAAAGAATGGGGAATCGCAGTCCAATCCAAATTTCTCGGTGTCGGTTCCGTTGTACCTTTTGCAAAAGCAGGAGTTGGTGCAGTGGCGACCCAGTCTTATGCGAATACTTCTTACGGACCGCACGCACTTCAACTGATGAAAGAAGGAAAGACAGCGGAGGAAGCCCTCGAAATCATTACAAGAGATGACCCCGAGCGTCCGTTACGCCAGGTGGGGTTGATCGATGCCGGTGGAAACCCGGCCACGTTCATTGGAGAAGGGTGTTATGACTGGGCTGGCGGCCAGACAGGAAAGCACTTTGCCGCGCAGGGAAATATATTAGTAGATCAGAATACAGTGAAGGCGATGGCGGATACCTTTGAGTCTACCGCTGGATCCTTGGCTGAGAGGTTGCTCCAAGCTCTTGAAGCCGGACAGGAAGCAGGTGGTGACTCCCGGGGGATGCAGTCCGCGGCGCTTTTAGTCGTAAAGGAAAACGGCGGGTATGGCGGTTTCAACGACCGGTATATCGATTTAAGGGTGGATGATCACGCCTCTCCTATCAAAGAACTGAAGAGAATCTATCAACTCCATCAGCTTTACTTCAAAGAATCGGATGCCGGCAGAGTGGTATTATTGGAGGGAGATATTCATGGCGAAGTGGAAGGGGAACTCACCCGGCTCGGTTATGCGAAAGACAAGCAGTCCCTCTATCAGAATTTGAAAGACTATCTCCACACCGAAAACTTTGAAATGCGTGAGCAGGAAGAGAATTATATCGATTTGGACGTATTGGATTATATGAAAAAGCAGGATAGATAATTGGAAAAAGAACCAGTCGGAAATCGATTGGTTCTTTTTTCTTGTTTTAAAACAGTTTAATGCTTGCTTGAAATGTTATATAATGAACCTTTGTGTACGGGACTCAGAGAAGTTGGAGGTAAATACAAACATGAGTACAGTCGGTAGAAATGAACCATGCCCATGCGGCAGTGGAAAGAAATATAAGAAATGCTGTGAAAACGTTGTTAATATAGATACCCTGGTGAATCAGGAGCTTGATGTGCTTCAGGCCCAGCTGTATGACTTTATCGCTACGGCTCAGTCTGCAGAGATGGAGGAAAGCTATCATCACTATCTGTCCAAAATGGATTTGATGCAGGCGGATCCGGATATATATGAAATGGCATTTGTCAGCTGGTACGGAGCGACTCAAAAGGATGCTGATGGTGTTCGTTTAATTGAACGTTTCGTGGATAAACAGTTGAGCACGGTGACACGTCCCCAGACGGCAGAAGTATTGGAATCATGGAAGAACATTCGAGTGACAGCCGGTACGGTTGAGAAGCTGGATGACCATACGCTGCGCGTCGATGAAGCAATTTCCGGGGATACCCTTGTCGTAACGGAAAAGTTCGGAAAGCTTGAGGAGAACAGCTTCTTCTTAGGATTACTATTACCGAATGGAGAGAAGTACCTTCCGTTTGCCCAATACTTCATTTATCCAGCCATTGAAAAGGCCGCGATGGAATTAGTGAACATCCGTTATGAACAGGGTGAATTTGAAACTCTCCATGATTACCTATCAGGTCAGTACCTGGAAATTGCGGATGTCGGATTTGTTCTTTATAGTGCGGAGAAGAAAAAGGCTGGAAAATCGGCATCTAAACCCGTGGAATCAGAAACAGGACACGATTCTGATGAGAATGCGGAAGACTCCATCGAAGGAGTCGAAATCTGGAAGACGCCGGAATACAACGAAGCCATCACGTCACTTCAAACCTTCCTTTTAGAAAAAGGGGAGAACAAGAAAGAAAGTGAACTGCTTGTAGCCGTATTGGAAAAATACTTCTACACAGAACGCCCGACGATCCGTAACCCGAAAATCTACTCAGGGGCAATGGTCGACATGGCGAAGAACATCGACGAAATCAGCATCCGCCACGTTCAAAAAGAACTGGCCGAATACTTCGATGTCTCTGCCAACAGCATCTCCAGACGAAGCAAACAAATCTGGGAAAGCTACCAGGACACCGTCTACGAACTGCTGAAAACAGTGAACGCCTAACCAGAACTGAATAACTGCCCATAAAAGTCGCCTATCACAGGCGGCTTTTTTTGAGGGACGGACCTCCCGATTCATGACCTTTTAGAATGAAAAGCTTGATATAATAGCATTCATTTCTTCAAAAGACTGAAAAAGGGAGGTCCGTCCCTCAAAGGCTTAAGTTGTAACCGATATGGGTTAGTGGTAAGATTGTTAGGGAATATATCGTGTTTTGGTGGGAGGATTATTGGGTTTTGTAGCGAATTTTAAGTAGAGTGATGTGGAGAGGTTCCTGGAAATTTACAGGGATTTCACATAATTCTCATCGGAATCTCATTTATTTTCGTTATACTTGTGACGTTTGGCTCTTATTCCAACACAGATAAAGGAGCGTTTATACATGCTTGGTCTATTAAATAAAGTGTTCGATGCAAATAAAAGGGAATTAAAGAGGCTGGAGAAACTGGCCGATCAAATAGAAGAATTAGGCCCCGATATGGAGCGTTTGACGGATGACGAAATCCGTGAAAGAACGGAGCGTTTCAAGGAGCGTTACCAAAAAGGCGAAGATTTAGAGGACATGCTTGTTGAAGCATTTGCTGTCGTTCGCGAAGCGGCTCGCCGCGTACTGGGACTTTATCCGTACCGCGTTCAGCTCATGGGTGGTATTTCCCTCCACGGCGGGAACATCTCAGAGATGAAAACCGGTGAAGGTAAAACCCTGACGGCGACAATGCCTGTTTACTTGAATGCCATCACAGGAAAAGGCGTTCACGTGATCACGGTCAATGATTATCTTGCCAGCCGTGATGCCGAGGAAATGGGTAAACTGTACAATTTCTTAGGATTGACTGTAGGACTCAATCTCAACTCTATGTCCAAAGATGAAAAACGCGAAGCCTATAGCGCAGACATCACGTACGGTACGAATAACGAATTCGGCTTCGATTACCTTCGTGACAATATGGTCCTGTACAAAGAGCAAATGGTGCAGCGCAGCCTTCATTTTGCCGTCATTGATGAAGTTGACTCCATCTTAATTGATGAAGCACGTACACCATTGATCATTTCAGGTAACGCCCAGCGCACGCCTCAACTTTATATCCAGGCGAACGCGGTCGTACGCACCCTTAAAAAAGAAGAAGACTACACATATGATGAAAAAACAAAGGGTGTTCAATTGACGGAAGACGGAATCAGCAAGGTGGAAAGGGCCTTCCATATTGATAACCTGTTTGATATTTCACACGTCACTCTTAACCATCACATCAACCAGGCGTTGAAAGCTCACGTGAGTATGCACCGTGACGTTGATTATGTGGTGCAGGAAGGCGAAATTATTATCGTTGACTCCTTCACGGGACGTCTGATGAAGGGACGCCGTTACAGTGACGGTCTTCACCAATCAATCGAAGCCAAAGAAGGTCTTGAAATTCAAAACGAAAGCATGACCATGGCAACGATCACGTTCCAGAACTACTTCCGTATGTACGAAAAGCTGTCAGGTATGACGGGTACGGCGAAGACGGAAGAAGAAGAGTTCCGCAATATCTACAATATGAATGTTATTGTGATTCCGACGAATAGACCGATCGTTCGTGATGACCGCGCCGATTTAATTTATGCTTCCATCGAAGGGAAGTTTAACGCGGTTGTGGAAGATATCAAAGAACGAAACGATAAAGGACAACCTGTACTGGTCGGTACGGTTGCCGTTGAAACATCAGAATTGATTTCCAAGCTTCTTACGAAAAAAGGCGTTCGCCATAATGTATTGAATGCGAAAAACCATGGCCGTGAAGCGGAAATCATTTTAGAAGCGGGTCAGCCCGGTGCTGTCACCATCGCGACAAATATGGCCGGTCGTGGTACGGATATCAAGCTTGGGGAAGGCGTCATCGAAGTTGGCGGTCTTGCCGTCATCGGTACGGAACGTCACGAATCAAGACGTATCGATAATCAGCTCCGTGGACGTTCAGGACGTCAGGGAGATCCAGGGGTTACTCAGTTCTACCTTTCAATGGAAGATGAGTTGATGAGAAGGTTCGGCTCTGACAACATGAAGAGCATGATGGAACGCCTTGGAATGGACGATTCCCAGCCGATCCAAAGTAAAATGGTCAGCCGTGCTGTTGAATCAGCTCAAAAACGGGTGGAAGGAAACAACTTCGACGCTCGTAAACAGCTACTTCAATATGATGATGTTCTCCGTCAACAGCGTGAAATCATCTACAAACAGCGTAATGAAGTCATCGATTCCGAAAACCTTCGCGACATCGTTGAAGGCATGATCAAATCAGCCATCGAACGCCAGGTAGCGGCACATACGTCAGAAGAAGAGATGGAGAACTGGAATCTGCAAGGTATCGTAGATTACGTCAATGCCAACCTTCTACCTGAAAATGACGTGACAGTCGATGATCTTCGCGGAAAAGAAGCCGATGAAATGATCGCTCTCATCTTTGAAGATGTACAGCACCGCTACAATGAAAAAGAAGAGCAGCTGACACCTGAGCAGATGCGAGAATTTGAAAAAGTCATTCTGCTTCGCGCCGTCGATACGAAATGGATCGACCATATCGATGCCATGGATCAACTTCGTCAGGGTATCCACCTTCGTGCATACGGACAAAACGATCCGCTGCGTGAATACCAGCATGAAGGATTCGCCATGTTCGAAAGCATGGTCCTTGCCATCGAAGAAGACGTGGCCAAATACGTCATGAAAGCGGAAATCCGCAACAACCTGGAACGTCAGGAAGTGGCCAAAGGCCAAGCGGTCAACCCGAAAGAAGACGGAGCAAAAGCCAAAAAACAACCAGTCCGCAAACAGGCAGACGTCGGCCGCAACGACCCATGCCCATGCGGAAGCGGCAAAAAATACAAACACTGCCACGGCATAACCGGATAACGAAAAGAAATGAGATGATACCTGGGACTTATTTTGCTAAAATAAATCCCAGGTACTTTTCCGTTTTTTATAGGTTAGATAAAGTAGAGGGCATTAATAGTGAATTGTAAAATGGCAAGTGTTAAAACACTATTGATTGAAGCGAGCACCTGCAGCGGAAATCACACCACTGGCTAATATAAACTCCAAAATGACTTTTACAAACATCAACAACCCAAATAACTATAGAGGTGACCACACATGGAACTATCAGAAATCAGAGCAGAGTTAGAAAAATCAGCTAAAACATTAGCGGACTTCAGGGGGTCTCTTTGACTTAGAAAACAAAGAGGCAAGAATCCAGGAACTGGACGAAATCATGGTCCAACCCGACTTCTGGGATGACCAGCAAGCAGCACAAGGACTGATCAATGAAGGAAACGGTCTGAAAGATCTCGTCAATGAATACAAATCATTGCTTGAATCCCAGGAGAACTTGGAGTTGACCCTTGAATTAGTTAAAGAAGAGCCGGACGAAGAACTTCAAAAAGACCTGGAAGAAGAGCTTGCTGACCTGGTCAAACGTCTAAATGACTACGAGCTTCAACTTCTTCTTAGTGAAGAGCATGATAAAAACAACGCCATCCTCGAACTGCATCCCGGTGCAGGCGGAACCGAGTCACAAGATTGGGGTTCCATGCTTCTTCGTATGTACACGCGTTGGGGTGAAAAACGTGGATTCAAAGTGGAAACACTCGATTATCTTCCAGGGGATGAAGCTGGAATCAAGAGTGTTACCTTAGCAATTAAGGGCCACAACGCATACGGCTACTTAAAAGCTGAAAAAGGCGTACACCGTCTTGTGCGTATTTCACCGTTTGATTCTTCGGGCCGTCGTCACACTTCATTTGTGTCCTGTGAAGTGATGCCGGAATTCAATGAAGAAATCGAAATCGATATCCGTACAGAAGATTTGAAAATCGATACGTACCGTGCAAGTGGAGCCGGTGGACAGCACATCAATACAACCGACTCAGCTGTCCGAATCACTCACTTGCCGACCAATGTCGTGGTAACGTGCCAATCAGAACGTTCTCAAATCAAGAACCGTGAGTCAGCCATGAAAATGCTGAAAGCGAAGCTCTACCAGAAGCGGATCGAAGAACAAGAGCAGGAGCTTGCTGAAATCCGTGGAGAGCAAAAGGAAATCGGATGGGGAAGCCAGATCCGTTCCTACGTCTTCCACCCATACTCCATGGTCAAAGACCACAGAACCAACACAGAATCAGGAAACGTACAGGGCGTCATGGACGGAGACATCGATCCATTCATCAACGCCTACCTGAGATCCAGAATACAATAAAATGCCAAACTGCCCTCCCGATTACCGGAAAGGGCAGTTTTTTTAATCCCTATTGAGGGACGGACCTCAAAAAGGCATATATCGGCCGTCTTACACCCCCTTTGCAGAGGTCCGTCCCTCATAACGTCTCTTCCATTTGACCTCATCCCATTAATGCTTTAACACGTTATTGGACTGTTATTTACACCTTTATGTGCCCATGCTATACTCTCAAAGGTTGATGCAGAGGGAATTAGAGCGCTTTATTTTCTCGATATGCATCACGATATCAACTTTTGTTTCATTAGAATTGAGAGTGCAACTCCGTCATTGATTGTATACTTCTTCACAAAAAGGATGTCCAGATCTAGAGGTCCGTCCCTGAAGAGGGGTGCATCAAAGGAGTGGTTTGTACTCATACTATTAATACATAGGTTAAAGGAGTCGTACTGGATGGGTTTGAAGGAAAGGCGTCGTGAACAGGTAGATAATCCACGGAAAGAGAAGTTGTTAGAGTATTTGTTTGTTGTGTTTGGGTCGACGATTGTGGCCATTGCGTTTAATGTGTTTTTACTTCCGAACGAGGTAGCTTCCGGAGGGGTGAGCGGGATATCGACCATTTTGAATGGACTGTTTGACTGGAAGCCTGCATATGTCCAGTGGGCATTCAATATTCCGTTATTTATAGCAGGCCTAATCTTCCTCGGCTTGCAATTCGGTGTCAAAACGGCTATCGGTACGGTATTTTTACCACTGGTCGTATTCTTGACCGAAGACTGGAAACCATGGACGGAAGATCCCCTGCTCGGTGCCCTTTTTGGGGGAATCGGTGTAGGACTTGGATTAGGGATCGTGTTCCGGGGAAGAGCCTCGACTGGAGGGACGGACCTTGCTGCACAGATCGTAAATAAATTCACGGGACTGTCACTTGGAACATGTGTCGCCCTTATTGATGGAATGATCGTTCTTTCGGCTGCCATCGTTTATGATATAGAGCGTGGATTATATGCCTTAATCGGTTTGTATGTGACAAGTAAAACCATCGATCTCGTACAGGTCGGGATAAGCAGATCGAAAATGGCCTTGATCATCACCAATCGTCAGGAAGAAGTTCGTGAAGGAATCCTGAATAAAATCGACCGCGGGGTGACAAAACTATCTGCATACGGTGGATATACGGACGATGAGCGCCCCATCCTCATGTGCGTGGTCGACCAAACAGAATTCACAAAACTGAAACAACTGGTCAAAACCATTGATCCTTCTGCATTTGTCGTTACAATGGACGCTTCAGAAGTATTGGGAGAAGGTTTCAAACGGGTTTAAACTTGGTATAATTATGTAAGGGAGGGACGGACCTTGTAACACATCCGCGACTCTGAAAAATGTTTTCCGAGGGGGATAATAAATGAAGAAAAAGCTGCTAGGTGTTCTTTTTGGCGCTTCATTGGTACTGGCTGCCTGTGGCGGTGACGGCGGTGACAGTACAGAAACAAGCTCCGGCGGAGTGGACCCTGAAAAAATCGTAACAAATAAGTGCACCAGCTGCCATGGTGGGAACCTTGAAGGCGGAATGGGGCCGGCCCTGAAAAACATCGGGGCCGAGCTGAGCAAAGATCAGATCCTTGATACAATTAAGAATGGTAAAGGTCAAATGCCTCCCGGACTCATTGAAGGTGAGGAAGCAGAAGCAGTGGCTGAATGGTTATCCAATAAGAAATAAGATCAGAAGAAGAATCCACGGTGGGGTTCTTCTTTTTTTGCCTGAATTCAGTCCGTCAATATCAAATGTCCACCATTTCTTAATACTAATATATTTATCAACAAGGTTTTTCTAGTCATTTTTTAAGTATATATTACAGAATGTTTTCGTATCAAAAACCTTAAATCCTTGATCATTTAGATGGTCACAATTATAACCTAGTAACTTAATCAGAATAGCATCACCATAACGTTTCTCTTATTATGCAACTAGAAATTCAGCCAGTAGTCTTAGCACCTGATACTAGTCGTAAAGAACTATATTTTCATCTGAAAATAGGTAAAATCGACAGTAAAACAGGTAATAAATTCACATTTTTTCACGTTCTGAAATGAAAATGTAATAATTTTTTTCCTTAACTTACTATAAAGTGATGTTATAATTATTTTCGGAAGCGTAATTCGAGTTTTTTCACCAATTTTTGTCTAACGGTGGTAAAGACGACTCTGGTTGCGTACCGTGTACATATGTCGATAACAGCCAAGAGGGTAACTACATAAATAAAAATTAGGTGATTTGAAAATGATAGAAATGAAAGACGTCTACAAGCAGTACAGCAACGGTGTCATGGCTGCTAATGGCTTTAACGTCCACATTAAGCAAGGCGAGTTTGTCTATGTGGTGGGTCCAAGCGGCGCCGGGAAATCTACGTTCATCAAAATGATGTACCGCGAAGAACGTCCTTCCAAGGGAGATATCATTGTCAATGGTATCAATCTGGCAAAACTTAAGAATAGTAGAGTCCCGTACTTAAGAAGAAACGTGGGTGTTGTCTTCCAGGATTTCAAACTGTTACCAACACTTACAATCTATGAAAACATTGCCTTTGCACTTGAAGTAATAGAAGAACATCCAAAACAGATTAAGAAGAGGGTTATGGAAGTACTTGATCTGGTTGGTCTGAAGCACAAGGCAAGAATGCTGCCGAATGAGTTATCAGGCGGGGAACAGCAACGTGTATCGATTGCACGTTCCATCGTGAATACGCCGAAACTTGTGATTGCAGATGAGCCGACGGGTAATCTTGATCCTGAAACATCCTGGGACATCATGAACATCTTTGAAGAAATCAGCAACCGTGGCACTACGGTCATAATGGCTACGCATAACCGTGAAATCGTAAACACAATCAAGCACAGGGTAATCGCCATTGAAAATGGCCGCATTGTCCGGGATGAACAGCGAGGTGATTACGGTTATGAAAGCTAGAACGTATGGCAGGCATTTTAGAGAGAGTTTCAAAAGCATTGGACGTAACGGCTGGATGACATTTGCATCAGTGAGTGCCGTTACCGTAACATTACTTCTTGTTGGTGTATTTATCGTATTGATGTTAAACATGAACAAGGTAGCAACCGATATTGAGAAAGACGTTGAAGTACGGGTATTACTGGAAATCGGTACAAAACAATCTCAAATCGATCAAATAGAATCACAGATTAAAAAATTAAATGGAGTCGAATCCGTCAATTACTCTTCAAAAGAAGAAGAACTTCAGAACCTTGTAAAGGATCTGGGAGACGATTTCAGATTATTTGAACAGGATAATCCACTGTATGACGTGTTTATCGTTAAAGCTGAGAATCCACGTGATACGGGAAAGATTGCCGGTCAGGTAAGAAAGTATGAAGGTGTGAACGAAGCCCTTTATGGTGAAGCGAAGATTGAAAAGCTATTCAATGTACTGGAAATGAGTCGAAATGTTGGCCTTGTATTGATCATCGGTTTGTTGTTCACTGCCATGTTCCTCATCTCAAATACAATCAAAATCACCATTGTCGCTAGAAGAAGGGAAATCGAGATAATGAAACTCGTGGGTGCAACCAACTGGTTTGTACGCTGGCCATTCATCCTTGAAGGGTTATGGCTCGGAATTTTAGGTTCTATTATCCCGATCGCTCTTGTCACTGCAGGTTATTACTATGCCTATGGATTTATTAAACCAAAACTACAAAACAATTTTATTCAGATATTAGATTTTACCCCCTTTATCTATCAAGTAAACGGATTAATTCTATTAATGGGTTGCCTGATTGGGGCTTGGGGAAGCTTTATGTCTGTTCGTAAATTCTTAAAAGTGTAAAATTTGATAGGTTGATAGAAGCTGAAAGGAGCATGCCGCTTGAACAAGAAGTATTTCATATCATTATCAATTGCAGCAGCATTAACAATCGGAAGTCTGCCAACGTTAGCAACAACTGCTAGCGCTCACTCCTCCGTGGAGGATTTAAAGAAACAGCAGGGCGACGTTTCTTCTAAAAAGGAAGAAGTCAATGGGAAGATAAATGAGAAAAAATCTCAAATTGACCAAAACATCAACAAACAAAAAGATATTGAAACACAGATTGCTGAAATCAGCACAAAATTAAAAGATACTGAAACAAAGATTGCAGAAAAAACAAAAGAAATTGATGAAACGACAGTAAAAATCAATAAGCTTAAAGCAGATATTGAAGAATTAAAGAAAAAAATTGAAGAGCGTAATGACCTGTTAAAAGAACGCGCTCGTGCCATCCAGGAAAAAGGTGGATCAGCTAATTATCTTGACGTTCTTCTTGGGGCGAACAGCTTCGGGGACTTCATCAACCGTGTAACAGCAGTAAATACAATTGTAAGTGCTGATAAAAAAATCATGGACGAACAGAAACGTGATCAGGAAGAGTTAGAGAAGAAACAAGCTGAAGTAGAAAAAGAGCTTGCTGATCTTGAGACTTCTAAAGCGAATCTTCAATCCCTGAAAAAAGATCTTGATAGTCAAAAGGCTAAGAAAGCAGAATTATTCAAGCAACTGGAAGCTCAACAAGCTACATTAAAAGTAGAAAAAGCCGATCTTGAAAAAGAATCGGAAGACCTTTCAAAAATGGAGCATCAGCTTGAAGGTGAAATCCAGGCTGAACAAGCGCGATTGGAAGAACTAGCACGTCAGCGTGAAATCGAACGCAAGCGGCAGGCTGAAGCTGAAGCAGCTAAGCGTGCTGCTGCACAGCAACAGGCAACATCAAGCGGTAGCGGATCATCTCCAGCTCCTGCAGCAACAGCATCAACACCAACACCAAGCACTCCTGTCAGTGCAGGTGCTTGGACAGCGCCTGCTCATGGAGCCATAACGACAAACTTTGGTTGGGATACCTTAAACGGTAAACAACGCTTCCACTACGGTACAGACATTGCTGCACGGGGAAGTGTTCCAATCTCTGCCGCTGCAGATGGATACGTTATTAAGAGCCATTACAGCTCAAGCTATGGTAATGTCGTATACATTACACACTCTATCAACGGTCAAACGTTTACGACTGTATATGCTCACATGTCTTCTTCATTAGTAAGCACTGGGCAAGCGGTGAACAAAGGCGACCAAATTGGTTACATGGGTAACACTGGATATTCATTCGGCCAGCATTTACACTTTGAACTTTACAGAGGTTCTTGGAGTGCATCGCATGCAAATGCTGTAGATCCACGTCAATATATTAACTTTTAAGTTTTAAAGCCCCGTTCTCAAGTAGAACGGGGCTTTTTATTAGATGCTTTCACTCTATATTAGGATAAAGGATTCACCAACTAATTACGGTATTGTGTTTTCATATCATCATTCTTTTAGTATAATGACAATATATTTAAGTGATTTTCGAAAAAGGCAAACTAATTGAAAAATTAGGACGCAAAGCCACGGGTCTTCCATTTTATTAAAATAATGATCGCCGGGTTACCGAAATAACGGACGCAATGAATACTATTGGCAGCATTTTGCTAGTATTTTTTCACCTGCCGGTGGGTAGGTTGTTTTTTTAGTAGAGATGCTATATTAGTAAGAATTGAACCTGTAAGAAGGATGATGATATTGGAGTTAGCTGATATAAAAAGACAATTAAGAAGTTTCTGCAGAAGAAATCGAACAGCATTAAAGTATACCCATATAGGGGAGTATACAGCAGAGGAAGTCAGTGACATGTTCCTGAAGTGTGTCGGTCCTGAAGAACTTGAAAAGATTCTGCACGACATTGAAATCATCAATCAGCGCGGTGGAGACAGCGTTAAATATTTCATGCTAATATTGGAAGGTTTGAAAGCGGCCTAGTTTGTAACCATACGTATGGATCATCCTTTATTTAATCGGGGTGGTCCTTTTATTTTATGGCTGTTTACGCAAAGATTGTTGCTATTCATATACAAACTAAGATTTACGATGCTCTGTCATTTAGGTTGTGGTGCAGGAGGGTGAAGGGTACTGCTCCGCTTTCCACGGACGTTCGGCCCAGCCTCCTCAGCAAAACCGCTTCCGGGGCCCGTTTTCCGTAGGAGTCTACGCAGTTCCCTTCACCCTCTCACGTAGTAAGTGGTGACAGAGCAAAATGGTTTGTGGATCAGATTAAAAAGAGTAAAGGACTATTAAATGAAATCAGTCACTGCAACAAATGAAAAAGCAGTGGCATAAGCAATCTCCACATATTCTGTAAGGTTGTAAAACATAGTTGATTCTCGCTGCAGGTGCTCGACTCCTGCGGGAAACGCTGGACAGTACGAAAAGCGGAGGCGGCTTGATTAGCCCCGACAAGCATAAGGTGAATGGGCTAAGAAGGCGTTCTTTTGCCTTCTTGGGCCATTTAGCTTATGACCTAGAGGGGCTCACCGCCAGCCCCGCGGAAAGCGAGCACCACTCGCTGCAATCAACCGCCACTCGCTACATCCAAAAGCAACAATGTTTACGAAAACAGCCTATTTTATTTAAAAGATGAATCGTGTCAGGTCAAGTATGGTTCTTATTTGTTCAACGGTTCGACACACATCCAGCGTACAAATCTGCAATAATACAACTAAGAGATGCACTATGAGTAAATAACTTGATTGTGGGTTTGAGATCTAAGATACTAATACATAATAGGGTATATATGCGAACGGAGGAATCTCAATGGCCGGACATTTATTTGAGCATCATAAAGCTTCAAAGTTACTTGATCCCAAACGGCAAGCTATAGTGCCTGTGGACAAAGCATTGGAACTTCTTCAATTAAAACCTCATGATATAGTGGCAGACCTGGGTTGTGGGAATGGGTATTTAACCCTGCCGATTGCCCGGAAGGTTGAAACGAAGGTGCAGGCGGTCGATTTGCAGCAGGAAATGCTTGAGTACCTGAAGCATCGTGCTGCGGAAGAAGACATAGACAACATCGTGTGTGTGAAATCATCCCTTGAGTATCTAAGCTTCAACAAGGAAACGTTAGATAAGGTTGTATCTGCTTTTGTCCTCCATGAGGTCCCTGACTTAATCAAAGTCTTTCAGGATCTTCATGATATGTTGAAAGAGGATGGAATCTGGCTGATCCTTGATTGGGAGGCTGTAGAATCCGAAGTGGGACCGCCCATGGAGGAAAGGCTTGCTTCTGAGGAGTTGGACCGTCAGCTTCATTCAGCGGGCTTCATAACATCCGTCGGGCATCTGCATCCGTCCGTCTATTATATCGTTGTGAGGAAGAACCCTTGTCTTTAAAGGGGGCAGGGACCGATGCCTGAAATGTGGTACTCTATAGGTTCATTCACATTCCCTTCTTCCTGGGGAGCGATCCTCGCCTCCTTTTTCCTGACGTACTTGTTTCTCTATTTCTGGAATAGAACGTCAAGCGATTGGTACTCAAATGCTGTCTTTTATTTTTTGATTACCTGGAAGCTGAGCGTCATAGTCGTAGATTTTCAAACGGTCATCACTCATCCCCTTACGATTCTTTACTTTCACGGAGGAAGGATGGGCTACTGGTTGGGAATCCTGACAGCGCTTTTATACCTATTTTTAAAAAGGGGAGTTAGCACATCCGTTTTGATCGCTGCCTGGGTCAGTACGATGGTTTTCTTTGAATTTGTTTATCGTTTATTAGAGCTGGATGTTCTCTCAGGCGTTATACAATTTATCATTAATAGTACACTCTTTTTGCTTCTATTAAAAAAATCAAGGGGAGAAAAACGGGAAGTATGGATAGTGCAGTTAGTGGTTGTCTTCACACTCCTTCAACTGCTGTTTCAATCGTTGAATGAAGGTTTTATATTCACTACTGTTACATGGACGTATATAGTGGTGATGATCTATCTAATTGCTTTAAGCGGGAGGAGGAACCATATTGAATAAAAAAAATTTCGCCCTGGCCGTCGTTGCGCTGCTGATTGGCATTTTTCTAGTGAATCTGTTTCAGGATCAACAGGAAAAGAAGGCAAAGCTAGAGGCTGCACAGTTAGCCAAAGAGTCCATGGACCTGACCAATGCCAATCAGGGGCTGACAAAAGGTGACCGTGCCCCGGATTTTGAGTTGACCACATTAAGTGGGGAGAGCATTCAGCTGTCCGACTATCAGGGAAAGAAAGTGATTTTGAATTTCTGGGCCACCTGGTGTCCGCCTTGTAAAGCCGAAATGCCCCATATGCAAAAGTATTATGAAAAAAAGGCAGATAAAGAGAATGTCGAAATACTTGCCGTGAATCTGACTTCACAAGATGACGGAAAGAAAGCGGTCCAGCAGTTTGTCGATGGGTATGAGCTCACATTCCCTATTCTCTTGGATGAAAAGGGTGATATCGGGGACGAGTACCGGGCATTCACCATCCCGACCACTTATATGATCGACACCCAAGGTCTCATCCAACACAAAATCGTCGGTCCCATGAACGAAGACATGATGGGTAAAATGGTCAGTCAAATGGAATAATGAAAGGGACGGACCTGGTTTCGTTACATACGATATGAGGTATAAGTAACCATGACTCAAAAAGGAGGATACATATGTTCCATTACACAAAAGAAGTTTCAATGAATGTGAAAGAAGCGGCAGCTTCCGTGGAGAACGCACTTAAAGAAGAAAGTTTTGGTGTTCTATGGAATCTTGATCTTGCCGGGAAGCTCCAGGATAAAGGCCTGGACTTCAACGAAGAAGTGGTCGTCCTCGAAGTATGCAATCCTCATGAAGCAAAGAAAGTGCTGGAGGAAAGTATGCTTGTAAGTTACTTTCTGCCTTGTAAAGTGACGGTATACACAGAAGGCGGAACAACCAGGATCGGTATGGCGAAGCCGAGCAAGCTGATTGAAATGGTGGATAATGATGAACTGAAACGGTTGGCATTGGATATAGAAAATCGCCTGATCCGTTGTTTGGATAACGTCTGATGACCGGGAACCTGTCGCAACAAAGCGACGGGTTTTTTTTTTACGGAAACCAACATCTCTCACTCCTCACAATCTTCTGAATATGATACACTTTTTAAAATACATAGATTCAGGAAGGATGACAGAGATATGAAATTCACCACTAAGGTCGTACATAGCCAGTTGAAGGGAACGGAGGAAATCCGCAGTAAGACGACACCGATTTACCAAACGTCTGCATTTTCTTTTACCTCACTGGAAGAGCTGGAGGGTTTTTATGAAGGGAAGTCTCCCTATCTTTATACCAGAACGGGCAATCCCAATACCGATGAGTTAGGGAAGATGGTCGCGGACCTGGAAGGAGCACCGGCTGGTGTGGCCACATCATCGGGTTTGTCTGCTATTCTTGTGGGTATTTTGGCTGTGGTCCAATCAGGTGATCATATTGTGGCAGCGGAGGATGTATACGGGGGCACCTTCCATATGCTGAAAGAAGAACTGAATTCATTCGGCATTTCCACATCATTTGTGGATTTTACAAACGAGGAGGAGGTAGAAGCAGCGATTACACCGCAAACCAAACTGCTGTACAGTGAAACCGTCACAAATCCATTTATGCGTGTTGAAGATATCTCGAACATGGTAGCCCTTGCGGAAAAACACCAATTGAAAACGATGATCGACAATACGTTTGCCACTCCATTCCTGCGTCAGCCATACCTTGAGGGGGTTGATCTCATCGCCCACAGTGCTACGAAATATATCGGAGGACACAGCGATATCACGGCAGGTGTCGTGGCAGGACACGAAGAACTTGTCCAAAAGGCAAGAGAAAAAGTCGTCAATATCGGTTCCAATCTGAGTCCTTTCGAAGCCTGGCTTACTTGCCGAGGTGCCAAAACGCTGGCACTGAGAGTCGGAACACAGGCTCGTAACGCAGAGACCCTGGCAGATGAACTGCGAAACAACCGAGGAGTGAAATCGGTCTATTATCCAGACAATCTATCCGAAAAAGGAAACGGGGCCATCGTGACGATTGAGCTGGAACCATCATGCGACATCAGCACATTCTTCAAGTCCCTCGGCTGGATCAAAATCATTCCGTCTCTCGCCGGTGTGGAAACGACGGTTTCGTATCCACTTGGAACATCGCACCGTGCCCTGCCCAAAGAGGCTCAGGAGAAACTTGGCATCAACACCCACGTGGTGCGCATATCGTTGGGGATCGAGGATGGGGAAGACATCGTCGCTCAGTTTACCGACGCCATCTCAGCTTCGGTGAAAAAATAAAAAATTCTGAAAATACTCTTGACGATGAGGCTCCTTACCCTTTATAATTCATTTCAACGCAAGAATTTTCACTTTGACAACTACATGCTCTTATCCAGAGAGGTGGAGGGACTAGGCCCGATGAAACCCGGCAACCTTCATGTACGCTATAGGCGTCGCATGAAAAGGTGCTAATTCCTGCAGGCGATTTGCCTGAAAGATAAGAGGAGGACCCTATTCAATTAGACCCTCTTCTTAGGAAGAGGGTTTTTATTTTTCCTCTTCTATCTTCTTCAGTGTTCGTGTTCAGCAGGTGAATGAATCATCCATTTCAACAGCTGAACCAAGCCAAAGCAAAACAGCCGTAAACCAATCCAAAACCCAAATCAAAAAACCAGGAGGAATTACCAATGACCAAATCATTCGATTTCGACACTCTGCTACTTCACGGCGGCCAGGAGCCGGACCCATCTACAGGATCAAGAGCGGTACCGATTTATCAAACCACTTCCTACGTTTTCGACAACAGCGATCATGCCGCCAAACTATTTGCCTTAGAAGAACCTGGAAACATCTACACCCGGATCATGAATCCCACCGTTGACGTGCTTGAGAAACGCCTTGCCTTGTTAGAGGGAGGGATCGGAGCCCTTGGGGTTTCATCCGGGATGGCGGCTATCTCACTCTCCATTCTGAATATCGCCGGCGCAGGGGATGAAATCGTGGCCGCCACGAATCTCTACGGGGGAACGTATAATTTGTTCTCTACGACTCTACCGAAATATGGGATCAAGGTTCATTTTGTGGATCCGACTGATCCTGAGAACTTCCGTAAAGCGATTACGCCGAAAACGAAGGCGGTATTTGCTGAAACGATTGGAAATCCAAGTCTGCACGTCCTGGATATCGAGGCGGTGGCGAAAGTGGCACATGACAACCATATTCCTCTTATCATTGATAACACCTTTGCCACTCCGTACGTTAGCAAGCCGATCGAATGGGGAGCGGATATCGTCATCCATTCGGCCACAAAGTGGATCGGCGGCCACGGTACGGCCATCGGGGGAGTGGTCATAGACGGAGGGAAGTTTGACTGGAATCATGAGAAATTCCCTGGATTCACGGAAGAGGACAGAAGCTATAACGGACTTCGCTACGCCCAGGATATAGGCCCGGCAGCATTCATCACCAAGCTGAGAGTGCAGCTCCTCCGGGATCTGGGTGCCTGCCTGAGTCCTCAAAACGCATTTTTGCTGCTCCAGGGACTGGAAACCCTGCACCTCCGAATCGAACGACATACCGAGAATGCGTTAAAGATTGCAGAGCACCTGGATCAGCACAGCGGTGTCGCGTGGGTATCCTATCCGGGACTTCCACAGCACCCGTCTCACGAACTGGCACAAAAATATTTAAAAAATGGATCAGGCTCCATCGTCGTGTTTGGAATCAAAGGAGGCAGGGATTCAGGACGGAAAGTCGTGGATAACATCTCCCTCTGGTCCCATGTCGCCAACGTGGGGGATGCGAAATCACTGATCATCCATCCAGCCTCCACGACCCACCAGCAATTAAACGAGGAGGAAATCCGCGCGACGGGTGTAACCGAGGATCTTGTAAGACTTTCCGTCGGCTTGGAATCTGTGAAAGACCTGATCGAGGATCTGGATCATGCGATTGAAGTGGCGCTGGAAACGTCGAAGGTATAAGAGTTAGTTTTATTTTGAGGATAAATACAGAGCTGGATGTTGATAAAAGGGCATCCGGCGGGCTACTGTAGACAGATATCTGCGAAACTGCTACCCGCAGTCCGATTTGAACGAACCTTTACTACTAAGGGGGACACATGGTCGGTGATCAAATTCCCCAAACAACACCAAAAAGGAGGTGGAGGAATGGAGAATTCATATTCGTACGAAGTAAGCTCCATTACCATCCCATCCCTCACATTAGAGTCAGGCATGGAGTTGAAACATGTTACTCTTGCGTATGAGCGTACAGGCCGTAAAGATGGCCCTGTCATCCTTGTATGTCATGCCCTCACTGGGACCCATATTGTGAAAGGGACAAGTGAGGACCGCGGCTGGTGGTCTGGACTGATCGGCCCCGGGTCGTATATTGATACGGAACGATTCAATGTGGTTGCTTTCAATGTATTGGGAGGGTGTGAAGGAAGCAGTGGTCCAACGGCCGTCAATCCCGCAACCGGAGAGCGTTACGGTCCGGATTTCCCCCCCATCACCATAAGGGACATGGTCCATGCCCAATATGAGGCTCTGCAGCAGCTGTCGGTCAACCATGTAGAAGCCGTGATCGGAGGTTCCCTCGGTGGGATGCAGGCGCTGGAGTGGGGAGTGCTGTACCCTTCTTATATCAATAAGGTATTCGCCCTTGCTGTCTCGCCGGCACTGAATGATTATGGTCTCGCATTTAATCATATCGGGATCACAGCGATCGAAGGAGATCCAGGGTTTCTAAACGGACATTATTCCCAGGGAGCCGCGTTAAAAGGGTTGGAGATCGCCAGAATGATCGGGATGGTGACGTATCGAACACAGGAATTGTTCGATCAGCGGTTTCAGCGGGAGAGGACGAATGAGCAATTCAATGTAGAAAGCTATCTTGATTATCAAGGGAAGAAATTAGGGAAGCGTTTTGATCCGAACAGCTATCTTACCTTATTGAAAGCCATGAATAGCCATGATATCGGAAGGGAAAGGGGAGGGCTGGATACAGTCGCTGAATCCTACCGGTGCGAGCTGATTTCCATCAGCTACGAGGGTGACTTGATTTATTCTCCACAATACTTAAAGGATTTCACTGAACAAGTACCCAATGGGGAGCACTACTATATCCCAACAGCATTCGGTCATGACGGTTTCTTAGTGGAATTCGAGAAGTGGGGAGGGATCATTTCCTCCCATCTTAAGAACCCTCAAGTCCGTAGTATGGTATACGGTATCAAATGATTTCTTGTCAATCATAACTCGTCCCCCTCCGGCATATAGTTAGATAAGCAAAGACATCGCACCGCCTTAGCGCGTTTTTGTGTGGTGTCTTTTTTCGTTGGATGGAAGACTTTCATCCAGAACATAAACAAACGACTAGGTGGAGGGGAATATATGGAGTGGACGGGCAGAAGGCTCATCATCACCATCATCATTAGTATGCTGATCGGTGCAGGAGGAATGTATGGAGGTTTGGAATGGGCTGACTTGGCTGGGGACGAGCCCGCTCAGTTTGATGGGAAAGGGGAACTGAATGATAAGCTCCACAAGGTGGAGGTCGCTTATGATCTGATCAGCGATAAGTTCTTTCAGGATGTAGACAAAGGGCAGCTCGTGGAAGGTGCGATCCAGGGTATGCTGAAAACCCTCGATGATCCGTACTCTGTATACATGAACGCAGAGACCGCGTCCCAATTCAATGATGCACTGGATTCATCCTTTGAGGGGATCGGGGCGGAGGTCACGATCATGGACGGGAAGCTTGTCATCGTGGCACCGTTTAAAAATTCACCTGCTGAGAAAGCCGGGTTGAAACCGAATGATCGTATCATCAAGGTGGATGGAAACAGCATTGACGGTCTTGATCTTTATGAGGCAACGTTGAAAATCCGAGGGGAAAAGGGTACAGAAGTGAAGTTGGAGATTACAAGAGAAGGGCTCTCAGATCCAATCCAAGTGTCTGTGAAACGGGACGATATCCCGGTGGAAACCGTCATCTCGGATGTGAAGGAAGTCAATGGTAATAAAACGGGTTATATTCAGATCACCACCTTCTCAGAAAATACCGCCCTTGATTTTAAAAAGCAGCTGGCAGAACTTGAAAAGAAAAAAGTGGAAGGATTGGTCCTGGATGTGAGGGGCAACCCGGGGGGACTCCTGTCCAGTGTCGAAGAAATCCTGAAACAATTCGTCACAGAGAAAAAACCGTATGTACAAATCCAGGAACGAAGCGGAGAAGTGTTGAAATCCTTCTCCAACAGCAAGGAAAGAAAAGCGTATCCTGTCGTCGTTCTCATCGATGAGGGCAGTGCATCCGCATCTGAAATCCTTGCCGGTGCGCTGAAAGAAGCGGAAGGCTATCCATTGGTCGGAACCAAGAGCTTCGGAAAGGGGACCGTGCAGCAGGCAGTGCCAATGGGGGACGGAAGCAACATTAAACTCACGATGTTCAAATGGCTGACGCCGAATGGGAACTGGATTCATAAGAAGGGGATCAAACCGGATATCCCTGTGAGACAGCCTTCCTATTTCTATGCCCATCCTCTTCAGGTGGAGAAACCAATGGAAGAAGGCACAAACAACGAACAGGTGAAAAACGCCCAGGAAATGCTCCAAGGGCTGGGCTTCACCCTTGATCGGGTAGATGGATATTTCAGCAAAAAAACCGCTAAGGCCGTCAAGGACTTCCAGATCCAAGAAAGCTTGGATGTCACGGGAGTCATTGATACCAAAACGGGAGAGAGAATACAGGAAGAAATATTAGAAGCGGTGCAGAAGGAGAAGAATGATCTGCAGCTGCAGGCGGCGTTGGAGTATATTGAGAGAACCGCGAAAGGAACTAAAAAAGAATAGTTTGCGAAAGAGAAAGGTTCTTAGTGAAATGAACCTTTCTCTTTTTTTATTTTATTTGGGAAAAAAGAGGGGATATAGGAATGGATGTCGAATAATATAACTTAATTTACCAAATAAGGGTTCTAAATGATTAGCAGGAGGTGTTGGAGAAATATTAGGTAATAAGTAATGAATATATAGTCCTTACTCTCAATATAGTAAATTAACATTAGTTTTAATTACTTTTAATAAGGAGGTGAGGAATATTGATAGAACCAAGTAAAATACAAGAAGAGAGCGTTACATTGGAACGGGTGGGTATAAAGTCTCGAATGAATAAGTTGAGCAGCAAGAGGGTGATGGATCTCGTTATCAGTTTGACTTCTATGATTCTATTAAGCCCGATCTTTCTACTGTTATACCTGCTCATCAGGATGATGGATGGCCGCCCGGTCATATTCAAACAAACCCGGACAGGCATCAACCATACTCCCTTTACTATATATAAATTCCGAACCATGAGAAAATCCAATGAAACGGAGTACGGTTGGAAAGGTAAAGTCCCTGATGACTTTGTGTTTAAAGGGGAACACAACCCGGATATTACCACCTTGGGAAAGCTCCTTCGTAAAACAAGCCTCGATGAATTACCACAACTACTAAATGTTCTAAAGGGTGATATGAGTATAGTAGGTCCGCGCCCGGAAGTGCCACGCATCACCCGATACTATGACGGGCAGCAACAACAAAGATTATGTGTAAAACCCGGAATGACGGGATATGCCCAAGTAAATGGCCGCTCTGATATGAACCACGGACAGAAGATAGCCTACGATTTATATTATGTTTATAATCAATCTCTCCGGTTGGACTTCAAGATCCTGTTGAAGACAATCGTTACTGTTTTGCGGCGTGGGGGTTCTTATTAGAGAACAACGGAGGTTGAAAGGAGTGTAGGGGTGGAGCAATCATTTAATTATCAAGCTATATTGAAAGAGCTCAAAAACGGTTTGAAATTCATTATCCTGACCACCATGCTCACGACGGTCCTGGGGGCCATCATCACGTTCTTCTGGCTCTCTCCTGTGTATGAATCCAAGACAGATTTGCTGGTCAATGGAACGGTCGTGAAAGGAAATGGGGAAGACCTATCCCTTAATGAAGTGGAAATCAATATCCGATTAATTGAAACCTACAGCATCATGATCAAGAGTGACCGGATCATGGATAAGGTGGAAGATAAGCTTGACCAGCGCATCAGTAAGGAGGAGCTGGTGAAACAAACAAGTGTGGTCACAAATGAAAACTCCCAGATTATTTCCATCATCGCTGAAAATCAGAACCCTGAAAACGCTGCAGAAATGGCGAATGAAGTAGCTTTGACCTTCAAAGAAGAAGTAAAGAAAGTGATGGATATCGATAATGTCTATGTCCTTTCATCTGCCCGTCCGAGTGATAAACCGGTACGCCCGAATAAAATGATCAACATCCTTCTGTCTATGGTCATTGGGTTTATTTTGTCTGCTACTTGGGTTCTCTATAGAAAACACTTCGACATGAAATTAATCACCATCCATGAAGTAGAAGAGGCATTATCCCTTCCGGTGTTGAGTGGAATTCCTCATATGAAGAAGTCTAAAAAAATGGGCGGGGGTTTATCCCAACAATTATTGAAAGCCGGAGAGGTTCATTCCCCGCTAGCTGAGGCTTATCGTTCCCTAAGGACGATTGTGCAGTATAAAACGAAGAACAATGCTGCTTCTGCATTAATGGTGACAAGCAAGCATCCAAACGAAGGAAAGTCATTGACCAGTGCCAACCTTGCGATCGTCATGGCACTGGATAATAAGAAAACCGTTTATATTGATTGTGACTTAAGGAGACCTGATGGACAATTCCTCTTCGGTGTCAGCAGTAGAAAGGGGGTTACTTCTTATCTAGAGGGATATTCTACAGCGAAGGAAATTGTAACAGGAACCCATATTCCGAACCTCTCGGTCATCGTTGCCGGAATCATACCTCCGAATCCTACAGAGCTTCTTTCATCCAAGAGGATGGACCAGTTGCTGCAGGAGCTTAAGAAAGAGTTTGACTATATCATTATCGACAGTCCTCCGATGGTTGTTTCCGATTCTTTGGCATTAGCCAACAAAGTGGATGGATGTATATTCGTTGTGAACGCCCAGAAGTCCAAACGTGATGAGGTGACAGATGGAATTCAGCAGCTGCAACAGGTGAAAACGGAAATCCTCGGTACCATCCTGAATGAAATCGCTCCATCGAAGAAAGTTCAGTATTACTATTAATCGTTATAACAGAGGAGGAATCAATGTGATTGTAGATATACACAACCATATCTTACATGGTATTGATGATGGACCAGTGACTCTAGAAGAGTCGATTTCAATGGCAGGACAAGCAGCTGAATCGGGTATTTCACACGTGATCGCCACTCCCCATCAAGGGAACGGTCTTCATTTTAATAAGGGGCATCGCATCGTCCATCAGGTAATGGAACTAAATAGGGAATTGAAGAAGCGGCAGATCCCCCTTACGATACTCCCTGGAATGGAAATCCATTTATATGGAGAAGTTGCGGAGGACTTGCAGAAATTGGACTCCATTCTGTTGACTTTGAATGAAACGAATAAGTACGTGCTGATCGAACTCCCTAATAGTCATTACCCTTCCTATACGGAGATGATTCTTTATAAGCTTCAATTGGTGGGGTATGTACCGATCATTGCCCATGTTGAACGTAATGAAGAACTGAGGAAAAAGCCGGAGCAGCTTTATTCGTTATTTCAAAAAGGAGCGTTATTCCAAGTGAACGCAGGAAGTATCCTGGGTAAGTTCGGAAAGAGTATCCAGAAATTTGCGTACGAATTGATCAAGTACAACCATATTCACGTTATAGCATCTGACGCCCATAATCATCATTCCAGGACGTTTACATTAGGGGAAGCCTATCAAGCCATTCAACATGAATTTTCAGCAATGTATACCAATTATTTTCGTGCCAATGCCGTGTATATTGCCAATGGCATGGACTTCGCCAGTTTTTCACCAGAGAAAATAAGGAGAAAACAGAGATTGATAGGGTTTAAGTGACGCCCCTTCTATGAAGTCATACGTGATTAAGGTGGTACAAGGAGATGAAATTCATAAAACAATTTAAGGCTCTTATCCTAAAGGGAAACTTCTATCGCAACGTCTCCATTCTTGTTTCAGGCACAGCCATTTCTCTCATCGTCATCGTATTGACGACACCATTGTTGACTCGATTGTACACACCTGAAGAATTTGGTGGATATTCCATTTATGTCTCCATCTTATACACGACATCAGTAATGGCTTCTTTAATGTATGAATCGGCTATCCCGCTGCCGAAGGATGAGGATGATGCTGTCAATCTCTTAAGTCTTTCATTAATCATTGTATCTGGAATGAGTGTTTTATGTTTGATTGGGGTCTGGTTGTTCCGACAATTCATGGCATCCATGGTGAACATTCCCCATTTAGAAGAGTACTTATGGCTACTCCCTTTGAGTTTATTCGGCTTTGGCGTCTTTCAAGTATTGAATACATGGCTTATAAGGGGGGAAGCCTACCCCTTCATGGCTAAGGGGAAAGTGTTTATGAACATGAGTCAAGTATTCTCGCAAATCAGCTTGGGACTTCTTCATTTCGGACCGGCTGGTTTGGTTGCGGGAGAGGTGGTGGGGAGGATTGTAGGCAGCAGCACAGTACTCAGGCTTTCTTTTGAATCCATTAAAGCGCGCCTTCATCAAATCAATCTAAAACAAATGGGGGTCTTGGCCAATCGCTATAGATATTTTCCACTCATATCAAGCTGGTCATCCATATTGAGTGTTGCAAGTGGTCATTTGCCAGTCTTCTTCATCGCCGCAACATTCGGGTCAAAAGCTGCAGGTCTTTATATGCTCGGTCAGCGGGTCCTTTCGATACCAGATGCCCTGATCGGGTTCTCGGTTAAACAGGTTTATTTTGCCAGCGCCACAAAGCAAAAACGTTCCACCGCCACTCCATTGAATTCCCTTTTTTGGCAAATGGTGTGGAAGCTGACTGGTGTCAGTTCCTTGATCATTTGCATCATTGTAGCAGTCGCACCATGGACATTTGGACATGTGTTTGGCGAAGGGTGGATTGAATCAGGGACATATATTCAAGTGATGGCGATTCTATTTTTCTTCCAGATGGTGGTTAATCCCATTACAGCGAACTTTTATGTCTTTGAAGCCCAGCATTTACATCTTGTTGGAGAATTCATTCGATTTGTTCTCTTGTTGGCAGCTGTATTGATCTCAGTACATTCCCAATTTTCATCCATACAGTCCCTGCTTTGTTTAAGTGTCTTAGGTTCTCTTGGGTATATGGTGGTTGCTTTTCTTGCCTGGTATGCCATGAGGACTAAAGGTGTGACCCAAGATCAATTCGAGTGTGAAATAGGAGTTGAAGCCAGTGAAGCTAAATGAATTTCTTCCAGGATGGCTGAATTCGTTTCTTTATTTCACATTGGCTTGCAGTTCAATCGTATTGGTTGAACCTTCTCCATATGATGTCCTGTTAATCATCCTTATCGCTTTGATGTTGAAGAAAATGATCCCTTTTTCCATGGAGTACCCTGCTCCGATGCTTCTGCTGATCCTATTTATAACGTGTAATTTGGCTTCTCTCTATTTTGCGAAGGATCCTGTCCATGGTCTCAACTATAGCGTCATCACTTTTTACCTCGTATTGACCTGGGTCTGTATCGGAAGCGTGGTCTCCCTTTATAAAGAAAAGGCTCTTGAGACCATATTCAATGGATACGTGATCGCTGCAACGGCAGCCGCCGTCATCGGTCTCGGTTCTTTCTTCCATCTATTTCCGTTTTCAGATCTATTTATGTGGTCGGGAAGAATAAAGTCGATGTTTAAAGATCCTAATGTGTTTGGTCCCTTTGTGATTCCTGCGGCTCTTTTCTTGCTACTCAAGATAGAGATGGTGTCTGTGAGAGGAAAAGTGAAAGTATGGATGTTCATCAGTTTCATTGTCCTTACTTTAGCCGTTTCGCTCAGCTTTTCCCGTGCTGCCTGGGGTCATCTTGTCGTCGCACTCTTCATATATTTTATGTTTTTTAAGGGGAATATCAACAAACGAATCGGTATTATCCTTCTCCTGATTCTTTCTTCTCTTCCAATTCTCTACTTTGTGATGGCATCTACTGATCTGGTCGATTTGTTTCACGAGCGGTTAGGGTATCAGGAATACGATAATACGCGGTTTGATAAACAGAAGGAATCGTTGGAAGCCGCTTTGACCCATCCTCTTGGAGTGGGATCCGGGCAATCGGAAATGATGTTCAATCATTCTACCCATAGTTTATATGTGAGGATACTGACTGAAAATGGATTTTTGGGGTTTATCTCTTTTATTGGCTTTGTGGGGGTAAGTATGTTGACTTGCTTCCGGAATATCAGGAAGACACAAGGAATGGATCAGGGATATTTTGTTGTCATCCTTGCATCGATCATCGGCTTACTTTTCAATAGTTTCTTTATCGATACATTGCATTGGCGTCATTTCTGGCTGCTGCTTGCCTTACCTTGGTGCACGGTCGGCGGGATTCCTAAACAAGAGGGGGGAGTATATGAAAATCATACAATTCATTACAAGGATGGATGATGTAGGGGGGGCTCAAGTTCACGTTCTCGATCTCTCACTGAGCCTTATGAGGGCGGGGCATGAGGTAATTGTCCTTTCCATGGGGTGCGGGCCCGTCACTGATGAACTACAGAAGAAGGGAATTAGATGTGAAGAGTTGATACAACTGCATTTAAAGATCCATCCCATACAAGATTGGCTTGCATTGAAGGAGCTTTGCAAGTGGTTGAAGACTCTAAAACCTGATATTCTCGCTACCCATTCTTCGAAAGCAGGTATGCTGGGACGTATGGCCGGAAAAATCTGTCGTGTCCCAACTGTGTTTACAGCACATGGATGGGCCTTCTCTGAGGGGGTACCTGAAAGGAAAAGGAGAATCTATACCATTCTAGAAAGGGTTGCAGGAAAGATATCGAATGGGATCATAACCGTTTCAAACTACGACTATCAATTAGCTATAAAGCACAGGATCATACACGAATCAAAACTGAAAACGATTCATAACAGTGTCCCCGATGTTCCTGAACATCTCCGAAGAAATCCAGCGGGATCCAAACCCAAATTGATCATGGTAGCAAGGTTTGCCGCCCCAAAGGATCAACGGACCCTGCTACTCGCCCTGGAAAGCATCCAAGATCTCTCTTGGGAGCTGGATCTGGTGGGGGACGGACCTCTGTTGAAAGAAGTAAAGGATATGGTTTCCAGAAGTTCTATTGCACATCGCGTCCATTTCCTTGGGAACAGAAGAGATATCCCTGAGCTCTTGGCACGCTCACATCTGTTTGTACTGATCTCGAGGCATGAAGGGCTTCCCATCAGTGTCATTGAAGCAATGAGAGCAGGCTTACCCATCGTTGCATCAGACGTAGGAGGAATGAAAGAACTTATTGATGATGGGAAGAACGGCTTTCTGATCCCGAGGAATGACGCTGAGACTCTCATGCAAAGGTTAAAGTCGTTAATTGTGGATCCACAACAGATGACGAAAATGGGGCAATGCAGTAGAACGAGATACGAGAGTCACTTCTTATTTGAACATATGAGTGATCAAACGATACAGATGTATAAGACAGTTCTGGCAAATGGGATTGGAATGAGACCGGTCGGACTTCCAAATAAGAGTAGAGGGGTGTAATGATGAAGGTATTGGTAACGGGCGGAGCGGGGTTTATTGGTTATCATGTGACAAAAAGTCTAAAAGAAAAAGGGCATTCAGTCATCGTAATGGATTCCCTTATCACCGGGAAAGAAGAAAATATTCCAGAGGGTGTTGCCTTTTACAAAATGGATATCACCAGTGCAGATATCGAAACAGTATTTATAAAAGAAGAGCCGGATGTCATTATTCACTTGGCAGCACAGATTTCCGTTTCCTATTCAATGAAAAATCCGCAGGAGGATGGAAAGGTCAATATTATCGGGACCATTAACCTTCTTCATCTGAGTGCAAAATACCATCTGAAAAAATTCATCTTTGCTTCATCTGCGGCAGTCTATGGAACTCCTGTAAACCTGCCGATCGATGAACGTCATCAGCTTATGCCTACTTCCTCTTATGGGTTATCCAAGATGACATCTGAAAACTATATTCAAATGTATTACCAATCAAGTTCCTTGGGTTCCTTGCCTTATACGATCCTTCGATTTTCTAATGTGTACGGACCAAGGCAAACATCAGAAGGTGAAGCGGGTGTGGTCTCTATCTTCCTGAACAATGCGTCACAGGATAAACCGATCCAGGTTTTTGGTAATGGAAATCAAACCCGGGATTTCATTTATGTGAAGGATGTTGCAGAGGCTTGTATCCAGTCACTTGAACTTGGGGAGAACACCATCATCAATATTGGTTCCCAGACACAGCTGAGCATCAATCATCTCATACACTCAATATCCAAAATCAGCGAAAAACCTTTGTCAGTCCAGTTTGAATCTGCCCGGGAAGGGGATATCGAACATAGTTCCCTGGACTATTCAAATGCAAGGAAACAGTTGAAATGGAATCCAAACTACACGCTGGAACAAGGCCTTCGTGAATCACTGAATGAAATTCATAGGAATAGAAGGAGGATCCATGAAGTTGCTTGGGAAAAAAGTCACTCCGTTTGATAAGAAACAACCAGGAACACTTGTTATTTCATTGGATTTTGAGCTCTATTGGGGAATGCAGGACCAGCTTTCCTTTAAAACGTATAAAGATCAATCGGAAGAAGATGCAGAACAGGTGGTTACATCCATTTTGCAAAGCTTTAATCGTTATCATATTCATGCCACATGGGCAGTGGTCGGCTTTATGTATTATCAAAGTTTCAAGGAGCTGAGAAAAGATTTCCCGGCAAAACTTCCCGGGTATCATGATTCACAGCTTTCCCCCTATTTGTATCTTGATTCTTTAAAAAATGATAGAGATCATTATGATTTTCACTTTTCTCCTTCATTGATCAGTGAAATAGCAAAGGCAAAAAACCAAGAGATTGGTACTCACACCTTTTCCCATTATTACTGCTTAGAAGAAGGTCAGACAATCGAAGAATTTGATGCTGATCTCAGTAAAGCCATAGATGTAATGAGAAAGGTGCGGCAGGAACCGAAAAGCATTGTTTTTCCCCGTAACCAGATAAAAAAGGAGTATGTCCAGCTGTGTAAAAGCAAAGGGATCACATCCTACCGGGGCACTGAACAGTCTTGGATTTACGATTTGAAGACAGGTGAGAATAAGAGATATGTAAAACGGGGGCTCCGTTTTCTTGATGCCTATTTCAATTTTACTGGACATCATACGTATTCCCTGAAGGAAAGTGATGGGTCTATGCCATTGAACATACCATCAAGCAGGTTTCTAAGGCCTTATTGCCCTAAATTAAAAAGGCTGGAACCCCTTCGTCTTAAGAGAATCCTGGACGATCTTACGTATGCAGCGAAGAACGGCGAAACCTATCATCTGTGGTGGCACCCACATAATTTCAATTCGAACTTGCGAGAAAATCTTGAATTTCTCCATCGGATTCTCGAAGTGTTCTCTGGATTGAAGAAAGAGTACGGGATGAGAAGTCTCAATATGACAGAATTACAAAAGGAATTTTATATTAATAGGGGGACCTGTGATGAAGCCGATATACTGGAAGAAATGGATGTTAGATATAACTGATTTATATGGAACAAATGAAACGGACAGACCGCATAAAAAAACAGACATCACGATCGTTTCTCAACTTCCTAAACATATGTCCGATGACAAATACCATATGCTAAAGAAGTTTAAGACCCTGCATCTCAATCTTGAACAAACAGAAGAAGAATTACTCAAGGACATGAACCGAACCACCCGATATCAGATTAACAGAGCTTCTAAAGATTCCATTGAAGTCACAATCATAGATCACCCTTCTTCTAAAGACATTAAAGAATTTGTTCAGTTTTTCATCCCTTTTTCAAAGGAGAAGGATATTCCGCCCTGCAGCTACAGTAAATTGAATTCCCTGTGTGAAGAAGGAATGCTGGTGATCACGAAGGTAATGGATGAGAAGGGGCGTAAACTGGCTTCCCATGCTTATTCCCTGACAGAGGGAAAGGCGAGCATGATCCACTCATGTTCGGCCCGGTTTGAATACGGAAATAATCAAGAAAGAAATCGTATCGGAAGGGCGAATCGCTTTCTTCACTGGAATGATATCCTATACTTTAAAAAGCAACGTTATACGATTTATGATTTTGTCGGTTTATCATTCGATGACGATGAGGATGAAGCCATGAAGAACATTACTGACTTCAAAAAAGGATTCGGGGGTAGGGAAGTAATAGAATACAAATATTTTATTGCCCATAGCATTCCTGGAAAAGTAGTATTATTTGTCTTAAGTCAAAAATGGAAAAAGAGACCGGATTTTTTAGAGTACAGTTTTAAATAGTAAAATGTATTTTAAAGGTAGCCGAACATCAAAGACCTCCCTTCTTCAGGGAGGTCTTTGATATGAAGAAGAAACATTGTTTACGTTTTATTTGTGACACAATGATAAAGGCATTTCATTCAATTTCTTTAGAAATCTTAAATAGTATGCACTCTTTCCCCCAATCAATCTATTATAATAATGACCCTGAATTTACTAGAAAGGAGATTGATAGAATGTTCTCAGTTAAAGACAAAATCGCCATCGTCACAGGCGGTGGACGCGGTCTAGGAAAAGAGATGGCCATGGCATTGGGAGAAGCAGGAGCACATGTGGTGGTGTGTTCAAGGAACCTTCCTGCGTGTGAAGAAGTGAAGAAAGAGCTCATGGATCTGGGCGTAAAGTCAATCGCCTTCCCTTGCGACGTGACGAAGAAATCAGATGTTGTGAACGTAGTGGAAACGGTAATGAAAGAGTTTGGCAGAATCGATATTCTGATCAATAATAGCGGGACGTCCTGGGCAGGTCCTTTTGCGGATATACCTGAAGATAAGTGGGACAAGGTGATGGATGTCAATGTGAAGGGGGCTTTTTTGTTTTCGCAGGAAGTGTCCCGGATCATGGTTGGTCAGAAAAGTGGGAAGATCATTAATATTGCATCCGTAACCGGGTTTGGGGGGACGAATCCCATGCTGATGGATACTGTTCCTTACAATACGAGTAAGGGGGCGGTCATGACCTTGACGAAGGATCTTGCGGTGAAGCTTGCACCTCATAACATTCAGGTGAATGCCATCGCGCCGGGTTTCTTCCCGACCAAAATCACAAAGGAGTTATTTTCCAGTCAGGGAAACATGATCAAACAGCATATACCCGCCAGGCGATTTGGACAGGCAGGAGATCTGACAGGGGTTGCCGTCTTCCTTTCCTCTTCTGCTTCGGATTATGTTCATGGTCATATTCTTGTCGTGGACGGCGGTATCCGCGCGCAAGTTTAAGGAGGGAAAGATATGGATCCTTTTTATGAAGATGTGAAAAAACTGTGGATGGGTGTGGAGTATGAGTTGAATCAAGCGATTAAAGAAAAATTGGATGATCCCGAGTATGTGGAGTACGTCAATCAATGGCTGCAGCTATTCCACATGGTCGTGATCTTCTTTCAACTTCTGTCCATTACGGATGCCACAATAAAAGATTAAAGAATAGAGGTGACTACAATGAAAGAAGAGAACAGTCAAAAAGAAATCGCAAGGTGGAAAGGTTTCATGGATACTTTGCAAAATGAAAGCGAGTGGGAGCCGAACTTTCCGAGAAGAGAAATCTGGAATCAATACAATAGTAAACTATGGTACTATCATTCCGGAAATCAAACGGATCTGATTCCAGTATTTTTCCTTTATTCACCTATCAACAAGCCATCCATTCTTGACTTGACCAAGGAACATAGTATGGTAGGGGAATTTCTTGAGGAAGGATATGATGTCTATCTGCTCGAATTTGGTGAACCCGTTATAGAGGAAAGGGGCATCGGTTTGGGAGAGTACCTCTCACAATACGTACACCCATCCATAAAGAAAGCTCTTGATCATAGCGGGAGAGACGAGTTATCCCTCTCTGGATTTTGTTTAGGAGGAACGTTAGCCGTTATTTACGCAGCGTTGCATCCTCAACTCATCAAGAATCTTATCCTTTTTGTCACCCCCATTGATTTTGATCAAATACCAGATTATCGCAGTTGGGTGGAAGCCTTGAAAAATGATGAATTGGATGTCCCGGCTTTCGTGGAAGAAATGAATATCATCCCCGCACCCTTCGTCCGTTACGGAATGAGGGCATTGACCGCTCCTATTTACCTCTCTCCCTATTTTTCACTTCTAAACAGGGCTTACGATAAGGAGTATACGGATTACTGGCTTCGCTTTAATCAGTGGACCAATGATCACCTATCCCTCACCGGAGCAATGGCAAGGGATATCCTCACATATTTTGTTAAGGAAAATGTCTTGATGAAGGGGGAGTTCCCGCTCTCTGGGGAAAATGTCGATTTGAAAACAATCGAATCAAACCTTTACATGATTTCTTCTCAATATGATCATTTGGTTCCAACATCCATCAGCACTCCTTTATTGGATCTGGTTGCGAGTAAGGATAAGCAATTGCTAGAGGTGGCAGGAGGACATGCCAGTCTTATTAAATATGGAATTTCAACCGAATTTAAAGAGTGGTTACACGCCCGCTCTAAATCATAGAAGGAGGGAAAGACTACGATGATGGATTGGGAAATGGATCACCCGCTGGATTATTTAAGTTTTGCGTTCTTTGTTTTTAAGGATTTTATTTTATCCTATTTTCAATGAAGAAAGAGACGGTCAGCACGTAAGCCTGATCGTCTCTTTTTCTACAATGATAGGGGTTATTTCCGTCCAATCGACATCATTTCCCGGGAAAACGTGTGGAATGCTGTCGGAAATGACATGGAAACGTAAAATGAACGAATAAATTGCAATAGGTTTTAACTGCTTCTTTTGATAAAATAGTAGATAATGCAAATTTTCTTACAAAAGGTGGTGAGTTATCATTGATTGAGCTTTGGTTGCTGGAGACCCTGAAAGGATTGGGGAAATTATTTCTGCATCCTGTTTTCTATTTCTCTGTGTTCATCTCTATTATGGCGGGCTATTATCGCGTGAAGAGGGAACGAAAAGATTTTAATACGAGATTGCTGGATGGGTACCATGATATGAGGGGATTGTTTTCTTACGGAATCGTACTTGGATTGCTGTTTTCGGTCGTTACGGTAGGAGTGGGGATGGTCATTCCTTACGCAGGCGTTCTACTGGTCGGGGTGATGTCGATCCTGTTTGCGCTGACGGGCCGCTTTCAGCTAATGTCCGCAACCATGACTGTAGGATTTTCCTATTTCATATTCGTGTTGGTGGATTATTTTCAGTGGCACATCCCTTATGTGAATACATATGTGGAAAACTTGAACCTGGAAATGCTCAGTTCTATCGTCGTACTCCTGGGTGTGCTGACCATGATAGAAGGAATACTGATTCGACTGAATGGTTGGAAGCATACTTCACCCCGTTTATACAAGAGTGCCCGTGGCCTGAAAGTAGGGGCACATCTCGGGAAGAAACTGTGGCTGGTTCCGATGTTCATCCTGATCCCTAATGGGGGCTTGACGCTTCCATTTGACTGGTGGCCCGTGCTTACTATTGGGACTGAAACGTATTCTTTATTATGTGTACCGTTTCTCCTTGGTTTTCAACAGCTTGTGAAAAGCACGTTGCCGGAAGTAGCGATTAAATATACGGGATCCAGGGTTTTCTGGTTGGGTGCATTCGTTTTGACGTTGGCCGTAACAGGTTTTTGGGCACCTATGTTTTCAATCGGTGCAGCTGTCGTCGCCGTCATAGGACGCGCATGGATCGCATACCGTTACAAAAGGAAGGAAGATTCAAAGCCTTACTTCTTTAAACGCCAGCCGAAGGGAGTCATGATCCTTGGTATCCTTCCAGGCTCTCCTGCCAAGAAGTTGACTCTTGAAGTAGGTGAAATCGTCCTGAAGGTGAACGGAGTCGATGTGAATACGGAAAGAGCGTTTTATGAAGCTCTTCAAAAGAACGGGGCTTATTGTAAGCTGGAGGTCCTTGGGGCGAACGGTGAGAACCGTTTCACTCAAGGAGCCCTGTATGAAGGTGATCATCATGAATTGGGGATCATTTTTGCCGATGAGGCGTCGGGTTGGGAGCATCATCAGGTTTCATGATCAGAAAAAAGGATAGCCGCGGCTATCCTTTTTTTAGTATCACGTAAGAGAAGGGTTCTTTTCACTATCCTTCTCCGTCTTATCAATAATCGACGTACCGACCAAGTCTCCCGTCACGTTCAGCGCCGTACATCCCATACCGACAAGGGCGTCAATGGCCGTCAACAGAGCGACAGTTTCCATTGGCAGGCCGAGCTGGGCGAACACCGTTGCAATCATGATGATTCCTGCTCCCGGGACACCTGCAGTTCCAATTGAAGCCAATGTTCCTACAAGGACAACGACCAGCATATCGGTCAGTGACAACGGATCTCCCACGACGTTGGCTGCGAATACGGCAGAAACGGCAATACGGATGGCAGCACCGTCCATGTTGATCGTTGCACCGAGAGGTAAACTGAAGCCGTACAGACTTTTCGGCAAACCGAGATTTTTGGCTGCATTCAGTGTCAACGGCAGTGTTCCAGAGCTGCTTTGGGTGACGAATGCTGTCACCATTGGAGTCCGGGCTTGGGCAAAGAACCTGCGCGGGCTGATTTTGAAACCTGCAAGGGCAATAATATAGAGTCCGATTTGGACAAACAATGCAACATAAAGAACGAGAATCATATTTCCTAATGAGAGAAGCGTGTCCAGTCCCTGATTCCCGACTGTATTGGCCATGATGGCAAAAATTCCGACGGGTACATATTGAAGAATCACCTTCATGATGGCCATGGTAGCTTCGTTCAGACCATTTACGACCTTATAGACATGCTCTCCCAGCTCGTGATACTCCGCTTGGGATCGTAAATATGAAATCGCGATACCGAACACAATGGCTGTGAAAATGATCCCCAAAAGATTCATTTCCGTGAAGGCCGTGACGATATTCTCCGGAATGATATTCAGAAGGACGCTCGTGACACCCGGATTTTCCGGTACCTTGAATTTCTCCGTTGTATCAAGGGTCATGCCTGTTCCAGGATTGAACAAACTGGCAACGGCGATTCCGACGATGATGGCTAAAGCAGATGAAAATAAATAGTATAAGAACGTCTTTCCGCCCATGCGGCCAAGCTTACTTACGTTCGTCTGATTCACTCCGACCATCAAGGTGAACAAGATGAGGGGAATGATCAAGAACTTAAGCAGGCGAATCAAGATATCGCCAAGGGGGGATAGGACGGATGCATCCTTTCCAAAAATCAGACCGACGGAAATCCCCAGTACGAGGGCCACGGTTATTTTGATGATAAGGGATGTAGTGAGATAACCTCTCCAGAGAGATTTCATGTTTTTAACGCCTCCTTTTATCTTATTGTCCCCAAAGTACTAAAACATAACATTGACATAAATCTTATAGGTTTAGTGAGGATTCATTTTCATAAGATACAACACATTACAGGAAGAGTCAAAATAGGTGCTTTAGTTAATCTTCAAATTCAAAAAGAAAAGGAGCCGTCAGATACACAGCTCCTTAACATGTTTAATAAATCGTCATATGACGGTTCTTTCCTTTCAGTATCTGAAAGACTCCATATAAGAATAATCCAACAGCTACGATTCCAAGTAGCCATTGTCCGAAAGGCTGCTGGGCGAGTTTGGATAATGCCCCGTCAAGCCCCTTCGTTTTATCAGGGTCGGCGGTGATGGCCGTCTGGATGAAGAAATATCCAATGAGTAAAAAGACGACCCCGCGTGAATACAGTCCCAGTTTTCCTGTTTTTCGTCCTAGTTCCCATTCTTTCTCTGTCATTTCATGTCGCTTGAATTTGTCGGTGTATTTTTCCTTATACGCTTTATGAATTTCATAGAGTGCGAATCCAATAATGATCAGTCCGACAATGCCGACGATCCATTGTCCGAAAGGCTGGGCCAATAGCTTTGCTGACAGTGTCTGTTTGGAACCTGAACCGGATCCCGAGCTTTTGGCATGCAATGCAATGGCAAAGGCATTATAGGTCAGGGAACCATAGGCGATACCGCTGATGAGGCTTGCGAGTCTCCTGAACATGGACTTACCGCCGTTCTTTACATGCTCAGGGTCTAAGATCACTTGGATGATGCGCCAAAGGACGATTCCGATCAAGCCTATTCCCAGTATCCATAGAAGGACTTCCCCAAAAGGCTTACTTGCCACGGCTGTAAAAGCACCGGTCGAATCCGAGGTGCTTCCGCCAATGCCGAGTGCGGCCATGACGGCTAATGCCCCAATGAGCATATACACAACGCCCCTTGAGATATACCCAACCCGCGCAAATCCTTTAATCCATGGTTTTATATCATTAGATGAAACGGATGAACCGTTTTTATTCTCATTTGAAGAACTAAGGGATGAAACTCCTGCCATAAACGTTTCTTCCTTTCTAATTCAATTTTCGTATGACTTATGTATGCTATTCCCCTGATCAGGAAAAAACAAACCTTTTTAACGAACAGTAAATGTTGGATATATTGAGACAATTTTGCCTGTTTTTCTTTAAGAATTTTTTACAAATAATCTATTTACAACCCATGTGGAGAGGAGTAATATATCTATCATCAAATGAATATTCTTTATCGCTTAATTCATGATTTGAAGCGGGGGAACCGTTAGTAATAAAGGGGTGAATCCTTTCTGTTGAAAGGTAGGGCTACTTCCATGTCCCGAATCCGTCAGCTAACCTCGTAAGCGTATTGGGAGAGGATGATACTTGTGATCGGTGATGGATAATGACCACAGGCTTAGTTCCTGGTGGTCTTTTTGCGTTGTTCAATATGAGGATATGGTCATGAACAGCCTGCAGATGGTTAAGCTATAAAAAAGGTTTTGGAGGATTTCATCATGAAAAAGCAGTTTGCCGTTATTGGATTAGGGAGATTTGGAGGGAATTTGGTCCAGGAATTAGCAGACCTGGATGTAGAAGTGCTGGCTATTGATATCCATCATGATGTGGTACAGAAATACATCGATATCGCGACTCATGCCGTTCAGGCAAATGCCATGGATGAGTCGGTTCTCAGATCCCTGGGATTAAGGAATTTCGATCATGTGATCGTATCCTTCGGGGATAATATAGAAGCAAGTATTCTCACGACACTCCTCCTCAAGGAATTGGGAGTGAAGGAAGTATGGGTGAAAGCGTCGAATGCTTACCACCAGAAAGTCCTTGACCGGATCGGGGCAGATAAGGTCATTCATCCGGAACGGGATATGGCAAGAAGGATTGCCCACCACATCACTTCTGAAAAGATCATCGATTATATCGAATTATCAAAGGAACACAGCATTGTGGAAGTATGCGCTTCAAAGAAGGTAGCAAACAAAACGTTGAATGATCTTGATGTACGGGCCAAGTTCGGATGTAACATCATCGCCATCCATCGGGGGGAAGAGGTCATTGTTTCTCCTTCTGCCGATGAAGTGGTCGAAATAGAGGATCTACTGATTGTCATAGGACATAATCGGGATATTAACCGGTTTGAAAAAGAGGGTGTATAAAGATGAAGCAAAAGGTCATTCGGTTAAGTCCACCGCAGCTTCTTGTTGTGACCTTTCTATTTTTTATCATACTGGGAATGGGGCTGTTAAAGCTTCCTTTCGCCACCACTGAACCAATCTCCTGGCTGGATGCCCTCTTTACGACTACGTCTGCCATGACCGTGACGGGTCTTGCTGTCGTGGATACAGGGAGCGTGTACACATTATTCGGAGAGATTGTCGTCATGAGCCTCATACAGATCGGGGGACTCGGGATCATGTCCTTTGCGGTCTTGATCTTTATGGTGCTTGGCAAAAAGATCGGATTCAAAGAACGATTGCTCCTGCAGCAGGCACTGAATCAAACGTCTGTAGGCGGGGTCATCAAGCTTGTGAAATACTTATTTCTATTTTCTTTTATAGTAGAAGGTTTGGCCGTCTTGTTATTAGCGACGGAATGGGTGCCTGAGTATGGATGGAAAAGGGGCCTGTATGTGAGTGTCTTTCACTCGATATCCGCTTTTAACAATGCAGGGTTTTCTCTTTGGTCCGATGGCTTAATGGGATATGTGGGAAGTCCGGTCATTAACTTGACGATTTCATTTCTGTTTATATTGGGAGGAATCGGGTTTACGGTTCTGGTGGATCTGTGGAAATCGAAAACGATCCGTCAGTTATCCCTTCATACCAAAATCATGGTCATTGGTACCTTTCTGATCAATGTCGTGGCCTTCATCATGATTTTTGTCCTGGAGTATAATAATCCGAATACACTGGCACAGCTGCCGCTTCCAGATAAGATCTTTGCTTCTTATTTTCAAGCAGTCACACCCCGTACTGCAGGATTTAACTCCCTGGATTACGGAAGCATGGAGCGTTCCACACTGCTTTTTACCATCCTGCTCATGTTCATCGGGGCAGGGAGTGCTTCAACAGGCGGGGGAATCAAGCTCACCACCTTTGTTGTCATTTCATTGAGTATGATTGCATTTTTAAAAGAGAAAAAAGAGATTCGTATTTTCAGGCGTACGATTGATCAAACCCATATTTTCAAAGCGTTGGCCCTGTCCATGATCAGCGTGCTCCTCGTGTTCACCGCGCTTTTTTTCATGGAAATGACGGAGCATGATGCGTCCTTCCTGTCCCTTGTGTTTGAAGTGGTGTCTGCCTTCGGAACGGTGGGTCTGTCCATGGGGATTACGGGCTCCCTTTCCGTGATAGGGAAATGGATCATCATCATAGTGATGTTCACAGGCAAACTCGGACCCCTCACGCTGGCCTTCTCCCTGTCTCGTCCGGATAAAGAGAAAATCCGTTATCCAAAAGAAGATATCCTGACAGGCTGAAAATCGGCTTTCCTGCTTTGCCCATCGAGGGCAGGCAGGGAAGCCGGTTTTTTTTATCAATCAAGCAAGATTCCATCCATGACCTCGCATAAGGCTAAAAACACCATTATTAAGCGTTTTCATCATATGTTTTTGTGATTGACTAAAGAATTGTACGGGATTATACTGTTGAAAAATTCTGACTTTTGGTGGTGCTGTTGTTGAAGCGTGTGTATAACTTTTCTGCTGGTCCTGCTGTGTTGCCTGATCCTGTATTGAAGAAGGTTCAGGAAGAATTATTGAATTACGGGGAAAGTGGCATGTCTGTGATGGAATTGAGTCATCGGTCTGCCTCTTTCCAAACGATAACAGAAGAAGCTCAAAATTTACTCCGTGAGCTCCTTTCGATTCCTGACGATTATCAGATCATTTTCATGCAGGGGGGAGCGTCCCTGCAGTTCTCCATGATCCCTCTGAACCTACTCGCAGGGGGAAGAGCGGATTACATCGTGACAGGAAGCTGGTCGAAGAAAGCTGTTAAAGAGGCAGAGAAAGTCGGGAAGGTCCACACACTTTCCCTCAAAGAACCCTATGAGATCCCGGCCTACATACCAGAAGATTTTTCATCACAATCGAGCTATGTACATATCACATCGAATAATACGATCGAAGGGACCCGGTTTCATGAATATCCTGATACAGGGGGCATTCCCCTTATCGCCGACATGTCTTCCCATATCCTTTCTGAGAAGATCGATGTCTCTTCATTCGGACTCATCTATGCCGGCGCACAAAAAAATCTTGGACCATCCGGTGTTACAGTGGCCATCATCCACGACAGCCTGGTGGGGAAGGCACCTGTTCAATGTCCGACCATGTTGGACTACGAAACATATGTGAAACATGATTCCCTCTTCAATACACCGCCGACCTTTTCCATCTATGTCCTGAAACTTGTACTGGAATGGGTGAAGGAGAACGGTGGGGTGGATGGGATGCAGGATCATAATGAGAAGAAAGCGGCGCTTCTTTACTCCTGTATCGATGAATCACCGTTATTCCATAACCCTGTACCAGGTAAAAATCGTTCACTGATGAACATTCCGTTTTCTACGGGGGATGATGATCTGAACGCCCAATTTATAAAAGAAGCCAAAGCGGAAGGGTTCGAGTTCCTGAAGGGCCATCGTTCCGTTGGGGGAATGAGGGCCAGTCTATACAATGCCATGCCACGTGAAGGTGTAGAAGCACTTGTCGATTTCATGAAAAAATTTGAAGCGAAGCAAGGAGGACAATGAACATGATCTCAATCAATACGTACAATGCCATCAGTCAAAGCGGGTTATCCCTGATCGAGGATGATATCAACTATCATTTGAATGGAAACGGGGATCCGGATGGAATCCTCGTCCGATCAAAAAACCTTCATGATTATGCTTTTCCGGCTTCCGTCAAAGCTATTGCCCGTGCAGGGGCGGGGGTCAATAATATCCCCATCGATCTCTGTACGGAAAAGGGGATCGTCGTCTTTAATACGCCGGGTGCCAATGCGAACGCCGTCAAGGAGCTTGTTCTCGCCAATTTGATTGCTTCCTCACGCAATCTGTATTCTGCCGTAGGCTGGACTAACTCGTTGAGGAACCAAGAAGAAGATGTTCCCGGTGTCGTGGAAGCGAAGAAAAAAGAGTTCGTGGGAAGTGAAATCAAAGGGAAGAAGCTCGGAGTCGTAGGCTTGGGAGCAATCGGTGTCCTGGTCGCCAATGATGCACTTGCACTGGGGATGGAGGTTGTGGCCTATGATCCGTTTATCTCTGTCGACGCTGCATGGCGCTTATCTCAGGATGTAAAGCGCGCCCATCATATTGAAGAAGTGTGGGCGGAATGTGATTTTGTCACCCTGCATATCCCTTTGACGGATAAAACAGCAAGCTTCGTGAGCCCGGAAGCTTTCGCGAAAATGAAAAAAGGAATGACGATCTTGAACTTTTCACGGGGTGAGCTTGTGGAAGAGGATGCCATGGCCGGTGCGCTGGAGTCCGGGGTCGTCCGAAAATACGTGACGGACTTTCCGAATAAGAAGGTCCTCGCCATGAAAAATGTCGTGCCTGTTCCTCATCTTGGCGCTTCTACCGTTGAATCCGAAGAAAACTGTGCCATCATGGCCACCAAGCAGTTGAAAACGTATCTTGAAACCGGGAATATAAAGCATGCCGTCAATCTGCCTGACGTTGAGCTCCCATATAGCGGGAAGATGAGAGTGACAGTCATGCACCAGAACATCCCGAACATGGTGGGACAGATCGCCACGGTCCTGTCCGGATACGCCGTCAACATCGCAGATATGATCAACCGCAGTAAGCATACATGGGCGTACACCATGATCGACCTGGATCAAAAATTAAATGAAGAAGAACAGGCTGATGTGAAACAAAAAATGAAAAACATCACAGGAGTCGTTTCCGTGCGCCTTATATGATCCATCGATCACTCCCTCATTCCATGAGGGAGTTCTTTTTATCACCTCCTCCTATCCTTTGAAAAAGTTGGACGGGCACTCTGCACGTATCATTGCACGGTAAAATACCATATTAGTAAGAGAAGTAGAAAAGGAAAAGCCACGGATCTTTGCATTGGCGGACTCTCCTTGATACTATTTTCATAAAGTAAAGATAATCAGTGAGAGGAGAATACCATGGGAATTCATCATTATTTTAAAAGCTTATCAGATCTTGAGACCCTCATCCGCTGTCCGGGTCGATTCAAATATCATGAACATAACGTGGCCAGTCATTCTTTCAAAGTGACGAAAATCGCTCAGTTCCTCGGAACGGTGGAGGAACAGAACGGGAAGGAAATAGATTGGAAATCTCTTTATGAAAAAGCGCTCAACCATGATTATGCAGAGTTGTTTACAGGTGATATCAAAACCCCTGTGAAATATGCTTCAGGGAAGCTGCGTGAGCTGTTCAGCCAGGTGGAAGATCAAATGGTGAATAAATTCATCACGACGGAATTTCCACCGCAGTTCCAGGAAGTATACAGGGAACGCTTTAAAGAAGGGAAGGACGAGACCCTTGAAGGAAGGATTCTTTCCGTTGCGGATAAAATCGACCTGTTGTACGAATCCTTCGGTGAAATCCAAAAGGGTAATCCCGAACCTTTGTTCATTGAAATCTATCAGGAGGCATTGACCACTATCGTAAAATACAAGGATATGGAATGCGTTCAATACTTTCTGGAATACATCCTTCCAGATATGCTTTCTGAAAAATTCATCCCCCATCATGAACTGAAAGAACGGACCAGGAAACTGATCCGGGACGCTGAAGAGTGAGAATCCCCTTTCCAGATAGGGGAAACTTCGGTAGAATATGTGGTATTCCCTTATCTTACAAGGAGAGTTGAACGTGTCCAAAATTATATTAGGTTTATTTCTTCCAGGATTGCTTGTCGTTCTGTTCACAAGGGTCACGTATAATCATTATGTCGGCCTGGTCCTGACCGTTGCCCTCATCGCGGCTTCGGTGTCAAAGGGCTATACGGATTCTTGGTTGCTCATAGTCATAGACGCGGCTTCGTTGACCGCCGGTTTTTGGTATAGTGACCGGATGATGAAAAAAGCGAAGAGAAGTGCCTGAGCTTAAAAGCTCATAAAAATCCAGGTCCCTATTTAGAGGGACCTGGTTTTTTATTGAATATGTCTTGTTATTTCGGGGAAGCGACTACATTAACATCACCCGCTCTTACAAAGGCAAGGCGGTGATTAAGGTGGATGAGGTAAAACTCATCGTCACCCCACACAATCTTATGAGTCGTCTCCGGGTTATACGTGTAGACCGGTGCGCTGTAATAGCTTCCCTTTACTTTCTCAGAAGCGACATATTTCTGTCCCGGGGTAAGGGTATATTGAAGCTCAGTCATTCCTCTTACCGGAATGCCTTCCGGAAAGGCTTCTGCTTCAGGATAAGCCAATCCGTATACCGGAATACCTGTTTTTCCTTCTTTCAGTGTGATGACGATCCCTGAGCCTTTCGTAGTATTGGTCCCTTTCGGATTATAGAACCACGCTTTTTGGGCTCCATACCAAATGGCGGTCCAGTCCCCATCTTCTTCCGCTTTATAAAAAGTTTGGCCCGTTACGGCTTTATTTCCCCAATTAGAAGCATCCAGAGGGTGGGCATTTGGAAGTGCCGCATCTTTGATCAGTGGGGCATCAAAGCTTGGAGCTGTATACAAATACACAAAGTTTGCCGATTGTCTCGGTACCGGTTCACCGGTCGGTGTCTGAAGATCGGGCATGTTATGGTTGAAATCCGGTCGGATCTGCACGACGTCTTTTTGCTTTTTACCAGATTCCAGCGGTGCACCCAGAACTTTCATATAATGGGCCCAATCCCAGAACGGACCCGGATCCCAGTGCATGGCGGGCTGTCTTGTGGCAGAAGTTCCCGGCACTTCGTCATGGGCGATGATGTGATCGCGGTCCAGGGGAATATTGTACTCTTTGGACAAGTGTTTAACCAAGCGCGCAGATGCATGATAGAGCTGTTCGTTATACCAGGCTGCCCCTTCGATGGCGATTCCTTCATGTTCGATCCCGATGCTCTTGGAGTTGAAATACCAGTTACCTGCATGCCACGCTACATCTTTGTTATTGACCATCTGGGTGATATCACCGTCCGAAGAACGGATTACATAGTGGGCGGATGCCTGTGTCGTTTCCCTCTTAAATACCGTTTTGGTTAAATCATAGCTGATTTCCGTGTCGTGGAGGACGATGTACTTGATTTCCTGGTCATCATAGGGACGGTTGGCTTTATCGTAGTTACCATAGGACCACTCATAAACGGTCCCGTCATGATCGATTTTGTTGTAGGCTGCCGGTACGAAATGGCAGGCGAGTCCATTAGGACAATCTGCCTTGATTTCTCCATCATCCGATTTTAAGTTTAACGGAGTGATGGTTTTTTTATCGGGCTGGGTTGGTTTTGCTGTCAGTTTGACGGAGTATCCATCTTCTGTTTGTTTCACTGCGCCTTTGTTGATGGTTTCATACACACGATCGGCAAAATCCCTGGCTCCAATCTCATCGGAAGAACCACTGTACTTGGCAACGGCCCCATACCATTCACTAAGATTTCCCGGGTTTTCCCCAACTGTTTGTTTGGCATATTTGGCAAGCAGTGCCGCAGCTCCCCGGATGTTCTGCTCATTATCCTTTTTCAGAGTGTCTGGTGAAAGGGATAGCAAGTCTGCTGCGGCATGTAAGGTATGAAGAGCGGGATCGGTCATGGATAAATCTGATATTCTTTCAATTGTCACCGCTTGAGTCTCCGGTTTGTCTTCCTTCCCTGATAGAAACATATGAAGGGGGTCATCTGAATGAGGTTCTTCCAGTGAATCAGGGTCCACATCTGTCAAATGCATCAGTCCGTAGCCTCCGGACGCACTGGGCTTGCCGGCATGGTGCTCCCATAGGGACATGTTGTATCCTACTGAAAGCAGGATTTCGACCGGTACGTTAAACTCCTCGGCGGCATCTTGAAACGATGTTTGTAATGCGAGGGAATCCACCGTTGCTGCCCGGGCAATTCCATGAGAAGAACCGGAAGGCGACACCGGAGATAGGGCAGATCCCAATAGAAATCCCGATAAACTAAGACTACCTGCAACTTTCAACCATTTCGATTTTTTCATACATTCCTCCTGTTACTATGTATTTTAGTTGAACCTATAAAAAAGCTTAAAGAATAATAGACTGAATAGTCAATCAATTATTGAATATATGCCTAGATGAATATTAATAGAGAGAAGTGATTGGATTGTGGATAAAGGGTGGATTATGTGAATAAAAACACGGAGATAAGAGTTATTCACAGTTTGAAATCGCATTCATGTCGTTTGTACACAAGAAAAATGACGAAATGTGTGTAAGTTTTAGGATTTTCCACAGGCATTATCAACTTATGCACATAGTTATACACAGGTTGTGCATAGATATAGTCGTATTTTGTCGGAATACCACGTTTATCCACTATGTCTGTGTCGAAAGTCATAATCTTTGCTTCCGTCTAAGGCATATCGTAAACTTATCCACAATGAAGAAAGCGGATAAGGTCCTTTCCTTGACAGGGGAACGAACTTTTGTTCGCTTTTTGTTGGTTAATCCTGAAGGAAATGTGGTAGAATGTGTATAGATGAATGTACAGTGTTTAAGATGGGTATATGTAGGTAAATACAAGGTAGCAGTCCTTATTATAGGAGGTTTCACGGTGAAAGATCAATTTGAGCTCAAATCTAAATATAAACCAGAGGGAGATCAGCCTCTGGCCATAGAGAAACTGGTACAGGGTATAAATGAAGGGAAGCGTCATCAAACTCTGCTTGGAGCAACAGGGACGGGAAAGACGTTCACTGTCTCTAATGTAATCAAGCAGGTTGAGAAGCCGACCCTTATCATTGCCCATAATAAAACCCTGGCGGGACAGCTCTACAGCGAGTTTAAGGAGTTCTTCCCTGATAACGCCGTTGAGTATTTTGTCAGTTACTACGATTACTATCAGCCTGAAGCGTATGTTCCACAGACTGACACCTTTATTGAAAAGGATGCCAGCATCAATGATGAGATCGATAAATTAAGGCATTCCGCCACCTCGTCCCTTTTCGAAAGGAAGGATGTCATCATCATTGCCAGCGTATCCTGCATTTACGGATTGGGTAATCCGGAAGAGTACCGCGAGCTCGTCCTTTCTCTTAGAACGGGGATGGAGATTGAACGGAATCAATTGCTCCGGAAGCTTGTGGATATCCAATATGAGCGTAATGATATCGACTTTCAGCGCGGAACTTTCCGTGTACGGGGCGACGTAGTGGAAATTTTCCCAGCTTCACGGGATGAACACTGTATGCGTGTAGAATTTTTTGGCGATGAAATCGACCGGATCCGTGAAGTGGATGCCCTGACAGGGGAAATCATGGGTGATCGTGAACATATCGCCATCTTCCCTGCCTCCCACTTCGTAACCCGTGAGGAAAAGCTGCAGGTAGCGATTAAAAATATTGAAAAAGAACTGGAAGAACAGCTGGCGATCATGAAGGAAGAGAACAAGCTCCTGGAAGCGCAGCGTTTGGAGCAGCGGACACGTTATGATCTGGAAATGATGAGGGAAATGGGCTTTTGCTCAGGAATCGAGAACTATTCCCGACACCTGACATTACGTCCGTCCGGTTCGACTCCGTATACGCTTATGGATTACTTTCCTGATGACTTCTTGATTGTCATTGACGAGTCACATGTGACGCTGCCTCAAATCAGGGGTATGTTCAACGGGGACCAGGCTCGTAAGAAAGTGCTCGTGGACCACGGATTCCGTCTGCCATCAGCCATGGACAATCGTCCTCTCCGTTTTGAAGAATTCGAAAAGAAAACCCAGCAGCTCCTCTATGTTTCGGCCACTCCCGGACCATATGAGCTTGAGCATAGTCCTGAAATGGTCGAGCAGATCATCCGGCCGACGGGACTTCTGGATCCGATTATCGAGGTACGTCCGATCGAAGGACAGATTGATGATCTGTTAGGTGAAATCAATGAACGGATCGAGAAGAATGAACGGGTACTGGTTACGACGCTGACGAAGAAAATGTCAGAGGATCTCTCTGCCTATCTGAAGGAGATTGGCATAAAAGTTCAATATCTCCACTCAGAGATCAAAACGTTGGAACGCATCGAAATTATCCGGGATCTTCGATTGGGCAAATATGATGTACTGGTGGGGATCAACCTGCTCCGTGAAGGGTTGGATATACCGGAAGTGTCCCTTGTCACCATACTTGATGCTGACAAAGAGGGCTTCCTGCGTTCAGAACGGTCCCTGATCCAGACGATCGGCCGTGCAGCCCGTAACAGTAACGGAAGAGTCATCATGTACGCAGATAAAATCACGGATTCCATGCAGAAAGCACTCGATGAAACCGAGCGCCGCCGTACGATCCAACAGGAATATAATGAAAAACACGGTGTGACCCCGACGACGATACAAAAAGAGATCCGGGATGTCATCAGGGCGACTCATGCCGCTGAAGAAGCAGGGGTTTATGAAGGAGAACAGACAAAGGTTTCGAAAATGTCTAAACCGGAGCGACAAAAACTTATTGCTAGCCTGGAAGTGGAGATGAAGGAAGCAGCCAAGGCACTCGATTTCGAACGTGCCGCACAGCTTCGTGATACCATTCTTGAGCTCAAGGCGGAAGGATGAACGAATCATGGCGCAGGACCAAATAATCGTACAAGGAGCTAGAGCTCATAATTTAAAAAATATAGATATTAAAATCCCGCGGGATAAACTCGTTGTTTTGACGGGGCTGTCAGGGTCGGGGAAATCTTCCCTTGCCTTCGATACCATCTATGCAGAGGGACAGAGACGTTATGTCGAATCCTTATCGGCTTATGCCCGTCAGTTTCTGGGCCAGATGGATAAGCCGGACGTCGACGCCATCGAAGGATTATCCCCTGCGATTTCCATCGACCAAAAGACGACGAGCCGTAACCCCCGTTCAACAGTGGGGACGGTTACGGAAATTTATGATTACCTGAGATTGCTGTTTGCCCGGGTAGGAAAACCCATCTGCCCGAATCACGGGATTGAAATCACTTCCCAGACGATCGAACAGATGGTGGACCGGATCCTGGAATATCCTGAAAGAACCAAGCTGCAAGTCCTTGCACCTGTCGTGTCGGGCCGTAAAGGAACCCATGTGAAGACTCTTGAAGACATCAAGAAACAGGGATTCGTGAGGGTCCGTATCAATGGAGAAGTGCAGGATCTGGGTGAAGAGATTTCGTTAGAGAAAAACAAGAAACATTCCATTGAAGTGATCATTGACCGGATCGTCGTAAAAGAGGGAGTCGCGGCACGACTTTCCGATTCACTTGAAACGGCATTGCGCCTTGCGGATGGACAGGTGATCATCGATGTCATCGGGGAAGACGAGCTTCTATTCAGCGAGCATCACGCATGTCCATACTGTGGGTTCTCCATCAGTGAACTCGAACCGAGGATGTTTTCCTTCAATAGCCCTTATGGTGCATGTGTGAGTTGTGATGGACTTGGAACGAAGCTTGAGGTGGATAAGGAGCTTGTGATCCCCAATTGGGACCGTACCCTTGCTGAGCATGCCGTCGCTCCATGGGAACCGACCAGCTCACAATACTATCCCTCTCTTCTGAAGGCCGTCTGTGATCATTATGAAATTCCCATGGATATCCCTGTTAAGGATCTTCCGAAGCACCAGATGGATAAGATTCTTTATGGATCCGGTAAAGACGAGATTTACTTCCGTTACGAGAACGACTTTGGCCAAGTGAGGGAAAACTATCTTCGATTCGAAGGTGTCATCCCGAATGTGGAGCGGCGCTATCGTGAAACGAGCTCCGACTATATCAGGGAGCAGATGGAAAAGTATATGGCGCAGCAGGACTGCCCGACATGTAACGGCCACCGGTTAAAAGAAGAGAGCCTTGCGGTTAAAGTGGATTCCCTGCATATAGGAGAAGTGACGGCTTTTTCAATTGAAGAAGCGGAGCAGTTCTTCCTAAGACTTCAACTCTCTGAGAAAGATATGAAGATTGCCAACCTGATTATGAGGGAAATCAAAGAACGTCTTGGCTTCCTTGTGAATGTCGGATTGGAATACCTCACTTTGAGCAGGGCGGCCGGTACGTTATCCGGCGGAGAGGCACAGCGGATCCGTCTTGCCACTCAAATCGGTTCCCGTCTGACCGGGGTTCTTTACATTCTCGATGAACCATCCATCGGCTTGCATCAAAGGGATAATGACCGACTGATCGATACATTAAAGAATATGCGTGAAATCGGGAATACGCTGATCGTCGTTGAGCATGATGAAGATACGATGATGGCAGCGGATTATCTGATTGATATCGGGCCGGGTGCTGGTGTCCACGGAGGTGAAGTCGTGTCGGCGGGAACACCGCAGGAAGTGATGGATGATGAGAACTCATTGACAGGTCAGTATCTATCAGGTAAGAAATTCATTCCTCTTCCACAGGAAAGACGCAAACCTGATGGCCGTTATTTGGAGATCGTGGGGGCAAAGGAAAACAACTTGAACAACGTCAAGGTAAAGCTTCCCTTGGGGATCTTCACAGCCGTAACCGGCGTATCAGGATCCGGAAAAAGTACGCTGATCAATGAAATCCTGCATAAATCCCTGGCTCAGAAGCTTCATAATGCCAAGTCAAAACCAGGTGAGCATAAAGAAGTGAAGGGGATTGAACATCTTGATAAGGTCATTGACATCGATCAATCCCCGATCGGCCGTACCCCAAGGTCGAACCCGGCAACGTATACGGGGGTATTCGATGATATCCGTGATGTGTTCGCCACCACCAATGAAGCGAAAGTTCGAGGGTATAAAAAGGGGCGTTTCAGCTTTAATGTAAAAGGCGGCCGCTGTGAAGCATGTCGCGGGGACGGGATCATCAAGATTGAAATGCACTTTCTTCCCGATGTGTATGTTCCGTGTGAAGTTTGTCACGGAAAACGATACAACCGTGAAACACTTGAAGTGAAATACAAAGATAAAAATATCTCTGATGTTCTTGAGATGACAGTGGAAGATGCAGTGAAGTTCTTCGAAAACATTCCGAAGATCAAGCGTAAGCTTCAAACCATTTTTGATGTGGGACTTGGCTATATCACATTAGGGCAGCCAGCCACAACGTTATCCGGTGGGGAAGCCCAGCGTGTGAAGCTGGCCTCCGAATTGCATCGCCGTTCAACCGGTCGCTCTCTCTATATCCTGGATGAGCCGACAACAGGACTGCATGTTGATGATATCGCACGTCTCCTCGTCGTCCTTCAACGACTGGTGGAAAATGGAGATAGCGTCCTTGTCATCGAGCACAACCTCGATGTAATCAAAGCAGCCGATTACCTTGTGGACCTTGGTCCAGAAGGTGGAGACAAAGGCGGCAAAATCGTCGCAAGCGGAACCCCTGAAAAAGTAGCCGAAGTACAAGGCTCCTACACAGGAAAATACCTCAAACCCGTACTCGAACGAGATCGTGAACGGATGAAAAATAAGATCCGTGAGAGAGAAGAAGTAACTAATTGATCATGTGGGGAGATGCTTAATGCATCTCTCTTTTTGTTAAGGAATGGATCTGGAAGTAGGGATTGACTCAATCTATATTCTTGTTAGATTAGTTGGACATTTTGCGGAAATCAACAAGCTACCGGCTCATATGAAATATTCAACAGAAACCAAAACCACACCTCCATACCTACCCAAAATCAGCCTTCAGATGGAGTGAAGCACACATCACATATGTGAAAATAAGATTAGTAACAAAAGCATTGAAACTTTTCGCCCAGCGTATCGTAAATAATAGTAGAGGAGATGATGAAGATGGACACCAATAAGGTATTGTCAGCCCTATGCTATTTTAGTATATTCTTTGCCGGCTTCCTTTTTCCTTTGATCGTCTATTTCCTAACGGATAATCCATACGTGAAAAAGGATGCAAAAGCAGCATTTTTATCTCATTTATTACCGGTCATTGCGGTTCCGCTTGTGATCGCAGGTCTGGTCATGGATATGGGGGTTTTCGCCACTGGTGCGGGACTGCCTGTCTTTACCATCGTGATGATCGGTTTGGCTATATTATTCAGTGTTGTCGTCGTCATTTGGAATGTGTATAAGGGCATCAAAGTACTTTTATAATCAATAAAGGGGATGAAAGAGTATGAATGAAGAACGCAAACGCATTTTGGATATGTTGGAGAATGGAACGATTTCGGCACAGGAAGCACTGGCATTGTTAGAAGCACTCGAGAAGCAGCCGAAAACATCGAAGACAAAAGAAAAAGATTTTCTTGATGATTTTGTCTCCATCTTTCAAGACGAGAAAAAGGATGGGAAGGAGCACCATTCGGGAAATCCGAAAGATAAGCTCCTTGACTTCATGAATTCTGCATTGAATAAGATCAAGAACTTCGACTTTGATTTCCAATGGAACCAATCTGTGGAGTTGTCCCATGTTTACCAGCAGCCTAATACAGATTTTGTGAAAATTGACGTAGATGTGGCAAATGGAAAGGTGGAACTGATTCCTTGGGATGGAGAGGAAGTCCGTGTGGAATGTGAAGCCAAGGTTTATCGCACGGAAGATCATGAAGAAGCGAGAAAGCAGTTTATGGAGAATACATCCTTTGCCGTGGATGAAGATACGCTCTATTATTCGACACAATTAAAGTGGATGAAAGTGGATTCCAAGCTCTACATTCCAAAGCATCAGTATAAAAGGATTTCGGTCCGCTTATTCAATGGCGGGTTAAAAGCCGGTAATCTGGATGTTGAAGACCTTCGTTCGAAGGCGGCAAATGGGAAGATCGATATTGACCGTCTGACTTCAAAAAAAGTGGAAGTTGAAACGTCCAACGGGGCGATTACCATCAAGAACGCAAAAGCAGATCATGTAGAGGCGGAGTCCATTAATGGGAAGGTCCATGTTGAAGGGGATATTTTATACTCCGATGTTCAGTCCCTGAATGGAAACATCGTCTGTGCCCTCACAGGGGAGAAATCCGATACGATTCACGCCAAAACGGTGACGGGCAATATTGATCTATTCGTTCCAGAAAACATCAACATATCCGGAGAAGCTAAATCGAATTTCGGTAGTTTCAAGGTAGAACTGCAGGGTATTGATGTATTAGAGGAAAAAAATGAAGTGGTGCAGAAATCGATCCGTTTCAGTCGAAAAACCGACTCTCTCGATAAGCTTCATCTTTTTGCGGAAACAAAAGCAGGATCTGTCCTCATAAAAAAGCATGAACAGAAGAATGTTAATAAGGACAACGCATAAAATGAGAAAGAAGGTATAACGATGAAAAAACGATTAGCACGATCAAGGTCCGACCGGAAGCTGGCAGGAGTGATCGGTGGATTATCCCGTTATGCAGGGATTGATTCCACGATCCTGAGGGTGATTTTCATCATCCTGCTCATTCCAACGGGATTTTTCCCGCTGGGTGTCATTTATGGGTTATTGGCCTTCGTGCTGCCACATGAGGAGGAAGCCATCAGATAATGAGATGGATTATTGGAATTTTAATCAATGCAGTGATTTTTATTGCATTAGCAGGCTTTTTTGAAGGATTTGCAGTGTCGGGGATCGGGGCAGCCATCGGAGCAAGTTTTATCCTCTCCATCCTGAATGTTCTCGTGAAACCGATTTTGATCATCCTGACATTGCCGGTCACGATTTTATCACTGGGGCTGTTTCTTTTCGTCATCAATGCCGTTACATTATTACTGACGGATGGTTTGATGGGAAGCAGTTTTGAATTGTCAGGCTTCGGTATGGCATTTCTGGCATCGATCATCTTATCACTTGCCAATCTGGTGATTCAAAAAGCGGTCCTTGAGCCAATGAAAGAGAAATAAATAGAAAAGGACTCCGGTTTTCACGAGCCGGGGTTTTTTTGTGGTCCAAAACACGTTTTTTTTAGAATAAAAAGGTGGAAAGAGGTGGGGAATATTGACGGCCCGTCCACAGCAGGGAAAGGAATCACTGCCTTGAGCTAGACGGCACCTCCACCATAAAAGGATTCATGCACATGCTGCGCTTTTATTATGAGGAGACACGCCCATAAGCGGGCCTCCTTGCGCTTTTCTCCATAATTGCTAAAATAGGTTAGAGTACCGTAACGATTATGAAATATGAAGAGAGTGTAACGTGAAGGAGGAGCTACTTGTGGCAAAGGTTCGCACAAAAGATATCGTCGAGAAGTTCAATTTGGATCTTGTCGGGGGAGAAGAAGGTTTACATAGACCGATTACAACAAGTGATATTTCACGCCCCGGACTTGAAATGGCCGGGTATTTCAACTACTATCCTGCAGAACGCATTCAGTTATTAGGGAAAACGGAGCTTTCTTTCCTGGAGTTGTTAGATGAAGCAGAACGTAAGCGCAGAATGGAAGCGCTTTGTACGGATATTACCCCTGGGATCATCATTTCAAGGGATCTTGAAATTCCACCGGAGCTAGTGGAAGCATCGAATCGTTATGATGTACCTGTCATGCGTTCATCTATGAAGACGACCCGGTTTTCTTCAAGGCTGACCAATTACTTGGAAAGTAAGCTTGCTCCTACAACGGCAATCCATGGGGTTTTGGTCGACATCTATGGAGTCGGTGTCTTGATCACGGGTAAGAGCGGCGTCGGGAAGAGTGAAACGGCCCTCGAACTTGTGAAAAGAGGACACCGCCTGGTAGCAGACGATTGTGTGGAAATCCGCCAGGAAGACATGGATACACTGATCGGCAGCTCCCCTGAGTTAATAGAGCACCTTTTAGAAATCCGGGGTTTGGGCATCATCAATGTGATGACGCTGTTCGGTGCCGGAGCGGTCCGCAGTTATAAACGGATCACCCTGTGTATTAATCTTGAGATATGGGACAAAACGAAGCAGTACGATCGCCTTGGGTTGGAAGAAGAGAAAATGAGAATCATTGATACAGATATTACGAAATATACTGTACCGGTCCGTCCGGGACGAAATCTTGCCGTCATCATCGAAGTGGCTGCCATGAACTTCCGTCTGAAGCGAATGGGAGTGAATGCGGCGGAACAATTCACGAACCGTTTGGCAGATGTGATTGAAGACGGGGAAAATGAGGATATTTAAGCTTTACATACAACATAAATCGCTTTAACCATCATATGGTATCTTAATGAAAAAGGAGAGACAAAATGAACGAGAATATTACGCCAATCGATCCTATTGCCATTTCACTCGGTCCGATCCAGGTACACTGGTACGGAGTCATTATCGGACTCGGCATTGCAATAGGACTTTATTTAGTCATTGGGGAGAGCAAGCGCTTAGGTCTTCATCCCGATACCTTCATTGATTTGCTCGTGTGGGCGATTCCCATCGCCATCATATGTGCCCGTGCTTATTACGTCATTTTTGAGTGGGATCATTACTATGCCGATCACCCCGGGGATATCATAAAAGTATGGAATGGCGGGATTGCCATTCATGGTGCGTTGATTGGTTCCGTCCTGACAACCGTGGTGTTTGCCAAATTGAAAGGATTGTCCTTCTGGAAGCTGACGGATATCGCGGCACCAAGTATCATCCTCGGTCAGGCCATCGGACGCTGGGGGAACTTTGTGAATCAGGAAGCACATGGCGGAGAGGTGTCCAGGACATTTCTTGAGAATTTGATGCTGCCGGACTTCATCATCAATCAAATGTATATTGATGGCACCTATTACCACCCTACTTTCCTGTACGAAAGTCTTTGGAGTTTTGCCGGACTGATCCTGCTTCTAGTGTTAAGAAGAAAGGCGGGCTGGCTGCGACGGGGGGAGCTGTTCCTGACGTATGTCGTCTGGTATTCCATCGGTCGCTTCTTTGTGGAAGGGCTCAGAACGGACAGCCTGATGCTGGGTTCTTTCCGTTTCGCACAAGTGATTTCCATCGTGCTGATCATCGCTGCGATCGCTGTGTTCTTTTATAGAAGAAAAGCAGGTCTTGCCCAACAGGCATATGATGAGAAAACGGATACGGTGAACGCTTAACAGAAGGGGAGTAAGAAGTATGTGGATGTCATCGTTGAAAAATGGCGGAATCACAGGTTTGAAAACAACGTGGTCGTTGGGGAAAGTCATTTTTCCGATCACGTTGATCGTCTTTTTGCTGCAATACACCCCGATTCTTCCTTGGATCATGGAGAAGATTTCGCCTTTTATGAGACTTCTCGGTCTTTCTGGGGATGCAGCCATTCCTCTTGTACTTGGTAATTTCCTGAATCTGTATGCAGGAATAGGAGGGATTTTGTCCCTTGATTTAACGGTGAAGGAAGTATTCATCATTGCGGTGATGCTTTCTTTCTGTCACAATCTGTTCATCGAATCAACGGTTGCTTCAAAAGTCGGTGTTAAGATCTGGCTGATTGTTGCCGTGAGGGTCGGGCTTGGTCTCCTATCTGCCATTGTCATTAATGTAGTATGGAGCGGCGGCTCGGAGATTGCGAAATATGGGATGATGCCTCCTCAGCAGACAGAACCAAACGGATGGGGAGAAATCATCTTGATGGGCCTTGAAAAAGCAGGTTTCGGAGTCCTCCAGCTTGCTCTGATCGTCATTCCACTCATGATGATCATTCAGGTGATGAGAGACTTGAAATGGATGGACGTTTTTTCCCGATGGATGTCCCCTGCTACACGGGCGCTTGGGATGAATGAAAATACGTCTTCAACGATGGTGGCCGGACTCGTCATCGGCCTTGCCTACGGAGCCGGAGTCATGATCCAGGCGGTCAAGGAAGACGGGGTCAGCAGGAAAGATGTCACGATCGCCTTCATCTTTTTAGTGGCGTGTCACGCGGTGGTGGAGGATACATTGATTTTCCTTCCACTCGGGATCCCCGTATTGCCATTGCTTTTGATCAGACTGGTGACGGCCATTTTATTAACGATGATAGTGGCATATTTCTGGAACAAAGTCGACGCTAAGAAAGAAAAGGAGCTGCATTATGAGCAGGATTACAACAATCTTATTTGATTTGGATGGAACGCTGATCAACACGAATGATTTGATCATTTCGTCCTTCTTGCATACACTGAATCACTATTATCCTGGACAATATGAAGAAAAGGATGTCCATCCTTTCATGGGACCGCCACTTGAAGAGTCATTTGGTGGATTGAACCCGGAAAGAATGGAAGAGATGTGTGCCCACTACCGGGCCTATAATCATGAACATCATGATTCCCTTGTGACAGAGTTCGAAGGGGTTTATGAAACCGTACAGACGCTTTTTGAAAATGGATACAAATTAGCCATCGTTTCGACGAAGGTCCGTGATGTCGTGCTGAAAGGGTTGGACCTGATGAATCTGCGTCCATTCTTTGAAGTCATCATCACACTGGATGAGGTGGAGAATGCGAAGCCCCATCCAGAACCGATTGAAAAGGCGTTGATCGCTTTGGGATCTTCACCGGATGAAGCGATCATGATCGGAGACAACCACCATGATATTCTGGCCGGAAAAAATGCAGGGGTCCTGTCAGCAGGCGTGGCGTGGAGTGCAAAGGGCAGGGAGCACCTTGCCCACTACGAACCGGACTTCATGCTTGAAAACATGAAGGACTTATTAGCCATTGTTGGAGCATCGACTGCATGAGGCGGACGACCCGCTACCCTGTAGAAGGGGCAAATTCCCTCTGGCATGTGTACAAAACCGTTCCGTTCGGGAAGGTCGTCAAAAATTTCATCGTCATTCAACTGGCGAGGTATACCCCCTTTTTGGGAATGAAGAATTGGCTGTACAAGACGTTCCTGAGGATGAAAATCGGGGAGCATACGTCCTTTGCCCTCATGGTGATGCTCGATGTGATGTTTCCCGAAAAGATTTCGGTCGGACGCAACACGGTCATCGGATACAATACGACGATCCTTGCCCATGAATATTTAATCAAGGAGTACCGGTTAGGAGATGTCCAGATTGGATCAGAAGTGATGATCGGTGCCAACACGACGGTTTTGCCGGGAGTGAAAATCGGAGACGGGGCCATCGTGTCGGCGGGGACCCTTGTACATAAAGATGTTCCGGATGGTGCGTTCGTCGGGGGGAACCCGATGAGAGTCATCTATACAAAAGATGAGTTGGCAGAACGGTGGCGGGAAGATGCCATCTATGGGTTGAATAGAGAAGAATAAGGGAAAAGGCAAAGATAGAGTGAGTTCTATTTTTGTCTTTTTTTGTTTGTGAAGGCTGTTTTCGAAGAGATTGCTGCTATTTGCATATAAACTCAGATTTACGATGCTCTGTCATTTAAGTTGTGGTGCAGGAGGGTGAAGGGAACAGTCCCGCTTTCCACGGACGTTCGGCCGAGCCTCCTCAGGAAAAACCGCTTCCGGGGTCTCGGCACGCCCGTTTTCCGTAGGAGTCTACGCAGTTCCCTTCACCATCAGTTCAAAAAGAGTAAGGGACTACGAAATAAAATCAGTCACTGCAACGAATGAAAAAGCAGTGGCATACGCGATCTCTACATTTCCTTTGTGATAGTCAAACTTTTCGTCAGTTGATTCTCGCTGCAGGTGCTCGACTCCTGCGGGAAATGCTGGACAGGTGAGACCCCGCAGGCGAGGAGGCTCACCGCCAGCCCCGCGGAAAGCGAGCACCTAAAGCGGAAATCAACCGCCACTCGCTACATCAAAAAGCAACAATGTTTACGAAAAACAGCCTTTTTGAAAGAGGAGGGGATTAGCCGAATGGCAGATATATTTTGAAAACGGCAGACAAAAATAATATTTGGTAGATAACCCGACACTCCAGCAGAAAATCCCCCTCCAAACGGTTGACGAATAAAAAAAGAAACGCTACACTACAAATAACTTTAATTTATTAGCATATTAGCGAACTAAAGGATTTCTGAATAATCGAGGATTAGTAGCAATCCCTTAAATGGGGAAAAATAGTGGAATTAATACGCCAAAGGTGGTTCTTATGACTAAGTTGTTTATGTTCGAGAAGCCATTGGGAATGAGAGACACATTTCCTGACTTATATGAGATCAAAGATCAGACGAAAAAGAAGATGGAGAATGCCATGAAGCTTTGGGGCTACAAGTTTATTGAAACCCCGAGTCTTGAATACTACGAGACCGTCGGCGAGGCATCGGCGATCCTGGATCAGCAGCTGTTCAAGCTGCTGGATCAACAGGGGCATACCCTCGTGCTGAGGCCGGATATGACAGCCCCGATCGCCCGGATTGCCGCATCCAAATTATTAAAAGACGAGGCTCCGCTCAGACTTGCTTACTCGAATTCCGTATTCAGGGCACAGCAGCGGGAAGGCGGTCGACCGGCTGAATTTGAACAGGTTGGGATTGAGTGCATCGGAGACGATTCGGTCAGCGCCGATGCCGAAGTGATCGCCCTGATGGTATCAGTTTTGAAAGAAGCGGGCTTGGAGCATTTCAAGATTTCCATCGGTCATATCGGTTTTGTTCATGAGTTGTTCACTCAAATCGTGGGAACCGAGGAACGGGCGGATACGTTAAGAAGATTCTTATATGAGAAGAATTATGTCGGGTACCGTCAACATGTAAATGAGCTGGCTCTATCATCCATTGATAAAGGGCGGCTATTCCGTTTCCTGCAATTACGGGGATCCGAAGATGTACTGATTGAAGCCCACAGCCTCATGGAAGGGAAAAGAGGGCTACGGGCATTGCAGCAGCTGAACGATCTGTGGAATAGTTTAAAAGACTATGAAGTGGAGCAATATGTGAAATTCGATTTGAGCCTTGTCAGCCATATGAGCTATTATTCCGGCATCTTATTCGAAGTGTACGGGGACAATGTCGGATTTGCCATCGGAAATGGAGGACGCTACAATAAGCTGCTTGAAAAATTCGGGAAGAACTCAGGGGCGACAGGCTTCGGGTTGCGTCTGGATTATGTGCTTGAAGCCATGCAGGTGGAATTGTCTTCCACCCTGCAGCAGTGTGTGCTGTTCAGTGACGAGCGCAGGAAAGAAGCCATAAATCTAGCGCGGGACCTCAGAAATGAAGGAAAAGAAGTTGTGCTGCAGAACTGGAAAGGCGTAGGAGATGTGGATGAGTTTACGAAGGGGTTCAGCAATGTCCATTTCATAGTCGGACAAGACCGAAAAGGCGGTGAGCCATCATGAGCGCATTAACGATTGCCATGCCAAAAGGCAGGATATTCGAAGAAGCAGTGGAGCTATTAAGAAAGGCAGATTATAATCTGCCCCCTGAATTTGATGATTCGAGGAAGCTCATCATTGAAGTACCCGAGGAGAATTTGCGTTTCATCCTTGCAAAGCCCATGGATGTTCCGACGTATGTGGAACATGGGGTCGCTGATTTAGGGATTGCGGGTAAAGATGTGATGCTTGAAGAAGAGCGGGATGTTTATGAGCTGCTGGATTTGCGGATCAGCGGGTGTTACCTGGCGGTAGCGGGGCTACCTGATACGAAAATGAGCGATGTGGCACCGAAGATCGCAACCAAGTATCCAAATGTCGCTTCCTCTTATTTCCGTGAACAGGGAGAGCAGGTGGAGATCATCAAGCTAAACGGTTCCATCGAGCTTGCACCGTTAATCGGGCTGGCTGACCGCATCGTCGATATCGTTTCGACAGGTCGTACCTTGAAAGAAAACGGACTGGTGGAATACGAAACCATCGTCGGCATCACCTCCCGACTCATCGTCAATCCTGTCAGCTACCGGATGAAAGACGAAAAAATCGAAGACCTCGTCAACCGCCTCACCCGCATCATCGGGTGAGAGGGACGGACCTCTCCTGATTGAGTCAGGAAGATAGTGAAGGCAAGCATTTAAGGAGTTTTCTGGACGGATTCACGGTGGAAATCGAGGTCCGTCCCTCTAAATAGAGATTACATAGGGAAGGCAGGTCCTGATTGCAGGTCCGTCCCTCTAGAAGGCTGGTGAATTCTGTGAAGATTATTAAGGATGTTAAAGGGGCGTCGATCAAGCGCTCTGTTGATAGTGGTACGGAGGAACAGAGGAGAGCGGTTCAGGAGATTATTTCTTCTGTGCGGAAGGATGGGGATAAGGCGGTCAGAAGGTTGACAGAGAAATTCGATGGCGTTTCCCTGGATCAATATAAAGTGTCTGAGAGTGAAATAGAGGAAGCTTTCTCATCGCTGGATTCCGAGTTGATTTCGATTATCGAGGAAGCAGCGGATAATATTCGTGAATTCCATAGGGAGCAGAAGAGATCTTCTTGGTTTACAACGGATGAAAATGGCACGATGCTTGGTCAAAAACTGACTCCCCTTGATTCAGTGGGGGTTTACGTGCCCGGGGGGACGGCAGCCTATCCGTCATCCGTATTGATGAATGTACTTCCGGCAAAAGTGGCAGGAGTCGAGCGTATTACCATGGTATCTCCTCCTGGTCGTGATGGACGGTTATCTCCAGGCGTACTCGTGGCTGCGAAAGTCGCAGGGGTGGAGGAGATTTTCAAAGTCGGTGGTGCACAAGCAGTAGCGGCACTGGCATATGGAACGGAATCGATCACACCTGTAGATAAAATAACGGGACCCGGGAACATCTACGTCGCATTGGCGAAACGGGAAGTGTTCGGTGATGTGGATATCGATATGATTGCCGGTCCGAGTGAAATCGTGATTTTAGCAGATGAACATCAACGGGCCGATGAAATTGCAGCAGATCTGCTTTCACAGGCAGAGCATGATGTAATGGCGTCTGCCGTCCTGGTGACGAATTCATCCACACTTGCCGAGGAAGTATCCGCTCAGGTTGAACAGCAGCTGACGTCGCTCCCCCGTGAAGAGATCGCACGTCAATCCATCACGAATTTCGGTCGCATCTATGTGACGGGAGCTATTGAGGACGGAATTGAACTTGTCAATGAGCTGGCGGCGGAGCATCTGGAAATCCTGACGGAGAAGCCCTTCGAAACGATGGCCAAAATCCGCCATGCCGGAGCGATCTTCCTGGGACGATATAGCTCGGAGCCGGTCGGGGATTATTTCGCAGGTCCGAATCATGTGCTGCCGACGAACGGGACAGCCCGTTTCTCCAGTCCGTTGAATGTGGACGAATTCATGAAAAAGACGAGTGTGATTTCATACAGTGAAACAGCACTGCAGAAAAATTACGGAAAAATCGCGAAGCTTGCCCGGTTAGAAGGCCTCGAGGCCCATGCAAGGGCAGTCGAGATACGATTCGATAAAGAGAAATAGGGAAGAGGGACGGACCTCCCCAGGGAAGGTCCGTCCCTCCAAATAAAGGAGGACATCATGGTGAGAAGTGCAGAGATTGTGCGCAAGACGAATGAGACAGATATTCGGTTGAGCTTTGGAATTGATGGGGAAGGGAACTCAAAGATCGAGACGGGGGTCCCGTTTATGAGTCATATGCTGGATTTGTTCACGAAGCATGGACAATTCAATTGTACAATAGATGCGAATGGGGATACGGAGGTCGATGATCACCATACGACAGAGGATATCGGAATCTGTTTGGGGCAGGCATTACTGGAGTCTCTTGGAGACAAGAAAGGCATCAGGCGTTACGGATCCGCCATGGTCCCAATGGATGAAGCCCTCGCTCAGGTAGTGGTGGATCTGAGTAACCGTCCACACCTTGAATTCCGTGCAGAACTTCCAAGCCGGAAAGTCGGTACCTTCGATACGGAGCTCGTCCATGAATTCCTTTGGAAGCTTGCCCTTGAAGCCCGGATGAACCTGCATGTCATCGTTCATTACGGCCACAACACCCACCATATCATTGAAGCGATCTTTAAGGCCCTCGGCCGTGCACTGGATGAAGCAACGACGATCGATCCCCGTGTCAAAGGGATTCCGTCTACGAAGGGAATGTTATAATTCATGATCGGTATTGTGGATTATGGAATGGGGAATCTGTTCAGCGTCAGTAAAGCATTGGAACGCTTGAACGTCCCTTACTTCATCAGTGATGTACAAGAAGAATTACTAAAGGCGGACGGGTTGATTTTACCGGGGGTCGGGGCATTTAAAGATGCCATGAACCTCCTTGAAAGCACCGACTTGAAAGAAACCATCCTGACATTCGCCGAAAGCGGGAAGCCGCTTCTTGGCATTTGCTTAGGCATGCAGCTTTTGTTTGAAGAAAGCAAGGAGAATGGGACGACGAAGGGGTTATCCCTGATGCCCGGGCAGGTTCTTCATATCCCGAAAGAAGACGGTCAGGGACATTCCTTTAAGGTCCCCCACATGGGGTGGAATTTCCTGCACTTTGGGAAAAAAACTCCCCTTTTAGAAGGATTGACAGAAGGCTATGTATACTTCGTCCATTCTTATTACGTACACGAAGGATCAAAAGACGTAATTGCGGCAAGCGCTGATTATGCAGGAGTCCAAATCCCGGCCGTAGTGAGCCGGGATAATATATACGGCATGCAGTTCCATCCGGAAAAAAGCGGTGAGCTCGGCATGCAGCTGTTAGAAAACTTTACAAAAAGGGTGAAGGAGGCGGTCTCATGAGTTTTACGATTTATCCAGCCATCGATATGCGGGGCGGAAAGTGTGTCCGTCTCGTTCAGGGAGATTATAATCAAGAAACGGTGTATGGTGACTCTCCCTTTGACATGGCGAAGAAATTCGCTGATGAAGGAGCGGAATGGATTCATATGGTGGATCTGGACGGAGCGAAGGAAGGCTCTAGGATAAACGATGAATTCGTCATTGCCGTTGCGGAAAAACTCCAAGCAAAGGTTCAAATCGGAGGGGGTATACGCTCCAAAGAAGATATCGAACATTATTTGAACCGGGGTGTCGACCGAGTGATCATTGGCAGCATCGCCGTTTCAAACACAGAGATGGTAAAGGAATGGCTGGTGGAGTACGGGGATAAGATTGCCATCGGACTTGATGCAAAGGATGGCTATGTGGCCACTCACGGCTGGCTGGAAACATCGGCCCTTAAAGCCGTTGATCTTGGAAAAGAATTAGCGTCTGCCGGAGCCGAAACGTTCATCTTTACCGATATTGCCACAGACGGAATGCTATCTGGTCCCAATGTAGAAGCGGTAGTGGATCTTGCTGTACAAACGGGGAAATCAGTGATTGCGTCTGGAGGCATTAGTTCACTGGAAGACCTGAAGACATTAAAGCAATACGAATCCCGGGGCGTTTCCGGTGCCATTTGCGGGAAATCGATCTATACAGGGAAGTTCACTGTGAGTGAGGCCGTAAAAGAGGTGAAGTCATGTTAACGAAACGGATCGTTCCCTGCCTGGATGTGAAGGACGGCAGGGTGGTAAAAGGGATTCAGTTTGTGGAACTCCGCGATGCAGGGGATCCTGTTGAGCTTGCGAAAGTCTATGATGAGCAGGGGGCGGATGAGCTAGTATTCCTCGATATTTCTGCTTCTCACGAAGGCCGTAAGACAATGGTGGAGGTCGTTCAGCATGTGGCTGCGGAACTGGCAATTCCCTTTACCGTCGGCGGTGGAATTAATTCAGTGGAGGATATGAAGGCGATCCTCCGGGCGGGGGCAGATAAGGTGTCCCTTAACACAGCCGCCGTACTCCGGCCCGGACTTGTCCGTGAAGGAGCCGATTATTTCGGATCGCAATGCATCGTCGTGGCGATTGATGCCAAGTACGATGAAGGAAGCAAAGGGTGGAAGGTATATACCCACGGCGGAAGAAAGCTGAAAGATCTTGATGCCGTGGAGTGGGCGAAAGAAGTGGAGTCCCTCGGTGCGGGGGAAATCCTGCTCACCAGCATGGACAGTGATGGAGAGAAGAAAGGGTTCAATCTGGCTCTGACGAAGGCAGTCAGCGAAGCCGTATCGATTCCTGTGATCGCTTCAGGCGGAGCAGGGAATGCCGCTCACTTCAAAGATGTGTTTACAGAAGGCAAAGCCGATGCGGCACTTGCAGCCTCCATCTTCCATTATAAAGAAACGAGTGTAGAAGAAGTAAAGAGTTATTTAAGAGAGCAGGAGGTGCACGTACGATGACCAATAATGATTGGACTACATCCGTGAAGTACGATGATAAAGGACTGGTGCCTGCTGTCATCCAGGATGCTGAAACAAAGGATGTCCTGACACTGGCATATATGAACGAAACGTCTTTAAAGAAAACCGTTGAAACAGGGGAAACCTGGTTTTATTCCCGTTCACGGCAAGAGCTCTGGCACAAAGGGGAAACAAGCGGCAACACCCAAAGAGTCAAGAGTATTACGTGGGATTGCGATCGTGATGCCCTTCTTGTCCTGGTGGATAAGAAAGGGCCTGCCTGCCATAAAGGGGAAGAAAGCTGTTTTCATGAAAATGTACATGGTGAGGAGAGCTCAGCAGCAGAGAACATTCTCCTGACTCTGGAAAAACTCATTGAAAATCGTGAAATCGAGCGGCCGGAAGGAGCCTACACTACTTACCTATTTGAAGAAGGGGTAGATAAGATCCTTAAAAAGGTAGGCGAAGAAGCATCAGAAGTAATCATCGCAGCGAAAAACAGGGACAGTGAAGAACTGAAATGGGAAGTCGCAGACCTTTTCTACCACGTACTCGTCCTTCTAAGAGAACAAAAACTTCCACTCGAAGACGTGCTGGGCGTCCTCGTGGAGCGTCATAATAAATAACACCCTTGAGGGACGGACCTTCGCGCACGCGTGAAGGTAAGTCCCTCAAAATATGGTAGTTTAGTACGGGGGGATTGTATGATATACTACTGTAGTTATACTATGAACGTTTCGGAGGACTTTGATGAGAAAAGGGTCAAAATTAAGTAGTGAAGAAGCGAAAGTGTTGTCTTTTGTCCCTACAGGTGAATATTACTACAATAAAGGGATGAAAGCTTATCAACGTCGTGAGCTTAAGAAATCGTTAAAATATTTAAATAGAGCATTTCAATTAGAACCGATCGAACCGATGATTGCCTGTCAATTATCGATTGTGTATACAGAGCTTGGGGAATACAAGCGTTCCAATGATTTACTGCATAATATACTGGAGGATCTGGATCCCCGTATGTCGGAATGCCATTACTTCTTAGCCAATAATTATGCCCACCTAGGCTTATTTAAAGAGGCATATGTACAGGTCTCTACTTATTTGGAGAAAGAAGAATACGGTGAATTCGTCGAGGATGCTGAGGACTTGTTGGAGCTTCTTGAGCTTGATTCCGATTTGATTGTGGACGATTTATATGAGCATGATGAGCTCATCGGCCAGCAGGAAAAAGCGAGGGAGCTCCTCGAATCCGGTCACTTCCAGAAGGCTGTGGATACTTTGCAGGACGTCATCCGGGATTATCCTGAATTCTGGTCGGCCTATAATAATCTGGCACTAGCCTACTTCTATTTAGGGGAAGTGGATAAAGCGTCGGCGACACTGGAAGAGGTCCTGGAGAATAATCCGGGGAATCTTCATGCTCTGTGCAATACGGCCGTCTTTTATTTCTATCAAAAGCGCCATGAGGAGCTGGATGAATTGATTCAGGGGCTCGAGAAGGTCCGTCCCTTGCTTCATGAGCACCGCTATAAGCTCGGGGCGACGTTCGCCCTCATCGGTCATTCAAAGAAAGCGTATGGATGGTTGAAATATCTTCAGAAGATCGGCTTTGAAGGCGATGCGAGCTTTTATTACTGGTTGTCCTACTCTGCCCATGAGACCGGTCACGGAGATACAGCCCGTACAGCGTGGAAAAAGGTATTGGAATTCAACCCTGAAAAAGAAGGACAGGAGCCTTGGAATGATCAGAATAAAGCTGAGGGCTTTGAAAATCACGTCACATCGATACTAAAGAAGCTTCAAAGTGACTATACCGAGGAAAAATTATTCGGTCTTTTCCTGACGTCCATCTCTGACAATCAGAGGGCCATCCTCACTCACGCAGATTTTTGCGATGTAGAGGATTTGTCCATTGTGGAGAAAGTATATCTCGCCCAGGTGTTGAACAGCAATGGGAATAGTTCGATCAAGGTGAATCAGGAAATCCAGAACATGCATGAAGTCGCCCTGCACCTTTACGGAAAACACCGGCCGATTACAACCGTGGAATCCGGCCTGTTCCTTATGTGGTTCACGATTGCCTACCGGGGAATCAAAGAACGTGAAACCTTCAAGAATGCAAAAGCGTTCGCAGCGGCCACGGAATTCGTCTGGAATCGCCTGAGAAACGAGAAGATCACCAAGAAGCAGGTGTGCGACCGGTTCAATGTATCCGCAAGTACCCTGACAAAATATATCGCAGTCGTGGAAAGTTACCTTCCTTGAGCATATTTTTGGCGATATGCCGCCAATTTTTATAGGATAGGTGTAGGAAGTTAATACTATAGATGGAAGGCTAAGCACCATTACAACCTCTAACCATAGTATTTAAATAAAGAATTTGCTTACGACTGATCGGAAGGAGAATGTCATTATGTCTGAAGAAAAAATTTATGATGTAATCATCGTAGGTGCAGGCCCTGCAGGAATGACTGCAGCCGTTTATACGTCACGTGCGAGTCTATCAACGCTTATGCTTGAAAGAGGAGTGCCGGGCGGACAAATGGCGAATACGGAAGAAGTGGAGAATTATCCAGGGTTCGACCATATTCTTGGACCTGACCTTTCTAATAAAATGTTTGATCATGCAAAGAAATTCGGAGCGGAGTACGCATACGGAGACATCAAGGAAATCGTGGACGGTGAGGATTTCAAAATCGTCAAAACCGGTTCTAAAGAATTCAAGGCCCGTGCAGTCATCATCACAACGGGTGCAGAATATAAGAAAATCGGTGTCCCTGGGGAAAAAGAACTTGGTGGACGCGGGGTTTCTTATTGTGCCGTATGTGACGGAGCATTCTTTAAAGGAAAAGACCTTGTTGTAGTGGGTGGAGGAGACTCTGCCGTAGAAGAAGGGGTTTACCTGACAAGGTTCGCTAACAAAGTGACGATCGTTCACCGCCGTGACGAGCTTCGCGCCCAAAAGATCCTGCAACAGCGCGCGTTTGATAACGAGAAAGTGGATTTCATCTGGAATCACACCATAAAGGAAATCAACGACAAAGACGGTAAAGTGGGAAGTGTGACTCTTGTATCCACTGAAAACGGGGAAGAAACAGATTTCCAGGCGGATGGTGTCTTCATCTATATCGGAATGCTTCCATTGACGAAGCCTTTCGCAAACCTTGGAATCATCAACTCCGAAGGTTACATTGAAACGAACGAACAAATGGAAACGAAGGTTCCTGGAATCTTTGCAGCCGGCGATGTTCGTGAAAAACAACTGCGTCAAATCGTGACAGCGACAGGTGACGGCAGTATCGCCGCTCAAACAGCTCAGCATTATATCGAAGAGCTGAAAGAAAAAGTCAAAAACGGTTAATGTAAGAAAGCCTTACGAAAGGGATTCCTTCGTAAGGCTTTTTTATGGTTCTATAATATTTGTCGGGGTGCTTATACATTTTGAAGACATAAAAAAAGCACGTAATCGCCCAGTCTTTTATACTTGAATTGTTGAGAAACGTGTAAAGCTTGGAGATACGGCAGCCAGTGAAAAAAGACTCGGAATCCCAACCTGAGTAGAAAATAGACGAGCACCAATCCCATTCACGATCATTTCCAAAAATAAACAGGGTTACAACCCTCCCAACAGGGAATAACGACTATTATGAAAGTCATCTCAGTTTATTTCGGAAGGTCGGATCAACAATGAAAGGTATGAAATTTGCAGGTATCGCCGTCATAATTTCCCTTATCCCCATCGTTTATTTCAGTTTTTTTGCGGATGAGACAGAGTCGTCCTCCAAAAAGCGCGTCATTGCATTAGGGGATTCACTCACTTATGGATATGGTGATAAAAAGGATTCAGGTTATATCGGACGTTTAGAAGAAAAGGTGAATAAAGAACATACGAAGATGTCCTATAACTTCCAAAACCTTGGAGTACCGGGTCAGCAGTCAGATGAACTCCTTGCACAAATCGTTAAGCCGGACGTGGCCGAGGATCTGAGTGAAGCGGACGTATATATCATCAACATTGGAACCAATGATTTAATCAAGAACAATGGTGGAGATCTGTTCCCTTTGCATCATGACGAAATCATGGATGCAAAAAAAGACTATCTTGATCATCTGGATAAAATCCTGAATATTGTCGGGACAGCAAGCAAACAAGCGGATATCATTGTGTTGGGGCTGTACAATCCATATCCAGATAAAGACAGCGATAAAATCGAAGCGTATGTGGACGATTGGAATAAGTCCATGATGAAAGAAGCGAAGTCACATGAGAACGTAAAATACGTTTCAACAAACCCTTTATTTAAAGGGAAGTCCAAAGAGGTTTACTTTCATGACTCCCTTCACCCCAATGGGAAAGGCTACGAGTTAATTGCAGACGAGATCATGAGGAACTATGACTTTTAACCTGTGTATTGACAGGATTCGTGGGCATTCGAGGGGATTTGTAAATTTCTCTTGGAAACATTAACATTCCGTAATACCGTTTTAAATCTGTTGTAACACTAGTGAAACAATTTTCGGGTAATATAGAAAATAAGAAATTGACCCCCTTTTAAGTAATAAATCCCGTAGACGACACAGGAATCGCCTGTGTCTATTTTTTTTGCCTTTTTTCCTGTTCCAATGATTCAGAGGTCCTGTACCAATCTTGTGGAATACCTTCCACTGTCAAAACCTGTCCGGATATATTCCGATTTCATTCGACAATCTCATCAACAAGCGGAGACATTGTAGCTTGTCTACAATCATAGTATAATGTAAGGAATGAGATAGACTGTAAATGGGATGGATGCATAGATCACTCCCGAATCATCAAGATTGAGGTGAAGGTAGTGCAACGTGTCACAAATTGTTTATATCTAGATGGAGACAAGGTGCTCCTTCTCCAAAAGCCGAGACGGAACTGGTGGGTCGCTCCAGGTGGAAAGATGGAGTCGGGTGAATCGATCAGGGATGCCGTCATTCGAGAGTATCGTGAGGAAACGGGGATTTACTTAAAAAATCCTGATTTAAAAGGCGTCTTTACATTCATCATCAAAGATGGCGATCAAATCGTTTCTGAGTGGATGATGTTCTCCTTCTTCGCAACAGAAGCGGATGGAGTCAATCTACAGGAATCAGAAGAAGGCAAGATCAAATGGCATCCGATTGAAGAGATCAAGAATTTGCCGATGGCTGAAGGAGATTATCATATTCTGGACTACCTTTTACACGGAAAGAATACGATTTATGGAACGTTTACGTATACTCCCGATTTTAAATTATTGTCTTATCGACTGGATCCGAGTTAAAAAACGAACGTTTATATAGAACATTATGATAAAGGTGGGGGAAGAGTATGAGTACAGGTTCTACAAACGAGGTTCAATTGGTCATCATAACAGGGATGTCCGGAGCCGGCAAAACCGTAGCGATTCAGAGCTTTGAGGATTTAGGGTTCTTCTGTGTGGACAATCTGCCACCCACTCTTCTGCCAAAGTTTTTGGAACTGATGAAAGAGTCCGGTAATAAAATGAATAAGGTCGCCCTCGTCATGGACTTGAGGGGAAGGGAATTCTTTGATCATTTATTCAAAGCATTGGACGAATTGGCGGAAACCTCATGGGTCTCACCGCAGATCCTTTATTTGGACGCAGATGATGCTTCCCTTGTCAGACGATATAAGGAAACGCGCCGTTCCCATCCTCTGGCGCCTTCAGGTTTACCCCTTGAAGGAATCCGTCAGGAGAGAGAGCTGCTTGAGGAATTAAAAGGTCGTGCTCAATTAATTTATACAACATCAACGATGAAGCCGCGTGAGCTTCGGGAAAAGATTCTAACTGAATTCTCGGTGAACAAGAAGACGATTTTCACGGTGAACGTCGTATCATTCGGTTTTAAGCACGGTCTCCCCATCGATGCCGATCTGGTGTTTGATGTACGCTTCCTCCCAAACCCTCATTATATCGATCATATGAGACCGAAAACGGGATTGGATGAAGAAGTGTCCACCTATGTGTTGAAATGGAATGAGACGAATAAATTCATCGAAAAGGTAACCGATCTACTGTCGTTCATGCTTCCCCAATACAAGCGGGAAGGCAAGAGCCAGCTTGTCGTGGCGATTGGATGCACAGGCGGGCAACATCGTTCGGTTGCGCTTGCAGAGTATCTTGGACATCATTTTGGAAAAGACTATCAAACAAAAATTTCTCATCGAGACATTCAGAAGAGAAAGGGTCTAACAACATGACACATACACCAAAGGTCGTCGTGATCGGGGGAGGAACCGGCTTGCCGGTCCTGCTCAGGGGATTAAAACGACACCCGATTGACATATCGGCTATTGTCACCGTTGCTGATGATGGAGGCAGTTCCGGCCGTTTGCGGGACAGTTTGGATATTCCGCCTCCGGGAGATATACGGAATGTCCTGGCTGCTCTTTCAGAAGTAGAGCCACTGGTTGAACAAATGTTTCAGCACCGCTTTGAAACGACGAATGAGCTTTCCGGTCATGCCCTGGGGAACCTTATCATCGCGGCCCTCGCTTCTATAACAGGAGACTTTGTCCACGCGATCCAGGAAATGAGCAGGGTATTGAATGTGAAGGGGAAGGTTCTCCCGTCGGCGAATCAGAGTGTCATCCTTAAAGCGGAAATGGAGGATGGGACGATTGTGACGGGAGAGTCCGCCATCCCTAAAGCCGGGAAGAAGATCAAGCGTGTCTTCCTGAAGCCGGACAGCATAAAGGCATTAGGCGAAACCCTGCGAGCCATCAAGGAAGCCGATCTAATTGTGATGGGACCGGGAAGCCTTTATACTAGTATATTACCGAATCTACTTGTCCCCGGGATTGGTGAAGCAGTATGCAGAGCGGAAGCGAAGAAAATGTATATCTGCAACATCATGACACAGGCAGGGGAAACACTGGATTATTCCGCAAGCGACCACGTTAAAGCATTGTATGATCATCTGGAGACGCCGAGCATCGATTATATCCTGGTGAATAAAAAGCAGGTACCTGAAGAGGTGCAGGCCCGATATGATGAAGAACAGGCGAGTCCCGTCCACTTTGATGTGGATAAATTGATGTCTATGGGGCTGGAAGTGATCGCGGAAGAAATTCTCTCTTATGACAACCATCTTGTTCGTCATAATACAGAGAAGGTCGCGGATATCATTTATTCTTATCTGAAAGAATCAACAATCTGACACAGTAACAAAAATTTCTTGTGTATAAGGTTGTGCAAGCGTTTGCTAGGAGGTGATGGGGATGTCGTTTGCGTCCGAAACAAAAAAAGAGCTGACTAATATTGAAGTGAAGGATTGCTGTGCGAGTGCAGAGCTGTCCGCATTGATTCGAATGAATGGTTCATTGTCCTTCTCGAATCAAATGCTCGTGGTCAATATTCAAACTGAAAATGCCGCCATTGCCAGAAGAATCTATACATTGATCAAAAAAGGGTACGACACCCCGGTAGAGCTTCTGGTACGAAAAAAGATGCGGCTGAAGAAGAACAATGTCTATATTGTACGAATCAAAGAAGATACAAAGATGATCCTCGAGGACTTGAAAATACTGGGTGAACATTTCACCTTTATTCATAATATATCCGAAGACCTGATCAAGAAGAAATGCTGCAGGCGCTCGTATTTAAGGGGAGCGTTCCTTGCAGGAGGTTCGGTCAACAATCCGGAAACCTCATCGTATCATTTAGAAATTTTTTCACTCTATTCAGAACACAACGAGGCGTTGTCCGAGCTCATGAATTCCTTCGGGTTGAACAGTAAGACCCTTGAAAGGAAAAAGGGATTTATTACGTATTTGAAAGAAGCAGAGAAAATCACGGAATTCCTGAATATCATAGGTGCTCATAATGCTCTCCTTCGATTCGAGGATGTCCGGATTGTCCGGGATATGAGAAATTCCGTCAATCGTCTGGTGAATTGTGAGACGGCTAACTTGAATAAAACCATTGGTGCAGCTTTAAGGCAGGTTGAGAATATCAAGTTTATCGAAAAACATGTAGGATTACAGGTTTTACCCGATAAATTAAGGGAAATCGCCGAGCTGCGTGTGAATTATCAAGATGTTACATTGAAAGAACTTGGGGAAATGGTGTCAGGCGGAACCATTAGTAAATCAGGTATTAATCACCGCTTACGGAAAATCGATCAGCTTGCAGAGAAGTTAAGAGCAGGAGAAAAGCTGAATACCTAATTAAGGACAAAGGGGAGAAATGATCATGGTGGAAAAACAAGTGGAAGTGAAATTGAAGACAGGTCTTCAAGCAAGGCCGGCAGCATTATTCGTACAGGAGGCAAACCGTTTCTCATCCGAAATCTTCTTAGAAAAGGATGGGAAGAAGGTCAATGCGAAAAGCATCATGGGCCTAATGAGCCTGGCCATCTCCACCGGCTCTGCCATCACATTAGTAGCAGACGGAAGCGACGAAGAAGAAGCCCTCGTAGCCCTCGAAGGATTCGTCCAAAAAGAAGCATAACATCAACTTCACAAAAAGCCGATGACCGGGGAGTGGTCATCGGTTTTTTTGTATGTTGCTATACAACCTAAGTGTATTCATTCGTAAAGAGGTATTTTGAAATATTCTGATTCAAAAATAGGTCATAGAATAAGAATTTTGAGGTGCATACATTAGAATCGACTATCTCTTTTTCATTATTTTTATAATATTCAGAGGGTAGACACAGAGTGGATTGGAGCGGAAGGTACTTGACTCCTGAGGGAATAGAGGAAAGCAAGTACCTGTAGCGGAAAGGAACGGTCCAATTTTCGAGAAAATTCTCATTTAGCTTGTACATACATATGACAAAAATTAAAAAATAATCAACTAATCCATTCGAACCTTTTTTCCAATTATTTCACATCGTTATTGGATGTCTTTGCATTTTTCTGATACATTGTACTTTTCAGGATAAATGAAGAAAAAGACACATAATATTTCCAGTGCCCACCTATTAAACTAAAGAATACGAGAGTATAATGAAATAAGTTTGGAGTACATCCATTACCCTGCTAACGGACAATTTGGTAAAGATAGAAGTTTACGATAAAGGAAGACGATGCCGAATGGAAAAATACACAAAGCATTTTTTTAATAACGTACGAAAAAAATTACAAGAGTGGGAGGCCGCGATCTCCATCCCTCATGAAGAAGTATACCGGTTCATCCATTCCATGGCTGGATCAGCCTCTGTGCTTGGGTTACATAAAATCGGGGACCGGGCACGGGAATTGATGGGTCAGTATGAAGAAAAGGAAGAACGGATATGGACGATTACAGACGTGAAGGAAGAGCTGTTTGATATCATTCAATTCTGTTATCAATATGAGGAAGAGTCCACAGAGGTATTTCCGGGAAAGCAAACAAGGACCGGCGAAGAGCCTGTCTTGTTACTCATTGATGATGACACCTCCTTCCTAATGTATATGAAGGAAGAGCTTGAGAAAATAGGCTGGTATGTCGTACCCATCGCCAATCCTGATAAGGCGGTTATGTCCTATTACGACGTCAAACCGGATTGTGCCATCATCGATATCTATATGGATGGGACGAATGGATTCGAAGTTCTGGACTTTTTCAAGAAGAAGCTGAAGCAGCAGTTCATCCCTACGGTCATGGTGAGTGCGGAAAACAGTAAAGAGGTCCGTATGAAAAGCTATCAGATGGGCGCGGATGATTTTATTGCCAAGCCCTTTGACCTGGAAGAATTCATTGTACGTGTGAAAAGGCAGATGGAGAGAAAGAAACAGATGGAAGAGCTTGTGCTGATTGATGAACTTACACTGGTGTATAACCGTAAATATCTTGGGCAGGCGTATGCCCAACTTCAAAGTGATTGGGCACGAAGAGGGGACTCTTATTGTGTCGCTGTTCTGGATTTGGATCATTTCAAGGGAGTGAACGATCGGTATGGACATCTGGTCGGGGACCTGGTGCTGAAGAAATTCGCTTCACACCTGAAGTCGGAAACGAGAATCCAGGATACGGTCTTCCGCTTTGGAGGAGAAGAATTCGTCATCATTTTCCCTCATACATCTGTAAAAGAAGCGTATGCATTGGTCGATGATATACGTAAAGGGTTCAATCACGTTCTGTTTCAGGCAGAAGAGGACTTTTCCTGTTCTTTCTCTGCAGGAGTCGCGGAAATCGCTGATCCTACCAAGCCCTTTGATACGTGGCTTAAGCTTGCGGATCATGCCCTTTACGAGGCGAAGGGAAGCGGCAGGAACAACGTAAAGATCGATCGGAAATCAAGTGATAATACCCCTCATAAAACGATCAAGATTGCCATTGTGGATGATGATCCGATCATCCGGACAGTGATGAAGGATATCGTATCGAAGCTGCCGGGAGATACTCATATTCAGTATGACATCCAGACATTCAATGATGGAGCTGCGTTTGTGGAGTCCGACTGGCATGTCTCACACCCTTGTCTCGTCATTTTAGATGGGGTGATGCCGAAGATGGATGGCCTTGAAGTATTGGAACGCATCCGTTCAAGGAGTGATTCTGATCGGTACAAGGTGCTTATGTTGACGTCGAGGAAGAGTGAGAAGGACATTTCAAGATCCCTTCTTTTAGGTGCGGATGATTATATGACAAAGCCTTTTAAATTATTAGAGCTCGAAGCCCGTTTAGGTCAAATGCTGAGAAGGATGAGGTAATTGTTTTCAGAAGAGATTTTTTATTTTTCTATTGTGCTCTTTGGTTTGCTGGTTGTGTTAACAGGCCTTTGCCTGTATTTAATGATAAAGAAGATGATGGATAACAAGAATCGGGCGAAGATTGAGAAATATAAAGAAGAGTATCAATTAGCCCTTTTTCAATTTTTACATGAAGGTGTCGAGGATGAGAGATTTCTGAACAGTTCCCCCCTGCAGACCCGGGCGCTGGTGGAGCTGTTGGCAAGCTTTTCAAAAGTTCTTTCCTCACCGGACATACTAGAAAGGTTACAAGAATTTGCAGAAGACCATCTCCAGCCGTTCATTCTGTCTCAGCTAAGGCACAGAAGATGGAGTATCCGAATGAATGCTCTTTATTGGATACAGGATTTTAAAATGCGAAGTATGAGAGAGCCGTTGAGAGAACTAAGGGAAGCTGCATCCATAAGTAAATCGGAAGAGATTCAGTTATTGAAAATCGATGTGCTTTTTGACGATCGGGATCTGTTATCACGATTGACAGACACATTGCATGAGTTAACGGAATTTGAGTACAGTTTGCTGTTTCAGTCATTTGGGGGTGACCAGTTTCAACCATTGATCCACGCCTTTGACGAACTTCCCGAAGTGATGAAGTATGCCCTTATCGATTCGATTGGGGTGAAGAATAGGATGGAGCATATCCCTTTCCTGCAGCGGTTGTTGACAGAGGACTCCACTGAGCTGAGGGTCCGTGCGTTGAAGGCCGTGGTGGGGATGGAATATTATCTTGATATACCGGAACTTTCTGTTCACTTACGAGCTGAATCGTGGCAGGAACGGTTGATGGCCATTAAAGCATGCGAGTATATCCGTTCCCCGGAATTGACCCCGTATCTACAGGAGCTTATGAGCGATCCGTCCTTTTATGTCAGGTCCCAGGCAGCTCAATCCCTCCTTCGTGTTGAGAAGGGTAAAGGAATCTTAGGGGACATCGCTGTCCATGCCGAGGATGAATATGCAAGGGATATGGCAACCCAATGGCTTGAAAGGGGGGCGGTTTCATGAATATGGGGAATATCATGATGGTCATAGGATGGTTCGTTCTTATTTATATGATTCTGGTTGTCTCTTTTTATACGATTCTCCTCATCATTTCGCTGTTTCAATTAAGGAAGACCTATGGCCTTGATGAATGGGAACCGTACGAAGAGCTTATGCATCTGCACCAAACCAAGCCGGTGTCCATATTGGTCCCTGCTTACAATGAATCAGTAGGGATCATGGCAACGGTGAGGTCACTCCTTAGCATCGAATACCCTGAATACGAAATCATCATCATCAACGACGGTTCCACCGATGATTCCCTGGAGAAACTCATTGAAACGTTCCAATTGGTTAAAATCAAATGGGTAATCCGTCAGCAGTTGAACACACAGCCGGTGAGAGGCGTGTATCAATCAAAGCTATATAAAAATTTACTGGTCATCGATAAGGAAAACGGAGGAAAGGCAGATGCGTTGAATGCCGGCATTAATGTTTCAAACTTTCCTTATTTCTGCTCCATTGACGGCGACTCGGTGTTGGAACGTACCGCATTCCTGAAAGTGATGAAACCGATCGTCGAATCCGACGGGGAAGTCATTGCGTCAGGCGGGAGTATCCGGATTGCCAACGGCTGTGATATAGAAAGCGGGGAAATTGTGAAAGTAGGTCTGTCCCGGTCCCCTCTTGTCGTCATGCAGGTGATTGAATACTTAAGGGCATTTTTGATGGGTAGAATCGGCTTGAGCAGGCACAACTTGCTGCTGATTGTTTCCGGGGCATTCGGTGTCTTCTCGAAACGCTGGGTCGTCGATGCCGGTGGCTACTCCCATACCGTGGGGGAAGACATGGAGCTTGTTGTCAGGCTTCACCGGTATGTGAAGGAACAAAAAGCGGATAAAAAAATCGTTTATGTTCCCGATCCCGTAAGCTGGACGGAAGCACCTGAATCCCTGAAATACCTGCGCCGTCAACGGAGCAGATGGCACCGGGGACTATTTGAAAGCCTCTGGATCCACCGTAAGCTCATATTCAACCCGAAATATGGTTCAATCGGAATGATTTCCATGCCGTATTTTTTAATCATTGAATTCCTTGGTCCGGTCGTTGAATTGATGGGATACGTCATCATGATTCTATCCATCTTTCTTGGCGGCGTTTATCTCGAGTTTGCCATTCTATTATTCTTGTTATCCATCCTTTATGGGTCGGTATTGTCCATGGCAGCCGTCCTCCTGGAAGAATGGTCCGTCAGAAAGTTCCCGAAAGCATCCGATATCGGACGGCTTTTTGCCTATTCATTAACCGAGACGCTATGGTATCGTCCATTGACCGTTCTCTGGCGGTGTGAGGGGATCCTCGATGTGATCCGTAAAAAAAGAGGCTGGGGAGAAATGGCGAGAAAAGGAGTTTCAAAATGACAAAGTTGAAATCTTATTCATTTGTCTTGTTCATTGCAGCCATCGTCCTGCTGATTTCTGCCCCTTTCTGGCTGTGGCAGGTGAAGGACGAGAAGAAACTGGATCTGTTGATCATAGATAAGACGGTACCTAATACCACATACCGTGAACATAAAGGACTTATGTGGCTCCTGAATCAGCAGAAATATGTTCAAACAAATGGGAAACGGTATGAATTGAAGAAAGACTATATAGGTTTTGTTCCGAAAAAGGACAAAACATTCGATATTAAACATATTCCTTCATCCACTGACAAGTATGATGCGGTCTACATAGCCGATACGTATGGGGTGTATGAAGAAGAGTTCCATAATAAAAATGTATCAGGCAAGCGATCTTCTAAGTTATACGGAGGATTGACCGATCAGGATATGGATGCCCTGAACGATATGGCGACGAAGGATGGAAAAACATTGATCGCCGAATTCAATTCCATGGCACAGCCTACGGAGGAAGTTACGCGCAAGAAATTTTATTCCCTTTTCAATCTGGAGTGGTCCGGATGGATTGGAAGGTACTTCCCGAAACTTGAAAACAGCGAAGTGCCTCAATGGGTGAGGGATAACTACGAGAAGCAGTATGATGAGACCTACAATTTCAAAGGCCCTGGTTATGTCCTGGTGGACGAAAATGATCAACTGGTCGTACTGGATAAGAAAGACATTGGAAAGAAAGGGGTGGTTTTTTCCACTACTCCTAATGGAGAAAAGGTAATCGGTGAAAAAATCAGCACCCCTTACTCCTATTGGTTTGATATCGTGGAAGCCATCGACCCTGAAGAGGTTATGGCCAACTACACGCTATCTTTGTCGAAGAGCGGGAAGGACACCTTGAAAGCCTTAAATTTGCCGATAACATTCCCTGCCGTTGTCCACGGGCAGAACCGTCAATACGACACGTACTACTTCAGCGGGGATTATGCGGATCAGGCAGATGTGCCGGACCTTTATCAAACCGTCGGATTTTCTTCTTGGAGAAAATGGACGGGATCATCAAAACCCGATGATACATCCCAATTTTACTGGAAGGCCTATGCACCCATGATGAGGGCAATCCTTGAGGACATCCAAAAGGGTGGTGAACAAAAGGAGATGGATACTGTTGAAACCACCGAAGAATCTGGTCTTAAGCTCCCTGGAAAAACAGGCAGAGACTACATTCAGGTGAAGAAGGACGGTAAGTGGGAAGATCTCCTTATTAAAGGGGTGAATATGGGCATTGCCAGACCTGGATCATTCCCAGGGGAAACAGCCATTTCAAAAGAGGAATACATGAGGTGGTTCAAACAGATGGGAGCCATGAATGCCAACGCGCTCCGGATCTATACCATCCATCCTCCCGAATTTTATGAAGCCTTTTACGAGTATAATCAGATGGCGGAAGAGCCGCTGTATTTATTCCACGGGGTTTGGGTCAATGAAGAGATTTTCTTACGGTCTGAAGATGCCTTTGCGAAGGAAAACAACGACGAATTTTCTGCAGAAATCAAGAAGACCATCGATCTGGTCCATGGAAACGCTGAAATACCTGAGCGGAAAGGGCACGCATCGGGTTCATATAAGTATGATATATCCCCTTACGTCCTTGGCTGGATCTTTGGGGTCGAGTGGGATCCTGAAGTGGTCCTTGCAACAAATGAAAAGCATAAAGGACTGGAAGACTTTAAAGGAGAATACATTGAAACCGAAAAGGCGAAGCCATTTGAAATATGGCTGTCGGAAAGAATGAATGAAGGAATCAAGTATGAAACCGACACATATCATTGGCAAAGACCGGTCAGCTTTACGAACTGGGTGACGACTGATCTGTTGGATCATCCGAGTGAACCCCTTGAGAAGGAAGATATGGTATCGGTGGACCCGAACGTCATGAAGGAAACCGACAAGTTGAAAACAGGATTGTTTGCTTCTTATCATATCTATCCGTATTACCCGGATTTTCTGAATTTCGAGGAGAAATATGTGGACTATATCGATCACCGGGGAGAAAAAAATAACTATGCCGGCTATTTACATGATATGAAGAAAGCCCACTCCATGCCGCTGGTGGTGGCAGAGTTTGGTGTCCCTGGTTCCCGGGGACTCACTCATAAAAACGTCTACGATATGGATCAGGGAAATCATTCCGAAAAAGAGCAAGGTGAATTAGACCGCAAGTTATTTGAGGATATCGTCGAAGAGAAAATGGCCGGCGGAATGGTCTTTGCCTGGCAGGATGAATGGTTCAAACGAACATGGAATACGATGGACTATGACAATCCGGACAGACGCCCGTTCTGGCAAAATGCCCAAACGAATGAACAGCAGTTCGGTATGTTGAGCTTTGATCCTGGAATAAGTAAATCCAGCATGATTCATGTGGACGGAAGACCTGAGGATTGGACATTCAATGGAATCAAGCCTGCTTTCGACAAGGATGGGCACAGCCTATTCGTGACGAGCGATGAGCGATTTGTTTATGTACGTATAGATTCAGACGAAATCGCAGAAGGGAAAGACTCGTATCTGCTGTTTGATACGATCGGGGACCAGGGCCAATCCACGATTCCCGGCGTGAAGGGTGTTACCACAAAAGGAGTGGACTTTGCCCTCCATATTATTGGAGAAAAGGAAGCCCGTTTATGGATCGACAGTTATTATGATACCCATCATTATCACTACGGCCATGTCCTCCACATGATTGAGGAAGAGAAATATGCCAAAGTGAAAGATAACGGGAAGTACCATCCAATCAGGCTGACATTGAACAAATCACTGGACGTTAAAGGGGAAAACATCCCGTTTCAATCATATGAAACAGGCGTTCTCCAGTTTGGTACATCAAACCCCCAAGATGAAAAGTATGATTCACTGACGGATATCAGTGTCGACACATCGGAAGGGCGATACGAAATACGAATACCATGGCAGCTACTGAATATAAAGGATCCCAGCCTGAAAGAAGCAATGGGGGACATCTGGTCAGGTAACGGTTTGCAAAGCTCGACTACCCTTGAGTCTATCAAGATTGGTTTATATGAAACCGATGGAAGAAAAGTATTTTCATATCCTTCAGCGAATGAGGGTGGGTTCATAAATCCTGCAGAGTTCTATCCTTACTCCTGGAATACATGGGACCAGCCGACATCCCATGAGAGATTGAAGCAGTCCTATTATGAAATGAAAGAAGCTTATGACAAAGAGGGGGAATAACAAATGGCGAGAATTCTGATTGCTGAAGATGAAGAAGTCCTCAGGATGTTGATGGTGGATACACTGGAAGACGAAGGGCATGAACTTGATGAAGCGGCAGATGGACAGGAAGCGATCGACCATATCATGGAGAATGAGTATGACCTCATTCTACTCGACTATATGATGCCTTTGTTTACAGGTCTTGAAGTGATTGAAAAGGTGAGGAATTCAGCGGATAAAAGCACCGTGAAGATCATGATGGTGTCTGCGAAGAGCCAGCAGTCGGATAAAGAACTTGTATTGAAATCAGGTGCTGACTATTTCATTGCAAAACCATATAGTCCGGCAGAGCTTGTGCAGCGGATCGAGGATATATTGAATGATAAAGAGAATTAATGACTTCTTTCAAACGAGTTTACGCAATCAATTCATAGGATTGATGAGCGGCTTTATTATCCTATTTATCATTGGGGCAACCTGTTTGTACGTGTACGATCAATCCATTGGAAGTGCATATAAGGTGCAAAGTGCTCAGCTAAATCAAAAAGAAGACGTAGCTGAGCAATTGTACAGGGACTTTCAAAAGGCGTTTTTTGATGCAAGAGGGTATCTTGCATTTGGAAGGCAGCCGTTCAAGGAAAGCATTTTTATCCAAGAGAAAAAAGTGGCGGATACGATTTCTAAGTTGAAGGAATTACAAACAGAACCAGAGGATCAACTTTTCATCAAAGATGCAGAGGAGTTTTCCAACCTTTATTTTAAGAAATTGGTCCCGCCAGTGATCAACAGTTACGAACAGGGGGATATAGAGGCTGTAAAAGAGGCCTCGGCCAGCGGTGCAACAGCCACAATCGAAACATTTCAAACCCAGTTAAACGGGTATGCAGATTCCATTGAAAAAAGTAAGCGTAGTGCATATGAGGAGGTCAATCGCAAAGAGTCTTTAAGCCAGACTGCCTTTATCGTCTTTATCTTACTAATGCTTCTTGTCCTGACGAGATTGATGAGAATGATCGCCAAGCGAATCGGTCAGCCTCTCGATCAAGTGTCTTCTGCGGCCGAACAAATCGCTGAGAACGATGCATACCAGAAATGGACGTTTAACAATAAACGAAAAGATGAAATTGGTAAGATGTCACGGGCTTTTGAAAAGATGATTTATAAAATTCAGGAGAAGGAAGAACACCTCCTGGCTCAGAATGAAGAACTGCAGGCCCAACAGGATGAGCTGGAGTCCCAGCAATCAGAGTTGGAGCATCTTCTGAATATGACGAAGAACAGAGAGTCCCAGCTGGAGCGCAGAAACGAATTTATTCATGGAATATCGAGCTCCCTTAACAAACAAGAAGTACTGGAAAGCATTGTAAAAAGCATGAGTTCTGTGATGGGGGCTTCCCGGGGCATGATTGTCCTGATGGATGAACAAAAGTCCAACGCTTCGTTTGGGATATCAAAAAACGGGGGGGCACAGTTCTTAACGTATATCTATAACGGAATCCATCAACGGTTATTCGATTCAAGAGAGCCTTTCTCCCTGAAAAGGGAAATGACGCCGTCAGAGAAAGGGTATCATGAAGAAGTGCTGTACTCCTATGACTTATTTTTGCCTGTTCTATCTGCCGGCCACGCTGTTGAGGCCATCATGGTATTCAGCCGCTTCGGAAATGATTTCAGCGAGAGGGAATTGGATGAATATATAAGCCTTGCAAAACAAATATCCATCTCTTTACAAAAAATCAGGTTATTTGAAGAAACCGAGGATAACCGTCAATTAACACAGGACATCCTGAATAATATTCAAGAAGGGATACAGCTCATCGATAAAGACGGCAATACCCTGTTAATGAATACGAAGTTATCTGCCTTGATCTCTGGTGATTTTGATGATCTTCATCAGGTGTGTTATCAAACCTGGAAACAGGCACTGATCAATCGGGTAGAAGATAAAGAAGAATTGGAGGAGTATTACGAAGACATCGTGAAACAAGGAAAGACAGGGAAACATGTTCTTACTTACCATCTGGCTGACAGCAAAGAAGTCTTCCAGGTATACTCTGAATCTCTCTATCGGGGTGAAGAACAAATCGGGACGATATTTGTTCATCGTAATATCACAAAAGAATTCGAAGTCGATCAAATGAAATCCGAGTTCGTCAGCACAGTCAGTCATGAACTTCGCACTCCGCTGTCAAGTGTGCTTGGTTTTACAGAACTGATGCTGACAAAAGAATTAAAGCCGGAAAGAACGAAGAAATACTTAACGACGATCTACCAGGAAGCCAAAAGGTTAACCTCTCTCATCAACGACTTCCTGGATGTTCAACGCATGGAATCCGGACGTCAAACTTTTGAGAAGAAATTTGAAGATATCGTCCCGGTGGTACAACACGTGATCGATACGCAAAAGGTAAATGCTCCTCATCATTACTTCAATATCGCAAGGGAGACGGACTGCACCATCGTTCTCGGAGACAAAGATAAACTATCCCAGGCCTTCACCAATCTGATCAGCAATGCCATCAAGTATTCTCCTGAGGGGGGGACCATCACCGTCCTTTTCCGTGAAGGGGATGAAAGCATACTCATCGATATACGGGACGAGGGCCTCGGTATCCCGCAGGATGCCATACCAAACCTCTTCGCCAAATTCTATCGGGTCGATAATTCAGACCAGCGACGAATTGGTGGGACGGGTCTTGGTCTCACCATTGTGAAGGAGATCATCGAAACCCATGAAGGAGATATCACGGTTTCATCAGAAGAAGGAAAGGGAAGTGTCTTTACCGTCCGCCTGCCGATCGTCACCATTGAAACCTTCAAAGAGGATGAGCACGGTGGTGATGGGATGAATATCATCGTTATAGAGGACGATATCAATCTTGCATCTTTACTAAAAGCCGAGCTGTCAGACAGTGGCTTCAAAGTTCAGCACAGCTCGTCCGGGAGTGAAGCACTTAAGAAGATTCAAGAGGAAAGACCGGATGCTGTCGTATTGGATATTATGCTTGAAGGAAGCATGTCGGGATGGGATGTATTAGAGAAGATGAAGTCGGACGAGGCGCTTTCCCATGTCCCCATTATCATATCTTCTGCTCTGGACGAGAAAGAAAAGGGTCTCACCCTGGGAGCCAACGATTATCTGGTCAAACCTTATCATCCAAGCAGGTTATCTAAAACCATCCTTCATCTCTTATTGAAAAAGGGAATGAAAGGTGAGATACTGATACCTGTTATCGATCAAAAGGCCGGACAGGAATAAAGTAAAGAGGCTTCTAATGTTGGAAGCCTCTTAATACTTTTATACAGAAAAAGAGCCCTTCGAATATCGAAGGGCTCTTCACTGTTTACTTATTGTTCATATCGTTACGTGTGATGATACGATCGATCAATCCATATTCAAGCGCTCTTTCAGCAGTCATGAAATTATCGCGATCCGTATCTTTTGAAATTACTTCAAGTGGTTGACCGGTGCGATCAGCCAGAATTTGATTTAATTTTTCACGAAGGAATAGAATACGCTTCGCAGCGATTTCAATTTCTGTCGCCTGACCCTGTGCTCCACCAAGTGGTTGGTGAATCATCACTTCAGCATTAGGAAGGGCTAAACGTTTGCCTTTTGCACCAGCTGCAAGAAGGAACGCACCCATTGAAGCCGCCATACCGATACAGATTGTCTGTACATCCGGCTTGATGTATTGAATGGTATCATAAATGGCCATACCCGCCGTGATGCTTCCGCCAGGAGAGTTTATGTAGATCGAGATATCCTTCTCCGGGTTTTCAGATTCAAGGAATAGCAGCTGTGCTACAATAGAGTTCGCCACATTGTCGTCAATGCCGCTTCCAAGCATGATGACACGGTCTTTCAATAAACGTGAATAAATGTCATAAGCACGTTCACCGCGGTTTGTTTGTTCAATTACTGTAGGAATTAAATTCATCCTCGTTCCTCCTTAGAAATCCTTTGTATTTGGTAGAATTACATATTCACTTTGTATTGTTATCATACACCCATGGTCAATAAAGGTCAAACTAAACGATTCCTTTATTATCCTGTATATAAATCCTTTCTACATGATACCCATTCATTCCTTTTTTAAACGGGGTGTATTGGGAAGTTTGTTGTTTAAGTAGGTAGATGTCTGTGAACATTTTTTCTGTTTAGGGGTAAATAAACCTGAACTAAGGATAGATAAAGATAAACAGATCCAGAATGAATTTAAGCTTTTATGTAAAGAAATCCCCACAACACTTTTAAATGATATTAATGATGAAGCTAAAAAAGACATAAACGATAATATCTATTGCAAACAAGCAATTTCTGGCTTATAATATATATTCGTGACGGTTATTCATTTCTTGCCCTCGTGGTGCAACGGATAGCACGTAAGATTCCGGTTCTTAAGATGGGGGTTCGATTCCCTCCGAGGGCGTAGTTGAAAGAGTGATATGAAGGTGTTTCTACAAGTTATTAATTTGTGGAAGCACCTTTTTTCGTTATATAATGTTCCTATTCTGAGGAAGTGTAGTTCAATATCCTATATGATTATGAGTCATATACATATGAAGGAGACAAAGCACGTAAAAGAACGCTTATGCGTGGAAATTTGTTTTGGAAGAAGATACTTCGCCTTATATGAGAAGATTTGGAGAAGAGGAAACTCGTTGATATAGCAAAGAAGAACAATCTATAACCGGGGATGGTGGATTAGAATGAAAGATTTTGTAGCTTTTGACTTTGAAACGGCTAATCGTGCAAGACACAGTATATGCTCAGTCGGAATGGTATTTGTAGAAAATGGTGAAATGGTTGATTCCATTTACCAATTGATTGATCCGGAAGAGGAATTTGATCATTTTAATATCAGAATACATGGGATTGAACCACAAGATGTTGAAGGCGCGATGACGTTCGATGCTTTCTATCATTCTATCAAGGACAAAATAGAGAATAAATTGATGATTGCCCATAATCTTTCCTTCGATGGATACGCTTTGAGGGATAATTTAGCTCGTTATGAAATGAAGCCCGTATACAACCAATTTCTCTGCACATATCAGTTGTCCAGAAAAATGGTGAAGGGTCTTCCTGCCTATCAGTTATCCTCTCTTTGTACATATTTTGGAATCCAATTAGATAACCACCATCATGCTGCAGATGATGCGAAAGCATGCGCTCAATTAATGCTAAAGCTGGCAGAACAGTACAAGATTACGGACTTTCATTCTCTCTACAAAAAGACTCGAATAACACCTGGAGAAATATCCGAGGGCATCTACCGCTCTTCATTAGTAAGTAAATCAGCTAAATAACTCAACTTTATCGTGATGTTCAATTGAGGCATCCTCCTGTGTCTTTTTCATTAGTAGCTTTTTATTCTATTGTACAAAAATTTAAGAGAATGATGTTGTGATGGATGGAGAACACCCACACCACGACAGTTGATTGGAGCGGAAGGTGCTCGACTCCCTCGGGAAACGCGGGACAGGTGAGACCCCACAGGCGAAGCCGAGGAGGCTCACCGCCCGCCCCGCGGAAAGCGGGCACCTGCAGCGGAAATCAACCACTACTCCCTCCGTAAAGTTTTTAAGGAATAAATCATATATATAGTACAAACCCACCAACTACCAACGAATTCCCATTAACGAACAACCATTTTTATTGTAGAATAGATAAATGGGAGGTTAGTAATCATGAATTTGAAAGCAGGTCTTTTTCAAAATCAACAACTGAAGCTTCAAATGACACAGCAACTTTCTCAAGCCATCACCATCCTCCAATATTCTACGATGGAACTGAATGCTTATCTGGAAGCTAAGCAATTAGAGAATCCCCTTATCCAATTAGAACCGCCTAAAAAAGATCCCCTTCTTCAAAGAGAACCTTATACCTATAAACGAAGCGCCGGACGCCATGAACATACAGTGGATTGGTATGAGTATGTATCCGTCCCAACGAGAACGCTAGCGGATGCGTTATCTGTTCAAGTAAATATGAAATCGCTTACTTCCTTAGATCGAAAGGTAATGGAAGAGTTAATATACAGCCTGGATGACAATGGATATTTAAGGATGGATGAAAACGCCTTTATTCAAAAACATGGTTTGGAAATGGCTCAACTAGAAAACTATGTTCATAGGCTGCAGGAATTAGAACCGGCCGGAATAGGGGCGAGATCCCTTCAGGAATGCATTTCCCTTCAACTGCGGCGGAAAGCAGAAGTTCCCTCACTGGTTACCATGGTTGTAGACAACCATTTTCCAGCTTTCGCCGAAAAGAAATGGAGGGCGATTGCGAAGGATCTTTCGGTTGAGCTGAAAGCCATCCAGAACGTGGCCGATTTCATCCGGCAGTGCAACCCAAGACCAGGATCGAAATATTCACAGCATATAGCTGAATATATTACCCCTGAGCTGGTTGTGAATGTGCTCGACGGACATACCGTGGCCGTATCCTTACATGATGGTACAACGGTCAACGTCACATATAATGAAGAGTACACAGATTTCTTAAAGCATCATCCGGATCAGGAAGTCCAGTCCTATCTTCAGGAAAAGGAACAGGACTTTCAGTGGCTGCTGCAAAGTTTACGTCAGCGAAAACAAACGATCCTGAAGGTAGGAAGGATGCTTGCTGAAAAGCAGAAGGACTTCTTTCTGCAAGGGCCATCTTTCATCCAGCCCCTGACGCTTAGGCAGGTGGCGGATGAAATCGGTGTTCATGAATCCACCATCAGCCGTGCCGTGAAGGGGAAATATATGCAGACGCCGTATGGGATCTTCGAGTTGAAGTATTTCTTTACTTCGGCGATTAAATCAGTACGTCTCGAAGATTCCGAAGCAGCTTCGGCCCGGACGGTCAAGAATGAGCTCCAAAAGCTGATTGATGAAGAAGACAAAAAAAAGCCGCTATCAGACCAGAAGATTGTCAATCTCCTACTGGATAAAGGGTATGATGTTTCGAGAAGGACCATCGCCAAGTACCGGGATCAAATGGGAATTGTTTCTTCGACGATGAGGAGGAGGTATGAATAGTACGGTTTCGGTCGGTGCCTGGCACTGAGAGTGAGTTTGGTGCCAGGCACCAGGTGGTAAAAAAGTGCCTGGCACCGGAAATGGCACCGGAAATTGGCACCGGAAACGGCACCGGAAATATGACACCGGAAAGATCCACCCATCATAGTATAAAGTGAGGTACGAGTATGAACGCAGTAACATTCTACACACGCACACAATGCGGGCTTTGCGAAGACGCAAAAATCACCTTAAAACTTCTCCAGGATGAACTGGGATTTGAAATCCTTGAGAAGGACATCGAGGAAAGCGATGATCTGACCGAACGTTTCAGTTTGATGATCCCGGTCGTGGAAATGGACGGGGAGATCCTTCAGTATGGGCAGATTGATTATTTTACGCTTAGCAAGCGTTTACATGAAAAAACCCGATAGTTTCTAGTTGAATTACGATTCATACCCTGATAAAATGAAACTTGTAAGCAGGGATGAATTTTTTTTGGAGGTAGTGGGACATAATATGTCTATGTGGGACCAAATGAGTCCAACGCATCCGCGCACTTCATTTGAAGGAGCTTTTAACTATGGAATCTTTAATTGACATACAAAAGCGATTATTACCTGACCTGCTTGAAATTATGCAAAAAAGGCATCAAATTCTACGTTCCATCCGGTTCATGCAGCCTGTCGGACGCAGAAGTCTTGCTCAGAATATGGGCCTGACGGAACGCGTACTGAGAAGTGAAGTGGAGTTCCTGAATAATCAAGATCTCATTGATATCAAAACTTCCGGGATGATCATGACGGAAGATGGTATCCAGCTTTTAGAGAACCTTGAAAGCATGATGAGGGAGATTTCCGGGATCAACGTAATGGAACAGGAATTAAAATCGTTACTTAATCTTCATGAAATTGTAATCGTTCCGGGGAATAGTGATGAGTCACCTTGGGTAAAAGAAGAATTAGGGCGTGCTTCAGCTGCTAGTATGAAACGCCGACTTAAGGGAAATACTATCATCGCTGTGACTGGAGGTTCGACGATGGCAGCCGTAGCAGAAAGGCTGACACCTGATTTTTCTGACGAAACCTTGTTCGTTCCTGCTCGGGGTGGAATCGGGGAAGATGTGAAGAACCAGGCCAATACCATCTGTGCCAAGATGGCCGAGCACACAGGGACGCGTCATCGTGTTTTATATGTGCCGGATCAGGTTAGTAAAGAAGTATATAAGTCCTTCTTGAAAGAACCGATGATCAAAGAGGTCCTTAATTTGATCAAATCCGCCAACATGGTTCTCCATGGAATTGGGGATGCTATCACAATGGCAGAAAGACGGAAGACCACGGAAGAGGATTTTGAGAAAATCACCGAGGGTCACGCCGTCGGGGAAGCATTTGGTTACTATTTTGACGAAGCAGGTGAAGTGGTACATAAGGTGCCGACGATCGGCCTGCAATTAGAAGATTTAAGTCACATCGAGAACGTCATCGCCGTCGCTGGCGGCAGCTCGAAGGCGAAAGCGATTCGGGCGTATATGAAAGGTGCTCCACACAAGACCGTGCTCATCACGGATGAAGGAGCAGCGAGAGAGCTTTTAAAAGGGTAAGCCCTTTTGAAATATAAAAAAATCATCCTTAACTATCTAAAGGAGGAAATTATTCATGGCAACAAAAATTGGTATTAACGGATTTGGACGTATCGGACGTAATGTATTCCGTGCAGCACTTAAAAATAACGACGTAGAGGTAGTAGCAGTTAATGACTTAACTGATGCAAACATGCTTGCTCACCTTTTACAATATGATACAGTTCACGGAACTCTTCAAGAGAAAGTAACTGTTGACGGTGACTACCTTGTAGTTGGCGGTAAGAAAGTAAAAGTATTGGCAGAGCGCGATCCTGCTCAACTTGGTTGGGGAGATCTTGGTGTAGATATCGTTGTTGAATCTACTGGCCGTTTCACAAAGCGTGCTGACGCTGCGAAACACATCGAAGCCGGCGCGAAGAAAGTCATCATTTCTGCTCCTGCATCTGATGAAGATATCACAGTTGTTATGGGTGTTAACGAAGATAAATACGACGCGGCTAGCCACGACGTTATCTCTAACGCATCTTGTACAACAAACTGCTTAGCGCCATTCGCGAAAGTTCTTAACGATAAATTCGGAATCAAGCGTGGAATGATGACAACCATCCACTCTTACACAAACGACCAACAAATCTTAGACTTACCACATAAAGATTACCGTCGTGCACGTGCAGCTGCTGAGAACATGATTCCAACAACTACAGGTGCTGCGAAGGCTGTATCTCTAGTTCTTCCTGAGCTTAAAGGGAAACTGAACGGTGGAGCGGTTCGTGTTCCAACTCCAAACGTTTCTCTAGTAGACTTAGTTGCTGAACTTGATAAGAACGTAACGGCTGAAGATGTAAATGCAGCTCTTAAAGAAGCTGCTGAAGGCGATCTTAAAGGAATCCTTGCTTACAGCGAAGAGCCTTTAGTATCAACTGACTACAACGGTAGCCCGGCTTCTTCTACAATAGATGCACTTTCTACAATGGTTCTAGAAGACAACATGGTAAAAGTCATCTCTTGGTACGATAACGAGAGCGGATACTCTAACCGTGTAGTAGACCTAGCAGGTTATATCGCTTCTAAAGGACTTTAATCGATAAAGTTTTGTAAATTGACATCATTAGCATGGTGATTGATGGATAAATTTTGTCCCACCATCTATAATGAAGATGTGATGAAGGGGAGCGGGGAAGATTCCCCTCTCCCTTTTCTTATTGTTGTTTCTATTTTTTTGAAAAAGATGTAGAAATTGAAAACCAAAGGAGGCCTTTTACGATGAACAAAAAGTCGATCAAAGATGTCGATGTAAAAGGGAAACGCGTATTTTGCCGTGTAGACTTCAACGTACCGATGTCTGAAGGCAAGATTACCGATGAAACCCGTATTCAAGCTGCACTTCCTACTATTAAGTATTTAGTGGAAGGCGGAGCAAAAGTCATTCTGGCCAGTCACTTAGGCCGTCCTAAAGGTGAAGTGGTGGAAGAGCTGCGCTTAATTCCAGTGGCTGAAAGACTTTCCGAACTTCTTGGGAAAAATGTAGCCAAAGCCGATGAAGCATATGGTGACGCTGTTCAATCCAAGATCAGTGACATGTCTGAAGGCGATGTCCTTGTACTGGAAAACGTTCGCTTCTACCCTGGTGAAACTAAGAATGACCCTGAGCTTGCGAAAGAATTTGCAGCGTTAGCTGACCTTTACGTGAACGATGCATTCGGTGCTGCTCACCGTGCGCATGCTTCTACTGAAGGAGTGGCGAAGCACCTTCCGGCTGTTGCAGGTCTTCTGATGGAGAAAGAGCTTGACGTATTAGGAAAAGCCCTATCCAATCCTGAACGACCATTCACAGCGATCGTCGGTGGAGCGAAAGTAAAAGACAAAATAGGTGTCATCGACAACCTGTTAGATAAAGTGGACAACCTGATCATCGGCGGAGGACTTGCTTACACATTCGTGAAAGCCCAAGGCCATGAAGTAGGGAAATCCCTTCTTGAAGAAGATAAAATTGATCTAGCCAAGCAATTCATGAAAAAAGCCGAAGAAAAAGGCGTTAAATTCCTTATGCCTGTTGATGTAGTCGTTGCTGATGACTTCTCAAATGATGCAAATACGAAGGAAGTAGACATCGATTCGATTCCTTCTGATTGGGAAGCACTTGATATCGGACCTAAGACAAGAGCTCTTTTCCAGGATACAATCAAAGATTCTAAGCTTGTGATCTGGAACGGACCGATGGGTGTATTCGAATTAGAAACATTTGCAAATGGAACGAAAGCCGTAGCGGAGGCGTTAGCCGATGCAACAGATACATATTCTGTTATCGGTGGCGGTGACTCTGCAGCAGCCGTTGAAAAGTTCGGCTATGCTGATAAGATGAATCATATTTCTACAGGTGGTGGAGCATCACTCGAGTTCATGGAAGGAAAAGAACTTCCTGGAGTAGTCGCTCTTAACGATAAGTAATCGCTTCTCAAAGACCAACCATTTTGCTGAAACGATTTGAAAACCAGAAAGGATGAGTACATTGCGTAAACCAATTATTGCAGGTAACTGGAAAATGAACAAAACGCTTGGAGAAGCTAAATCCTTTACTGAAGAAGTAAAAGGACTTGTACCGGATCAAGAAGTAGTGGATTCTGTCATTTGTTCCCCAGCCCTATTTTTAGAAAGCCTAGTGAACTTGACAAAAGATTCTAAAGTGGCTGTAGGTGCTCAAAACATGCACTTTGAAGAAAACGGAGCATTCACAGGAGAAGTAAGTCCTGTTGCCCTTTCCGACTTAGGTGTACAATATGTCATCCTTGGACACTCAGAACGTCGTGAAATGTTCAATGAAACGGATGAGTCAGTGAACAAGAAGACTCTCGCTGCCTTCAAACACGGTTTAACACCAATTGTTTGTGTGGGTGAAACCCTTGAACAACGTGAAAATAATGAAACAAAAGATCTTGTTGGAACTCAAGTGAAAAAAGCACTTGCCGGCCTTTCTGAAGATCAAGTGAAACAAACGGTCATTGCTTATGAGCCAATCTGGGCCATCGGTACTGGTAAATCTTCTACAGCAGAAGACGCGAACGAAGTATGTGCCCACATCCGTCAGGTGGTTGCAGGAGAATTCTCTCAAACCGTTGCTGAAGCAGTGCGCATCCAATACGGCGGCAGCGTGAAACCGGCTAACATCAAAGAATACATGGCTCAATCAGATATTGATGGTGCCCTTGTTGGTGGAGCAAGCCTTGAACCACAGAGCTTCCTGCAATTGTTAGAAGGTGCAAGTAACAATGAGTAAATCACCCGTTGCATTAATCATCTTAGATGGTTTTGCTTGCCGTGACACGAAAGAAGGGAACGCTGTTGCCCAAGCGAAGAAGCCAAACTTCGATCGCCTGTGGAACCAGTACCCGCACAATCAACTGACAGCCAGTGGAGAAGCGGTAGGTCTCCCTGAAGGTCAAATGGGGAACTCTGAAGTAGGTCACTTGAATATCGGTGCAGGACGTATCGTGTACCAAAGCTTGACTCGTGTGAACCTGGCCATCCGTGAAGGGGAATTCGAACAGAATACCACATTCCTGGATGCCATCAATCACGCGAAGAAAAAAGGGACGAATCTTCATATCTTCGGATTGCTTTCGGATGGCGGAGTGCACAGCCATATCGAGCATCTTTATGCCCTTCTTGGTTTAGCGGCCGAAGAAGGAATGAAGGATGTATATGTCCATGCCTTCCTTGACGGTCGAGACGTCGGCCCTCAAACGGCGAAGAAGTACATTGAAGACGCAGAGGCGAAAATGAAAGAAATCGGTGTAGGTCAATTTGCGACGATTTCAGGTCGTTACTATTCAATGGACCGCGATAAGCGTTGGGAACGGGTGGAGAAATCCTACCGTGCCATGGTATATGGTGAGGGCCCAAGCTATCACGATCCAATCGAACTGGTCAACGATTCGTATGAAAATGGAATCTACGATGAATTCGTCATTCCATCCGTTATCACCAAAGAAAACGGGGAGCCCGTAGCGACGATCAAAGATGAAGATGCTGTTATCTTCTATAACTTCCGTCCTGACCGTGCCATCCAAATTTCGAATACATTTGCCAATGCAGATTTCCGTTCATTCGATCGCGGGGATAAATTCCCGAAAGATCTTCACTTTGTATGCTTAACCAAATTCAGTGAAACCGTTAATGGATTTGTTGCGTTCAAGCCGACAAACCTGGATAACACACTGGGTGAAGTTCTTTCACAAAACGGACTGAAACAACTTCGCATTGCAGAAACCGAGAAGTATCCTCATGTCACCTTCTTTATGAGTGGCGGACGTGAAGATGAATTCCCGGGTGAAAAACGGATCCTCATCGATTCTCCTAAAGTGGCAACGTATGACTTGAAGCCTGAAATGAGTGCCTATGAAGTGACGGACGCTTTACTGGAAGAGATTCGTGAAGATCGCCAGGATGCCATACTCCTGAACTTTGCAAACCCTGATATGGTCGGTCACTCAGGTATGCTTGAGCCGACGATCAAAGCAATCGAAACAGTGGACGAATGCCTTGGAAAGATCATCGACCTCATCACGGAAAAAGGCGGTACAGCCATCATCACAGCAGACCATGGGAATGCAGATGAAGTACTGACCGAAGATGGCAAGCCTATGACGGCTCACACGACGAACCCCGTTCCTGTCATCGTGACAAAAGAAGGCGTGGAGCTTCGTGACGGAGGGATCCTTGGCGATCTTGCCCCGACAATGTTAGATCTATTGAATGTCAAGCAACCAGACGAAATGACTGGAAAATCATTAATTAAAAAATAAGGAGAGATTCTAAATGCCATTTATTACAGACGTATATGCTCGTGAAGTATTGGATTCACGCGGTAACCCAACAATCGAAGTAGAAGTTTACACACAATCAGGTGCTTTCGGACGCGCACTTGTTCCATCTGGAGCATCAACTGGTGAATACGAAGCAGTAGAACTTCGTGACGGAGAGAAAGACCGCTACCTTGGTAAAGGGGTACAAAAAGCAGTCGATAACGTAAACAATGAAATCGCTGAAGAAATCATCGGTTATGATGTGACGGAACAAGTTGCCATCGACCAGGCGATGATCGCTCTTGACGGTACAGAGAACAAAGGTAAACTGGGTGCCAATGCAATCCTTGGTGTATCCATGGCTGTTGCTCGTGCAGCTGCTGTCTTCTTCGGAGTAGAATTATACCAATACCTTGGTGGATTCAACGCGAAGCAGCTTCCAGTACCAATGATGAACATCGTAAATGGTGGAGAGCACGCTGACAATAACGTAGACATCCAGGAATTCATGGTCATGCCTGTAGGAGCTCCTACTTTCAAAGAAGGTCTGCGCATGGGTGCTGAAATCTTCCACAGCCTGAAATCAGTTCTTAAATCAAAAGGCTACAACACGGCAGTGGGTGACGAAGGTGGATTCGCTCCAAACCTTAAATCCAATGAAGAAGCACTTTCTACCATCATCGAAGCAATCGAAAAAGCTGGATACAAGCCAGGAGAAGAAGTTCTTCTTGCAATGGACGTTGCAGCTTCTGAAATCTACAACAAAGAAGACGGTAAATATCATCTTTCCGGCGAAGGCGTCGTTCGTACGTCAGCAGAAATGGTTGATTGGTATGAAGAAATGTGCAACAAATACCCAATCATCTCAATTGAAGATGGTCTTGACGAAAACGACTGGGATGGTTTCAAACTACTGACTGACCGCATCGGTAACAAAGTTCAATTAGTAGGCGATGACCTTTTCGTTACAAACACGACTAAGCTTTCACAAGGTATCGAGCAAGGTATCGGTAACTCGATCCTGATCAAAGTGAACCAAATCGGTACACTGACTGAAACATTTGACGCGATCGAAATGGCGAAACGAGCTGGTTACACAGCAGTCATCTCTCACCGTTCAGGTGAAACAGAAGACAGCACAATCGCTGACATCGCTGTTGCAACAAACGCTGGTCAAATCAAAACAGGTGCCCCGTCACGTACGGACCGTGTTGCGAAATACAACCAACTACTTCGCATCGAAGATCAATTGGCTCACACAGCTCAATATCTTGGAGCGAAAACGTTCTATAACGTTAATCGCTAATAACGATTGAAGAGAATCAGCCCCGTCCTTGGACGGGGCTGTTTTTTTGGTTTGTGGAGATTTGTGGAGGGGGATGTAATCGGTGTCCAGCTTTTTGGTGTTGATTCAAGTGCTTCCGGATGGTGTCAGCTTCTGGTTTTGAGAGGAATCCAGCGGGTTTTAGCGAAAATCCAGCCGTTATTGGTGAGAATCCTGCAGGTTTAAGAGAAAATCCAGCCGATTTAACGTCAAATCCGGCCGAAATAGCCAGGAATCCAGCCATTTAACATTTTATACCAAAACCAATCACTGACATACGCCTCCTCAAATCCAAACCTTTACATAATTCAAACAATATTACCTTGTCCCCTACATCTTTCCTATGGTAAACTAAGACTAATGTTATGTTCGTATCAGGAGGTGGGACTCATGCACACTTTTTTAGTCACTTTACTTATTATCGTATCAATTGCACTTATTGCTCTTGTATTACTTCAGTCAGGTAAAAGTGCTGGACTTTCAGGGGCCATCTCTGGTGGTGCAGAACAACTTTTCGGGAAACAAAAAGCACGTGGTATTGACTTAGTACTTCACAGAATCACAATCGTATTATCGGTACTATTCTTCGTACTAACCATTGCTATCGTAGCTATTTAATACGGACTGAAAACCTGATCATTAAGGTCAGGTTTTTTTATTTAAACAGACAGATTTATTTAAAATAAGCATAAGGATTGGTTTATAAATAAATAGACTACGTAGTGTTAATCCTTATTAACTTATGCTTATAAGTTGAATGGAGCGGAAGTTGTTCGACTCCCTCGGAAAAAGTTATTATACCAGTGCTTACAACCGTTTTATTCTCTTGTGAAAATTTTTTTGTGAATCA
>NZ_JAFKOH010000119.1 GCF_017303375.1 Bacillus sp. NTK074B | reverse complement strand
GGCATCCACGTCGAGATCCAGCGCCAATTCACCGAGGTGGCGGCCGCCGGCGAGCCCTCTGACCAAATCGAGGTCGAGCTCGGTGTCGAAGATCGAATCGGTAGCCAATGACTCTAGGTGGAACCACACCTCGCGCTGCAGCCCCCTCAGATCTTCCGGGCAGGCCATGCGCTTGTTTCGGGCGGCACCCTGCGGTGGGGTCGAGGGGGAAGGTGTCACCACCGCCGCAGGGGCCGCGTTCACGCCGGCCCGGGCCGAGGGAAC
>NZ_JAFKOH010000118.1 GCF_017303375.1 Bacillus sp. NTK074B | reverse complement strand
AGAAATGCACAAGGCCGCCGCGGCGCTTATCAACCAGATCATCGCAGCAGAGACGCCGATGCGCACTCCGCCGCGGGCCTCAGCCAACCCTGAGGAAAGCGGGCCCGCCGGAGTCACGCGCGGTGCGCCCCCGGCGCATACCGCAAAATCCCGGCCGTTGCCCCCGCCGAAAGCGGAAAGGCAAAGGCCGTGATTCTCAGGGCCGCAATGCCCCGCCCATCCCTCAGATCGAAGGCGGTTCTGCCTGATCTGCGGGACGGGTCG
>NZ_JAFKOH010000117.1 GCF_017303375.1 Bacillus sp. NTK074B | reverse complement strand
CTGGACGTGCTACCCGTGGGTGTTCTGGTGTTCCCAGGCACGGGTATCCAGGAGAACCTTGCCGACAAGGCCAAAAAGCTCGGCATTCCGGTCATGAAGTTCGAGAAGGGGGCGTGAGCCCCCTTTTCCCCTCGTGGGGAAATCGAGGTGGAAGCGCACACTTCCACCTGATATTGTGTAGGAAACCTCAATTGATCACTACATGTACCACAGTCCGATCCAGCTCGATGTCTTCCCGACCGACGTGCAGATGCGCCGGATTGA
>NZ_JAFKOH010000116.1 GCF_017303375.1 Bacillus sp. NTK074B | reverse complement strand
CCAGGCTTGACGGGTCATATTATGTGAATTAGATTAGATTTTATAAAATCTGTAAGTCAATACAAAAAATGAGCACCACCGAAAACGCCCAGGCTTCTGCCTATGACCTGCTGCGGCACGAGATTCTGCACGGAGACCTGCTTCCAGGCGAGCGCTTGCGCGCCGCCGATCTGCGTGAACGCTACAATCTGGGCCTGACGCCGATCAGAGAGGCGTTGATGCGGCTCTCGAGCGAAGGAATGGTCACAAACGAGGTCAATCGCG
>NZ_JAFKOH010000115.1 GCF_017303375.1 Bacillus sp. NTK074B | reverse complement strand
CCAGTCCCACTCAATCGTACGAAAAAGTAGATCTTCTTCCACTATTAAAAACCCGCTCTTCACCTTTGGTGAAGAGCGGGTTTTCGTCATCCGACATAACTCGCAACACGGTTTCTCCCCTGCTGCTTTGCTCCGGTATACATCGCACGGTCCGCATTTCGAATCAGCGTCTGAGTATCTTCACCTTGATCAGGTGCAGTCGCTACTCCAATACTAGCAGTGATGTAGATCACCTGTCGATTCCCATTTTCAAGATCATTGAAG
>NZ_JAFKOH010000114.1 GCF_017303375.1 Bacillus sp. NTK074B | reverse complement strand
ATTTCGGGGCTGCTTTCGAACGCGTCGATCGCATCTTGCCACTTTGTCGGCATTTGCGGAAGGTCGAGATCATAGGCATTGCCGGTGATCGGCGTGGGCGGGGTCAGGCCGTCCTCGATCCCCAGCAGAGCGCCGCCCAGAACGCCCGCCATCATCAGGTATGGATTGATGTCGCCGCCCGCCACGCGGTGCTCGATACGCCGCGCCTTGAAGCTGCCCGAGGGGATGCGCAAGGCAGCCGTGCGGTTCTCATAGGCCCAGGCG
>NZ_JAFKOH010000113.1 GCF_017303375.1 Bacillus sp. NTK074B | reverse complement strand
CGCTCCAAGGAAGAGGCGCAGGATTATCGCTATTTCCCCGATCCCGATCTGCTGCCGCTGGAAATCGAACAGGAATGGGTCGATGAAATCGCGGCTGCGATGCCCGAACTGCCCGACGCCAAGAAGGCGCGCTTCATGAGTGATTTCGGCCTGACGGATTACGACGCTTCGGTCCTGACGGCGGATGTCGAGCTGGCGCGCTATTTCGAAGAGTCGCTGGGCGGCGGGGACGGCAAGAGAACCGCGAACTGGATCATCAACGAG
>NZ_JAFKOH010000112.1 GCF_017303375.1 Bacillus sp. NTK074B | reverse complement strand
CGCGGCCTTGGTTCTGCGCGACGGGCTGCTGGGGGGCAAGGCAGCGGGCAATCCGCGCGCGTTCATCGAGAATATGGCGCGCTGGCACGATATGGTGCGCAGCCCTGTCGTGCCCGGTCAGGACGACGCGCTGGTGATCGACGACGATGCGCCGTCAGGCGGCGTCAGCCATGTGCGGCTGGCCGAGATGATGCTCGACGAATCGGGCTATACCGCGATGTGGCAGAACGAAAAGACGCCCGAGGCGGAAGGGCGGCTTGAGAA
>NZ_JAFKOH010000111.1 GCF_017303375.1 Bacillus sp. NTK074B | reverse complement strand
CCAACCGCAGGATGCCCGCCGCCGTGACCAACCCGTCAACGATGCCGTAATCCTTGGAAATCATGTCGAAAAGCTGGGTGACGGACGTTTCGGACGCGACGTCGCAGCCCAGCCCGCGATGACCTTCACCGGGCAGCTCAGCCGCCAGTGCCTCGGCCTTCGCGCCGTCCAGATCGGTAACGACCAGCCGCCACCCGTCTTCCGCCAGCCTTTCGGCCACGCCGCGACCGATACCGCCGCATGCGCCCGTAAGCACCGCCGCAA
>NZ_JAFKOH010000110.1 GCF_017303375.1 Bacillus sp. NTK074B | reverse complement strand
GAGATCCTCGCCTATGCCACCGAGAAAACATCGGACGTCGTACTGTGGCAGGTGCTTGAGCGGAAAGCCAAGGGGATCGAGGACTTCCTGACCGCGAGCGCAGATGCAGTGGTTGAGGATGCGAACGCCGACTCCGATTCCTATGCACAGTTCATGGCCCAATCGACCGGGGATCGCATCTACCTCGACAAGATGGAAACCGAAAAGGAGCTGCGGGACACCGAAGCTGAACAAGCGTCTATCATGTCGCTTGTGAACGAAGGA
>NZ_JAFKOH010000010.1 GCF_017303375.1 Bacillus sp. NTK074B | reverse complement strand
GATGACGGGATCGAACCGCCGACCCTCTGCTTGTAAGGCAGATGCTCTCCCAGCTGAGCTAATCCTCCGATATGTAATGGTAAGTTATTTTACTTTCGCAAAAAATTTGGTGACCCATACGGGATTCGAACCCGTGTTACCGCCGTGAAAGGGCGGTGTCTTAACCGCTTGACCAATGGGCCATTCTAATGACTTGCTCTCAAAGACAAGTATTACTATATCAGTTAATTTCGCAGAAGTCAACTTCTAATCGACAGTTTGATCGAACTTTTTTTCTACCTATTTAATTAACTTTTTGTTAGCCGAAAAAGAATATACCACATTCTCAAAGATTATATCAATAGGAAATCCAAAAAAGTTGAACATCTACATTATGATTCAGCATATATATTATCCACTACTGTGTGTTTGATCTTCACTCAATCATCATATTTAGCATTTATTATTCTCTAGAGGTCCGTCCCTCATATACGATGAGGGACGGACCTCTTTGCATTATGCTTGTTTACACACTATTCGTAGGCGGTGAATAGAATAATAGTAGTTTAAGAATGGGGTGATGGAATGATGGATTTTCCCACGATATTATGCGGTCCGATTGTTCGCCGGGTGGAATCTGAAAGAGTTTTTATTTGGATTGCTTTAAGCAGGCCTTATGATATTAAAGCAGAGTTATTTAAAATAGAGCGTGAAAATGGATCTCAAGTTTTAGACTATATGAAAATAGACTGTGAGTCCGAGACGAATACGATTCAAGCAGGAAAGAACTTATATATCAGTTTGATTTATGTATCTCCAGAAGAAGGATCTTTCCCTGTTAACGAATTACTGGGGTACAATTTATGGTTTCGAAATAATGGTGACACCCTGAACTTGGGCAGCTTTGATTTACTATCCCCTTCTCATCCACAATCGATTGTCTACGGAACTCTAGCTTACCCTACCTTTACTATTAGGGAAGGTACTCCATCAAATATTCTCTATGGTTCATGTCGAAAGCTCCACGGGTTGGGAAAAGATGTGTTAATAGAAGCAGATCAAATCATCGCTTCATCCCCTATTCATTCTGTTAGACCTTCCTCCCTATTCTTAATGGGGGATCAAATCTATGCCGATGATGTCGCAGATCCCATAATCAAGATCATCTCAAGATTCGGGGAAGAATTGGTGAATCGAGAAGAAGACCTGGGTTTTGTTGAACCCGGATTAATGGAGGAGCCTTTTAGAAAGTGCCTTAAACAGATCAATGGGAGGCAACTTATTACGGAACATTTCTGTAAGTTCACTTCGAGAAAAGCTGCCAATCATCTGCTAAGCTTTAATGAATATGCAATCATGTATATGTTGTCGTGGAGTCCCGTTTTGTGGGAACTCGCCCATAAGGAGGGTCTGTTTGACACCTTTCAAACTGCATTGAATAAGAATGCAGTCTATTTCGCCTCTAAAGATTCACACACTTTAGAGCATACATTAGAAATGAAACAGCTTCAACACCGCTACCAATCGCAGATGAAAGAACTGGCTAGACTGGAGGAGGCTTTATACGCTGTCAGAAGGGTATTAGCCAATACACCGACCTATATGGTGTTTGATGATCACGATATCACGGATGATTGGAATTTGACAGAGGATTGGAAAATAAATGTATGGAACGCACCATTAGGCAGACATGTGATAGGTAATGGTTTGGCGTCTTATTGGCTATTTCAAGGCTGGGGGAATGAGCCTGATACGTTTTCCCATTTCGGCAAAACCATACAAACGTATTTTGATTCTTTCCAAACCGGTTCACTTCCCCACTCCTATTGGATTTATTCTCTATGGAATTATGATTCCTGGCATTACTCCTCTCCCACTTCACCTAAAGCCCTTTTTCTCGACACCAGAACCCAGAGAAGCTACTCAAATCACATAAAATCCATACAAGTAGGTAACCGGGTAGATGATGAACAACTTAGTCCAAACCTCCTCAAACGTGAAGGCTGGAAAATAGCTGGAGACAAATTGAAAGCGTCCGGCTGGCATGCAGGTGAGCCCTTAATTCTTGTGTCCCCTTCTCCACTTTATGGCATAGGGTTAATCGAAAACTTTCTGCATGACTACATGCTTCCGCTCAGCAGGCTTGGCTTGCCTGTACAAACCAACTTTGACCTGGAGGCTTGGAAGTACAACGGGAAAGGTTTTAGCGATTTTCTTCATCAAGCAGCTGCTTGGAATCCAAGTGACTGTATTATTCTATCCGGTGATGTTCATTCAGCTTCATCGGTACAATCAGATATTACATTCAGGGATGGAAGAAAACTGAAGATTCATCAGTTTACAAGCAGCCCCATAAAGAATATGAGCTACTCTGGTATACCTGGCGCTGTCATGAAGCTCATGATTTCATTGAATGCTAAAAAAAGGATCAATCGAACCATTCACCGCTACTGTAATCATGAGTATAAACTTTTTAAAAAAGCTGATGAAAGCAGCATCTCTTCTGACTATGTGTGGAAAGAGAGTATACGCTATCAGTATATAAGCGACTCTTCCATTATTGAAACGAATAATAATATAGGTGTGTTTTCTTATACATCAGCAAGGGATGATGTGGCCGTTCCGTCATCACAGATCATCGTCTAAAGATGAGGGAGCTGCACTCTTATTTTTATAGTAACAATCTCGTATTATGGGCACACTTATTCACTAGCAATGCCTACCTATCTCGTATCTATTATTATACTAAAATAAATCTGTCCTTTTATAGAAGATCCTTCAATTTCATTTTGTGATAGGTTATTTTTTGCTGTAATTTCATTTTAATTTGTGAATCCAGGCATCCTTCAAGTAACATTTGGTGATAGTGAATTCTCACCGAGTGCCATCTGAATTTTAAAGCTGATAAAATCTTATTATGTTTCATCATAATCCTCCTTTATGATCATAAGTCGCAGGAGTCCGTTTTGGAAACTGGCAAGCATCGTCTCTTAGGACATTAGCCCCTATAGTTTTGCGTCATCATTTTTCAATGATTTTGCCTTTATCGTATGATTTATGAGTTATATAAATAATTCACCCGAAGTAGTCAATAACTAATGAATAAATTTAACCATTCAGATGATAACATAATTGATACTGTTACGTACGTTATATTCCCAAAAGAATACTTCAGGATAACCATTTGTTTAAGAAGAATGTCCCCTCATAATAGAGAAGGTGAATCATCCATTTAAGCAAAGGAATGTCTGAACCCCTTATCTCATAGACTTAAGGTAAAAGAAGGGAGATGGTCTCAATGCTTGAATGGAGTGCGGCCATAGCAGCCGTCGCATTTACGATCCTCGTTGTGTATTTGATTCTGACATTAAGGAGGGTCATGCATACACTGGACGAAACGAAGAAGACCCTCGCTGATACGAGGAGCGCCGTGAATGGCATTACAGAGGAAGCAGAAGAACTGATTCATACGGCCAATCAAATTTCCGTTGATGTCAAAGGGAAAATGAAAGCCGTCGATCCGCTGGTGGAATCCGCACATGATGTTGGGGATATGATTCAGAGTGTGACAAGCTCTGTGAAAAGGGCAGCGTCGCAAAATCGTACCCCTAAGACCATTCATGCTCAGGAAAGCAAGCCCGTTCAAATTAAATTGAAGTAAGCGAAAAAGAGGCGATAGGGCCTCTTTTATTTGAGTCTATGCGATTCCCGCCCCGCTGCCGGCAACCTCCCATAACCAATAACCATGCATCAGGCAAATAAAGCTATAGGATACCGCTGCGGTGATGGATACAAATAGTAACGCTTTCGAAGATCGTTTCAAAGGGTTGAGGTGATAAAGAAGGACGAGCAATAAGACGGACAAGCCTCCCTTGAAGAGCAAAAACAGCCATGGATCAGTGTGGTACAGGGTATTCATGAGAGGGTTGGATTCGGTTATATGTCCGTAATGTAATCCATACATCGTGAGGGATGCGTCTAAGAGGTTGAGGAGTAAGATATATAGCAGCAGGTATCTCATATTCTTGATTCTCCTATTCATTATTCACTGATTGTTCTTTATAATGAAGTACCCGAATTCCAATAAAGAACAAACCTCTACATAAAAATATCTGGTCTACCGCTTTTAAACAAACGTTTAATGAGCTCTATAATCATTAGTATGGAAAAGAAGATGCCCGCTATTCAAACGTTTGTTTAAAAAATCCACAAAAAAATCCCACCCCTGGCAAATAGGGTTGGGATAAAGAATCAAAACGCAAACCATGTCATTCTATTTATGTTTCTTTTTCTTCTTTTCTTTTTTTCCCTTCTCATCCACTTTGACTACCACGGTAGTCAACGGATCCAACGTCAATGTATCTTTTGTCATTGTAAAACCGGACTTCTTGGAAACAGGCTTTGTTCCCGCTTCATCGTTATCGACGACTACTTTTCCTTTGGAGAAGTCGTAATCTCCGATAGAGAGAGTCCGGGATTTGTTGTCGGCATTCACAAATACATAATACTCACCCGTATCATCCGTCGACACGTTCTTATAAGCAAGCAGTAAGTCCGTATCAGCGATTTCAGGGATATCCATCAGGGATACATTCTGATCGACAAGCTCTTTGTCGCCGAGTCGGAACGCATTGGTGGATCTTCTCAGCTTGATCAATCCTTCTGTGTATTCCCGTGTGGTTGTGTTGATTTCGTATTTCTTCTTGTTCGTTGTTTTTTCCCAGTCAAACATGTTGATGGCGTCGGAAGAATCGTATGAGTCGTGGATGAAGTAGCCGAATGGATCTCCATTTTCGTCCTCTAGCTCATGATATTTCTGTTCCGGTACGCCTTCACCAAGCCACTGCTTAGTCCTTCCATATTCCTGGCCGGCGTGAAGGAAGGCCGTTCCCTGGGATGTCAGGATCATAGAGTTCCCCAGTCGGATCCGTTTGTGGATTTCCAGATTATTTTCCGGAATGGCCGGGTCCTTTTTGATCGATTGGGCAATGACGTCGTACAGCGGCAGATTATCGTGAGCCGCGATGTACTGGACCATGTCGCCGGGATCGTCGTCAGCCGTGTTGCCCGGCTGGCCTTTGATGTTGTTGAAAATGGTGGTGATGTCACGCGCTCCCCCAGTCAGGAATCGTGGCTCACCTTCTGAACCGAATCCAGATTTCAGTTCGTTACGGATTTCGTCAGAAAAGACTCCAACATCATCGGTTTTGTCCATCCAATCCTGGTCGGCTCCCATACCTTTTAAAGAAGGATCTGAGAGGTGACCGGCGAATGTTCTCCAGCCTTCCCCGATGAACAGGGCGTCAGGATTGATTTCAGCCGCTGCGTCGTAGGCTTTCTGGATGGCAGGATAACTTGCATCCCCCATCATATCAAAGCGCATACCGTCGATCTTGTATTCGTCGAACCAGTATTTTACCGAGTCCACCATCAGCTTTTCAGCCATCACATGGTTGGTGGCGAGGTTATTCCCAAAGCCTCCCAGGAAGTTCCCTTGATCATCCTGGAACGCATAATAATTCGGAACGATGTCGTTCAATGTGCTTGTTTTTGCCATATGGGTGTAGACGACGTCGAGGACGACTCCCATCCCTTTATCATGGATGGCATCGATCAAGCGCTTCGTTTCTTCGATTCGTAGTTGCGGATCAGTAGGATCCTGTGAATACGCACCGTCCGGGGAGAAGTAACTGTGAGGATCATAGCCCCAGTTGTACTCATTGCCCCCCGCTGAATATTCAAGCTCCCGTTCACCCATCTTCGTCTCATCACCGTAGTACCAGGCCATGATCGGAAGAAGCTGGACGTGGGTCACACCCATTGACTTGATGTAATCAAGCTTTTTGATGAAGGCATCGTACGTCCCCCATCGTTCCTTTTTCAAATCCTTCTCGATGGACGGGTCGGAGGTGAAGTCACGGACATGGATTTCATAGATGACCGCATCCTCCCGTTTTTCATAACCGTCGATGGAGGCATGTGTGAATTTCTTAGGGTCCGTCCCCTTCAAGTCGACGATCGCCGCTTTTCCGACGTTGTCGCCATCAGGTCCTGCTTCACCCTCTGTGTTGACGGTGAAGGCTGCCATGGATTTGGCGTATGGATCGAGTACTTTTTTCGTTACGCCATCATTGGTTACTTCGTATTGATAGTAGTAACCCTTCAGATCCTTCACTTTTAAGTCTTTCGCTTTCACGTCTGTCGTCCAGACGCCTTTTTCACCTAGCGTCAATTCCACGCTGTCGATTTTCGTCGCCGCATCTCTTTTATCATAGAAGTTCGCGATCACTTTGCTTGCTTTCGGTGCCCACAGTTTTAACGTGGCATTTCCTTTTTTATAAGTGGCTCCGAGATCGTCGCCATCGTAGGCATACTTATTGTCGATCAATCTCCATCCCGCTGCTGCGGAAACCGTTCTGCCCGAGTAGGTGATGGAAAGGGGAAGCTTTTTCAGATCAAAGTCTGCTTTCACTTCTACTGTTTTGTCCCCGGTGATCTTGGCACTGTTGATTGTCACGCCGGCTCCATCACTGTCTTTAATAGTCAGACCGGATTGTAAAGCTTCTTCCGTCAAGCCATCCGTCATCGTGAAATTCAAGCGGATCGTATCATCTGAAATGACTTGGGATGATACCAGTCCCGTCGCCACATCACCATGTGGGGAAATGAAGACGCTATCCTCACCCTGCTTCACCCATAGCTGGTTATATTTATCAAGGAGGTTAAAGGTCTTGTCTCCTCCGTCCTTCTCCCCTGTTGCCTCATTCAGCACAAGGAAGCCGATCTGTTTGGCATCGTCACTCAATTCAATGTCTACATATGCACCGTAGCGATCCTTTTTTGAAAAATCCAGTGCGCCCGTCGGCCAGTTCTCTGTCGGGGATTTCACATCTCCCCACGTCCAAAGACCGAAGTTTTCATACTTCCCGTCTTCTCGGTCATAGTGGATGCGGACCGTGTTCTCAGGCAGATCAACCGGCTCATACGTATACACCTTATCCGAACCCTGCTCGATCCAGATTTCATTTACGTCAGGATTTGTGATCGAGAAGGCTTTATCTCCGCCGTCCTTACCCCCATCGCCTTTCGTCACATCCATGACAAGGAATCCGATGTTTTTCGCCCCTTCAGCAAGCGGAACGTCAATGTATGCCCCGTAGCTGTCGGTTTTTTCGAACATCGTCGCTCCTGTCGGCCAGTTGGCAGAAGGTGACGCGACATCATTCCATAACCATGCACCGAAGTTTTCATAGTTGCCGTCGGTGCGGTTGTAGTGGATGCGGAGATTGTTTTCAGGTACAGGTTCCGCTTTCGGATCTTCTCCTCCACCGGCTACTGCACCGGTGACCTTCCCGCCTTCAACAGTCAGAAGGGCCGTACCTCCGTCCGCTTTGGAAGGCAGGGTCAGTGTTACTTCATTCGTCCCACTAGTATCGTAGGTTTCTCCAGAGTAGGCGTTGGTCACCACTGCATCAGGAGAATCCACCGTCAACGTGATTTCTTTCGCTTCATCCGCTACGTTCAATCCAACGTATACGGAGTCGTCTTTGTAGTCTCGGGAGAACACCAGGAACTTGTCGCTGTTTGAACCACCTAAAGTCGTTCTCTCACCCTTTGCAAAAACATCCGAATGGACCCCCCTGAAGTTCAGGATCTTTGTATAGTGATCCAGTACATCATTATTCTCTACATCATCCCAGTTCAGGTCATAGCGATTATCATACTGAGGATAATTATTCGCTCCGCTCTGCCCAAGCTCTTCACCGTAATAAATGACCGGCTGTCCTTTTGAGGTCGCCTGCAGGGAGGCAGCAAGCTTCAGCTTTCCTTTGTCCCCGCCAAGCGAATACAGGAATCCGTCTTCATCATGGCTTCCAAGGAATTGTCCCAGTGTGGCCGTGTTATCGATCTTCCCGTTTCGGGCCGTCAGCTTATCATTGGCAGCTTTCAGGTTGCCATCCACAAACTCACGGGCGATATCCTTGAATCCGAAGTCGAGGAGGGAATCCATCATCCCTGTATCAAGGTAGCCGTAGTCATTGTCAGCATTCGCGCCCCATGCTTCACCGATCATTTTGTGCTTCGGCATTTTTTCCGTGATGGCGTTCTTAAAGGCCATCCATGTCGCGTCTTCCACATGCTTCACCGTATCAACACGGAAATAGTCGATCGTATTGCCTTTATCCGTTTTCGCTTTCTCGATCCAGTCGGTCTGCCAGTCGATGATCTGCTGGCGCACTTCAGGATCTTCCGTCATCACGTCAGGAAGCCCGGCCAGTTCACCCACCACTTCATCTGTCCCGACATTGCCCTGACGAAGGATATCGCTGTATTTTTCACGCTCGGCGTCCGTCGGGTATCCGGCGGGACGCTCATCCGCAGGCAGGTCCCCGTCGATTTCTTTCAATCCATAGCCTGTATGGTTCAATACAACATCCACCATGATCTTGATGCCACGATCGTGGGCCTCGTCGATCAGGTTATGGAAATCGTCCATGCTTCCGAAATGAGGGTTGAGCTCACCGAAGTTGCTCGCCCAGTAGCCGTGGTAGCCGAAATAAGGCTCCCCCTCTTCCCCTTTTCTCACATCGTACTTCACATTCTCCACAACCGGACTGATCCAGATCGTGTTCACACCAAGCTTATCAAGGTAATCAAGTTTTTCCGTAATTCCTTTAAAATCCCCGCCTTGATATGAACCGCGTTTAGTTTTATCATAGTTTAAACCATAAGGATCATCATTCGATGTATCTCCGTTAAAAAATCGGTCTGTCAGCATGAAGTAGATGATCGATTCATCCCAGTCAAGGTCGGAATTTCCGACGGACTGCCTTGCTTTCACTTCGATTTCAGTATTTCCTTTATAGACGTTTCCGTAAGAGTCCACTGCGGTTAAAGGAATCGTCTTCGTTCCTGCCGTAATGTCATCATCTACAGAAAGGGTCACTTCATTCAAGGAGGGATCGATTTCAAGCTTCTCCGATCCGCCTAATGAAGAAACATCTGCTGTAATTTTTTGAATCTCTAAACCATCTGTCAATCCTTCGATCTCAACATTCAAGACAGCGTTTTCATTATAATCCACTGCTGCAGGAGCCACGGAACCCATCACTGTCAGATCGGCTTTTTGGAAATCAAGAACCGATTTTCCGTCAATCGTATTGTACGGATCGCTCAATTCCGTCGTCACGCCATCTTTTGTGACTAAAAAGCTGTACTCATTTTTCCCGTTAGGAATGTTATCGTATGGCAGAACAAAACGCTCATTCTCCGGCTCATACGTCATTTCCTTCGTTTCCCCATTGTACTTTAATTCGACTTTCTCAATCGTATCCATTTGATCGTTTTTAAAAAGGTCCTTGTCACGATAGTAGAATGTCGCGTTCCCCTGATCGATGATCGGAGCGGAACCATCCGGAACGATGCGGACTTTCTCGACACCGCTTGTTATGTATGCCTTGGTGAGAGTGTCGTTCTTGTTCACCTTAATGAAACGGTCTCCGAATTCCTTCTCCGCCGTACCCCAATCCTCGGTGCTGCGAAGGACAAATCCGAACTGCTCCGTTGCAGGTCCCACGGCAATATTCGCTACCGCCACTCCGTTTTCATAGGAGTCGAAGTTGATTTGATCATTCTTTACCCCTGTATTCCATGCCCATATGTTCCAGCCGTCGTACGTTTCGTCTTCACGGTCATACGTGAAGCGAACCGTGCGGTCACCGGAATCCGCTGCTGTCGCCGTTTCATTTCCGTCGGCAACGGCAGAAGCCGCCGGAGCAAATGGTGACCACAGACTGATCAGCATCATCAATGTCATCATGATCGAGAAGTGACGCTTGGTCATTTTCTTCATTCTTGCTTTCCCCCTTGTAATTGATTAGTAAAATAATAATAATAGAAGTACTCTTGATGGATTGTGGAAACGTTTGCATAATGATACAAGCATAAGAGAGACCCTTTAACGCCTCCCCTACTTCTCAGCTTCGTACCGTCACCACCGAAAAAATGCAAACGATTGCAATTATATGTATTTTCAATTTTATAATAATTTTAGAGGGATGGCTATATGACAAATGGAGTGTTTCGAAAGTACGAGGGTTAGGAAGAGCTGTTATAAGGAGCTTTTGTTTATAAAGAGTGGCTACGGGCTTAATACTATAAGATAGATGAAATTAACCGAAAAAAAGAGGAACAAGTAAAGGACCTGTTCCCTCTAATGTGACACGATCCATTTGTTCACGCAGTTGAATCATGTTGTCTTTCAGTCTTTTTGAGATTTTGCATAATGCTTGAATGGATTTTCCTTTGTGATGACTGAGCTGGAAGACGATAGCGTCAAAGAGCAGCTCCATTTCTTCATGTATGGCCATGGCCGATACATTGTAAAGGTGGATATTGGCATAGCCTGTTAAGTCAAAGATGGCAGATTCGATATAGGGTTTGAAGCTCTCCAGTAAAGCAGGGAAGCCAATGGTCAATCTGGTTAACCCATCCCTGAGACCTTCAATGGTTCCAGCCAGTTCATCGATCGGTTCCAATGCGGAAGATACGTATGAGCGGATTTTGTCATCGAAACCTGAGAAAACGCTGATGAGTTTTCCATGCAAAGTCCCGCTTAATACTATGTTCACCGTTCCCTTTATTTGCGCTGATATCAATTCCAGTGAATTCTCAATGGCGAACGCAATCCCGGTCAAGGTTCCCAACAGCGGAAGAAGCAGTCGGTGTGAAACTCCTTTGAAACTTTCAAAGGATCTTTCCAATAGTACATCCTTCACCATCATCCCTATAAGCATATGATCAGAGGATTGCAGAATATAAACGTTTTTCTTCGGCATCGTCACCGTATGTTGAACGGAAGCCCCAGATGAAATGCTGGTACTTAAGGAGGCATCCCGCTCACCAAAGTTCGTTCCCAAATCTGAAACCTGTTGTTTGAACCCTGCAATGTTACTATTCAACTTAGCAGTATTATGGTTGATAATTTTGTAGTGTGCGAGAATATCATTTACAAGAACGTCCTCAAGAATATCGGTCACCTTCATGCTGGGCAATCTCTTCTGAATGGGTCAAGTATTCCTGAGCATGACCAAGCCTATCCGCAACCTCCCCTTCCATGGATGCGGCCAACAGGTTAAGGTTGCCAGGAGTGATTTCGATTCTATCTGAATGACTGCTATAAAGGGGTTCGCCGGTCCAGATGCTGGTCAAGATGTGGGCATCAGCTTCGGCATAGATTTCACCATAACCCGGTTCTCCCTTTATACCTATGACGTATTTACCTCCCTTGGCAAATCCTGTGTGATTTTTTTCAAGGTGCTAAACTTTTCACCGATCTGAGGTATGCCTGTTGATATATCATACCTCTTACCAGGGATGCGTGAAACTAAATTCAAGGCAATGAGTGTGCCAAGAAATTTATTATCTGCTTCAACTAAGTAAGAGTTTGCCGCTTCAAGTTGAGCAGGGGTTAAATCACTTAATAACTGCACATCTAATACATCTTAACTTCCATTTTCGGCCGTTGCATCTGTTCCGACAAAGACAACCGTTATTTCACTTGTGTTAATATTCTTTACAGTAAGCACATCAAGTGCTGTTGGATCATTATAATGAATCCCAGGGTACCGCTTCTGATAAAACTTGGTCCCTTGGAACCGAACAATCCTCGATGCCTTTTTCTATCCTGATAAGAAGCCTGTTCCGTCAGCACTGGCTGTGAAAGAGGACCTGCCTTCCTTTTATGAGGATCCTGAATGTTTCTCAAATACGGAGGATACCAAAGTGACCGTCTGCTCACGTGGAGAAACGGATCATCCCAAATATACGATCGCCCCCGTCGGCGGTTCCCACTCGTGGCATTGGTTCCCTGCACTGGAAGAGTTGTCTTAGAAGATGAAACTTTAAATCGATATCTACAAATAAAGATGCCTGCCGTTTCTCGGATGAGGATTTTGACGGGCTGTTGAATGAATCGTGCATGGATTGGAATGAGAAGGTACTGGAGATGCTGAAGTCCAACCCGCCTGATATTGCTTTCTCGACAACGAACGTGCCGGACGTGGACACGGTTCCCCAAGGATATTTACATCAATAAAAGAAACACGACGGTACCACACGCATCTTTGCTGTCCGTGACAATCCGGCGATAGAAGGCGATCAGCCGCAATGTGTTGAACTTACTGAATGTCAAATAAGGAATGAGCAGCGCCAAAATCTCACCCTGGCTGAACTCCCATACACGTGCCAGCGTATCAAAATACTTTCAGGTCTGATTCACCGCAGTTTTGTAAACGGAATAGGAAATTGATAGAGTAAAAAGACTGATCAGGACACGCAACAAAGTCTTTCTTACAGGTGTTATCAGTACCTTTTTCGCCAGAAGAAACGAGAACAAAATGACGAATGGCAAGTGAGGTATAATTGCCCCTACAGGGAAAGCGCACAAAATTGCTGCAGGGGGCTTGCCTGGTTATTCTGAGCGAGATAATCCACGGCACTTCTGGCCAAGTACCAATTCTGTACATAAAGAGCGGACGAAAATATCTCGGCTATGATTTGCTTCCACTGCACCTGAGGCATGATAAAGATCGAACCCACTACGGTAAAAAACAGAACTGTAAACGCGATGGGGAACAATCTGCTGGCAAGCCCCAACCAATATTCAAACAGTCTTTCTATTGTAATGGAGGAGTGTAAATGATTTACGACAAGAACATTAGAATACTGTAAAGTTTTCCATGAGATTTGTCGAAAAATATTGTTTTATAGTTCTACCAAAAACTATTTCCTTTTATTTTACAGATTATTATAATCATATAAGGAAGATCATTCCTATACTTATAGATTCCTGAAGGAGAATGAACATGATCACGAAAAAAACGCTGACCGCATCCATCCTGGCAACCTCTTTGGTGTTTTCCAGCAGTGCGCTCTTACAGCCTCAACATTCTGTATTTGCTGCACAAACCATCAACTATCAGCTTGAACTGAACCAATTCGCCGCTCATTATGCGAAGATCATCCGTACGCTGGAAGGCTACACGACGAAGATCGATGGGTCCAAATCGGAAAAAGAACAAATGAAACTGTACGATGAGTATCTGGCCTACTTCGATGGGGCGTTGGAGAAAGAGGCTCCGGTCAACCCTTCCAATGAAGCAATCGCAGCCATGGATGAATACATTTATAACAGTCTAATAGAAGTATATAACTCCGAAATCGATACCATCGACTACTTGAATGGCGACATGTCAGAACATGACTACGACATCGCGATGAATGATATGGAAATCAACGTCGAGAACATGGAGAAACAGTTTAAACAAGTAGCCATGACGTATAAAGGAAAACGTCACATCACGTTCAGTAACGACATGTACTATCTCTTGGGAGAAACGCCTCCTGCAAAAACAGAAGCAACGGGCACATACAAAGTGAAAAGCGGAGACACTCTTTCTGCCATCGCTAAGAAATATAAAACGTCCGTCAGTCAATTGAAGAAAATCAACCATTTGAAGAGCGACCGCATCTATGTCGGTCAGGTGCTGAAGGTCTCCGGTTCCGCCACGGCCCCTTCAAAAAATGAGTCCGCTGCACCAAAGACCACTAGCTATAAGGTGAAGAAAGGGGACACCCTCTCTGCCATCGCCAAGAAATATAAGACATCCATCAGCAATTTAAAGAAAATCAACCACCTGACAAGCGACCGCATCTATGTCGGACAAGTGTTGAAGGTTTCAGGATCTGCACCGGCTCCTTCGAAAAACGATACAGCTGCACCTTCCAAAACAACGACATATAAAGTGAAAAAAGGCGATACTCTATCCGTGATCGCCAAGAAATACCACACAACCGTAAGCAGCCTGAAAAATCTCAACAACCTTAAGGGCGATATGATCTACGTTGGACAGGTCCTGAAAATCGCCGGGGCAACCCAAACAAAGGATAAAAACCCTGCCCCTGCTAAAGTCACAACCCATACGGTAAGAAAAGGGGACACCCTTTCCGCCATCGCAAAAAAATATAAAACAACAGTCTCGAAATTGAAGAAGGCGAACAAATTAGTCAGTGACCGGATTTATGTGGGGGAAGTGTTGAAGGTTCAATAAGAAGATATTAGAGAAGAAGCAAGTAGTGGTTACTTGCTTTTTTTCTGGTGTCTTGTTTTTTATGTCAGTATAAACCCCAATGAGAATGGCTACTCCTCATCGATCAATAACCCTATCGAATACGCAGCCACAGTAAAAAAATTCAATGTATAAGCAATTCTTCCCAGTAAAGAATCTTCTAATAGATAGGCCGTAACAAATGACCATGATCATAAAACATGTGGTAAGAAATGTTCGTTTCATTGATCTAAGCAGCCTCCCCCGTTTCAGCAGCAGCGGACCTGCGCCTGAACCACATAGCCCCAATCATAGAAAGAATGCCGAGGAAAGCAAGGGCGATCAAAGACACCCATCCTCCTTTTTGATACGGAAGATCTGTATAGTACCCATGTGTTTCATCAGAAAGTCCTTTAATCCATTGCGTTTCCAGCTTGTTCTTAGTAGCAGGCGTGAACTCACTTGTTTTAATGACCCCATTTTCATTGATGCTGAAGGTCTTATACTTCGCATGCTCAGAATTCGGTGACTTTTTCAGAGTAACGATGAATGACTCCCTGCCCGTTTCCTTCTCCACCATCACCTTATATTGAATGGCCTCATCAAACGCACCCATATCTTCACGCCCGGAGTCGACCTGAAACCCTTTGAGCGTTGCTTCCGGTTCATCCTTCACCTCAAACAGAATATTCCCGCTCTTTTTACCCGATTCCTCATCTTCCTCGAGAAACGTATTCAACTTCACCCCATGAAACACCTGAACCGAATCCACCACTCCATCCTTCTTTAATGAACGATATTCATAATCATTCTCGTATTTATTCTGATAGAAAGTCTCCCTGACGCTTTGAACCAGAAAATATAGAACGATGGAGAACATTAGTAATCCTACGATTGAAAGCAGAGCACTTGCATAGATAAGACGTTTCGGTTTACTGACATTCATGGGTTTCTCCCCTTTCCTTCTTCTAGAGATTTCATGAAAAAATAGTATATGTATCTATTCTAGTAAAAAAGGGGAAATACCTTGTTGGGATGAGAAAAAGGAGCAAGGGGACGGTTCTTCTGCTTCCCGCACGATGCTATGCTTGTGGAAGCAAGAGAACCGTCCCCCTGCTCCCCCACCCCACGAGCCAATCTTGGAAATCCCGATCGAAAGAATGAAAACAAATAGAAATGCGGATAACACGCTCACCTCCCCCCACCACGTTCATACTTACGAAAACTCCCTCGAACCCTATTCATAAACTCCTTCACTCTCCTTGATGGGACACTATCCTTCCTCCTGATCAATGAAAGGTGAAGCGATTCATTTTCGGTTCCCGTGATCTCTACAGGGATGATCGGTTGACTCGAATAGGGTTCACGGGTCCGAAACGAATAATCCATCCCCAGGGTCACCGCCACCCCACTCTGGACCGCCCTCTTAATGGCCTCTATGTTATTGGTCGTAAAAAGGATATCAAGTGGGCCATAAGGGGATAGCGTATCATGTGCAAATTGCTTAATATATTCATCATTGTACAAGACGAGCGTTTCCCCGATGAGCTGCTGCGGTGTGAGCTCGTCAAAGGATGCCAAGTGGGAATGTTCGTGAACACCCGCAACCATCTTTCCTTCCATAAGCTCCTCCGCAACCAGTTCATGATGCTGAACATCGAACGATTCTGAAGTTAAAATCAAACCAATGTCCAGCTCGTTGTTCTCGACTCCTTCGATGATCTTCACCGGCCCTATCTCATGAATCTCTACTTTCACGTTCGGATTATCCTTCTTATACGCAGATACCACATCAATGAGAAGGTTGATGGGACCGGGGATGATGCCGATCTTCAGCTCCCCGCCAAGGGTATCCGTGCACCGGTTCGCTTCTTCCTTCAGATCTCCAATGGCAGCCAGGACATTGTCTACTTTCTTCATAATATTCTTTCCATCAGCGGTCAACGCAGTTCCCTGACGATTACGGATGAAAATCTGGACGCCCAGCTCCTGCTCAAGCTTACTGATGGACTGGCTCACGGCTGACGCACTCACATGCAAATGCTCCGCCGCCTTCGTCAGTGCCCCTGCCCTTGCCACCTCTGCCACATGCTCCAACTGTTCGATATTCAAGGTCCGTCCCTCCTTAAGTATTACTTAACTAAATGTTAGTTTTATTAAATTATAATAAATTTATGTGAATGGTAAAATCAATTTAGATGTAAAAACAAGGAGGAAATACACATGGCAAAAAGAGTAGCTGTGATTACGGGTGGAGCAAGCGGGATCGGAAGAGAAACGTCTCTGAAGTTTGCTAAAAAAGGAGACCGGGTTGTCGTTGCGGACTTCAATGAGGAGTTAGGTAATGAAACGGTGGAGATGATCCGCTCCAATGGCGGAGAAGCCATCTTCATTAAAACGGACGTTTCCAAGCATGAAGACGTAAACAGCTTAGTCGAGAAAACAGTCGGTGAATACGGCCGGATCGACATCATGTTTAACAATGCCGGAATCGGGTCACCTACACCAGTTCTCGATATGAACATGGACGCTTATCATAAAATCATCGATATCAACCAGCACGGCGTCGCTTACGGTATCTTCGCAGCTGCTAAGAAGATGAAGGAACTGAACATCAAAGGTGTCATCATCAATACCACTTCTGTATTCGGGGTACTGGCATCACCGAACACATTTGCCTACCACGCCACTAAAGGAGCCGTGAACATGATGACGAAATCAGCGGCACTGGAACTCGCTCCTTACGGAATCCGTGTCGTCGGCATCGCACCGGGTGTCGTGGACACGCCGATCATCCAAGGCTATAAAGACCACGGCATCATTGATTCTATGAAGGCGAAGGTGATGGGGAATAAACTGACCCAGCCTGAGCAGTTGGCCAATGCGGTTTATCTTCTATCGTTGGAGGAAGCGGATGCGATTAATGGTAGTGTTGTGATGGCGGATGAGGGCTATGCTTCGTTTAAGTAAGAACGTGGAGTGGGAGCCTGCTTTTCCCCTCACCCCTCCTCAAAAAAAATCTTCCCGGTAACCTATTAGATTATCGGGAAGATTTTTAATTTAGTAGCCTTCCATACACATGTTCAAAAAGAACTCCAACTACAGAGTTCTCCCTCGAATCCAATTATCGCTTAATAGCTTTTTCTACTTTATCCTTATTAAAATAAACATCATACTCTGGATATTTCGCTTGTTTTTTGCCAAATCCAGGGACATGTTCTGATACATAACAAAAACCCTGACTTCATTCTTCGATCTCGTATACTCATAATCGTAAGCGCTAAGTTTGAGTCCGCCGAATGCAATAAACGACTTCAGTATTTAAAATGCGTTCAATAACCCTGCAATAATAAATATAAAGCTGATTCCGAACCAAATAAAACCACTAATCGGTCAATCATCCAAGAAATAAAAAGCTGAAGTTTTCAAGCAATGGAGCGATTCTTTACAATATGCAGCAATATGAAGAGGCCCTTCTTTACTATAAAAAAGTCATACAAGCCATGAACACAACGGGACAACTGCAGGATAAATCGATTAAAACCAAAATTTTTTACAGTACAGCCAGAGTCCTGACACGTTTAGGTGAACTTGAGGAGTCAACAGACTACTGTGTCAAAGCCATTAAATGGTGCTTTGAAGAAGAACTTCTTTGGGGACTCGGTGAACTTCATTATCAAATCGGCTACAACTTCGAGTTGAAAAAGGACTATGCCCAGGCACTTCCTTACTTTCGACATGCCCTGCATATGTTTGAAATACGGAAAGATGAGCCTTACGTTTCCTTTCTTATACCAAAGATTGAGGAAATCGCCAAAAGAATAGATCCGGCATAAGCACATACCATTGCCTATTCCTTTTCCTCTTCAATAAAAAAGCCGATGGCAAAGGCCGCCTGAGTGAAGAAGCAACCCCCCAACGCTATACCCGCTATATCAGAGTCTTCAAACAGAAAAAAAAATAGCCGCACATAAAGTGATGATGATACTACATGTATAATTAAAAATCTTTTTCATTCTTTCCACTCTTTCAGCATGCATTTCAACTGGAAAGGAAGGCTGCTGGATTTTACTTTGTAACATTTGCTCTACGTCGAGCAGCACCCGATACGGAACTAATAATAAAGAGTCCCCTAGTGAACGATATGCTAATCAAGGATAGAGTATATCCCAGTTGTAGGGTAATCCCGTATAATTTCCAGCTTAGTCTTAGTATCGGTGGTGAAGGTACTCTTCTTAATAAGGGAAAGGTCCCTTATCCAAAAAGACGGTGGATCATAAATCTAACGGATTCGATTTTAAAGGACAACAGTTGAATTCGCACTGCTTTTCGCATAGTAATGTTCAATAGAAGGAATAGACACTTCAGCAGTGAAATGAACACGTTATAAAGCCCGGGGCCAGTATATTTCGATCTTTTTTATCATCATTCTTTATGGACGATCCGCACCCTCATATTGAATAAGGAGAGCCGCTTCCCTGGCGTTTGAAAATTAGCGGAAGAATTCCGGTTAAATCGGAAAATGCGGCTATTTCACGAATATTAGCCGGAGTTTTTCCGCTTATTTGAACAATATCCGTTGAATATTGTGCCATATTGAGCAGTTAAGCGGAAAAACTCCGCTTATTTCAGCGTTTTAACCCTCCTCCAGCTGCCTTAGACGGAATTTCTCCGCTTATAAATCTGCCGCCAAAATGGAATCATCTAAGCAGTATGCTTCATTGCTAGTTCAACCATCATTTCCCCAACAATCCGTCCTAAAACTCTTATAAGCACATTAATCACCTTGATATATTAACCAAAATTAGCAGTCCAATTCAGTTACGAATTGGACTGCTAATTTACGGACAAATCAATTTTTTGTACTCGGAAACAGAACCCGTTACCATTAATCCCACCGTCTTCCTTAGCGTGGGCCAGGGTACCTGTCCCCGCGTCCCCTTATTGCTGCTTCTCGAAGTAGTAGTTCAACCACTTATGCACTTTTTCCATCTTCTCGACTACTCGATCCTTCACCACTGGATTCAGTGTCTCAAAGGAATTGATCAGTTCAACGGTCTTCTCAAATTCTTTCTCTACCTTGTCTTTCTTGAGAGACTGATCCGGCCGCTTCATCATTTTCTCCCATTTCCGAAGATTATTCTCAAGATCTTTTCCTTCTTCTTTGTTAACAGCTCCCTTAGGAATATAGATAGACGCCGTCTGTTCCTTCAACTGCTTGACCGTAGCTTGGACTGCCGCTTTCGGATCTTCCCCGGGATTCACAGCCGCATTCCGCCACGGACCTTTCCCCAATGCGTCCACAGACGGGGCACTGGCCTGACCGAAGGCGAACATGTTCACACCTGACGTTCCATGACCTGCTGCTAACACATCATTGACGGCTGCCTTTTCACCCAGATGGTGGTAGAACGAGTAGATTCCCGTATAATACATCATCGACGGTGGCGTCAGCTTTTTACTGGCAATTACTGTGGATTGGATGCTGTTGAAATCATGTCCATATGCCTGGGGGATGACGCCATCTATGTCCTCGACCCAATCGCTGATCAAAACGGCCTCTGCCCCCGGTTCAGGAGTGGCCGTCACCATGAACGCAGGATTAATGTCTTTACTCTGCACATGAAGCTGATCGACAAACGTGTTTTCCTGTTCACGAAGCCAGTTTTCCCACTCTTCCCATAACGCATCGGACTCCTCTAAATCCATTGGATCGACGCCAAATTCCGCTTCGAAACGTTCACGGTTCGAGGCACTGAAACCATAGCTCTTATCAAATGGATGGTGCGGGTAACGCATATAATCGATATTTACACCTGTGATCTTATAGTCCTCTTGCTGTTCTTTATAAATATCCAGCATAAAGTCCTGCACATCAGGATTGGCGATGTCGAGCCAATAGTAGTTACTGCTGGAGTCACTTCCAGGTGTGCCCGGCTCATCATTCCGCTGTACCGCGCTCCATTCAGGGTACTTTTTGAACTGTGACGGCAGGCCAAGGCTGCTGTGGCCGATCATGAAGCCATCCGTCCACGATTGAATCGTGATCCCCCGCTTCTTCCCTTCTTCGATAAAGGCTTTCAGGATGTCTGAACCGTATTTCCCATAGTCCTGGTTGGCGAAGTTCGGGTGCTGCTTTGGCAGACCGTAGGCTTCCATCGTGTCACTCGGGAAGATCGTGTACCCCCAGAAAGTGGTTTCGAGATAAAGAGAATTGAAGCCTGCTTCTTCCATCCGGTCCAGCGTCGTGATGACGTCATCCAAATCCTTCTCTTCCGGTCGATACCAGATGGCACGCTGCTCACCCACTTCAGAAGGAAGGGAATAATAGTAGGCGTCGTAAGCGACCTGGGTTGCTTCTTCCGTATATTCCAATGCCTTTTGAGGATCTTCACCCTGGATGTCTTCTGCTTTTTTCAATAACTCTTCCGCTTCCTTTACAGAAGTATGTGCTTTCTTAAACTCTGCATCGATATACTTTTCCTCCGCATGAGCAATGCTTTGCTTCGCTTCCTGCAAGGTTTGTTCACTTTTAAAAATATAGGTGGATGCGTCGCGGATCAATTCGATTTTGCCGTCCGCATCATACTCTACTTTCATCCCAATTTCTGCTTTTTTCAGATATTCTGCTTCGGTTCCGTGTCCGCTTACGACAAATCCGTTGGCCGGGATGCTGCTGTCCCCTCCGCCGATTTTCGTGACGACTCCATCGGTTACGGTGATTTCATATCCATAGGGGTTCGTTCCGGTGCTTGAACCAAAGGCAGGAGTATACAGCAATAGCTGGTTGGCTCCACGATTCCCTGGGAACGGGGCTCCCTCAGGGTTGGATTCGTCGGTTGGGTCGATATCGTCTAATGTATTGGCATAGGTCCTTTCAACCGGTTCATTGATTGAAACGGTCTCTCCCTTTTCCAGGCTCTTCAGGAAACGCATGATCTCATCAGTCGTTTGCGGGCCCGTCGACAGGACGACCCCATCTTCAGGAATGGCACTGTCCCCCTGCCCCGAGGACACAACATGATAACGGTTCCCCTCATCCTTCTTGAGAATCACTTCATACGAGGACCCGTTTGTTTCGGTATAATAACTGAACGTCGGATCAAACACGACAAGCTTGTTCGTATTGTTGCGGTCATTTTCTGCATTGACGATCATGCTGATTCCGTCCTCATCCACAACCTTCGTCGCTTCCCCTTCGTCTGCTTCTGCTGTGAGGGCAGGAGCCTGAAAAGCCGGGACTGTCAGTGCGAGGGCCATGGCCGACATTGTCATTTTCTTTCCGATTAACCACTTTTTCATAGAGTACCTCCATATAATCGTTTTATATGTATGCGCTATCATGATGTGGCCATTTTATTCTATCATAATTTTCTGAATAAAAGGAATAATTCTTCAGAATAGATAGTTAAGATGGATATATTCTTCATTTTTAGACAAATCAAAGGTTGATTTCCAGACCTTTTGACTTATAAAACATCCGGAAAGATCCCCTATAAACAGGGATCTTCCTCTATATCGCCCCGACCTCAGGCCACTTCAATTCAATCCCTTCTTCCACAAGCAGTGCCTGAAACTCCCGCAACAACGCTTGATCCTCCCTCACTTCTCGTGGCAGGACGCCTTTCTCCATGGCAAAAGCCGCAAGATATCCTGCCGACTCCCCGATATTCCATTCCACCGGATGCACCCTGAAGCAGCCGTTCGTAATATGGGTAGATCCGATATTCTTACACGCTGGAAGCACATTGTTCACCCGGACCGGCAACAATACCCCCAAAGGAATCTCAAACGGATAGCTCTCCGCATAGAAAAATGCATTCGTCTCCGTCGTCGGATGCAAATCGATCCGGTAGCAGCCGATCCCTACAGAATCGTCCACGTGTTTGATGCCGTCCCTCGTATTGGCATTGATGTCTTCCTCGACGACCGTCGATACGGCTTTGATTCTCCTCGATTCGCGGATATAAGGATATTTCGCGATACCATCCTCTGTCCCGAGAATATCCCCCCGTAACCGCAGTCCAGGGTACCCTATGCCCCCTTCCGGCCTCGGAGCTTCCGTTTGCAGCCAGTACAGCAGGGAAAGACTCAGCTGCTTCGACTCATGTATATGCTTTTCCCGCTCTTCATCACTGACATCGATGATCGAACCGCTCCAATAATCGTTCTGCGGCCAGTTGATGAGAGAGATATCCCCTTCATAGGCGCCATCAACAAAAAGGCTCGGGTCCACAATCCGGCGATAATCCCACAATCCCCACAGATCTTCATGATGGAACATGGCAAATTCCTTCGAACCACCCGTATGGGCATCGGGGGCGAACCAGCTTAACTGCTGGTGCTGCAAGAAGGGAGCACGATAGTCTTTCCAGAACTCATATTGTTCAGGCTTTTCGATGACAAAACTTCCGCCTTCTACATAATCCACTGCGAACACATACGTGAAGGACTGCATATCCTGGGGTCTTGCTTCTTCCGGCGCATGCAGCTCGCCCGTATCCCTTTTGGCTTCTGCCCCGGTGACGTATTCCACGCCTGCCAACGGCAAAAGCTCTCCGGTTTCCGTGGCATCCAGAAAACACTGGCCCTGCAGGACTTTGAAAGGTCCGTCCCTATGCTGAACGGTAACAGATTGAACTTCGTCTCCATCCACGTCCGCACCGGTCACTTTATAATTAGTAAGAATTGACAACCTCCCGCTGCTCGTAAACGGAACCAGCATTTCCTGAAGGACGGCAAGGGCCACTTTCGGTTCATGGCAGAGCCTGCTGACCCATCCCTTTCCCGGATTCAGCCGTTCATCCCGCCTCGCCTCTTCCTTAAGAGGATAGTGACGACGGTAGTACTCCCGCACCCGGTTCCGGAACTCACGGTACGTCCCCGTGCAGCCAAACTGCTCGATCCACTGGTGCTCATCCGGCGGGACCGCCTGGCTCGTCAGCTGTCCGCCGATCCAATCGGTCTCTTCGGTCAGGATGACTTTTTTCCCTCGTTTGGATGCTGCGAGTGCAGCCGTACATCCACCGATCCCGCCACCGATGATGATGATGTCTGCTTGTAAGGTCTCCATTCCTTTCACCCCTATCTCATAAAACTAAACAATGAATCCTGCCCCGATCACCCCTGAGTTGGAACCAAGCTTGGCAGGGACGATCCGGACGAGCTCTTTCAATTCCGGATACACATACTCTTTCACTTCGGACCTTAACGGTTGGAGAATCTGCTCTTCCTGACTCATCACGCCCCCGCCCAATACGAAGACGTCGGGATTGATGGCATGGGTGAGATTGGCGATGGCCATGGCCAGGTAAACGACGGCTTCATCAATAATGCTCTGGGCCGCTTTATTTCCATTACGCGCTTCGCTGAACACGGCTTCGGACCCACCCGGGATCCCATTTGATTCACCGGCTGCCCCAATGGCCGTTCCGCTTGCCAGACTTTCAAGGGCGCCTGGATTTAATGAAGGATGCTTCTTTCCATTCGGCACGACAATCATATTGCCGACCTCTCCGGCATATCCATTGGCCCCTTGAAATACCTTCCCGTTGATGACAAATCCACCACCGACTCCCGTGCTTACCGTCAGATAATAGATACTTTCATATCCGGCTCCGGCACCAAGCTTCGCTTCAGCCACCGCCGCCACGTTCGCGTCATTCTCCACCTTCACGGGTAATTTAAAATGCTCCTCGACAATTGACGCCAAAGGGATCCGGTCCCAGCCAGGTAAGTTAGGGGGAGATAGAATCGTGCCGGATCGTGCATCCAGTGGTCCCGGACAACCGATCCCGATGCCGAGCACATCCTCGTTCCCTTTCACCCTTTCAATGAGTGAAATCAAGTTAGCGATGACCTTCACCGGCCCTGCATGAGCCTCCGTCTTCTCTTTGGCTTCCTTCAGGATCCTCCCTTTGTCATCAAGGAGAGCAGCACGCATATTCGTTCCGCCCAAGTCCACCCCGATACGCAAGTTCATGACTCAACACCCCTGCCTATCCCGATTTCGAACGTCCTGTCCCAAGGCAGGTAAATGTCCTCCAGTGAAAAATGGAGATGGTATCGTTCCAAGAAGTCAGAAGCCTCCCTGCGGAACATTTCCGTCACCCTGTTCAACAGCTCTTCCCGGCTGACAGCCGACTCACCCACTACTGCACGCACCTCTTGACGAACAACTGACTGATACACATAATCATCCAATAATCGAAGGGTGATTTCAGCGTGCAGCCTTTCCTTTACCTCCGTTTCCTTCAGGGAAGGCTTCTGCTTCTGAAGATGAACCATTGCTGCCTGTGCCACGACCGTCCCCAGCGTATTCCCCGCTGTATTCCAGCCGGCAAATCCGGCAAGCTCACTCATCTTGACCCCAGACAACAGCTGTGGCAACATACGCTCATCAACCCCATTGGCATAGGCCGTATCCGCCACCGCCACCAGCTTATCCTGACGAAGATAATGAGAGATGCGCTTGATCCACTCCCCGATATTCCGATGGGGGGTGTCGACTTCTCCCAGGTATTTTTGCAGGGCCAGATCTCCCTGTCGTTTCCCCGGCACATTGACCGCGAACACAATATCCGCTTCCCCTGGGTGATGAACCGTGTACCCTCCAAAGGCGAAGATCTGCCCCTTCACCGACTCGCAGATCGGACGGTCTTCATACATGGCAGTTGATAACGCACCGGTTTCACCGCTGTAAAGTGGAAAAAATGTAGGGAACGGGACGTTTTCAAGCTGATAGATCATCTTCGCCACAAGGGTATTGGCGACTTCATCCGCTCCCGGGTAAATGAATACACGCTGAAATAATTCCCGCTCGAATACTTTCGTTAAAAGGTCTTCCTGCTCCCCGATATTCAGCCCATACTCGGACGTATCATCCTGGGGGAAAACGAGTACATCAAGGGTACCGTCTTCCACCATATCCAACAGGGAAACGTTCACACAATAGTTTTTCAGTCTCGTTGATAAGTAGTCTTCCAGAACCTCTGACGGGATCCTATTCCTGAGTTCCTGTACGTTTCGATTGGATTCCTCACACCCCGTTTTCTCAAACCGGTGAATATGGAATGAATACTCCCAAAGCTCGACTCCGTACTCACTCCAGTATTCCTTCTCTTCCTCATTGACGTAGTTATTGGAGATCCGCATGGTGGAACTGAACGCCATCAGGGCTCTGTCGGGATACTTCTCTTTTAATGAGCGGAGGATTCCGATCCGCTGTTTAATGGTCTCCTCTCCGTCGGTACAAACACGGGAAGGAACCAGTCCTCCATAACCCAGCATGTCGACGGAAAGGACAAATCCATCCACATCAGGAGCCACTTCCCAGATCCACTTTTCCAAAGCCTCGATGTCTCCGGGTTTCTTCAAAAAGCCGAGGAGATTTTTAGGCGGAAGCAGCACTTCCCAGTTGCCAATCGAAGCGATCTGCTTGGGAAGCTCCCTTGTCACCGGTCTCCCATCCACAGGCAGGAGGGCAATCTTTCTATTCATGCTTGTTTCCTCCTTTTATAAGATAAGTAGCGATTTCCTTCGGTTTTAATCGTTCCTCGTCAACCCGCACAGGTCTATGAAGAAAGTCCACCCTCTCCACGCTCTTACCACGGGAGATCAAGCTAAACACCTGATCTTGATCGGTGGGATTCCATACACGCAGCTCCACTCCATCCTCTACTCTTCTAAGTGAACTCCACTGTACGTCTTCATTATCGATTTCTACTAAACTGCCGATTCCCTTCGCTTCACCGGGATAGATCCGCGGGGGGACGCGGAACAAGTGGGCTTCCGTGGCCATGTGACTAATACTCTTATGGGGGTGGAATTCAAAAGCAGTACGGAAGGTATACGTCCCGATACACTGAGCATCCGGCGTTTCCATATTCGGCCCCGCTCCCCCTCCACGTGTCCGTAAATCATCACGGGACAGCCAGCCCACGCTCCTGATCAACGTCACATCCAGGGAATCTTCCTCTTCCATTCCGGTAACCTGGTACTCCTGCAATCCTCGATGATAGAACGAAAAGCCGCTATCCGCACGCACTAATGACAGGGAAGGCTCGACGACAACCGGTACTTCCTTTTGCTTCGCAGCATCAAACGCTTCATCCTTCTTCGCTTCCCGCTTCACCACATCGAACGCCGTGTCGCTATACGTGTAATCGACGGACGCTCCCAATGGATATTGAACGCGGAGCCTTTGATCCTTCGAGCGATTGTCGATCACATACGATACATCGATTTTCCGATCTTTTTCTTTCACAGTAAGAGTGATTTCTACAGTCGTTATGACCGTCTCTTCTGAAGGACCCGTTCGATCACTGTTCAGCCCTGACGGTGTGACAAGCTTCAGACCATATGATAATTCTTGAACGCCAGACCCTTTCCGGACCTTTCCTGTGCCCGCAAGCTCAGCCACCGTCTTCACATCGTTCACAGGCGGGGAGTAGTTATACTCATCGCCAGCGTCCAAAGTGCTGTAGATCCGCTGCAACCCTTCATGACGCTTGCCCGTTTCTTTTTCTAGTAGCGAAAGGGTTCCATCCCCGTCCAGCTCAATCGAGTAATACTCGTTTTCCATCACGCTGTCCTGTGACTCACGTATTTCTTCATAACTTCCCTCCACGACTGCAAAAGCAGCAAGTGAAGTGGCAGGAAGATCCTCCACATAAAAGTCCAGCTCATAAAACGTCCCCTCTTTAAAATCCGGAAACGCGTCCAGAGGAGAATCAAAATGCCGGCCCTTCCGCTTATTCCTGATCACAGGGGTATGAAGCTTCCCGTTCTCGTCCTGTAAACGGAACAATCTCTCTTCCTCCAGCCAAATCTCCCCAGACACCCAGCCGGTAAAAGGCCTTGGATGAGGATTGAAGACTGTAAACACGCTATTATCCTCAAACGGCTTTCTAAATCCCGTCCCTGAAAACATCGGATCCTGCACCCCCAGATGAGTGAGCGACCCCTTTTGAATCGCCCCAAGCCTCTGCCGGAGCATCATCGTCCTCGTCTCCATTTCCTTATGAACCTCATCGATGCTGCAGCCGCAAATACTGTCGTGGGGATGATTCAACAATAGAAGCTTCCAGGATTCCTCCAGGTATCGATAAGGATACTTCTCCTCACCTGCAAGCGTCGCCAGTGGTTCCGTATAGCCCGTCAGTTCATCTTCCATCTCCTGATTTTGAACCTTAAGATAGCTCCTTGCCGACAGGACATTCGGAAGGACATAAATATGCTCATTGCTTCTCATTTCCCCGACAAACACAGGCAGATCAGCCGGAATCTCAGCCTGAACGCTCTTCAGAAACGCTTCATAGGTGCTGGACACAAACTCCGCTTCCCCCTGAAGCTCATGGATCTGCTTCATCAGATTTCCATGCTTCGGCATCAGATGATCCCCGCCATTCGTCAGCAACAGCTGAGACGTTGTCGCATAAGGCGTGACCTTCTCTACATAGGACTTCAACTGCTCTTCCGGATTGTCCTCATTCAAAAGAGGCTGGTAATACCCTTCTGGCAAGAAGGCCGTGAAAACCCTGGACCCATTCGGCGCTTCCCAATGAAACTCAGACGTTTCGGGCTTGATTCCCCGCCACAAAATGGCGTTATCAATGCCGAATCCCTGTAACAGCTGAGGCATCTGACTCACGTGACCGAACGTATCCGGTAAATACCCGACCTTCTGGGGCTCACCATATTGACTCGCAATCTTCAATCCCATCTCCATATTCCGGATCAGGGACTCCCCGCTCACAAGAAACTCATCGGCCAGGACATACCACGGACCGATGATGATCTTCTTTTCTTCTATGAAATGGAGGACTTTCTCCTTCATGCGCTCTTCGCAAACCTCAAAGTAATCCTCCAGGGCAGCCATCTGTCCATCCAGGACAAATTGCTCCAACTCTCCCTTTTCAAGACCTGACACAATCCGGTCCATCACCAGGATGAGACGGTGACGGAATACTTCAAACGGGAAGTACCACTCCCTGTCCCAATGGGTCTGGAAGACGATATGACACGTCATTTTCTTGCTCATTATCCTTTCACCGCCCCTTTCATGGCTCCTGCGATGAAGTGTCGCTGCAGGATGGAGAAGAGGATGATGATCGGAAGAATCGAGATAATCGATCCTGCCGCGATGTAGCGCCAGTTAGCCGAGAACGAACCGGCGAGTGTGTTGACGCCCAGTGGCAGTGTATACATGCTCGTGTCATTCAAGATGATGAGCGGCCAGAGGAAATCTCCCCATGCCATCATGAACGTGAAAATCGCAAGTGTGACAAGTGATGGTTTAACGAGTGGCATAAGCACTCTCCACCAAATCTGAAACGCATTGGCTCCATCCATTCGTGCAGATTCGTCCAGCTCGTAAGGAATCGTAAGGAATGCCTGCCGCATCAGGAAAATCCCGAAAGCCGTGGTGGCATGGGGCAAAATCAATCCAGCATACGTGTTTTGCAGTCCTAAGTCCAGTGCCAATAAGTAAATCGGGATCATCAGAAGCTGAAACGGTACCATCATCGTACTGAGAATGAGGACGAAGACGATGTTTTTCCCGCGGAAGTTCATGCGGGCGAGCGGGTAGGCCGCCAGTGAACAGAAGACGATATTCAAGATCACCGTCACGACGGATACGACCACACTATTGAACAGGTAACGCCAGAACGGGAAGAAATCCATCACTTCCACATAGTTACCGAATGTGATCTTTTCGGGGATGAATTGAGGCGGGTATGAGAAGATATTCTCGCTGCCCGATTTGAGCGACGTGGCCAGGAGCCATAGGAATGGACCGACCATGATGAGTGTGACGAAAAGAAGCGTGGCATATTGAAGGACGACTTTCCCTACCTTTTTAACGTTTATCGGTTTTTTGACAGTTAGTTCGGTTGAATGTTCGTTACTGGTTCCAAGAGAAGGAGAACTCATGGAGAATCACCCCTTTATCGCAGATTCTTTTTTGCTCATGAACTTGATATTAATGACAGAGAAGATCAATGTGATGATGAATAACACGACGCCCGCCGCACTTGCATAGCCCATCTGCAGCTTATCGAAGGCTTCTTCATAAATGTAGAAAACGAGTGTTTTCGAACTGTTCAGCGGTCCGCCGCCGGTCATGACGTAGATTTCTTCGAATACCTTCATGGCGGAAATCGATGACATAATGGTGACGATCATAATGGAAGGCATTAATAAAGGAATGGTAATATGCCAAATTTGTTTCCATTTGCTTGCCCCGTCAATATCCGCCGCTTCATAAAGATCATCTGAAATCGACTGCAGTCCCGCCAGGTAAATGACCATATAATAGCCAAGTCCCTTCCAGATGGTGACGACCATGACGGCAAAAATGGATGTCGTCGTCGACGTCAACCAGTTCACAGGTTCAGAGATCAATCCAAGTGATTCCAATATGTAATTCAGGATTCCTTTATCGGCGTACACCCATTTCCACGCAATCCCCACCACGACCATGGAGGTGACGACCGGAACATAATAGGCGGAACGGAAGAACCCGATCCCCTTTACCTGCTGATTCACAAGGATCGCAAGGAAAATCGGCAGGATCACGAGTGCCGGCACGACGATGACCAGATATAATAAGGTCTGTCCGAGCACTTTCCAGAACAGGGCATCAGCGAACAGCCCTTTATAGTTTTCCAGGCCAATGAATTCGGCATCAGTGACGATAGTGTAATTCGTGAAGCTCAGCCAGATGGCATTGAGCATGGGATAAAAGATGAACGCACCCAGGATGATGACACCTGGTATCAAAAACAGAAATGGTGTTAACGGATGATTTCTCAAACGGACTCCCCTCTTTTCTCCATCGCTTGAAATACGAGCTTGGCAGCTCCAAGCATTCCCGCATGATTTCCCAGTACGGCAGGGTAAATGCTTGTATTAACAAAATATTCCTTCAATTTAACCTGGAAGCCGGCCCACCAATGGTCCTTGGAGTCAATGATCCCTCCCCCGATGAAGAGGACTTCCGGATCGACGCTCACAGAGATGTTGTACGCGGCGATGGCCAAATAATCCAGATAACGGTCAACCACCAGCTTGACCTTTTGATTTCCACTTGAATATTCCTTAAAAATCTCTGAGCCATGGGGGAACATTCGGTTCGTTTCGGTGAAAACGTCCTGCACAAGGGCTGTACCAGACAGATACTGCTCCAGGCATCCTTTCTTCCCGCAATTGCACGGCTTTCCATTTGGAACGAGCACAACATGTCCCCATTCCCCACTTTGATGGTGATGGCCATGTAAGACCTCACCTTGTAGGGCGTTCGCTCCCCCGACTCCGGTCCCAAGGGTCAACATGACCGCCGTTTCGGGGTTTCCTTCCCACTTCCAAAGCTCCCCAAGGAGAGCCACATTCGCATCATTATCGACTGCACACGGCAGTCCGTAGCGCGTTTCGATTTCTTCTCTTACCTGGGTTCCCTGCCACGAAGGCAAGTTGTCTGTCGCATAGACGACGGTCCCTTTCTCCGGATCCACACGACCTGCCGTGCCGACCCCGATTCCTGAAATACTGCCGTCTTTCTTCATTAATATGTCTATCACTTGAAAGATGGTATTGAGGATGCCCTCTCTCCCGTTCGAGATATCGGTGGGTACCTTTTCCCCGTGGAGGAACGTGCCATCACGATGGACAATCGCCCCTTTGACCCCGGTACCCCCGACGTCGATTCCAATGACCTTCATCGTTTCACCTGCTTACCAGTTTAATAGATTTTGTCTACAACGGCTCTTGCGGTTTTCTCCTTCATGCCAAGGGAGAACTCTTTATTGTGGAGGGCAAGTCCCGTACATAGCAGATCGATGACGAAGAGCTGTGAAATCTTCGCGATCATGGATCCACCTTCAAGAGGGGATTCCTTCCCGCCGCTTAGCAGGACCGCATCGGCAAGCTTCGTAATCGGTGAACGGGCATAGTACGTGATGGCAATGACGCTTGCTCCGTTTTCTTTGGCCAGTGTCAGGGAATCGATCGTGTCCTTCGTGCTTCCCGAGATGCTTAATCCAACGACCACATCCCCTTCTTTCACAGTGGCTGCCGTCATGGATTGGATATGGGGATCGATGACCGCATCGGACCGGTATCCGATCCGAAGGAAGCGATTCTTCGCATCCAATGCCGTCAGTCCTGAAGTCCCGACTCCGAAGAAATGGATCGATCTTGCACCGGAAAGGAGTCGGATCGCTTCCTCCAATGTTTCTTCATCCAGCTTATTGACGGTTTCATCCACCGCGTTCTTTGTATAGGAAGCAATGGATTGGATGAAGCCGGCGGGCTTACTCGGATCCGCTTCTTCTTCTTGAGACATAGAGGATAAATCCTTCGCCATCGCCAATTTAAATTCCTGATATCCCTTCATGCCGATCTTACGGCAGAAGCGCAACACCGTCGTTTCCCCCACTTCTGCTACATCGGCAAGATCTGTCACCGAGTAGTAGAGGGCTTTCTCCATTTGTTCCAACACAACCGTCGCCACTTTTTGCTCCGATTTGGTCAGGGAAGGATAATAGCTGTTAATTAACCCGCCTAATTTGCTCTTTGAGGCCGTTTGTGCCTGCATCTTGATTACCTCCTTTATTCTGGATGGATTGTACAAACCTCTTCGTGATTTCCTGGGGCCTTGTGATGGCCGAACCGACGACGACGGTGTGAGCCCCCATATCCAATGCCTGACACACTTCTACCGGAGTCGAAATCCGCCCTTCGGCAAACACCGGAATCTTAATAGTATCAACCAATTTCTTTAATAACGTAAAATCAGGATCACATTGCTGAGGTGAATACGGCGTGTATCCCGACATGGTCGTACTGACACAGTCGACCCCGAGCTTTACTGCGTGAACGGCTTCTTCATAGGTGGAAACATCCGCCATGATGGTCTGCCCTTTTGACTTCAGATACGAGATCAAGCTTTCCAGCGATTCCCCGTTCGGTCTGGTTCTCGTTGTCGCGTCAATGGCAATCATGTCCACCCCTGCTCCAATCAGTTCATCAGCTTCCTTCCTGGTAGGCGTTATGTAGACTTCACTTCCCGGGTAATCCCTCTTCACTAATCCAATGATCGGTAACTCCACGTACTCTTTAATGGCCACAATATCAACGGCACTGTTTGCCCGGATCCCAGACGCACCGCCCATGAATGCCGCCTTCGCCATTTTCCCCATCACATCCGCTCCGTGCAGCGGTTCATGTTCAAGGGCCTGGCATGACACCACAAGCTTTCCCTTTAATTGTTCAAAAACGATTTCCTTGCTGATCATCTTGTCTTCACCGTGCTTTCATTGAAATGCAGAAAGGGAGTCAGCCTCCCTTTCCGTCATTCCCTTATTTAGATAGCGTTTCGTTCCATTTCGTTTCAGCTTGATTCAATGCTTCGTCCACTGTCATATCCCCAAGCATCGCGGCATGAAGGGCTTCGTTCATCGCTGTACGCAACTCTTCAAAGTTGCTCATAGGCGGGATCAGCACTTCACTGTCCTTTAACTGACCAGCCGATACGATACGGGCTTTATCGATTGGAGTCGCATCCGCAGGCTCTTCACTGAAGTACGGATCATCAAGAGCCGTTTCAATCGATGGCAGGATCGCTGTCTGTTTATCAAACTCAACCTGGTTCTCCGCATTCGTCAAGAAGATGGAGAAGTCCACGGCTGCCTGCTGGTGCTCCGATTGCTTCGGCACCACGACGTTCATGGCCGCTACGTTTTTCTTGTTCGTGTCACCTGTGATGATGGGAGCCGTTCTTGTTGCTTTTAAAATATCAGGAGCATTTTCTTCTACGATCGTCAGGAATTGTGGACCTGAAGGCAGGATCGCGATTTCACCCGCTTGATACAAATCGATCGCTTTAGAATGCCCTTCCGTTAACACTTCACGTGGAATCAGATCATTCTTGTAAAGATCTACAAAGAAATTGAATGCTTCTTCCCCTTCTGCCGTGTTGAACGTCGCTTTCGTCATATCTTCATTCGTTAAATCCACGCCCATCATGACCATCGTTTCAAGAAGATGACTTCCATCAAGAGCCGGGAAGAACGCGTATTTACCCGTTTTGTCTTTAATGGTTTTAGCCACTTCCTGCAATTCTCCGAACGTAGCCGGTGCTTTCTCCGGATCAAGTCCCGCTTCCTTGAAGATATCTGAGTTATACATCGTTACCTGAGAAGACAGGTACCAAGGAATACCGAACGTCTTTCCGTCGAATGTGTTGGAAGACCAGATGTTTTCGAAGTACTTACTCTTCACATCTTCCGGAACCATTTCATCCATATTGACCAACGCATCAAGCTCTGCAAGTTTCGCCGCGAACTGTGGATTCAAATTCGCCACGTCCGGAGCCGTTTTGGAAGCGACAGCTGACAGGATCTTCGTCTCCATATCACCCCAAGGAATGTCCACCCATTTCACTTTCACATTCGGGTTTTCCTTTTCGAAATCAGCAATGACCCCATTTAAGTAATCATCAAACGTTGGAGATAACTGCATCGTCCAGAATTCAATCTCCACCGGATCCTCTTTCGTTCCTTCTTTCTGTTCCCCTGAAGAGCTTGATTTGCTGCTGTTACAGGCAGCTGTAAATAGCATAGCAAACATCAACATAAGCGTTAATAGAAACTTTCCATTTTTAAACATATTATTCATCCCTTCCCCTTTTGGTTGTGACGGTTACCCCTTTGTAAGAAAATAGTGCAGTGCCCTTGGAAGATCTCTTCTCCAGAAATCCCATAGATGGTCTTCATCTTCTTCGTAATATGTATGATTTTCTGCGATGGGTGGAAGCGCCTCATAGAGAGTGCGATTAGCGGATAGAATCGGGAAGGTCTCGCCTGTCAGTGGATAGGTGACCGATTCCTCAAGGCTCCCGACTACCTGATACACATTCCAAGGTACTTTTGTTTCAATTTTCCGAATTTTATCGACGTGAAAATCGATGAATGCACCGGATTGAAGGAGCAGGTGCGTCCATCCTTTCGGCTCTTCACTGGCAAGCGCAAGACAAACGGCGGCTCCAAGGGAATCTCCCAACAGACCTTTCTTGCGAATGTCTCTCCCTGTTTCTATGATCTGCTTCTCTATGAACGGAACAAGCTCTTGATGAAAGAAGTGAATATAGCTGTGATGTTGAGTTCCCCGTGGATGATAGGTATGATAGCGTTCTTCTGAAGTGGATGGCGGGACGAGTATAAGAAGGACATGAACATCCCGTCTGCCTTTTTCTTTGAGGACATGATGCCACGCGTCTTGAAGCTTCCCCAGCCTGACATAATCCATCCCATCCTGCACATACAAGACATCTACTGCTTGACTCTGACCCTCGAGAACTTCCAAGGAATAATAGACTTGTTTCTTGCCCAGGATTCGACTACTGATCTGGTGTTCTTCTAAGTTTGAAATCAATGAAACCATTTTCCCCCTTCCATGGTTTAGATTTCCCAGCTTGTTTCTATCCTAGCATATGAAAGCGCTTTTGTGAATATGTTCTCCATTTTTTATTTTTTTGGTGGAATAATGCTCCACAATTGACCATACTGGTGCCTTGAACACTCAGCTCTGAGGGCCCTGTACCTGTTTTTATACGTGTGACACAATGATCTCCATGTTGCCTTCCAATTCAAAACGTTCCATTCCTGATGGTAAAATAAAGTGATCTCCTTTGTTCAAGGGCAGCTCTACTCCATCGACATGGAGGGTTCCCCCGCCTTCTATTACACTGGCAAGCTGAAAGAGTTGATCCTGTTGGAACACGGACCGGCCATGAATGCTCCATTTATACACCGTGAAATAATCGGCCTGCACATACGTGGTGATCTCTGCCCCGTCACGCTTCTCCATCATCCGCTTCACTTCAGGGCTTTCATGTGGGATCGACGTAACATCAATCGATTGACGGATATGCAGCTCACGCGTCTTCCCCTCTTGATCCCTACGGTCATAATCATAGAGCCGATAGGTCGTATCCGAGCTCTGCTGGGTCTCAAGAACCAACGTCCCTTTACATAGGGCGTGAATGGTTCCACTCGGGACGTAGAAGAAATCCCCCGGCTTGATCGGCACCCGCTGGAGAAGATCTTCCCACTGCCCCATTTCAATCATTCTCTCAAACTCTTCCTTCGTCCCGGCACGATGACCAAAGATCAGCTCGGCATCCTCATCGCAATCAATGACATACCAGCACTCAGTCTTCCCGAGTTCCCCGTTTTCATTTTCCTTCGCATAATCATCACCCGGATGAACCTGAACCGAAAGATCATCATTGGCATCCAGGATCTTGGTGAGTAACGGAAACACCGGCGAAGGATGATCACCGAACCATTCCCGCTTTTCCTCCCACAGCTCCCCCACCGTCTTGCCGGCATGTTCACCGTTCTTTACAGTGCTCTGCCCATTCGGATGCCCGGATATCGCCCAGCACTCCCCGGTGAGCTCTGAAGAAATTTCATAATCAAACTTGGACTTAAGCGTTGTGCCGCCCCATATTCGTTCGTGGAATACGGGTTTTAGAAATAGTGGTTGATTCATAGCAGCCTCCTCATAAATGGATTTGCCCCGCCCCACATGAGAAAAAGAAGGGACACTTGGTTACTATGATTCATGTTCCATATGTATGAATGAAAACCCTTTAATTATTTTTAGTTTTTGGAAGCAGGTGGACGGTTTTTCTGCTTCCAAAAACGTTTAAAGTGTCCAGGAAAGAAACAAGAGAATCGTCACCTGCCCACCTGGAAGTACGTAAAAAAGACCGGCTTGGCCGGCCTCTTTACTCACAAGAAATACTTAAATCATTTCAACAACCAAGTGGGGATCTAATCTTAAATCCCGTAGTAGTCTCTCAAAAGTAAGCGCGAGAACCGTCCCATTACAACGTCGTCAAATACATAGACAACGCCGGAAAGTAGGTGATGATCAATAGATCTAGGACCATTACAATAATGAATGGTGTGACGGCCCTGATCAGCTTGTCGTAGGATATATCCGCTATGCCCTTTACGATGAAAAGGTCCAGTCCAACAGGCGGTGTGATGAGTCCGATCGACAGGTTGACGACCATGACGACTCCAAAGAAGATGGGATCAATTCCCACACCGATGGCGATCGGCAGGAGTAGTGGAGTTAAGATCGTGATGGCGGCGGAGGCATTCAGGAAACATCCTGCGATAAAGAAAATAATGTTGAACATGAGCAGGATCAACCACTTATTTTCAGAGACACTCGTGACCAGTTGAGCCAGCTGCTGGGGAATCTGTTCCGCGGTCAATAACCATCCGAACAAGTTCGCTGCTGCAATGATGAAAACGACCATGGCCGTCATTTTCCCCGCTCTCAGGAACGAATCGGGAATGTCCTTCCAATCCATATCTTTATAGATGAATTTATTGATGATGAAGGCGTAGGCAGCCGCTGCCGCTCCGGCTTCTGTCGGAGTGAAGATCCCTCCGCGGATACCGACGATGATGATCAATGGCAGCACCAATGCCAATGCCCCTTCAAATAATGTTCTTCTAAATGAGGCAAATTCGAAGCTTCCCGCTTCTTCAGAATAAGCGTTTCTTCTCGTGATCCAATAATTCAGCATCATAATGGAAAGCCCAATCAGGATGCCGGGTACGATTCCTGCCGTAAATAAGTCCCCTATGGAGACCCCGGCCGTCACCCCATACACGATCATCGGGATGGATGGGGGAATGACAACGGCGATCGTCCCAGCACTTGCCACTGTCGCTGCAGCAAATCCTTTGTCATATCCCTTCTGTTCCATCATGGGGATCATCATTTTCCCCACGGCGGCAGTATCGGCAGCCCCTGAACCTGAAATCCCTGCAAAGAACATACTGGTGAGAGTCGATACCTGTGCCAGCCCTGCGCGGATCCACCCCACAGTGGCAAACGCAAAGGCCGCGATCCTCCTCCCCATACTCCCCGACATCATGAACTCACCCGTCAGCATAAAGAACGGAATCGCCAGTAATGGAAACGAGTCTGTAGAGGTGATCAATCGCTGGGGAATCACCTCGAGAGGTACATAATAGATACTTGCCAGAAATCCCGCAACCGACGCCCATATTAACGACATCGCAATCGGGACCCCTATGAGCATTAATAGAAACAGTACACCAAGTGCCACTATTGCAACGGTCATGCCATCTCCCCCTCTTTATCTTTATCCAATATTAGATTGCTCGTGCCGGACTTCCTCTACGTCTATTTCACTATCGCTTATGGAATTCCCCTGTGTCATCTCTGCAAAATTGGCCAAACAGTGAACCAGGCAAAACACCGAGCATACCAGCACCGAGCTGTATATCAGGGTCATATTGATTCCCATGGCCGGGGATATTTGGTGTGTCGTGAAGGCAAGGATCCTGCTTCCGAACAGGATCAAGAACAGGAACATCACGGCGTTAATGGATTCTACCATGTAGTTCAGCACTATTTTGTACCGATCGGATAAATAATGGTGCAGAATCTCCACTTGGGCATGGCCTTTCGTTTTGTACATGATTCCGATTCCGAGGAAGACAATCCAGACAAATAAATACCGGATTAATTCCTCCCCCCAAGTCAAGTTAAAACTGCTAAAATCAATCGTTGGCAATGAGTTTCTCACCCATTCACTTTGCAGGACGAACCGGGAAAACACTTGATAAACGGTCACAATGAAGGCAACCATGAAGAAAGCAATCATCATCCATCTGCTAAACCGGTCAATGTTCCTGCTTAATGTCGTAACGAACGTGTACATGAAAACTCCCCCTTTTTATTCCCTGAGACTCTCAATCCGGTCAAACAAGTCTTTCCCCAAAGAATCTTCAAATTCTTCATAAACGGGTTCGACCGCTTTTCTAAATGATTCCCGATCTGGGTTTTCTTCGATCTGAATATCAGTCTTCTTTAAATCTTCGAGAAGCTTCTTTTCATCTTCAAGTGCGGACTGACGTTCATATGTGATCGCTTCTTTCGCTGAATCTGTGACGACTTTCTGGAGGTCTTCCGGGAGGGTATCGAATGTTGTCTTGCTCATGATGAATACCGCTGCATCATAGTTGTGGGCGGTTAAAGACAGGTACTTCTGAACTTCGTTGAATTTATTGAGGTAAATCTGGGCAAGTGGATTTTCCTGACCATCCACAACATGCTGCTCCAGTGCCGTGTATAACTCCCCGAATGGAATCGGGACCGGTGTGGATCCAAGAGCCTTGATGAAGGATATATAAGGAGGGGACTCCTGCACCCGTAATTTCATGTTGGCAGCATCGGCACTTGTCTTGATGGGCTTTTTGTTATTTGTCATATGGCGCCACCCGTTTTCCATATAACCAAGATTAATAAGTCCTCTATTCTCTAAATCCGATGCAATCTCCTTTCCGATATCCCCGTCCAGAACTTTAAAGGCGTGTTCCCTGCTTTCAAATAAATAAGGAAGGTTGAGCACATTGAACTTAGGGGCAAAGTTTGTAACCGGAGCGACAGACCCGATGTGAAAATGAATGGAGCCGATCTGTGCCCCTTCAATCTGGTCACGCCCGTTCCCTAATTGGCTGCTTGGAAAGATATCGATCCGTATCCGTCCATCTGAATTCTTTTCCACTAATTCTTTGAATTTCAGAGCTCCTTTATGATAGGGATGTGTCTCAGTCTGCAAATGGCCAAGCCTTAATACATATTCCGCTTCGTTCCCATTCCCTTTCGCCGTATTGGAACAGCCACTGACAATGATAAGAATCAAAACCATTAATAATGCCAAGTACTTCTTCATTCAACAACCTCCTGTTTCCAATAATGTAAGCCCTTACAATTTGTTGGATGGGAAATCTATGTTGAAATATCTGGAACTCGTTGTTAAGTAAAGGGGGTTGACCGTTGATCTTTTTTTGATGTCATAACGCTCAACTTCCACTAGGTACAGTCACCCAACCACTACTACTATATTATTTTTAATTTTCAAAATAATCAATACTTTTTTCAATCATTTTACAAAATTTCATTGAATCAATGATCATCTAGTGGTTTAATTAACTTATATTGGTTGGGTCACTGTACCAATAATAGTTTAAAGGGGGTCTCATAATGGGGCAAACGGGAGCAACGAAGGAGTATAGTGTTTCATCGGTTTCAATCAAACCTCAACAAAAAAAGAAGTCTTTTCGATTAAAGAAAGGGTGGGCAAAAGGCGTGTTGTTAACCGCCCTGCTCGCTTTCATATCCGGGACGATTGCCGAGTATCCGTTCTTCTCCATTATGGGGGTGATGATCATCTCCATCCTGATGGGGATGAGTTGGAAAGGGGTCATGGACATCCCTCAGGATGCATATCCCGGCATCACCTTCAGCAGCAAAATCTTGCTCCGTGCAGGGATTATCCTGATGGGATTAAGACTGAATGTGGAGCAGATTGCTTCAGCAGGATTTTCGGTTGTCCTGGTGGACGTCATCGTCATTGTCTTTACCCTTGCTTTCATGATGGCATTGGGGAAATTACTTAGGATCGACCGTCATATTTCCGCATTGATCGCCGTCGGTACAGCCGTATGCGGGGCTGCTGCCATTGTTGCGGTTGCTCCTTTGATCGGGGCGAAGAAAGAAATGACGGCCATTTCGGTGGCGTTCATTGCCATCATGGGGACCATCGTGACGATCTTTTACACCTTCCTTTACCCCCTATTAGGCCTCTCCCCCCATGATTATGGTGTACTGACAGGATCGACCCTTCATGAACTGGCCCACGTCATAGCGGCGGCTGCGCCTGGCGGTGATATGGGAAGTGATACGGCTATCCTCGTCAAGCTAGGACGTGTGGCACTTCTCATACCGGTGGCTATCATACTCGGAATTCTGTTTAATAAGACGGACTCGAAAAAAACAGCTGAAAAACGCGCTTTTAAAGATCTACCGGTGCCCTGGTTCATATTTGGGTTCTTGTTTATGTGCTTCATCAATACCATCGGATTCCTCCCAGCGGCCGTGACACAAATGCTGATAGCCCTCAGCATATTCCTTCTCTCCATGGCCATGGCGGGACTTGGATTAAGCGTCAACTTTTCTGAATTCAAGAAGCTCAATTCGAAGGTATTGGCTACGGGGGTGACCGGTGCGATTGCATTGGTAATTCTGGGATTCCTATTGACGAAGCTTATTTATTAAAAGTTTCTTATAGAGGTTGAGCCACTAAACATGGTAAACTGAAGGTACTGGAATGAGGTCCTTTTTCCCCTAAACGGATGTCAGGGCCTCGATTCTATCGAATACTGATACCATTTCAATAATGGATTGGGGTGACCTTATGGAATTCAATCGAAAAGGCATATCTGAGCAGGTGGCAGATAGCATTAAGAAGAAGATACAGGACGGAGAATATAAAGTCGGAGATAAAATCCCCGGAGAACGGGAAATGGGCGTGGAGCTTTCCGTCAGCCGAAATACAGTGAGGGAAGCATATAAAATCCTGGAGGCTTACGGTTATATTACAGCCAAGCATGGAACTGGTGTGTTTGTTGCAACCAGGGAGCATCAGATTCAAAAGATGACAGAAGCATTCTTTGTTTCGACGGACCAGATCGATGATTTCTTCTCGGTCAGAAAGATCCTGGAGGAGTGGACCGTGAAATGGTCTATCGAGAATTCAAGTGAAGAACAGTTCAGGGAACTTGAACAGATCATCGAAGAAGCCAATGAAAACCTGCAGGGTCATCCGGATTACGCCAGGCTAGCCGAGCTTGACCATAGGTTCCATCTCACACTGGCCAACAACTCGAACAACGTGGTGTTGATACGGATCATGAACTTCCTGATTGATTTGTTATCAGAGTCCAGGACCAAGTCCATCCAGATCCCGGGCAGGGCACTGCAATCTGTCCAGGAACATACGAAGATCCTGGATGCCATGAAGCAAAATAATATCAACCTTGCACAGAAGTATATGAAAGAGCATATTGAAAGCGTTGAACGCTCCATCAGGGAAAACATCGAGACCAGTTAAACACATGAAGAAACCAGCTTCTCCTTCAGAAGCTGGTTTTTTCGGTCCTATTTTTTAATAAATGCCTTAGTGGAGACAGCTTCGGGAAATCGTATCCCATAGGTCCTGCCCAGAGATTGTAACTCCTCTGCCACACTACTGGACAAGTCAATGCCGCTTGCCAATCGTCTATCGTACTCCCTCTTCCGTCTTTCACCTGGATACCGGATCTCCGTGGTACCCGGAGATGGAGGGACGGCCTTCATTTCCCCCAATAAGCCCTGGATGGAAGCATAGAAAACTTGAGGATTCATGAATTTCTCAATATCCATAAGGATGAAGAAATGGCCGACGTTGGCATGTTCTTTTTCATCCTCCTCATATATGCTTTTCACATGAGGGCCGAATGCAGCCCCCGTTAAGAGAGCGGTCAGGATTTCGACTGCCAGGGCAAGGGCCGATCCTTTTGCGCCTCCAAGGGGAAGAACGGAACCGCTGAGTGCCGCCTTTGGATCGGTGGTCGGTTCCCCGTTCCCGTCCATCGCCCAATCGGATGGGATGCTTTGTCCCTGTTTCTCTGCCAGAATGATCTTCCCTCTTGCAACAATGCTCGTCGATAAATCGATGATCACAGGCTTTTCATCCCCTGTGGGAAATCCGAATGCGATTGGATTTGTCCCGAAGAAAGCCTCCCTTCCTCCCCAGGGGGCGATCCCCGGTGGAGAATTGGTAAAACCGATGCAGGCAAGGTTTTCTTCACACGCCAGCTGACAGAAATAAGAGGCGGTCCCGAAATGGTTGCTGTTTCGGATGGCGATGGCGGTGACCCCGCTTTCCTTCGCCATCTCTATCCCTTTGTGAATGGCCTTTGAGGTGACCACATGACCAAGTCCATTATCCCCATCCACGACGAGGACGGATGGGCTTTTCTCATTCATGCCCACACTTGGATTCACGTTGATCCTGCCGTCCTCAAATCGTCTGAAATAGATGGGGAGCCTGCTGATGCCATGGCTGTCCACCCCTTCAAGGTTCGCTTTCAGGAGGGAATCTGTCACGACCTCGGCATTCTCCCTGAACATGCCGGCCCCTTCCAACACATCTAAACAAAATTGACGTAAGTCTGATTCATTGTACGTACCCATAATCGACTCCTCATCCCATCATATTCTCGTTCACAAATTGAATCCCTGCACATACAGAATGTGCAGGGAATAAGAATCAAGCACTGCGATACAGTTTCGTCATGACGAATTCCTTATGACCCAGTGCCTCGGCGGCCGTCAGTCGCCCATTCACGGTCCGGCAAATCATGTCCATCAGCTGATCGCCCGCTTTTTCGAGGGAGATCTGACGGGACAACAATCCCTGGACATCCACATCCACATGCTCGCTCATTGTGCCTGCAGTAATGGGGTTCGCGGTAATTTTGACAACCGGTTCAATCGGGTTGCCGATGATATTCCCTTGTCCGGTCGGGAACAAGTGAAGCACGGCTCCGCCCGCCGCCATCAATGTAATACATTCAGCCGCTGCCGAAGAGGTATCCATGAAATAAAGACCGTTCCCGTTCTGAGGTGCCTCGGCAGGATCCAACACACCGATCACGTCCTTCGTTCCCGTCTTAGCGATGTTTCCAAGTGCTTTTTCCTCAATCGTCGACAGCCCTCCGGCGATATTCCCCTGAGTCGGCTGGGACCCAAGCAGATCGACTCCTTTGGAATCAATTTCCCCTACATAATCGTTATACACGGCCATGAATTTCTCATGAAGCTCCGGAGTCGCCATGCGGTCACGAATCAGGTGCTCCCCACCTGTTAACTCTGACGTTTCACCGAAGAACACGGTCGCACCGGCATCGACAAGGCGATCTACGGCCTGGGCTACGGTCGGACACGACCCAAGACCTGTTGTCGTATCGGATTCTCCACATTTGATGCTGACGGTTAAATCTTTCAGCTCCACCGGCTCTTTCTGAAGTTCCGATGCCCATTGTACATATTCTTTTGCCTTCCAGGAAGCGGCGCGGATCGTTTCCAAATCACCATTTCCTTCAATAGAAAAATATGATACAGGCTTTCCGGTTTCTGCAATGCCATCGGCGATTTTCTTCGACCAGTTCTCCTCTATTCCAATGACGACAACCGCCGCCACATTAGGATTGGAACCCGTTCCGATCATCGTTCTGAAATGCAGATCCAAATCCGGTCCATATTGAAGCCTTCCATACGCATGGGGAAGGGCCAATGTTCCCTGTACCTGCCTTGAGACTGCTTCACAGGCTGCATTTGAAATATCATCCACAGGCAAAATAATGACGTGATTGCGAATTCCTACTTTTCCATTTTCTCTGCGATAACCATAAAGTGAATGTGTCATCCTTACCACCTCGCCGTTTTAATATTATGAGTATGAACGTAGTCGCCCACTTCCCATTTTTCTGTTGTTAGTCCGATTTGAACCCCGTATTTCATGACCGGCTCATCCTTTTCCAATGAAACCAGTGAGATCTTATGACCTAGTGGTATATCCCCATTCGATGTCACTTCCACCTGTGAATTGTCATCCATACAGATTCCAACCACTTTCTCTCCTGCCTGGATCGGAGTCGTCGCCACCCCTACATGATCCCCGTTATGATGGATGAGAAATTTATGTGTGCTGACAGCTGATCCTTCCTTCTCTTCCGTAATTGCTCCAACTTGACCATTTTGACTCATGAATACTGCCTCCCTTTAATTGGTTGAGTGACCCAACCACTTAATGTAACTACTTTTATTAAACCACCACATTCAGCTCCAGTCAATGTTATAGTTATAATTTTCAGAATTTATTTTCGACAAAATTCACACGGTACAAAGAGAATGCTCTCCCTTTAATACTTTCCCTATTTCTTTTGCCACTAAGAAGGATGTGCGTACCTGGGATTCTTCCGTCAGACCTGCAATATGTGGAGTGATCGTGATGTTTTCACAAAGAAGAAGGGGGTGGGTTTCCTGGATCGGCTCGACTTCCAATACGTCAAGATAAGCCCCTGAGATTTCCCCATGCTGAAGGGCGTCTGCCAAGGCTTGTTCGTCGATGATGCCGCCCCGTGAAGTGTTGATGATAGTAGAAGAAGACTTCATCAAGTGCAGTTGGGATGTTGAAATCAGATGATGAGTCGATTTGGTGAGGGGGACATGAAGGGATACGAAATCCGCTTCTTTCAAGACATCATCAAGGGATTCCTTTAGCCCGACGCCTGTCTCCGATACGATATGGTCATAGTCTGCTACAAAGGGATCGTAGCCGATGACGTTCATGCCAAAAGCGCCAGCACGCCTTGCCACTCGATGCGAGATCTCCCCAAGACCTACCAACCCGATGGTTTTTTGAGAAATCTCTTCACCCGTATACCTCTTTCGATTCCAGGACCCACTCCGGACATCCTCATGAGCAAAATGAAGAGGTCTTGACGCACTCAGGATAGCCGTCATCACATACTCCGCAACTGAAGTGGCGTTGGCATGCCGGGCAAACACGACTTGTACCTTTTTTTCCTTTGCGTATGAAAGGTCTATATTATCCAACCCTACACCAAGCCTCCCAACAGCCTTTAGTCTTATTCCGGCGTCCAGCAGCTCCCGATTAACCTTGGTCTGATTACGTACGATAACCGCGTCATATTGAGGGATTACAGCCAGCAGCTTATCCTTGTTTGCCCAAAGGGTTTCATCATAATCCACTTCGAACCCTTGATCTTCAAGCTCATTGATGCCCTCTTTCCAAATCAGTTCTGTAATCAATGCTTTCATATAACCTTCCCCCTTTTATAGTTCCTCTTTTGGCTGAGTGACCCAACCAATACCTCCCTTTCATTTAACCATGTTCCATTATATGGGTCAATATTTTTTGACGGGGGAGTAGAGTTCCTATATTCCTCTCCCCCCTCATATAGTAAAATAAGAACTAAAAAGGGGTGAACCGTATGAAGAAAGTGGTCTCACTGTCGTATTTATTCGGGGTTGTGTTTCTGCTTGCAAGTGCACTTTATTTTTTTGCTTCTAACTGGCAGGTGTTTTCCCGGCTTGAGAAGGTGGCTTTGGCGGGATTGTTGATTGTGTTGTTTTATGGGGCTGCTTTTGTGGTGGACCGTGTGGTAAAGGGTGCCCATTTCTTATCTAACTGGCTCTTGGTCAGCGGGGTGATTTCCTTCGGCTTGTCCGTTGCGTTACTCGGACAGCTGTACAATTCCCATGCGGACAGTTATCTATTATTTCTTGTCTGGTCCATCCCGGCATTCTTCTTTAGCTTGTACACAAGATACAGCGGGTTTTACGCGTTAACCCATATGCTCCTCCATCTGACGATTTATTTTTATCTGTTCCCTTCGACTCCCTTTGGGCACTGGACACTCGCCTATACGTGGATCGCGTTCGCGGTAGCAATCGTGAACACTCTCTTTTTCCTACTCATACAAAAAGGGTACATCGCATCCAAAACGCTCCTGTACCTGACACTGATTGCAGCCAATCTCCTCTTCATGGTCACAGCATTCAATAACGAATATGCCCCTTTCTTCACCCTATTTTATGTTGTCATTCTGGCCATCGGCGTCTACAGATACTTTCATCAAGACACATCCATCTTCATTCTTCTTTCGATGTTTGGAACAGGCTTTATCATCAGCAAAATGTTTGAGCTGATGGCCCGGTATGTATCCAGCCTTTTCTTTATCGGTCTCCTGTTTGCCGCAGTTCTTTTGTTAACGGGGAGCGTTTTCCTAGTGAACTATTTAAGGAAGCATACCTCATCCCGGCATTGGACGAAGACCATCTTCGTCGCAAGCGTCACGACCATCGCCTCTGTTTTCATCGTGGCAGCTGTTTTCGGTCTGCTTTCCCTTCTCATGGTGGATGTTTCGATGGTCGGGTTATTCCTATTCGCCACGGGCCTGCTTGTCATTCCAAGCACGCTAACGAACTGGCCATCCCCCGTCAAATATTCCCTTATGATGACCGGCATCGTTATCGGGATGATCGCCAGTAGCGTCGATGACTTTTCGTTTGTGGTGTTTATCGTTCTGGCCTTTGTGTTTTATTTCGAGAAACGGGCCGCTCTGAAGCTTGTGTTCTACCTTCTGTTTCAGTTGAACGTGGGGATCTTTCTTGGAGGGACGATAGGACTTAGCTTACATCCTCTTCTTTTGGTGATGGTCCTTTTGAACACGACCGTGTACCTTATTACTTATCAAAAGCATGTCCTCCAATATGGAGCATACCTTATTGGGTTCCTTACGTTCTTCTGGCTAACGGCTATCGATCTTTCGACCATGCTTCATGTCATCTATAACTCTCTGTTTTTCCTGATCACAACTGGATGCGTCTACTATTTCAAAAAACAGGACCGCACCTTCTATTGGGTCTCGTCACTGATCTTCTGGTTCTTGCTACTCGTCCAGCTGTATTACGAACTGGCCTGGAAGCTTGTCCATAAATCCCTGCTCTTGGCCGTATTAGGCGTCATATTCCTGGTGGTGGCTGTTCACCTGGACAGGAAGACCGGATCTGGACAGTCCGCACACTCCATTCTTGCAGGAAAAAAGCTTGGGATCCTCCTAATCATACTCCTTCAAGGTGGATGGATCGGGTATCAAGTCTACTCCAACGAAACCCTGTTACAAAACGGCGAAACAATCATACTGGAGCTTCAACCCGTTGATCCGAGATCTCTTCTGCAGGGTGACTATGTGGAGTTGAACTACGGGATTTCCCAGCTTGAAGACACGTCCATCGATGACACCGGTCCCGTCACAGTCGTGTTACGTGAAAATGAACAGGGCATCCATGAATATGCAGGTGTATATCGCTTTAACGGGAAATGGAATACGCCATATGAAACGAAAACCGGGGATGTCCTCCTGAACGGAAAGGTAACCAGCTACTGGGACAATCACGTGCAGATCACCTATGGAATTGAACATTTCTTCATCCCGGAAGGAACCGGGATGGATATTGAGGGGAAAGTGAAGGCTGCGGTGGTGAGGGTGAGTGATAAGGGGAATGGGATGTTGGTGAGGTTGCGGTAGAAGCAGGGGGACTTCCCCTTCCCAGGGTAGAGTATGGGTTGTTCTCGCTCTACTAACCTTTTAAATAGACAAGGGGGTGACCTGTCCCCTTGGCTTCCATTTCTTTATGCACATCTTTTGTCATTCCTTTCCATGAAGCTGTGAGATATCCAACTGATGATCATCTGGGTACCTTTTAAAGAGCGAGCCTTTCGTTTTTTGACTGATAAAAAAGAAATCATGGGACCTGTCCCCATGGTTTTTCATTCTTTTAAGCACCCCTCCAGCATATGGTTATTTATATCCATCAAACGGAGAGGAAGATACACATGGAGAAATTGAAATCGTTTGTAAAGGTAAGCTGGAAATACATAGTAGTGGCTTTGACGGCTCTTGTTATCGGGTCGGCAATCGGTCCATCACAGGAAGAAATCGACATATTAAATGAGGAAAAGGTTGACCTGACCGGCCAGCTGGAGGCCAGCAAGGCTTCAGTGAAAGATCTTGAGACAAGTAATAAGGAACTTTCGGCAAAGAATGAGGAACTTTCAACAAAAGTGGAGGAAGCAGAACCGTACTTTGCTTTATCTGAAGCTGAGCGCAAGCAAAGAGAAGCGGAAGTAAAGGCTAAAGAGGAGGCTGAAAAAGCCAGGAAAGAAGCGGAAGAGAAAGCAGATGCTGAAGCTCAAGCCAAGAAAGAAGCCGAAGAAAAGCGGTTAGCGGAAGAAAAAGAAAAGAAAGGCTATGACACGGGCATCACATACGACCAACTTGCCAGAACACCCGATGATTTCATCGGAGAGAAAATCAAATTCAATGGGAAAGTCGTGCAAGTGATGGAAGGTGACGGCTCAACACAACTCAGAATCGCCGTAAACGATGACTACGACACCATCATCTTTGCCCAATATGAATCAAGCGTCGTGAAGCAGAGGGTCTTGGAAGATGACAACATTACCGTTATGGGATTATCCGCCGGTCTCTTAACATACGAATCAACCATGGGTGGGAACATTTCCATTCCCAGTATGTTGGTGGAAAAGGTTGAGCAGTAGAGATAATGGCGTACTTCTCGATTAGGCTGCTGCTGAACAGTTTACGGTGGTGGAATAGAAAATGAACAAAATGAGCAAGAGCACCCCCATTTCGGGGTGCTCTTGCTCATTTATGAAGCATAGGAACGGTTCTTAAACTTCCTGCCGCAAAGCTTTCAGGGAAAATATTAAACGGAAGCAAGGGAAGGACACTAGTGAAATAATCCTTCACTAGTGTCCTTTTCGGATAAAGCTGGAGGACGCTTTCCAATAAATCAGCGAATAGGAACTGTCTGATTGGAAGCAAGAGAATCGTCCCTGGGATACCCTTTACATCCCTGCAGTGGATCCAGCAGCGACAAGGATCCAGAAACCAAATTTATAAAGGAATGTGACAATACCTAGAATAAGTCCAGCGTAACTCATACCTTTCGACTGATTCTTTTTTAAACCCACTGCGCCAAACACGATGGCGAGAACCCACGCCGGCAACAGGAACCACCCGAGAAACGGCACGAGTCCAAGGACGAGACCTACAATCCCAAGAACAAGCGCAGACACCGCCATGCCATTTCCACCTGAATGAACTTCATTCAGTTCTTTTTGCATCTCCATCTTCATCACCTCATTTAAAAATATGGTGCTAAAGTACTTTTTATTCCTAAATTTAACAGGGGTTCTTAGAAGGTTCATCTCCTATCCCTAAGCATTTTAAAGTCCACACGAGAACCTTCCCCTCTCTTACTAAACATACGTTTAACCCCTTATCCACTCTAGTCTCTGCATTTTCACCCCTCAACCAAACGTTTGTTTAACTCCCCGGCGGCCCTTCCCCACCCCGATACGTCACCACAACCCCATCCTCAATATTCCGAATCAATCCATACCCCTCCAACCTAACAAGACAATCCCTGATCCACTCCCTCGAATACCAGTCCAGCTTCTTCCCATTGTAATACCAAAGCGACTCACTCATGTCATGTAACATCCTGCTATTCCCGTGAATATACGTCCCATCCTGTCCCGCACGAAGCAGTATCCACACATACACCCTGAAATAGGACACCCTGGTGAGGAAATTATTTTTAAAAATGAAAACAAAAAAAGCCAGGGTACTCTACCCTCGCTTTGTCATCAAGCTCGTTCCAATAAATTTGTATTCTTCGCTACTTCAATAATTTTCTTAATTTCGTTTAGGTCGATTCCTTCTCTGTGTAACTGATCTGGATCCAAATCGAGCTCTCCTGGCCAAGTGATGGTTTTCAACTCATCATCCACATACACCTTACTGAAAAATTCAGGGTCTTTCAGTTTTTCAAGAATACCCTTCATATGAGGTTTAATGTCTACGAACCTCTTCGATCCATCTGTGAAATCAATCAGTAACCACCCGTCCATTTCAGGAATTGTAGCTACGTTATCTACAAGAATCATTGAAACACCTCCTAATTTAGGGGTGGTATCCTGCAAGGTGCTTCATTACGCCTGCAGTCATTCCACGCCTTCATCATATCACCTTTATTAAGCTGAAGCCATTTCATAACAATCTTCTCTTTGCTTGCGGGTAAAGCGTCGTCTCCTCTTACATATTCACCTGTCATTATTTCTATTCTTGTCATAAATCCAGCATAAATTACATGAAAGTGAGGAGGATCATGATCGTTGTAATACAAATGTATGGTAATCCCCCCAAATTTGCTGATCATTGGCATACGATTGTTCCACCTTCTTTCTTTATGTCATTAAGTTAAAGATTCACCAATCACTCGCGCACCATGGTGTTTCTCACTTTGCGGTCTTCTATGCAGCTTGACCGCTTCCCACATATGCTGTTCGATTACCTTTACTGAATCGTCCAAATCAGCGATCGTTCTTGCAAGGCGAAGAACCTTCACTTGCATCCGGTTGCTCCAGTGCTGCTTGGATGACAGTTTGTGTATGAAAGGAAGGTGTTCCTCAAGGTCTGGACTGTTCTTCAGTAACCTTTGATAATCCACTCTTCCATTACATACCTCTTCACTATAGCGGTCGTATTGCCTTTCTCTAGCCTCTTTCACGCGTCGTTGGACAGATAGAGAACCTTCCTTTTCAGCATGCACACGATCTTTCAATTGGACGGGAGTAAGGCTTAGAAAAATATCAAACCGATCACGAATGGGACCGGATAATCGATTTTGATAAGCGATGATCTGCTTCGGTGTACAGGTGCAATAATGAGTGAGGGAACCAAGGTATCCGCAGGGACAAGGGTTCATGGCCCCTATCAGGATGAAGGTGGCTGGGTAGGTAAGGGTAGAATGAGCTCTTGAGATGGTGATGTCTCCTCTTTCCAGAGGTTGTCGCAACATATCCAGCGTCTTCTTTGTGAATTCGGCGATTTCATCCAAAAAGAGGACGCCACGATGGGCCAGGGATATTTCACCCGGCTTTGGGTGTTGCCCTCCTCCGATAATGGAAACTCCTGACGACGAGTGGTGGGGATGCCTGAAGGGCGGTTGAGAAGAATACCGGCTCATACTCGTACTCAGCTGATACAAACTCATTACTTCCAGTTGAGCGTCCTTTGTAAGCGGGGGAAGTATGGAGGGAAAGCTTTCCGCCAACATACTCTTTCCGCACCCTGGAGGACCTGTCATGAACAGATGATGTTCTCCTGCTGCCGCCACTTCAAGTGCCCGTTTAGCATAGGAATGCCCGATAATCTGGTGGAAATCAATATAGTCGGTGTGATCTTGTTCCTCTTTACGAGGTTGTGGAAAAAATGGGAGGATGTTCTGGCCGGAAAGGTGCTGAAGGACTTCATCCAAGGAGGAGACATACACAATTTGAAGACCGTCTATTTCGAGTAAAGGAAGTTCTTCGTCAAATGGCATATAAACCTTTTCCACTCCCACTTTCTTCGTAGCAAGCACTGCCGGGAGCATCCCTTCGACAGCCCTGACACCACCATCCAAGGATAAAGCACCAAGAAAAGCGGTGTTCTCCAGGCTCCGAACAGTAATCTCCTTCATATTCAATAGAACTCCAAGAGCCATAGATAAATCATAAAGTGGACCAGTCTTTTTCAATTCGGCCGGGGACAGGTTAATGATGACTTTCTGATTGACTAGGGAATATCCCAACCCATGCAGTGCAGCCGTCACTCTTTCTTTCGACTCTTTCACCGAGGCATCAGGTAAGCCCACAATGACGAATGATTCCGACCCCTGCATGGTTCTCACTTCTACGCTAACTTTATAGCCTTCCAAGCCTTTCAAACCAATGCTTGTCACTTTACTTGTCATAGAGACTCCCCCGCTTTTCAAGTTTATTTTCAACATAGGATTGGTAACTGATATGAACAGGTTCGAGAAAAAAAGAATATGTTTTAGTAGGATCAACGTGAGGGTTAGGCGAAGGTGTAATATAAGAAGAATAACTGCTCCAGGGGTAGTCTTCACAGCGGATGACCATCTTTGCCTCCAACGGGTTTCGATGGATATAGCGACTGACTTCCAAAAAGTACTCACTGGATTCAATCAGCTCATCCCCGTATCTGCCTTGAAACTGATGTCCCACCGTTTTCATCCGGCGATTCAGATAGACAGCATATCGGGAGTGGAGTGTTTTCATAATGTATTGAATATGATGGTCGATGGTTTCAATCTGCAGATGAATGTGATTGGTCATGAGGCAGTAGGAGTGTAATACGAAGGGATACATAAAGCGGACATCCTCAAGGATTTGCAAGTAGGTAAAATAATCGCAGTCATCATAAAACAAAGCACCACGCTTATTCCCCCTTGCCGTGATATGATACATGGCACCAGGATACCAGATTCGGAGTTTTCTCGACATTTCTTTCCTCCCTCCAAAACAGAACATATGTTCCTAATAAAGTTAATTTTATACCTATGAAAAGGACTTGTCAAACATTTTAAGTGGGCTTACCTCAAACTCTAGACCTTTTAATCGTTACCGTCATTCCTAACTCTCCCTTTGCTTCTTATTCTTTCTCCACTATAATGAAGATAGAGAAATTATATTAAATAAATGGATATGAAAGGAGGAGGAAGACACCATGTTTACGGTCATAGAAGAAAAGAAAAAGCAACTGGATCAAAAAAGGCCATTACCAAAGCACACGTTGAAAAGCTTGAGGGAAAAGATGTTATTGGAATGGACCTACCATTCTAATGCGATTGAGGGCAATACGCTGACAATGAACGAAACAAAGGTGGTTCTTGAAGGAATTACTGTCGGTGGTAAAACCATGAGGGAACATTTAGAAGTCATCAATCATAGGGATGCCATCCTTTATGTGGAAGACATCGTACAAAAGGACGAACCTTTTTCTGAATGGCAGATTAAAAACCTTCATCGCCTGGTACTGAAAGGGATTCATGATGACTATGCCGGCATTTATCGAGATCAGCAAGTTTTCATTGCAGGGGCAGAGCATACACCGCCTCCTCACTTTCGTATTCAAGAGGAAATGGAAGAAATGATGAAATGGTTTACTCACATGGCACAAGACCTTCATCCCGTTGAAAGGGCTGCCAAGCTGCATGCAATCTTCGTTGGTATTCATCCTTTCATAGACGGCAACGGACGTACGTCCCGCCTCTTACTCAACCTTGAACTAATGAAAGCTGGATATGCTCCCATCATTTTCAAAATACAGAATCGACTTGCTTACTATGAAGCACTCGATAAATCCCACACGACTCAAAACTTTGACGACTTCATTCGCCTAACCGCTTTAGAAGTTGAAGATTCGCTAAATCTATATCTAAGCGTTTTATAAAAAACGGCAAACGCCTTTTCTCATAATCGAAAAGGCGTTATATAAGATCATCTGTACGGACGGTGACTTAATGAACAGCGCTTACTCCCATTGCAGATATAAATGTCACGATCTAAAGGAAGAACCACGTTATTCAGAAAAGGCGGGTGTACATAAACATGGAAGTTTGTGATGTTTGTAATCAAAGGGATACCAGAATAAGATTGACCTCTGAACAAGATGTAAAGAAGTTTTGTGTAACCTGCTACAATCACATGATGGAATTGGAACTGGGAGTTAACCTTGATGCAATGGTCCAGTCCTTTACAGTAGAAGATTATGAAGGAAACAAACGTACCTTCAATGTGCATAGACGACTGGATCCTTTGGGGATTTTTCTTAAAGCCCATGAAAACACCATCCATGGATATCAATTCGCTGTTCACGGGGAGTTGAACTGTGATCAAAAAGAGTTATTTAACCTACTGATGGATAAAGTCATCCAGAGAGTCCATTCACCAAGTCTGAAGCTGCATCGCTTTCCAAACGGGCATCAACAAGAAGTCATTGCAACCGATCAAGTAATAGGCAGAGTCGAATACGATGAAATGTCAAATGGAAACACCCCATTGATCATCCTTGACGGAAAACCCTATACATTGGAACAACTTGGGCAAATGGTCACATCCTTTGAAGGATTCCAAATGAAAATAAAGTGGTTGGACATGACCGGAGCTGGGTGGGGGTCTGACCCCAACATTAGGATTCCAAATGATAATAAAGTGAACATGCAAGATTAATAGATTCTGAATAAAAGAACCTTACTGTTCAATTAGTTAACACGATGGCGTAACCAGGTAAAAACCTTGGCAATCCAAAACAATAAGGGAAAAAGATTCTCCCCCCAACCACATAAACCCTCTGCCAACAAACACTACACTTTAACACACTAACGCTGTGCACTTTAGCTGAGCGGGGGTCTGACCCCAAAATTCCTGAAGCTGTTCATAGGCTTCTTTGCCCTTCACAGTAATCAAGGAATCCGAGTGCCATTCCTTGCCCATAAGCTTAATAATGTAACTCTTCCCCACACCTTGAGGGCCAACAAGGACAACACAGTAATCAAACTTGGCACCCGGTCTATAAATCCTTGTCACTGCTGCAAGCATAATTTTCCGAGTAAATGTTCGGACGCACTCATTATTATCAGCACCAAGATAATCTACCAGTAAGGTTTCAATCCGCTCCTGACCATCCCAAACAAGATCATTTAAATAATCTTTAATCGGATGAAAGGCATATTTCACTGCCACTTCACTCCAAGCATCCGCAATAACACCCCCTCCTTTTATGCCGTAAATAGAATAAAGGTAATTCCGCAAACTGGCATCATCCGTATCAGACCAATACTCTCCACGGTCAACACCCCGCCATGGCAAATCATCTTTTATGACTACCCGATGCACAAAGTCGTTCATTGCAATTCGATTCCTTAGAGCTGGATCATGCTCAAGAATAAGGATGACATTTGGAGCACTGGAGACGATATTTCCTTTCTGGTCCCTCGTTAGTTCTGATAGCCACTCCATTTCTTCATCTTCAAAATCATCTGCAGCAAGGCTCAACTGTTCTTTACCAAGGGTTAGTTTGACCTGCTTATCCTTTAACGATTCTTCTACCATGGCCTTATACGAAGGCAATCGATTGATTGGCGTTCCTTCTTTCACCGCTTCGTCCAGGTCACCAAATAAATGCATACGAACTAAATCAAATGCGTTACAAAGCCTTCCACCAATAGGGTCAGTAGAATGATGAGAGTAGGCAAAGTCACCATCTTCGTAAATCACCAGTCCACCAGCTGTGGAACCAGCTGAATACGTATATCGGTTTGGATCCTCGCAAGGAACGTAAATATCACTTAAATATTTATCAATCACATCGGTGACAGTGTAAGTCCGGCAAAAAGCACCGACCACACCTTCCTTAGATTTAGGATCTCCTTGCTTATCAGCGAGTTTCTTTCGCTCGTGAACAGTTCTTGAGCTTTCCGGCCAGTAAGAAGAATCTCTCCAATCTGGATATCTAGCCAAAACAACATCTGGATCAATCCATGGCTCGTCCAACAATTTAAAGACAAACTCTCCATCAGATGATGTCGATGGCCAATACATCAGCCGATGTACTTGATAGGTGGTATCATCAAAAAAATCAATGCCGAGGTCAGCAGCTATCCTTCTAGCAATCGGTACGTATTCATCGGCGGTAACTGGTCTGGATAAAGGAATGACAAGTCGCAATCTTGGATTCTTTGGATGGTGTTTATGAGTAGAGTACATAGCGCACCCGTAGCCAAACATGGTCTCAACAGATGCCCACAAGTCCCCTTTCACAAAGTCAGCATCAAGAGCAACAAGCTGCCGCCAAACCACACTGTCATGCTTTCTTCTGCCACCTTTTAGGGTGCCACCGACAAATCCACCCACATCTTTAATCTCATCCTGCTTTGATTTGGAAAGCTTTTTATATTCCTCATATGCTTCGTGTGTTCTAACAGTATTGCTTAATTTCTGAACCACCTCAGACCAGAGCATTTCACGATTTTTCCAGTTCAGTTCTTTTCGATTTCTTCCGGTAGCAATCGTAAGATTTGCATCATGTTTTAAACTATGGCTCCTTCTTTCACTGAGCTCTTTCACATCTACCAGCCCTCCTTCGTAACACAGTACCCAGGCCTTTTTTGGCTCCTTCCAAATCATAGGAAAGAGCCTGACCTTTCAATGTTTTCATCATTTGTTTTGGTAGTACATCTTTGTACCGTTTTAAGTGCATTAGAAATTTCACTGTATCCATGTCAGCCAATCGCCATCGCTCCTGTCCGAATATTAATCTTTCTTGTAATAGAAGGTTTCAAAGCTATCCGCCCCAAGAGGAAGACCAGGTGCCCAATCAATCGATTGACCCATTGTGTTTTCGACTTCTTCCATTGACCCAGTTGCGATAGGAACATCAAGAATGACTTCATCATGGACATGGAAATTAATGCGGTATCCCGCTTCATCCAACCGAAGCATCGATACAGCTAAACAATCTCTAGCAATTGCCTGAATAATATTCTCCGAAAGCTTTCCACCATAAGTAGGAATCCTTCCCCACTGTTTGGATCCTTGTTCCGTTCCTTCATAAGTAAGCTGTTCTTTTCCAAAACGCTCGTCCACCCCGATTCTGGGCCGTACATAAGCAAGGGACCGACCAGATGGCAGCGTAATAAATAAAATCCCTTTGGTGTAATGAAAAGTTAGACCATACTGCATCTTTACGACTGCTCTTTCCTTCACAGCTTTAACTGCAGAAGCTTCTATACCCCACCAAAGTTTCACGATATTTGGGTTAGCCTCTCGCCAAGCAGAAACCAAGTCCGGAAGTTCATCTTCAGTCAGGCCCATTTCTAAAGCCCCCATCTGCATCAAAGCCCCTTTAGAGCCACCATATCCAAGAGCCAATTCAGCAATCTTACCTTTTTGCCTCAGTGGGCTACCTTTATCTATTGTTTCAATGGGAACTTTAAACATCTGTGCAGCAGAGGCTTCATAGATTTTCCCATGTGATTGAAACACATCCATTCGCCAACGCTCTCCAGCAAGCCAAGCAATCACTCTTGCTTCAATTGCTGAAAAGTCCGCAACAACAAAACGGTGGCCCTTTGATGGAATAAAGGCCGTTCGGATTAATTGTGATAATACGTCCGATACACTCTCAAAAAGAAGTTCTAAAGTATCATAGTTACCTGTTATCAATAGATCTCTTGCAATCTTCAAATCTTTTAGACTGTTCCTTGGTAGGTTATGAATTTGAACAAGTCTACCAGCCCAGCGGCCTGTCCGATTAGCCCCATAGAATTGGAGCAACCCTCTAATCCTTTGGTCAGAACAGATGGAGCGCTTCATTGCTTCATACTTTTTCACTGATGTTTTGGACATTGCTTGTCTTAATTCCAACAGGCGCTTTACTTTTGGTTTTTCCACTTCACTCATCAGTGCTTCGACATTTTTCTTTGCAAGACTATCAACTTCTAACCCCTGCTTTAACAACCAACCTTTTAACTGCGCTGGACTATTCGGATTCTCAAGTCCTGTTAAACGCACAGCTTCTTTAAAGAGCTGATCCTGAAATTTCTTATCTGCCTGAATGGCATTTGTGACTAAGTTATTATCAATAAGAACACCTTCATCATTGATCTTCTGATCCAATTCCCAAAGTTTCTGTTCGACTTTCGTGATGGGAAAGGCCTCTAGCTTCTTTCGGATTTGCCTCTCGACCTCTACGTCCTGTTTGCAGTAATCTTTAAAAGTAGCCCATTTATCCAGGTCATGTTCTGGAAGATTGCGGGTCCTTCCCTCATTCACTTTGGTAGGTTTACAAGGAACTGAAAAATAGCGGATCAAGGCTTTCCCTTCCTTCATTTTCTGATCCTTAAACCTAAGGCATTTCGCCACCCCATCAAGGTAACCAGGCAAGCCAAGCATTAGAGCATGAACCGATGAACATCGCCATTGTTCTGGCGGCATTGGTTTATGAAAGTGCTTGGCTAAACACGTTCGTTCAAAATTGGCATTGTAAGCTGTCTTTATCACAGCTGGATCCGTCATTGCTTTTAAAATGTCATCTGGTATCTCTTCGCCAGAGGCTAAATCAACGATCTGTACCTCTTCATCATCAACGGCATAAGCAAAGAGTAGAATTTTAAAATCATCTGATTCACAGTAGGCATAGACCCCAGATTTAATGAGGTCTACCTTACTGTAAGTTTCTATATCAATAGATAATAGCTTCATAGACATCAACCTAGGATGTCATCTTCTTCATCGTCACTGTCATCACCGAAATCTGCTTCAGCACTGCTACGGCCACCAAGCGGGTCCCCATCATCCGTCTTCATAATATTTTGAAGACCCGCTGCAATCCCGCGATTTCCATTTACATTAAACCCATAAAAAGTCAAACTAACTCGTCCATAGCAACCGGAATAAAATTCACTTTGGTCCATGATTGGATCTAAATCCGCATCGACAATTCCTGGTTTAATCTTGCTGTTGGCATTAATGAAATAGGAATCCGCATATGCCTCATCATCTTCACGATCCACATCCCCGTCCCGCAGGGGCGTCTTCAAATTCGAAGGCACCTTGCCACCAAACTTGTCCTTGTTTTCTTGAGTTGCTTTTTGAATCGCATCTTTTACCTTTTTGATGGTTTTCTTATCCGACTTCGGGATAATGATGCTTACTGAATACTTCAGGTCACTTCCATTAACACTGACCGCTTGATGTACATTCGCATAACTGAACCGTACTGGGTTTTCCTTTGTTCCAATTGTGATTTTTACCATTACTTATTTCCTCCTCATTATTGAAAATCTGCTTCAGGTGAAGCTTTTATTTCTGGTCGCTTGTCCTCATCTGGTACGAGCTTGACCTTGCCCGGTGCTTTTGTAATAAGCGACCCTAGCAACTCCTGAAATGCTTTTTTACCTAACTCTTTTTCTAGAGTAGTAATCGTATTGAGTGATTTCTTATAAACCACATCACTGTCATATCCTGCAGCAGTAAGTGCCTCAACTACTGCATTTTCATCACTATACTTACGGCTACCTCTACCCTCGACCAGTTTCATCCCTGGCCATTGCTTGTTTTCATTCATCGCCATAGCAAATGCATATTCTTGTACATCTTTTGCCCAGCTCAACAACTGATCAAAAGAAGTTAACACTTCCACTACTTCATCATCTGTCAGTAACGGAGGTTTCTGAAAATCCATGCAAGCAAGTTTCAGGTTTTCTTCTGCCCTAGCTCTGCAAGTCGCCTTAACCTTACAAAAACGGCAATGCTCGCCGGCCATGAAGTCACCTTCACCCTTAAATGCTAACTCCGCCTTGGGCTTAACAATTTTTTCTGCCCATTCCAATAGTTCATCCACATGCATTTCGTCAGTGGAGATATTGTCTAATCTTGGTTGCACAATGGTCATTAGTATTTTCTGAGTATCATAGAGTACACCAAAGTTGTTTATTGCACCCAAAGCGTATAGTCGCATCTGTGGATTTTCCACCGCCGAAACTTTGACACCCTTTCCACCCTTAAGGTCAATAACTTCTAATCTATCATCATAAATCAGTATTACGTCCCCGGTTCCGAATCCATCTGGAACATAGGGACTAAAATCTACCCTTTCCTCAATAAGGATGAGTGGATCCTTGCTAGAGGCCCTAGCCTCGTTCATCTTTTCAGTGACAACATCTACATAGTTTTTTACAGCTTGTTCAATTTCTGTGTTATAAAATTCATTTTGTTTCATCTGCTTCAGCTTTTTATTCAACTGAGCTTTTGTCATCTTTTTTAATTCATAAGACAAATAAAGTTCTGACAGCTCATGCATGAATGTGCCCTCTTTGGCAAAAATGCTTGTTGTTTCTTCGTATTGCTCTGACAACCGAACACTTGGTGGACAAGCTAACCAACGACTGGCACCGGAAGCACTTAAACTAGCATGAGCTCTTTCTGAATGATTCATAGAATAGTAGCAACCTCCTTTTAAAGCTTTTCAGCTTCTTCTATTAGTTCAGGATACTTTTCCACTGGAATATCACTCAGTTTTTTTGCTCCAAAACTTGTAATCAACTCTTTCACTTGTACCTGCTTTCCATCTTGAGAAAGTGCTGCAAGTTTTGCCCTGACATCCTCCAAAGTTGGTAATTTAGCTTTCTGAGGGTGTGCTGGTTTCTTTGATTCCTTTTTTTCCTTCGTTTCTTTTTCCTCCACTGGAGCCGCAGAGTTTGTTTGATTGCTTTCTAATGCAAATACTAATGTTTCAATACTTCCTGCTAGATTTCGTAAGTCCGTCACTACATCAAGTGCAAGTTTCGTTTTACTCATTTGCTTTTTCTCCTTTCTTCTCATTTTGTTCATCAAGCTGGCTCAGTCGATTAGCTAGCCTTTTAGAAACAATACTGATAGCCGTAAGAACACCAACCATCTCTTCCTGCATATCTTTATTAACACCTTGTTGCTTTACTTGAGTTGTCATCACATTCACCTCCTCGCCATAGATAATGCCCTTCACTTATTAGCCAACGGGAAAGGTGGTTTGGAAACCAAATTTTCAAAAAAACTTTTTCAGTTTGTCTAAAATCTTTTTATGACGTTTCACTACTGCCATGTGTGAGACGCCTATTTCTTTTCCAATTGCTCTTGTAGTTAAATTTTTATAGTAAAGATCCTCAATCAACTTTTGTTCCTCACGATCTAGCTCCGCAATAGCTTCCTGCAAGATTAATAGAGTTGCTTTATCACAAAGAATATCCTCGATCATTTGGACATCATTAAAATCTGTACCTTGATCCATCAAACGATTGATTGAATCCTCTTTGCTTTGGATATATTCAACCTTTTCCGCCTCTGGATTAACAACTATACGTCCTACCTTAATATCCTTTTCCATGTAACGTTCACGTCGATCCATTCTGTAATACTCTTTGTAAATCTCTTCACTTACTTTCACTTTCTCTTTGCCGATATAGATGAACTTACTCATTCTCTTTTTCCTCCTTGACCGGCAAGGAGCCGTCAGGAAAAAAGAGACAAAAAATAACCGGACAATAGCTTTCCTGAATAATTCTCAGGATTAACCATTGTCCGGCCATTAGGTAGTTCACCACGACTCCGTTGCTCGGTACAGAATATTTAAAATCCAAGGAACACAAAAACCGGTTAATCACTTCTAAGAAACAAGAAGCGACTATCCGGCCTGGGTAATTCCTTTGATTCCTCGCTCGGTATAATCGTGGTATGAACTTTTATAGCAAATAAAAAAAGGCCGGATACTATCATCACAATCGATAGTATCCGGCCCTTAAGGTAGCTCGGTGACTTTATTATTCACCGGCTCCATATCGTCTCGGTATAGCTTTTCCACTTAATAACTTAAATTCATTTTTATCTAAATCTACTTCCCATACCCTTTTACATCTTTGGCATTTGGATTGAACTTGACCTTTCGCTCCTTCAACCTTATCTAAAAGTCTATTACTGCAGACAGGGCATTCAACTCGTCTAATATTAGATTTAATATTCATTTAATTTCCTCCCAACTGTGATGTTCAAAAATACATCTATTAATTTGCTACTACATATTTACATTTTATATAAGAACATATGTTCTGTATAGTGTTAAAAAGTGAAAAAACTTTGCCAATACTAAAATTGCTTTCGAACTATTTTTTACAGAAACAAAAAAAGAGCCGGATAACCATTAGATCATTTCTAACAGTTATCCGGCCCTTAAGGTAGCTACTCAGGCTCCTTCTTGTCTCGGTATAAAAGGTTTTCCACTTATAAACTTAATTTTATTTGTGCCTAAATCTACTTCCCATACCCTTCTACATTTAAAGCACTTTGGCTGCACTGGACCTTTTGCACCTATTCCTTTATCTATTAGTTTGTTGCTGCATGCTGGACAATTTACTCTTGTAAGAATCGATTTTTCTTTCATATTTTTCTCCTTTCGATTTCATCCGTATTTTAGATTGTTACTTCGAAATGGACCACCCTAATCGCCCCATTAGTTCCTCTCTATTGTCCTCAAACCTCATGGTTGCTTCGCTAATGGTTCTCTCATATTCCATCTTATTTCTTTTTATATCATTGCCAATATCATTCATGTATTCGATATCGAACATTGGTATTTCTAGTCTTTCTAATTGAGATGTATTTAATAGTTTTATGGTCGTTCCCGTTTGTAGACCCTCTATCATTTTAATCCCAACCTCACTTTGCAAGAACTCATATAATACATAAGGATCATATTTACTAGTGTCGACACGTATTCTTGTTAAATTTCCACTAATAAATGTTTGAGCACAATCATCTTCCACAATCGCAACTTTAACTGTTGATCCTTTAGAAGTAAGGATGATATCATTAGGTCTTATATCATATTTACCTAGCCAATCGTCTCTCTTATAAGTAAGCCTTGAAGCATCATCATAATAAATTCTCCCATCATCAATATCCTTAACATTTAGAAAATAATGTGTAGGATGTTCTGATAATCTTTCGAAATCCCCTTTAGACACCTGAACCCCTCTCACAATCTCAGCTACTTCTTTTAATGAAATAGAACGTTCAAATGTGTTTTTTAAAGCGTCGAAGTCTAAGTATTCTCTCGGATTTAATGTGTAGTTATATTCTTTTATTTTTTCCAAGTCCACAAAAATACTAAAATGGCCCTCTTCAATTCCAAGATGATAATATTCTAGTACCTTGTTAATTCCATCTAAGCTAATGGCATGTTGATTTTTATTTAGTCTATATCCGTATTCACTGGCGTTGATGAGCAAAATTTTTTTTTTGCGATTTTCATCCTTATTTTTATTAAATATAATCAACTCAGTTCCAATACTTGATTTTTCATAAAGATTGTCGGGCAAAGTGATAATACTTTCTATTAGATCATCTTCCAACACGCCTCTTCTTATATGACCTTCATTACTTCTAACCAAGGTCCCTTTTGTTCCAATAACAACACCTTTACCATTATCATTTAAATGGTGTATCACATTTTGGCAAAATGCCCAATCTGCACTGCTGCGGGACGGCACACCATATTTAAACCTTGAATCATTACTTTTAAAGTCGATATCATAGTTCATAACTTGCGGAAAGTCTGAAACAATAAAATCAAATTTCAAATCTCGGTTTTTATCATCATCGCTACTAAGTACATCTTTATTGTTAATTTCATAATTTTCAATTCCATTAACGATCATGAGCAATTTTGAAATTAAGTAATTAGATGTGTTTATTTCTTCCCCGTAATAATGCAAATCACTGTCTATTCTATGATATTCTGATTCCTTTTGTTCAAATATATATACTGCTACTCCAGACATACCTGAACAATAATCAGCAAAACTTTTTATTCTTTCGAAATCAGCTATTCCTAGGATAATTTCTTTTATACTCTCTGGTGTTTCTGTAAATCCACTCATTTTAGTTCCGATTGACGTTAGCTTGTTAATGAACTTACTGATTTCCTCTTCTTTAACATCTTCAATGATATGAAAGATATTTTTAAGCTTTTTATTTTCAGATTTATCTTTGTAAATAAATACCTTGTCCATCAAACCAGTTAAAATCCCATCAAATTCTTCAAATTGGTGTTCAAACGATTTCAGTTCATCCCGCAAAAACATAAATGAACTGTATTCATTTAGAAACCTGCTATATCTTAAATTTGATGAATTATATCTTTCATTCATATTTATCCATGAAATTGTGGCGACTCCTAGTATGATATAAAATGACTGCTCCTGACTAAAAGTTCCACGTAGTTCTTCAAAACAAGAATTAATTATAGATTCATATCTAGCATTCAAGTTATGCATAACACCCTCCTATTCAGGTATGTAAATACCTTAAAATAATAATAGCACTTGTTATATTTTTCCGTCAACACATTTTTCAGGTATTTATATACCTCATTAACCACCACTCATAAAACGTCGCACCATGACGGAACGTATGTTCTTTTCTTAACAAAAAAATAAACCCACCAGGCTCAAAGCCTAGTGGGAAATTTGAGTTTCTTCTATTAACACTTTATAATTCTTTTCAAATTGCCAAGCATCTCTGCACATGGCAATAATATCACGTTTGGCTGTCCAGCCTAGTTCTCTATTTGCTTTTGAAGCATCAGCATAGCATGAAGCAATATCTCCGGGTCTACGATCTACAATTTCATAAGGAACTTCAATACCATTAGCTTCTTCAAAAGCTTTCACCAACTCTAATACACTGGTACCTTGACCGGTTCCCAAATTATAAACATGGGCACCTCCTTTAAGATTATCTAACGCTGCAACATGGCCTTCTGCCAGGTCCAACACATGTATATAATCTCTTACTCCCGTACCATCTATTGTTGGATAGTCGTTCCCAAAAACTCGGAGTTTCTCTAATCTACCTTTAGCAACTTGAGTAACATATGGCATAAGATTGTTTGGAATACCATTCGGCGCTTCGCCTATTAAGCCGCTCTCATGGGCACCAACAGGATTAAAATACCTGAGGAGAGCAACTGAAAATTCAGGATTGGCTTTAGCTATTTCAGTTAGAATCCTCTCACTCATGGCTTTTGTTTCCCCGTAAGGATTTGTGGTTGGTAAAAGATCCATTGTCTCTACAAATGGTACTTTATTATCTCCATACACTGTTGCTGAAGAACTGAAGACAAACCTATTCACACCATATTTCCGACAAGCTTTTGTTAAAACCATTGTACTTACGAGGTTATTGTAATAATATTCTAGTGGTTTTTCTACGGATTCGCCAACCGCTTTAAGACCAGCAAAATGAATAACCCCGTCAATCTTATAATTTCTAAAAATGATATCAACAGCTTCTGTATCTGTTACATCAATCTCGTAAAAAGTTACTTCTTTATCAGCTATATCCCTGATCTTCATAACAGTCTCACTCTTACTATTAGAAAGATTATCAGCAATAATGACTGAATGCCCTGCTTCTAATAGAGCGACGCAGGTATGCGATCCTATATATCCAGCACCACCGGTTACTAGTATGTTCATAAGAAGTTGTACATCCTTTCAATTAATTGTTTACTACAATTAATAATAAAGAGTGACGCCTGTTACCTAACACTTATAAAAGTAGATCCAAGCGTATTGTACCTATAAATATCCAAATTATTATTAATAATAATGAAAAGAAAAGAATAAGCTTATTTCCTTGTAATGAATTCCTTTCAAAACTTGTTGTCTGTATAATTAAACTTAACATCCAGCATATTATCACTGAATAGGTATGCGGTATATAGTTATTAACTATAAGTGCTAAAGTAAGAAAAGATAAATTTGTTATAAATGATACCTTCATTAGATATTTATAGTTACCTTTTGCCTGTAAAAATTCAAAACTTAAATTTCCTTGAGCTACTAAAAGAACAGAGATTAAGGTAAACAAAAAGAGAAATATATCTTCATTATTTTCTAACGTATCATTTAATAGAAATTTATTTAAAAATGGAAACAAAACTATAAAAGCAATATATACACAGGTATAGAAAACCCAACTTATATAGGTATAATTTTTGTATTTATTTAATCCCACTGATTGCCCTGCAAAGTATGGAAAAATAACTAGTCCTAAACCATTCGAAAAAAACCATATTTTTGACAATACATCATAAGTACTTCTATAAATCCCCAATCCCTCAACTCCATAGAATTTAGAGATAATAAACGAAATCATACCATTTAGGTTTATTTGCAATACTTGAGTTCCTGAAAGATATATAGATTCTCTATAATAACCAAAAACCTTAAAAAGATTTGTTTTATTAATACTCTTAATATTAAAAACTTGAATTTTTTCTCTCATTACTTTTTTTGATAACTTAATATCAAATAGTCTTCTAATCGCTAGCAAGATAATAACAATATAAACATTTTGTGTTATTATTGCACCCAAGATTATTAAAATATATCGAATTAGGCCCGATATAGAATTGAACAAGCTTATTCGTTCAAAGTTTTTGTTGGCTGTTGAATAAGATGAATATATTTTTGTGGGTAAATAAAATATATATTCTAAGGATACACTTACACCTATAAGCACCGCTGTTTTCCAGCCAATTCCAAACAAGAGAATGGTAATCAGTATAGTAATTGGGATAAATAGCAAAATTATTGAAACCGTAAAGTAATAAAAACAACTGATTATTTCATTTACTTCAGTTTTCTTCTGGGATATTAATTTAGTAAAATGCTTAATAATACCCAATTCAAAAAGAGTAAAATATGATAATAACGTTAGATATATACCATAGTAACCATAACCTTCTACACCAATATTCTTTAATAAAATTGGAACAGTAATAATACCTAATATTCCAAGAAAAAAATTACTGCTATATACAGAAAATAATTTTTTTACCATATTTACCTCAACATTAAAGATTTTTCTGAGAGTACAATGACACTAAATTGATTGAACCCTTCGATTATCGGAAGATAGAAATATAATTGCATACAATATAACAAGAAATCTTGCTCCCATTAGATTTGGTATAAAACATGAACCTACAAATGCTAGAATAAGTATCCAAATCTCTTCATTATTTTGTTTCTTTTTTGCTATACTTAACCCTAAAGTAAGAAATAATGTAAAAACAAATGTATACACTATCCCGGTCATGGTCAAAACTGTAAGAATATATGTGTGACCAACAACAGGAGAGCTTGTAAGTTCTATAAATGCCGTGCTATCAAATCCAGTCCCAAAAATAGGGTATCTCATAAACAACATAATTGAATTAGTAATTAAATCAAAACGCCCATTATCATAGGTTACAATTGTTGATAAAGAATCCATTGGTCGAATAATGCTATACAAATTAAACACTAGATATGCAGCACCGGAAAGGAAAATTATTTTCAAAATCTTATGCTTACTACTTCTACTAATCATAATATATAAGACTGCAACAAAACCAAATGCTACTATCCCTGTTCTGGTAGATGATAAAGCAGTTCCTATGAGAATAGTTATCATAATTAAATAAGGAAATCTAAATATCCTTTTACCATATACAAGGCATACCATTGCTCCAGCTACTAGAAATATTGAGGCACTACTCATATCTTCAAACATGTAGGCATAAGCATATCTGACGTTATTACTACCAAACATTTCATTTTTTAATATATTTATACCAAATCGAGATAAGACAAATTGAATACTTATTGCAATAGCACTATAAAGTGCCATATAGGTAAATGATTTTAATACTAGAAATTTATTATTTTGTGTTAGGCTACCTTCGTGCAATATTGTGGCAAAGAGAATGGTATAAAAGAAAGCATACATAATGTATTCTGTTAATCCATTGGCAAAGTTAAAAGATTTAATGAGCGGGATAATACCCAATCCCATTAAAAGTATAATAAGTTGTATTGACAATGCGTTATCTTTGCTAAGTCGAACCTTTGTTACTTTCCTAGATAGCATTAAAAAAATTAAGAATGAAAACCCAACAAGATAAAACCAAGATATGCTAAATGAAGAAAAGCTAGTACCAAAGATACTTCTCCAAGCAAAAGGAAGAGTAAAACATAGCAACTCCAAAAACGCTCCTACTTTTGAATTTTCCTTTGTTGCGTAATAATAAATCGCAATTAAAAGCGCAGCTGTAAAAGGAAAAACAACCAACGAAGGAATACTATATTCATAACAGACAGCAAAGAAGATATTTAGTAATATTGCTAATATATATTTCATTTTTTCCTCCAGTTGAATTATCTATAATGTAAAATACAATATAACATGGCAGCTGGATATGCTAATAAGGCTAAGCCTTTATCTGGTGCATTCTTTATCGGATGCTTTTCTTTACTTAAAATACAACCAATCATATATTTTATAGAATTTTTATACCTGTTCATAATTGTTTTTGAAAGGAGTGTGGATTGTTTGTTCAGAACCATGTATCCTTTTGGATTATTTTTTATCAGTCTCCTAACGTTTGTTGTATATCCATCCTCAAGATATTTACATATATAAATTATCCTATCTAATAGAAATAACGAATAGTTCTGATCAATTTGCAGATATACATACCCTTCGCCTATAAAATTTTCACCCTCAACCACATAAAAAGGAAATTGTTTTAAAATTTCTGTCTTATAAAGGAGTGCTGTATCACCACGAAACCCATGTCTATTATATAAATCGTTCAAAGTAGAACTCTTAATATTTGTTGGCATATTAGTGCCTATTGGAGTACTTCTATTTTCCCCCGCCAATCCTACTATTCCACTAATATTCTCTTTGTTTTGGATATTGTCCCAGGTAGTAATTAGTAACTCAACTGCATCTTCTGTTAAATAATCATCTGAATCCACACAAATAAATAGTTCTGTGTCGCAAAGCTCTACACCTTTATTGTGCGCTCTCTGTTTTCCACCGTTTTCTTGTTTGTAATACCTAATTTCTATAATATTTTCTACTAACCACATATCTATAAGTTCTTTAGTATTATCAGTTGATCCATCATCTACTATTAGCCAAAGGAAAGATTGGTTAGTCTGTTTTTTTAGACTTTCATATAATTGACTTAAAATATACGCACGATTAAATGTAGGTGTAAATACAGTTATCCTCTTATCTCTTACCATAGTTATTCCTCCATCTTTTTCAAATAAAACGATTCTAGCCAATTAACCGTATCACAGATATCATACCCATTTGATTTAATTTCCTCGTAAGTATTTTTCCTTTCATAACCTTTAGCATACTTTAGAATAGCATTTGCCCAGGTATCTATAGGGCTACTCAAAGAGATTGCATCAACTAAATTCGTAACATAAGCTTCATTAGGAATTACATCTGCAACAATACAGCGTAATCCAGAGGCCTGCGCTTCCACGGTAACTATCCCTAAGCCCTCAAATAAAGATGGAAAGACAAAAATATCAATGGCTTGCAATAAATCTTGAATATCCGGCCTTACACCAGTGAATATTACACTTTCCTGTAAACCTAAAGAGTTAACTTTTCTTTCAATTGAATCACGCAGATTTCCATCTCCAATCATCATAAGCATAGCTTTATCATTTTTTTCGTGAATCTTTTTAAAAATATCAATTAGAAAAGTATGGTTTTTTTGTGTGTTAAATCGCCCTATATGACCAATAACAAATTTCTTGCCCATATCAAATTCTAAACGTTTCTTTTCCCTCATACGCCCAGAGAAAATAAAATCTTCCACTTTAATAGCATTATTCATTACTTTAAAATTACTTGAATAAACTACCTTTTTACCAAAACGATCTAACCCCGCATCCTGTGAACATCCAAAGAAATAATGAGCAATGTTTCTTGTTGGATATGCAAAGAGAGAATATAATTTACCTTTTAAAGTAATCTCATTATTCGTATTATGACTATGCGCTATCGTATATAGTCCATACTTTTTAGCAATATATAGGTATATTGCTGCTGTACTACCAAGATGCCCATGAATAAGTTTATATTCCCTATGGTCATCAAAGAATCTTTTCCATGCATTTTGATATTTAATAATATTTATTCCATTAAAACGTGGGATGTTATATATCCGTCCGCCTAAAGCAATTATTTCATCATCATATGAACACTTTTGATCTGTGTGTACTATAAAGTCAAACTGAACTTTTGTTCTATCTATATTACGGTACAGATTCATTATCATTGTTTCTGCCCCGCCTCGGTCCATTTTCCAAACTACATGAAGTACTCTCGTTGGTTGACTCATCATCTTACCCCTTTTTTATCAGTAAGTCTTCCTTTATTTTTGTCGTAGATATTTCAGGAGTCCTTTCCAAATAAACTACTTCACAAAAGTCTTGAAGAAAATTAAATTCATCTTTCCAATCATTACCCATAACAAAGGTATCAATTTTATATTCTTGAACGTCAGTTATTTTTTGTTCCCAATTTCTTTCGGGTATAACCAAATCTACATATCTAATAGATTCTAAAAGTTTTTTTCTCTCCTCATAACTAAAATAAGTGTTCTTGCTCTTTTGTTCACTGTTAAATTCATCAGTTGATAATGCAACAACTAGATAATCACCTAAAGCCTTTGCTCTTGATAACAAATTAATATGACCGTAATGGAGTAAATCAAAAGTCCCGTATGTTATAACCCTTTTCATTGCAAACCCTCAATTCTTTTCTATATTTTTAAAAATAATATCTAAAGAAGCCCCTGTCGCATTTCCGTAACTCTGAACATAGGTACTTCGAAAACTTCTTACAAGATTCATAGCTTTTTCATATGGTAATTTCCTAATTAAATCTAATAATTCATCCTCAGTAATAGCTCCTCCTAGCAATTCCTCTCGAATATCAAAATACAATCCACGTTTATCCACATATTTTTCATAGTCATATGCATAACAAATCATTGGCCTATCTAATATTGAATAGTCAAAATATATACTGGAATAATCCGAAATCAACATGTCAGAAGCGGTCATTAAATCATTTAGGACTGGGTATTCCGATACGTTGAATATAAATCCACTGTCAAATTCAACATTTAATACTTTTGCTACTTCGTAATGTGCTCTAAGTAAAACCACATAATCATCACCAATTTTCTTTTTCCATTTATCAAAATCAATTGGTGGTACTAAGACACAATTAAACTTGTCGTCTCTCTCATATTCCCTAAAAGTAGGTGCATATAGGATAACTTTTTTATCCAGGGGTAATCCTATTTTTTTCTTCATTTTATTCTTCATTGCCTCAGTGGAATCTGCTAAACTATCATTCCTAGGCAATCCACACAGTAAAAACCTATCCCTTTCTATATTAAATACTCTTGAAAAAATATCAGCTTCATACTTACTTTGAGATGTCATTATATCAACATTCCATTTATCCTTGCTGCTAAAAGATTTATTACCGTTAGATATATCGTTTCCCATTTTTTTAATTGGTGTTCCATGCCATGTATTAAAATAAAGAGTATTTTTCCCCTTAAAATTCAAACCGCGTTCGACTCTCGAATTTGTTATCCAACATCTTGCTTTTAAAGCAGTTATATAATACTTAAAAGAATCAGTTTTGATTACTCTGCCTCTCGGTATTATAAAATCATTTGGATTGTGGAAAGCCCAAACTAGTTCATAATCAGAAAAGCGTTCATCCCTGATCATCGCCTCGTATATAACCCTTGGACTATCATCAAATTTCTTTCCACCAAAACTTATGAAAAGAATTAGGTTATCTTTTGGTTTAACAATATACTTAATGATGCTCAAAGCAAGTGTGCCAATCCAATAATATATTGTATATAACGGCTTGAATAACTTTACTATTGTCATTAAATATTTCTTCAACACTACACCTCTAAATATATATTCTTCATATTTGATATAACATTTTCTATTTTAAACTTCTCTATTGCAAGTTTGTTAAATTCTCCAAAGGAATCTCTATATACTTTATTCATATATATTTCTTGAAGAGCATTGGCGAATCCATCAACATCGGTAGGCTTTTTTAAATATCCACCTTGCTCATCCTTAATTAAATCTGAATTTCCTCTTATATCAGAACATACAACAGGCAATCCCGATACCATAGCCTCCATTAATGATACTGACAATCCCTCTCTAAATGATGGGAAAGCAAATACATCGGCAACTTTACAAATCTCAGCTATATCTTTTCGGAATCCTAGTAAGACTACTTGCTTTTCTATTTCTAACTCTTTTATCATTTTTATCAAATAATCTTCTAACACACCTTGTCCACATATTACATAATAAATATGTGGATTGTTTAACTTTGCGATAGCTTTAATTACTGTTTCATGATTTTTATTCTTATTTAGTTCCCCAACCGACAGTACAACATACGAATCTTTCGATAAACCAATCTCATTACGCTTCGCAATTTTATCAACTTTTTTTTGATTAAATTTCTTAATATCTATTCCAATACCTGGAATATATTTGATTCTTTTAGCTTTAAAAGATTTCTTTGCTCTTTCATAATCTTCTGTGTTGATTGTTATGAGTACATCAGTATATCTCGCTAAATACCACTCAACCGGATAGAAAAGAAACCAATTCTTATAAGGAGCTCCTTTATAAAAATGAAATCCATGAGCAGTATATACAACACTTGATCCATTTTTACGAGCATTACGAGCTGCTAACCTTACTAGCATAGCAGCTACAGGTGTATGACAATGAATAATATCAAAGCTATTTATTTCAATAAGTTTTTTAACTTCTTTATACACTTTCAAATTATCCTTGCTAAATGGGTTTCTATTCATATTTATATCATAAAAAACTATATTTTTTGTTTGTAGTTCAGATTTAAATTCCTTAACTCTTTCTTCAGATGTGTTGTTACCAAATTTAAAATTTGCAGCTACATAAACTTTATGTGTCTCCTGTAAAATCGATATGTCATTCATACAAAATTGATCCAAAGTTGATGCCACCGTAGTTACTACTAAAGCCTTTTTGACCTTAACCTCATTCTTTTTACTCATATTGGAGAACCCCTATTAAACTTATTTTTGCTTATTTCTTCAATTTGAATTCCTGAATATACTCTCGAACTTCAATTTTTATTCCTTCTTCAAAAGACATAGGAGTATAGGCAAAGTCACTAGTTGCATTGTCATGTGAATAACTTCTGTCTTCGCCCATTCTTTGTACCTTTTCAATCAGATTAATTCTACTCAATGTTAATGTTTTAAGTACTCTCGCCATCAACACCCCTAAACTTAGTGGAATGCTGACATAGACTGATTTTTTGTTAAGTTCTCTACTTATTAACTTAAAAGTATCAATCATTTTAATTGGCCTTTCACCTGATAAATCATATGATTTTCCATTAGTTTCTTCCGGAGACATTAAAACAGTAAAAAATGCCTTTCCTAAATCTCTGGCATTTACTGGTTGAATCAAACTATTCCCACCACTGATAACAGGCATGATTCTTAGTTTATCTACCATCTTAATAAACTTACTCATGTTACTATCACAGAGGTCTCCATATATCATGGAGGGCCTTAAAATTGTAATACTCGTAAGACACTTCGTATCACTTTTTAATTCTTCAATCTTTTGTTCTATTTTCTTATACCCTTCTGAGGCATACTTGAATTCCGAGTAAATTCCTGTGGTGTGAACTAATATTGTCCTATTCACTTTATTTTTTATAGCAGATTGAACTATCATTGGTGAGTGGTGTATATTGTAAATGTGCATTACGGTGTCAACGCCATCCATCATCCTGTCAATAAAATCTGAATCATTTAAATCCCCTACAACTTTTTCTATATTTAAGCCGCTATTATCCAAGAGAGAAGTATTAGATGTTTCCCTAACAATACAGCGAATAGATCCTTCATATTTATTATTAATAAGTTCTTGTAAAAAATATCTTCCCGTATGACCAGTGATCCCTGTGACTAAAAGCATTTTAACACCTCTATTACTATTTACTTTCATGAAGATCCAGTCTCCTCAGTACTCGCCACTTCCTTCTTTGCTCCAGTACCACCTTCGACGACCCCGTCACTCTTAACAACACTAATAATAGTTCCAAAAAAACACTTAATATCCATCCAAAGGCTAATCTTCTCAACATACTCCCCATCCAACTTAGCCTTAACTTCAATAGGAAGCTCATCACGCCCGTTAATCTGTGCCCAACCAGTTAAACCAGGTGGTACATCATTAGCACCATACTTATCCCGTTCAGTAATCAGATCATACTGATTCCATAGTGCTGGTCTTGGCCCAATAATACTCATCTGTCCCACAAATATATTCCAAATCTGCGGAAGCTCATCAAGTGAAGTTTTTCTCAGGAATTTACCCATCTTTGTGATATATTGTTCTGGATTACCTAATAAGTGAGTTGGGGTGTCATTCGGCGTATCTATTCTCATGGTACGGAATTTCAAAATGTTAAAATGTGTCTTGTTGATGCCTACACGCTTTTGCTTAAACAAAACAGCGCCTCTTGAATCCATCTTAATAGCTATTATTAGAATTAAAAAAATGGGTGATAAGACAATAAGTCCTATTAAAGAAAGTACAATATCTATCAATCTTTTAACCTTCATATACATCCTTCTACACTCCTTAAAATTTGTTCTTTAGTTGATTAGGACTTACTTGGAATCCTTTATATTCCAACTAACTACTAAACCACTAAAATTGTTATCTACTACTGATACACACCTCGTAGATAATATTCAATATGAGATATAGATAAAAATATCAACATATAGTATGTTTTTGTGTTAAAAATCATATTTTACTCTACATATTGTGTTTTGTTATCAATTTCTAATTCTCACCTCGTAGATAATATTCAATATGAGAAATAGATAAAAATATCAACATATAGTATATTTAGTCGCATTTTATTATATTTTAATACTACATATTGTGTTTTCTTATCAAATTCCAATACTCACCTCGTAATATCTATTCAATCTACCTAACAAATACGAAATAGATATTCTTGGTTTTATCACTCAAAACCGAGTTTCTTCCTATTATATATACCATTCAATCAATCTATAATTCTCACTAAAAATGCCTCAAACCCTTATCCCGTAAGGTTTCTAGCCTTCAATCTAACCACGATAGTCAGTTCCCTTTCCCCACTCAAAAAAAAGCAAGGCCTCTCAGAAATAAGGAACCCCACCATCATCCCCAGAATCCTCTTCCTCATCAACTTCCTCACCATGAACACTACACTCAACATGCCCATCTGTATAAGTAATCATTCCACCAACCGGACACAACTCAGAACCAAACTCCATTAAGAATGGATGAAACACAACATCACTATGCTCAACATCCTCCAAAGCCAAATGACCCATATACTGCTTCTCCAACTCCAACCGATTAGCAGCACAAACATCCATCTCCGCTTTCTCCTTAGTACCCACCAAAGAAATCACAGCAATTGAAAAAACGATCCCCAGTATCACAATCACAGCTAATAACTCCACAAGAGTAAAACCTCTCTGCTCTCTAATAAGCCTAAAGTTCTCCATTACTCTTCACTCCCAACATTGATCTAATCACCAATGCTGTCTTAACAAAGAAGTAACTCTACCTATTGCCACGAAGGGGCAAAAAACTCCTACCCCTCAAACCTCTCCAAATACTCCAACACCTGAGGCTTCAAATCATCTCTCTCAAGCGCAAACTCCAAAGTAGCCCTTATAAACCCAAACTTATCCCCAACATCATGCCGCACACCATCAAACTCATACCCAACCACCATCTGCAACTCATTCAACTTCTTAATCCCATCCGTCAACTGAATCTCCCCACCAGCACCAGGCGCCTGATTCTCCAAAATATCAAAAATCTCCGGACGAAGCACATATCTTCCCATAATCGCATAATTCGAAGGAGCCTCCTCCACCTTAGGCTTCTCTACAAGGTCATTAATATGATAAACCCCATCCTCAATCCCATTCTGATTAATCGAAATCACACCATACTTCGAAACTTCCTGCTGGGGAACCTCCTGCACCCCAATCACCGAAGAATTATACCGCTCATAAACATCAATCAACTGCTTCAAACAAGGCTTCTCCGGCGAATGAACAATATCATCACCCAATAACACCGCAAACGGCTCATCCCCAATAAACCGGCTCGCACACGAAATCGCATGCCCAAGTCCAAGAGGCTCTTTCTGTCTTATGTAATGGATATTCGCCAGCTTCGAAATCCCCTGCACTTCTTCCAGCTGCTCAAACTTACCTTTTTTCGCAAGCGTTTCTTCTAGCTCATACGACTTATCAAAATGATCCTCAATCGCTCTCTTCCCACGACCCGTCACAATGATAATATCTTCAATCCCGGACGCTACAGCTTCTTCAATAATATATTGTATCGTCGGCTTGTCCACGATCGGTAGCATCTCCTTCGGCTGAGCTTTAGTAGCCGGCAGGAATCGTGTCCCAAGTCCCGCTGCCGGAATAATCGCTTTTCTCACTTTTTGCATCTCTTCCACCCCTTAGTTTGCATTCTGTACCAATACTCTCTCTTTCTTATTTGCTAGCTCCAACACATAATCAGCCAGATACTGTGGCTCAAACTCCCCATGATTCTCAATCAAATTCAAAACCCGCTCATATTCAAATTCCACCGTTTTCCCAATAAAGATTTTAGGGAAGATCGCTTCATTATGAACTTCATTCTCTCCAAGCAGTTCCTCATACATCTTCTCCCCAGGACGAATCCCCGCAAACTTTATCCCGATTTCTTCTATTGTATAACCCGATAAGGTAATCAAATTCTTCGCAAGATCCACAATCTTCACCGGCTCACCCATATCAAGGACGAAGATCTCTCCACCTCGTGCCAAGGCACCCGCCTGCATAACAAGTCGTGACGCTTCTGGAATCGTCATGAAGTATCGCGTCATATCAGGATGAGTGACCGTCACCGGGCCGCCTGCCTGGATCTGCTGTTTGAATAATGGAATGACACTACCACGGCTGCCGAGTACGTTACCAAAACGGACGGCCACAAAATTCGTCTGGCTTTGCTTGTCCAGGTTCTGAATGACCATTTCAGCAATTCGCTTCGTCGATCCCATGACGTTCGTCGGGTTCACGGCTTTATCCGTCGACACAAGGACAAAGGTTCTGACGCCATATGTATCAGCGGCTTCCGCTACGTTCTTGGTTCCGATGACGTTGTTCTTCACCGCTTCTTTCGGATTGTATTCCATCAGTGGCACATGCTTATGCGCCGCGGCGTGATAGACAACGTCCGGATTATGCGTCTCCATCACTTCGAAGATCCGGGAACGGTCCTGTACGTCTGCAATGATCGGAACAATCTCAAATTCTGTTTTGTATTTATTTCGAAGATACATATCAATTCCGTATATGGAGTTTTCTCCGTGCCCCAATAATAGAAGCTTCTTCGGCTTGAACTTACTCACCTGACGGCAGATTTCGGATCCGATTGATCCCCCTGCCCCTGTTACGAGGATCGTTTTTCCCGTCACTTTTTCCGATATCGATTTCGTATCCAGTTCCACCGGGTCTCGACCGAGCAGATCTTCTACCTGTACGTCACGGAATTGATTGACGGATACCTTTCCGGATACAATGTCCTCAAGCATGGGCATGATCTGCGTCTTGGCATTCGTCTTACTGCACTCCTGATAGACTCTCTGGACTTCTGTTTTACCCATGGATGGGATGGCGATGATGATCGTCTCCACGTTCAGCTTCTCCACAAGCTTCGGTATATCTTTTGTTCTTCCTACTACGGTGACGCCATAGATTTGAAGCCTCTGTTTCTTCGGATCGTCATCGACAAATCCTACAGGCAGGAGGTCTGCATCATGGTTTTTCATAAACTGGCGGACCAGCATGGAACCTGCCGCCCCGGCACCAATGATGAGGGCACGTTTCTTTTCCTGCTTTGTATTTATGTAGTAATCCCGATACATTCTCCAGGAGAAGCGTGAGCCTCCGATGAGGATGATATGCATCATCCACGTAACACCCAGTACCCTGACATAGATATCACCATTGACAAGCAGCTGAATCGCACCTGTTGCGACAATGGATAGGGTGACCGCCCGTATGATCGCAAGCATCTCACCTACACTCGCATACTCCCATGCTTTCTGGTACAATCGGTAAATGAACGCAAACAGATGATGCGTCACCAGAAGGATAGCTGAACTGAACATGAGTGACGGCAGGGTGTACCAGCTGAATGTTGGATGAAGAATATAATAACCAATATAAATAGCCGTTAACACAATAATCGAATCCAGTAACATCAGCATGGAAACACGTTTCGTATAACTCAAATGGACCTCTCCTTTTATCTCTATTCGACAAAATAAATACCTAAGGGAAAAATATAGGTGTATACCCTTTCCTTAGGGATCTATCAGACAAAGCTTTTCTCCCTGTAAAACAATAAAATTCTTAATAACGCACAATTCAACTATAAAAGAAAGGGCTTTCACCCGTTGAGGGGGAGTCCCTTTCTCTATTAAGTCACTAACGGGCATCTAACCCTTCCTCACATCCCACCACTGACGACTAGCGTCTAAGGCGAAGATTCCACTTCCCCCACGGCGTGACCGAGTGCCTCCATTGGTAATGGTAAGGAGACATTCCCAAAATTCTACTGTTGGCCTTGTGCAACATGGTGATTCATTTTTACCAACGACAATAGTACCTCGGGACTCTTGAATTCTATTTTTAGTGTTAAAAGATTCCCAGGAATTTCTTCTTTTTCACCTTCTCCGGGATCTCTTTGTAGATATTCTTGCCTTCGATTACAAGCTCTGCATTTTCTGTAAAGTAATAGATCGTGTCTATTCCGTACTTTTTCTCTAATGAATCCATGGCTTCTTCCATCTTAAAAGAGCGGTTATGTATATTGTGCGCGTCTGAGGCGATGAAGTGTGTCAGGTTGGCTTCGATCAGCTGGTGTGAAAATCTCTGGATATTCTTGCCGAAATACCCTGTCAGGCTGGATGCCGTGAGTTGAGTGGCAGCGCCGTTCTTGACGAAGTTGTATAGGCGGTCGGGACGTTGGATCAGTTCGGCGTTTCGTTCCGGATGCACGATGACGGGGACCAGGCCTTCATTCTGCATCTCGTAGAATAGTCGATCGGCATAGCGTGGCACCGAACCCGACGGGAACTCCACGAATAGATATGAGGAAACCCGGTTTAATGGGAGCAGCTTCCCGTTATCATAGTCTTCAAGCAATTCTCCATAAATCCGGCACTCCTGACCCGGGAGAACGTTGAGGTCGATCTTTTCTTGTTTCAAATGGTGGTTCAACTCGTCCACCTTGTGGAGAATGTCCACCCGCTCATTTTCATATTGCCCATTCATATGATGGGGAGTGGCGATGATCCGATCAATCCCTTCCGATACGGCAAGCTTGGCCATATCCACACTATCCTGCATGGTGCGTGCCCCGTCGTCCACACCAGGTACGATATGACTATGTATATCAATCATCGATATACCCCCCACATCCATTAGTACTTTCGACTTAAATCAACATCTATTATTTTACTATAATAGGTATTTTTGTAAACGGGTGAAATTTGTCGAATGTCATTTTTTAATTGTTATTTTTTTCCATAATAGTAATAATAGCTCGTATCCTTCAGTTCCCGGTTGTTCAGGATGACTCCGAGAAGCTTCCCTTTGGCGGATTGCAGGAGCTCCTTCCCTTTCTGGGCGCTTTCGATTTCAGTGGTGCCCGAGCTTACGACAAGGATCGTCCCGTGGCACTGATTCGCTAATACTTGGGCATCGGTTACGGCCAGGACCGGGGGCGTATCGAAGATGACCATGTCATAGTCTGCATACACATCCATAAGGAACTCTTCCATTGATCGGGAGCTGAGAAGTTCAGCAGGATTCGGTGGTACCGGACCGCATGTTAATAGATCTAAATGATCCACATCCGTTTGATGGACGACTTCCCTTAATTCCTTCTGCCGCGTCAGGACCGTGGTGAGCCCGAATGTATTCGTTACATTAAACGTATAGTGAGCGGTCGGTTTCCGCATATCCCCGTCTACCAGCAGGACCGTCTTTCCCTGCTGGGCGAATACGACAGCCAAATTGGCAGCCGTCGTCGATTTCCCTTCCCCGGGACCCGACGACGTAACCATAATCGAACGCATATCCCGGTCGACGGAGGAGAAATTGATATTGGTCCGGATTGTTTTATACTGCTCTGAAATCGGTGACTTCGGAGACACTTGTGTGACCAGCTTACGCTTTGTGTTCATCATGAGCTTCTTTAGCTTCTTATCCTTACCCAACCTTCTCACCTCTTCCACGTGATTTGCGCTTCGTTCCCGCTGTATCTTCTTTAACTTCCCCGATGACGGCGATGGACCCCAATACAGGTAATCCAAGCAGCTTTTCCACTTCCTGCTCCGTTTTGATCGTGTTATCCAGGAACTCCAACAGGAACGCAAGACCGACACCGAGCATCAATCCGATTACCGTGGCAATGGCAACGTTCAGTAATGGCTTTGGTTTGATTGGTGTTTGTTTCTCCCCAACCTCGGCTTTGGCGAGGATCGTTACATTATCCACATTCATAATTTTCGTGATTTCGCTCTGAAAGACATCCGCGGTTTTATTAGCGATGTTGGCTGCCGTTTGAGGATCGGTATCCGTTACGGATAAATTAATGACTTGGGACTCCGCTTCACTGCCAACCGTGATCTTGGAATTCAGCTGAGAAGCATTCAGGCCGTTGTCTAAGTCACTGGATACCTTTTCAAGTATGGCCGGACTTTTGATGATGACGTTGTACGTATTGATTAATTGTAGATTGGTTTGAATCTCACCTGGATTATAAGCAGGCTGATCTGATTTAGCCTGATTGACTAATAATTGCGTCGTCGACTGATAAACCGGCGTCAAAAGAAAAAAGCTGACCGCTCCGCTCACCAGAATGGCTGTCAGTGTGATTAAGATAATTAAGCTCATGCGCTTCCGTAACGTTTCCATCAACTCGCGCAAACTGATTGTTTCTTCCATAACTTCCTCCTAAAAATAGAAAAAATATGTAAAATACAGAAATTCTAGTTGTATTTTCAGAATTTTGTTGTCATAATTTTAATAAAAATGTAATATTTCCATACTTATCTATTAAACTACAAATATTGCTAAAAGAAAAGAGAAATTGAATAATTGGAAATGATTTCTTGTTCATTTTTCGTTCTTGAAGGAGGGCCAAAGTATGAAAGCCTTTTCACTTATTTTGTTGGCGATTGGTTGTGCCGTCGTCCTGTATTACGGGAATGCCTACTGGCAGGAGAGAACCACTTCCTCCCCCCCGCCTCACCCTGAAAAAGTAGCAGAGACCGGTGCCGATCCGGTAGAGGAAGAAACTCCGGATTACAAGTCTCTCCTGGCCAACTGGCCCGAGGAAGCCAAAGACTCGTTTATGAATGACCTGCAAACGGGGACTCCTTACAAATTGGCCATCGTCGGATCCCCGGCACTTGGAGAAGGGGAAAACGGCTGGAGCAGACAGGTAAAGGAAGAGCTCGAGAATACGTTTGGCGAAAGTCTAGAAGTCACCATCTATGAATATGATAGTACGTCCATCAAGTTCGTGAACGGAGAGCCGGCCGACGAAGTGCTGGAAGCCGATCCGGATCTCGTTCTCCTGGAGCCATTCTCATTGAGCGACAATTCGAAGCTGGTGGGTTCGAAAGACAATCTTGAAAGCATCCGGATCCTTAATAGAAGATTAAAGGAGCAGAAGGAAGAAGCTGTCCTCATCCTACAGCCTCCACACCCGATTACCGGGGCAACCTATTATCCGGAACAGATCGAAGAACTCAAGGCTTTCGCCAAAGAGCAAGACATTCCCTACCTCGATCACTGGACGGCATGGCCGGAAGAGGATGAAACGCTTGAGAAGTATGTGACGGAATCACAGGAGACGCCCGATGAAAAGGGCCATGAAGTGTGGGCAAGTTATCTTCTCGACTATTTCATTGCAGACGAATGATGAAACGGTTTAATAGAGTGATGATAGGTTATGGCCTTATCGTCGGAAGCCTTTCCGGCTGTTCAGGGAACACCGTGGATGATGAGATCGCGGCAAAAAGGGACCTATTATCCAAAGATGATGCGGAAACATTGGTCTATCACGAACTGAGTGAGGCAGACAAGAAGACCTGTACCGTCGGCTTCTACAAAGAAGCCGGGAACACCTATTACACCCGGGTCTACGATGAGCATTAAGGTGACGCAGACGTGAGGGCCCGGTATACCGTGGACATCCATACGAAGATAATAAAGCCCATAGAGTAAGGAAGGTCCGTAATCGGCAGCCTTCCTTTTTTCATATTTGAAAGAATCGAGGTGTTGATCATGTCTTATACCCTCATCATCACCATCGCCCTTATTCTCGCCGTCATCTTCTCTTTCGCTGCCTGGTTCAATACCCAGGTCACCATCAGGGAAATAAGTGACCTTAAAGAGCGACTACATATGAAGGAAGAGAAAAAAACTTCCTTCCTCGACCATGATTTGGATTAGTAAAAAAAGAGGGGCATCGTATCAAAATCTACTATTCTTTTTTCTCTTAATCTGATATGGTAATGATTAGGTTGCATAAAAGGTGAGGGAACGAGAATATGAGAGCAGATAAACTTAAACGAGGCAAGAAACGCATTTGGACAAAAGTCGTCGGGATCGTCTTTCTACTGATGCTGCTAGGAGGCGGAGCATACGCCTACAGCATCTACCATTCATTAAACAGTGCAGTGGAGACGATGCATACCCCGATCGACCGGGACATGTCCTCAAAGCGGACGAAAGAAGTGACGTTCAAGGACAAAGAACCCTTCTCCGTCCTGTTACTCGGTGTCGATGAGCGGGAAAACGATAAAGGACGTTCGGATTCCATGATCGTCCTGACCGTGAACCCCAATAAAAAATCCGTGAAGATGATCTCCATCCCACGTGACACCCTGACCGACATCGTCGGGCACGGAACAAGGGACAAGATCAATCACGCATATGCATTCGGCGGGGTCGAAATGTCCATGGATACCGTCGAGGGACTCCTTGATATCCCGATCGACTACTATGTACAGATCAACATGGAAGGCTTCGAGGATATCGTGAACGCAGTCGGCGGGGTAACGGTGAACAATGACTTGAACTTCAACTACGGGGGCTATTCCTTTAATGAAGGTGAACTGACATTGAGCGGAAAAGAAGCACTGGCCTTCTCCCGCATGAGATATGAAGATCCCCGCGGTGATTTCGGCCGTCAGCTGAGACAGCGCGAAGTCATCCAGGGCGTCATCCGTGAAGGAGCCAGCGTCTCAAGTCTTTGGAATTTCGATAATATCTTCGACGCATTGGGCAATAACGTCAAAACGAACCTGAATTTTGAAGAAATGGTCGATATCCAGAAGCATTACAAGTCTGCATCAAAAGACATCGAACAGATTCAGATCAAGACCGGTTCCGGTACGAAGATCGATGGCATTTATTATTATGTGATTCCGGACGAGGAACTTAGCGATATTCGTAGCACGCTGCAGGATCATCTGGAATTATAAGTGTACTGAAAAAAGGTTAGCCAACTAAAAATCCGAACGAATACGACATTCTTTAAGAACATCGTATTCGTTCGGATCTTTTTATTATTATGCTCTCGGGCATCCTTTGGGCACTGATTTCTTCTTAACGAAGCCTCTTTTAAGCTGGGGCATGAAAAAACCCATCCATGAATTCTAAGAATAGGGCATACATAAAAAGACCAATGGGCACCAAATTCCCGACTAAAGCAAACATCCTTTGAGGGATAATCTCGTGCATATCGTTAAACGTTCCCTTTTCAAAAAAACCGCCTTACTTCGAAGGATTTCATCCCCTATTAATGGACCACACAAAGACCCATCCAGCGCTCCCGAGTCCTTCCCTTACCTCTTCTCTGTCTTCTGTTTACTCATATACGCTTCCTCTGCCTCGGGGGATAATAAACCGGAGGCCTTTCCAACCGTTCCATCCTGCATTCGCCAGATCTTATTATGATCACTCACGGCATCGGAGAAATCCCCTTCCTTCCAGCTTGTCAGGATTTCTTTGTAGGTGGCTTCATTCTCATATTGATTGATTTCCAGCTGACTTAATAAAAAATCAATTCGTTCATCGGTAATTTTAAAATAAGACCATTTTTCCTTTGCCTGGACCTTCTGATGGCTCATAGCATGGAGGTACTGCTGGATGAGACCTTCACTGAGAGGCGTCTTCACTCTTTCACCGAAGGGGTTGCCTTTCTTTGCTTCAGGCTTTTGATCTCCATCACCATTTACACTGGCGACTGCCTTCTGCTCCCCGCTCCCGGAAGCCGACTCCTCTGAGGTTCCGTTCGTATCAGAGCGGCTCATATCCAGACTCCCAACCGCTATATATACACCCAGTGCCGTTAACAACAGCACTCCGCCTATGATGATTCCGGCTATCTTCTTACTCATACGTTTACCCCTTTGTTCATTTTGTGTATGTACTAGTCTTCTAGACCTTCTATCGATAGTCCTCCTAATTGTTTAAATTATACCCTCCATTTTCCAAATACGAAACAATAGTCACTAAGTCGGTTGCATATCCGGACTGAATTCCGTATAATGACTCATTGTTTATCAAAGAATTTCAAACTCTACATAAGGGAGATTTGATACATTTGAAGAATCAGTCGTGGTTGTCACTTCAGTTCTTTGCGATATTTTTCACTTGGGGAATCTTCATTCCCTACTGGACAGCGTGGCTTGTGGAAAGTAAGGACTTCTCCATTTCAGCTGCGAGTACGGTCATTGCGGTAGGTATGATTGCCCGTTCGTTTTCGAGCTTTTTCGTTTTTCCGAAGTTGAGCCAGACGGTTTCGCTGGGCAGGTTATCCAGATGGCTTGTGCTCATTTCTGGTGGAGCACTGCTGATGTTCCTGCCTATGGATTCTTTTGGGATGGTCATTGCTTGTATGGTGTTATTCAGCCTGGTGTATCCGATGCTGCTTCCAATGGTGGAAAGCATGGCGGCTATGATGATGAAGGAAGACGGGATTGATTACGGCCGGAGCCGTTCATGGGGATCGATCGGGTATACGACGGCACTGCTTGCGGTCGGATTTTTAACTTCGATTTATACAGAAGGGGCTGTGATTTATCTGCTGTTCGGCGGCATTGTCGTGATCCTGCTTTCTTCCCTTCTGAAGCTTCCACAGTCCATGAGTGGGACCCGGGGACAGGAGAAGCTTTCTTATCGAGGATTGTTGAAATCCCGTAAGTTCGCATGGGCGATGGTGATTGTGGTCCTGATTCAGGGAGCACATGCTTCTTATTATAATTATGGCGTGCTTTATTTGAAAGAACTAGACGTGAGCGCCGTTTATATCGGTGTAATCCTAAATATTGCCGTGTTGTCTGAAATTGTGTTCTTTGCTTTTTCAGACCGGTTGTTAAAAGGGAAAAGCATCTCTGTCATGTTCGTGATAGCAGCAGGGGCTGCTGTGACGCGTTGGACATTGTTGTTCCTATTCCCCAGCACCCCTGTCTTCATCTTTACCCAACTTTTCCACTCACTAACCTTCGGATTGACCCATTATGCATTTATGAGGTTAATTTATGAAGAATTGGAGAGTAAGGATATTCCTGCTGCCCAGGGAGTGTATACATCCCTTGGTATGGGATTGAGTACGGCGGTTCTGACTTTTGTCGGTGGGTTTCTGTATGATATGTCACCGGGTACGGCGTTTTTGGGAATGGCGGTTGTGGTCGCTCCGTGTGTCGTGCTTGGCGGGTGGATGTATTGGAAGTATGATCGTGAAGCAAGTGGTGTGTTTAGTTATAAATAAGCTGGTTGCCGTTCGGGGGTGTTGTCCCGGGCGGTTTTTTTATGGGAAGTGTTTGATGTAGACGGTGCCTTTGGTGGAACCGGTCTTCTTTAGGTTGAGTGATTTCAGGATCTCTGCCGCTGTTTTTCGGGAAGAGAATTGCAGGAAATTCCTTAGTTCTTTGTTGGTGATGGAGGGTTTGATAAGGAGGAAGTAATCTTCGATGGCCATCAGATGAGCGTTCCTAGAAGTGTGACTGCAGCCCTGACAGAGCCAAGTTCCATGCTTTCTGATCATGATATGGGAGCACCTTTCACATTGGACTCCTTTAATGAGATCCACTTCCGTCAGTTGATATATGGGAAGGATCGGCGAGTAAGATGATTTTTGCTGATGCAAAAGGAGCCTCTTCACCTTTTTGAGGTCGATGACTTCACGTGTGTATTGGGTGTTCAATTTACTGATTTCGCTTACGATATTTTGGGCGTGGATCATTTTGTCGTATGGAGGCAGACGCCTGTGGCCGGGAGCCATCTTCAGGATGGTGGCAGGATTACTGAAAGCAACGAGGAATTCGATCGGCGGACAAGGGAGTTTTTGATTGAAGAACCACTTTTGGAGAAATAGTTTTTGACGGTTGGCCTGGACGACCGGGTCAGGATAGCCCGTTTCGACACCATTGTAGCTTTGAATAAGCTGATTGAATTCCGGGTCGATGGTGAGGGTTCCGGCTATATTTTTGATTTCGATCGGAAGGGAGTAGCAGGACGTGATGAGAAGGCTGTCGATCTGGAAATAGTCAGGAGCAAGGGGGAGCCTGAGATCATTGAGGATCATATACTTCTTGTCAGTGAGAAAGCTCATATGATAATCCACTGACTTCTCGCCGTGATATCCTGCTTTCCGTTTTTTCAGATCCTTCTCTATAAGCGGTCTTTTCGGGTGACTGGGAGGCTTTAGTCTGCCAAGCAAAGCTTCTGTTTGACTCAGTTTGACAGGAACGGTTCGACTTTTGGCAATCATTGAGGGTTATTTCACTCCTTTAGGAATTGATCTGTGAATTATTCTACATTTATTGAGGAAATCCTGCTTTTTGAAGGAAGAATTTATTGGATTGTCGGTTTTGGTTAGTAGATAGGGGGCCTGGATGGGGGTATCACGCCGTTTTTCGGGGATGGGATTAGCGCGGAATCTCCGTCGCGGGGATAATCATGCGGGTTTTGAGGGGAATCAAGCGAAATATGAAATTATCGTGCGGATTTACGATTTTTCATGCCCGGATCTGAAATTATCATGCGGGATTCACGATAATCGTGCCGACGTGTCGAATTTTCTATGCGTCATAGAATTTAAAAACGTCCCACCTCAAAGGCAGGACGCTCCAATCAAAACTTAAAATCTCTTATACCCGACAAACTTAGGGTTCCAATACGAATTGCTCAACTTCGAAATGACTACCCCACTGTCGGACGCGTGGATGAAATCGCCGTTTCCAACATAGATACCCATGTGACTGATGCCTGCTTTATACGTATTCTCGAAGAATACGAGGTCGCCTGGTTTCGGGCTGGAGACAAAGGATGATTTGCTGTAGTAACCTTCTGTATTCGTGCGTGCAATCGATTGTCCCGCCTGGTTGAAGACGTAGTAGATAAATCCGCTGCAGTCGAACCCGGATGGTGATGTGCCTCCCCATGCGTACGGGGTTCCTACGTATTTCTTCGCAATATCGACGACGTTTGAAGAAGGTGCCTCATATCCGTCGGACGTTCCTTTAACGGATAGCTTTTGACCGACATAGATGGTGCTTGAGCTCAGGTTGTTCCAAGACATGATGTCGGACACGCTTACATCATAGCGATAGGCGATATGTGAAAGGGTATCACCGGATTGGACCGTATATGTACTCGATCCCGTTGTTGGCGGCGGGGTGGTCGTTCCGCCTGAAGAGACGATCAACGTTTGACCAGGATAGATCATGTCACTCTTTAAATTATTCCAAGATTTCAGTTCAGAAACATATACATCGAATTTCGCTCCGATTTTTGACAGGTAATCACCTGATCGAACGGTATAGGTTTTCGTGGATGAACTGCTCGGCGCTGATACTTCAAGCACTTGATTGACATAGATCATGTCGGAGCTCAAGTTATTCCAGTTTTTCAGGTTTGAAACGGTTGTATCATATTTATAAGCAATCACGGAAAGGGAGTCACCTGATTGTACGCGGTAAGAAGCCGCTTCCGTTGAATTGGCAGCCATTGTCGAGACTAGTGCAGCAGCAGTAAAGGCAATAATTGATTTCTTCAAAAAAATTTCTCCTTCTTAAATAGTGTCGAATTTTAGTGCTTGTCCATTATCTATGAAAGAGTCAGATATTTTAATAGGCTAATATTCTTATATGATGAAAAATCAGGAAGAAACCCCAGTATAATAGTACTTGGTACTTTATGGACTTATTACCAATTTAAAATATAAGGTGGGTATGTCATTAACTGGTTGGTGTATGGACCCCTATTCATGCCCTAAACTCCTCCGGTTTGGATGTTAATGGTCCCACTTCAAAAAGTTCCTTATCAGCAAAATGAAAACGGCTACACTTTTCTGTTGACAACTTGTATATACATGAATACAATAAGAGTATATCTTGTATATACAACATCCCCGGGTAAATGAAAGCGTTTTGACAAAAGCATGAAACGAAGCGTTTTCCACATACTATTTAGGGGAATTCCATTAATAGAAATGAAAGCGGGTACAATCCGGGTGCCCGGCAGCTTTCACCATTCCAAGGGAGGGAATTTCATGAGCGTGAAACGTGAAGACGTTCTCGAAATCATTGAAGCGATTGGCGGCAAGGATAATATCCATACGGCCACGCACTGTGTGACTCGTCTCCGGCTGGTGCTAAACGACGAGAAAAAGGTTGATAAAGAGCGATTAGAGGCAATTGATCTGGTGAAGGGGTCCTTCTCCTCAAACGGTCAGTTCCAGGTTGTCATTGGACAAGGTCTTGTGAATAAAGCGTATCAGATCCTGGCAGAGGAAACGGGGATCGAGCAGGCATCGAAGCAGGATGTGAAAAATGCCGCGACTCAGAACCTGAATCCCCTCCAGCGTGCCATCAAGGTACTGGCGGATATCTTCATTCCGATCCTGCCGGCCATCGTAACGGCCGGGTTGCTGATGGGTCTGAACAATATCCTGACGGGTCCGGATATCTTCTTTAACAAAAAGTCGGTCATTGATGTCTATCCACAGTGGGCAGACCTGACGAACATCATTAACCTGATTGCGAATACCGCCTTCGTGTTCCTGCCGGGGCTCATCGGTTGGTCTGCAGTCAAGCGGTTCGGCGGAAGTCCGCTGCTTGGTATCGTGCTCGGTTTGATGCTTGTGCATCCAGATCTTCTGAACGCATGGTCCTATGGATCTGCTGAAAAGATTCCGACTTGGAACCTATTTGGTCTTGAAGTCGACAAAATCGGGTACCAGGGACAAGTACTACCGATCTTATTTGCATCCTTATTATTAGCAAAAATTGAAACGTTCCTGGATAAACGGGTTCACGACTCGATCAAACTGCTCGTTGTTGCACCTGTGGCATTGTTGATCACCGGTTTCGCGGCATTCATCCTGATCGGGCCTGTGACATTCTTCATCGGAAACATGCTCACTGACGGCGTCATCTGGGTATTCGATCACTTCTCATGGCTCGGCGGTCTCCTATATGGCGGACTATATGCCGTCATGGTTATCACAGGTATGCACCATACGTTCCTTGCAGTGGATTTACAGCTAGTGGCAAACGCAGGAGGCACATTCCTGTGGCCGATCCTGGCACTGTCCAATATCGCACAAGGTTCTGCGGCACTTGCCATGATGTTTGTAGCGAAGAAAGAAAATGAAAAACTGCGCGGTCTGGCAGGAACCTCTGCCCTCTCCGCTTATCTTGGAATTACCGAACCTGCCATGTTCGGGGTGAACCTGCGATATAAATATCCGTTCATCTCAGCACTGATCGGTTCTGCCATGGGCGGTGTTCTGCTGGCGATGACCGGCACCAAAGCATTCTCCATCGGGGTAGGTGGACTGCCTGGTATCCTGTCCATCAAATCGGAATACTGGCTCCCATTTGCCATCGGTATGGTGATCGCCATCGTCGTACCATTCGTCCTGACCATGATCTGGTCTAAATTCAGCAAAAACGAAGTAGCCTAAACAATAGAGAGAAAAAGAGTTGCACCAACTTGTATATACAAGTTAAACTAAGGGGGACAAATGAATTCTTAGCACATACCTGTAAAGGACAGTGACGGGGATGTTTGTCCCCTTTTTCTATTATGAGGGACGGACCTTCAATTCTGCTTATTTTGGAGCGTCCTTCCCTATGAGATAAGGGTTTCAGAAGAAAAGTGGAAGGTCCGTCCCTCTTAAAAGGCAGACCTCCTGAGAACAAATCGCATAAGATCAATGTTTATTCATAAGTGAAACGGCGGATTACCAGATAAAGCGAGGTCCGTCCCTCAATAAAAGTAAAGGATGGTGCGTGTTTATGAAGCAGCCTTGGTGGAAGAAGGCGGTTGTGTATCAGATTTATCCGAAGAGTTTTTATGATACGTCGGGGAATGGCGTTGGGGATATTAAGGGGATTACGGAGAAGCTGGATTATTTGAAGGAGCTTGGGATTGATGTGGTGTGGATCACGCCTATATATAAGTCTCCCCAGAATGACAATGGGTATGATATTAGTGATTACTTTAACATTCACGAGGAGTACGGGACGATGGAGGATTTTGATGAGCTGTTGGAACAGGCACACGCCCGCGGCATTAAGATCATTATGGACATCGTGATCAATCATACATCAACGGAGAATCAGTGGTTCATCGAGTCACGGAAGTCGAAGGATAATGAATACCGCGACTTTTATATCTGGAAGGATGGTAAGCCTGATGGCTCTGAGCCGACGAACTGGCAGTCGAAGTTCGGAGGTAACGCTTGGCAATATGATGAAGAAACGGGGCAATACTACCTCCACCTCTTTGACGTAACCCAGGCAGACCTTAACTGGGAGAACGATAAAGTAAGAAAGAAGCTTTATGACATGATGCACTTCTGGCTCAAAAAAGGCGTCGACGGTTTCCGTCTCGACGTCATCAATCTCATCTCCAAAGATCAGGACTTCCCTGACGACGACGGTTCCGTCGCACCGGGAGACGGACGAAAGTTTTACACAGACGGTCCCAAAGTCCATGAATATATCCATGAAATGAACAAAGAAGTGTTCTCACAATATGACATCATGACCGTCGGGGAAATGTCTTCCACGACGATCGATCATTGTATCAAGTATTCGAACCCGTCACGCAATGAGCTCAGCATGACGTTCAATTTCCACCATCTGAAAGTAGACTATCCGAACGGGGAAAAATGGTCAGTCGCCGACTTCGACTTCCTGACCCTGAAAGACATCCTTTCTACCTGGCAGCGTGAAATGCACAAAGGCGGCGGTTGGAATGCCCTCTTCTGGTGCAACCATGATCAGCCGCGGATCGTGTCCCGCTACGGTAATGACGGAGAGTATCGCAACGAATCGGCGAAGATGATCGCCACGACGATTCACCTGATGCAGGGTACCCCTTATATTTACCAGGGGGAAGAATTCGGAATGACCAACCCGAAATTCACGACCATCGATGAATACCGTGACGTCGAGTCCATCAACATCTTCAATATTTTAAAAGAGCAAGGGAAATCAGAGGAAGAAATCCTTGAGATCCTGCGCCATAAATCCCGTGACAACTCACGGACACCTGTGCAGTGGAACTCCGAAAAGAATGCCGGATTCACCAGCGGCACACCTTGGATCCCTGTAGCGAAAAACTACAAGGAAATCAATGCAGAACAAGCACTAAAAGACGAAAACTCTGTCTTCTATCACTATCAGAAGCTGAACCGCCTGCGCAAGGAATATGATATCATCGTAGACGGTGACTATCAGCTGATCTTGGAAGATCACCCTGATATTTTTGCTTATGTACGAAATGGCGACGGCGAGAAACTTCTTGTGGTGAATAACTTCTATGAGAGGGAAACGAAATTCACGTTGCCTGCTGAAGTGGACGTGAATGGCTGGACAAGCGAGATCCTGATCTCTAATTATGAAGATACGGCAAACGTGTACGAGAACGTGACGCTACGTCCATATGAGTCTATTGTGTTCCGATTGACGAATTAAGGTAAAATAACGTTTGGGGTTTAGCCCTGAACGTTATTTTTTTAGGATCACATTAGTAAATATATGGGTATTGTGTGCTGCAAATCTTTTTTGAAAGAATTCCATGAACAGTAGTGCGTACAAAGTTTTTCAAGAAAAACACAAATTAGTAAACTAGTTCATTTACATAGTTAACATTTATTCTCTATTATGGGATAATAAAGCTAAAAGGAGTTCCTGCCATGAATGCCACGCCTAAAGTCCAAACCTTATTACAAGAAATCGAAACAAAGCGCTTGGAACTTAAATACTTTGCCATCTACCATGGCTTCTCACATCCCGAAACCGTGAAACTCAGTCAGGAACTGGATGAACTATTCAACTGCTATCAACGATTGAAATAAAGAAAAGGCTGCTCAACCAACGCAGCCTTTTCTTCTTATTCCGTTGCTCCTTCTTCCCCTTCACTTGCCAGGAAGAAGATCGCCGCAACTTTCCATCCATCCTCTTTCTTATGGAAGACCGTGACCTGCTTACCAGACCGGGTCACTTCCTTATCACCGTTCGGGTCCTTCGTCGTTGCTTTGATCTCAGCGTACACATCCGCTTTCTTACCGGCTGCATAGTTGATGATCTTCACATTATCCACTGAACGCTTCGAATCGACAGAATCAAAGATCTGTTTCACATAGCGCTCTTCATCTTCGTACTTGAAATTCACGGGTGTCTTCGAGATGACACTCATGTATGAATCGAAATCTTCTTCGTTAAAAGCCGTGATATATTGATTAAAAGCTGCGTTAATCGCCGTCTTGTCTTCTTCCGGAATCCCTTCTGCTTCCTCCAGTGCGCTGGCGTCCTCTACGACCTGGGTCATCTGATTCAGGGATGCCGCTTCATCTGTCGCAGGATCTTCTTGCGGGCTCACTTCTTCTGTCTTAGCCGTATCTTTCTCTACCTTCTTTTCTTCGTCTGCCCCACAAGCACCCAATAATAATGTGCTTATGCCAATTCCCAACATGATTTTCTTCCAATGCTGTTTCGACAATGCTCTTCACCCTTTTCTAAAATTTGCGCTATCTCCATTCTATTGAAAATATTCACAACACTCAAGATGAATCTCATCTCTTCCAATTAATTATGGTAAAATAATAGCAGGTGATATTATGACGAAGAGTAATAAATACAAACAAATCTTTGAAGATCTCTCTGAAAAAATCCAAAATGGCACCTATACAGCGAATTCCATCCTGCCATCCGAGAACGAGCTGTCGGTCATGTATTCCACTTCACGTGAGACTATTCGTAAAGCGCTTACATTATTGGCTCAAAAAGGCTTCATCCAGAAGCTCCGCGGGAAAGGCTCACTGGTACTCGATGTGTCCCGTATGAGCTTCCCCATCTCAGGCCTTGTGAGCTTTAAGGAACTGCAAACGTCCATGGGGCGGGATCATATCGAAACGTTCGTGCACGACTTCGGATTGGTGCTGGCTGATGAGGGCGTCGCTAACCAGCTTGAGTCCTCTCGTAACGCTGAAGTATGGAAAGTCATCCGCTCACGTAAAATCGGTGGTGAGCGGATCATTCTTGATAAATCTTATTTTTTAAAAGAACAGGTTCCTCTCCTGACGAAAGAAACCTGTGAGAATTCCATCTATGAGTATCTCGAAGGAGAACTTCAACTGCCCATCGACTTTGCCAAAAAAGAGATCGTTGTGGAAGAATGCACGGATGAGGACCGGGAATATCTTGATCTGAAGGGCTATGATCATGTGGTGGTCGTGAAGAACTATGTCCATTTGAAGGATGCGACGTTGTTTGAGTATACCGAATCCCGGCACCGTTTGGATATGTTCCGGTTTGTTGATTTTGCACGGAGAAAGCATTAGGATTGGGTCCACTTCCTGATTGGGGAGTGGATTTTTTCATGTATTTCATAAAGAAAATTCGACATGGCGGCATGATTATCGTGAATCTCGCATGATAATCCCATATCCCGCATGAAAAATCAAAATCCCGCAAGGTAATCTCATGTCCCGCACGATTCCCCTCTAAACCCGCTTGATTATCTTCACCTGCGGATATTATGGTCTACCACCAACCCATTCAAACGAAGGAGAGCCCCCATCAAGGGCCTCAATCCATCCAAAATAGACAATCTAAGACTGAAAACTGCTAAAAATCAAACAAAAAAACAGCCCTCCACCAGGAAGGGCCGTTCTCTCAACCACAAATTCACAATACTCTATCTATCAACTGGTACTTATCGTACTTCCACCCAGCCGTTCTTAATGGCAGTGACCACTGCCTGGGTACGGTCGTTCACGTTCATTTTTTGAAGGATATTACTTACATGATTTTTAACCGTCTTTTCACTGATGTATAATCCTTCACCGATACCTCGGTTGCTCTTCCCGTCAGCAAGCATTTGCAGTACTTCACACTCGCGGCGCGTCAGCAGGTGAAGCGGGCGGCGAACTTCGGATTGTTGGAATCCACCTGTGTTTTGTGCGTTGGCCAGGCGCTTGTATTCTGCAACCAGGTTGTGCGTCACTTTAGGATGGACGTATGAACCGCCTTCAGCGACGATTTTGACAGCGTTGACAAGAGCGTCTGAGTCCATCTCTTTCAAAAGATAACCGAGGGCCCCTGTTTTTAGCGCATGGTTCACATAGTTTTCGTCGTCGTGAATGGACAAAATGATGACTTTCGTTTCCGGGTATTTGTCCATTAATTCACGAGTCGCTTCCACACCGTTTATCTCAGGCATGTTGATATCCATGAGGACTACGTCGGGTTCATGTGTTTCAACCAGGTTCATCGCTTCTGAACCGTCATCACCTTCTGCTACTACATTAAAAGAAGGTTCGAATTCGAGGATTCGTTTAACCCCTTCCCTGAAAAGCTGATGATCGTCAATGATAACAATATTTGTTGCCATGTCTTTCGCCTCCCTAAACCTTGGAAAAATTTACTTATTAAGCGGTACCTGGATCAGGATGACCGTTCCAGCCCCTACTTTTGAGTCAATCGTGATGTCTCCTTCAAGGAGGTCAACACGCTCTTTCATCCCCATGATGCCAAAGGATCCTCTTTTCTGTGTATCTTGATCGAATCCTTTGCCGTTGTCTTTGATGACAACTGTTATTTGGTCTTTCTTTACTTCTACTTTTACCAGGATTTGAGTGGCCTCTGCGTGCTTAAGGGCATTTTGGACACTCTCTTGTACTAATCGGAACAGAGCGACTTCGAATTTGGAAGGAAGTCTGATATCGAGACCCATATTTACAAACTGAATGGAGGTCTCCTCGTTATACTCTTCGATTGTACTCAAGTATTTTTTGAGGGTCGGTATCAACCCCAGGTCGTCTAGCGCCATCGGTCTCAAATCATATATGATGCGGCGGACCTCATACAGGGCTGAGCGGACCATCCGTTTGAGGTCGCGTATTTCCCTGATAGCGTCATCGGTGCTCTTTTCACGGAACACCCGCTCGATCAAGTCCGAGCGAATCATCACGTTTGCCATCATTTGTGCAGGGCCGTCATGAATTTCACGGGACAGGCGTTTTCGCTCATCCTCCTGGGCCTCGATGATCCTGAGACCGAAATCCTGACGCTGCTTCGCGTCCTCTAACGCGGCATTGACCTGTCTTAAATCACTGTTTAAATAATTGAGAACGACCGATATTTGGGAACAGAGGTTCTCTGCCCGTTCAATCGTGTCTCCCAGTGAATGCAGGCGTCTTTCCAGTTCATCCCTGCGATTTCTGAGCTGCTTCTCTTCCTGCCTGTTCATAGAGAGCTTCATCTGCAGGTCATGGGCTTTCTCATACGCTTCTCTTACCTGGTCCTCTGAGTAGGTTTGAAAATGCTTGCTGACTTCAGATAACCTGAGCCGGGCAAGCTTCGATTTCTGCTGGAGAGCATCTCCCTCATCAATCACCTTCAGGACCATTTCTTTCACTTCCAGTAGTTCTCTCATCAAATCTTCATAATCGGTTCTGCATTGCTCGCCAATCTGAAAGATTTCATCCTTACTTTCGTCAACCGTATCGACCATCTTTTGCAGGATGCCATCCAACATCTTGGTGTCTATTTTTCTTAGTGGCAAACGGTACACCCCTTTTTTGTTCCACAATAGTCGTCCGCCTAGCTTCATGAAAACGATCCTGGCTACAATAATCGGTTCAGTATGTTCTGTCCACCAGACATTACATCATGCCGATAGACCCACTGTTTATCTATACTAGATAATCCTATTATCATTTCAATGAAAAGTCACTGAATTCCTTTATTCATCTAGGCATATTCCTACGTAATACTTCGACCAAGGGATCATTGGGTCCCGGAATCCAAGAGAATGATTGGGAATAATCTAGACCATTCGGCTCCATCCGGAGAACTTCGGAACAACTGAAGTATTACTATCAGCGTCCATTATACCATGTCACATATTGTCGGAGATTAAAGTTTGATTACATTGTATTACCTTTATTTCATGAAAGCCTGGGATTTACCTGAAATAAAATTTCATCACTAGCTCAAGTTGTGCATTTCTGCCCATTTTTAGATATAGTGAAGAAGGAATTCAGCGCGTTTTTTGTCGTACGTTGCGACAATGGAGGAAGGAGAATGGAGTTTGCTACATCACTATACTACCGTCAAAGGTTACGGTGAACATGAAATCACGATCGAACGGTCCAGATTCATCGCTTATGTGAATCGTGTGGAAACGGAAGAGCAAGCACAGGATTTCATTGCAACCATTAAGAAGAAGCATCATGATGCCAATCATAACTGCTCTGCCTACATGATCGGCGAACAGAATCTGATACAGAAAGCGAACGATGATGGGGAACCGAGTGGGACGGCAGGGGTTCCTATGCTTGAAGTGTTAAAGAAGCGGGATCTTAAAGATACGGTTGTAGTTGTCACCCGCTATTTCGGCGGCATCAAGCTTGGTACCGGCGGGTTGATCCGGGCGTATGGACGTTCTACCTCTGAAGGGCTTAACGCTACCGGGGTCGTTGAAAGAAGGCTTGTGAGAGTAATGAAAACGAAGATTGATTATACGTGGCTTGGCAAGGTTGAGAATGAAGTGAGGTCTTCCATCTATCAATTAAAAGACATTCATTACTTAGATGCTGTTGTGGTCGAGGTGTATGTAGAAGAAGCTTTAAAGGATCAATTTGTGAACTGGATGACGGAACTGACGAATGGACAGGGTGAAATTTTTGAGGGAGATGTGGAGTACCTGGAGTCGGATGTTTGAGTAACGGACCTTTAAAATTGAAGGTCCGTCCCTTATTATGGGGTTAATTATTTCAATTTCGTTAACATTAAAAGAAAGACTTTTAATAAGATGTCGAAGATTGTATATTAGTGTATAGGGCTTTCTTATTCTGCCTTGAAAACGTTAGCTAAATTATAGACTAAATTGTTAATTACTATCTTATTTAAAAATGATTAAACTTGGGGAGTTTTATTTAAATGTATAGACAAGATATAAAGTCTTATAAAAGAAGAAAAAAACGCAAAATATTGAAGCGGGTCTTTCTTCTTCTATTTATTGCTATTGCTTTCGTAGGAAGTATTTTAGGTTATCTCATGTTTCAATCTTACCAAGCTGCAAGTGACACGTACGATGATTTCGGGCGGGACAAATCCAAGATGAGGGACGAGGCTGTTACAATATTAGAAGATCCTGTATCCATTTTAATCATGGGAATTGAAGATTATTCTTCAGGTGGGCATAACGGACGTTCGGATACATTAATGGTCGCTACATTTAATCCCGATGATGGAAAAATGCAATTGCTTAGTATTCCCAGAGATACGCTGGTGGATATTGCTGATATGGATGTTAAAACGAAAATCAATGCAGCCTACGCATATGGAGGCAAAGAAAATACAATTGAAACAGTAGAAAACTTCTTGGACATTCCGATTGACTATTATGTCACTGTCAACTTTGATGCATTTAAGAATATTGTGGATGTGTTAGGAGGCATTACCGTAGATGTTCCGTTTAATTTCACTCAGAACAGTGATGATCGAGTTGCGGAGAAGCTGGAATTTACCGAAGGGCCAATGGATTTAGATGGTAGAGAAGCATTAGCTTATGCAAGAATGAGACTCCAGGATCCTATGGGAGACTTAGGGCGTAATGAAAGACAAAAACAGGTGGTTGAGTCAGTCATTGATGAACTAGCTTCCGCCAAGACATTGTTAAAAGTGGACGAATTGTCCAAAGAGGTTGGTAAGAACATTGAGACAAACCTCAAAGTATCGGATGGGTTAGCTTTTTATCGTAAATACTCCGATTTTAATTCATCAAATATCGACACATTAAAACTAGAAGGAACCCCTGAATATATAGATGGCATCTCTTATTTTGTTCCAGATGAAGAGGAGCTTGTGAACCTGCAGGATGAATTAAAATCCCATCTTAAACACGGTAAAACATCCAAGAATGAAAATGAATAGTATTTCAAGAAAATCGCTTAGTCAACCCTAGGCGATTTTCTTGTTATTGGTTAGTGTTTAGCAAACGTGTCGACTCCTCTGTAAACTGCTCGGGCCGCACGGCGTAAATAATAACCGTTTTCCTTCAAGAGATGTATGAGTTGATTGTAGGTAAATTTCAAGATTTGGGAAGGAAAGCTCCGACGTCTTGCAAATATAGGTACAACTTATCACTATGTGCATAATCAACAACCTTAAACAATTGAGATCATAAAAAAGACCAAATCATTCGATTTGGTCTCCATACATAACTTATTCTTATTGATTCTTTTGCGGTTTACGGACCTCGGTGATCCTTCTAATCATATTGAGCAAAGGTGTACGATTGTCCCCTATCAAGCCAATAATTTCGGCAGTGAACTGTATCAATAAAAGGAGTACGAAGATGATCACAATCGAAAACCATAAAGTCGCATTTGAAAATAGTATAGCCGCTCCACCAAAACAAGCACTTACACAATAGATAATCAACACGGATGCTTTATGACTGAAGCCTAAACTTAAAATACAGTAATGCAAATGTTGTTTATCCGGTTGTGCGAAATTCTGTTTCTTAAGCGCTCTTCGTATGATGGCAAAGATTGTATCAAAGATAGGAATAGCCAGCACGATTATTGGAATGATAAAACTAAATAACGCGACATTTTTGAAAAGTCCAAGCATCGATATGATGGCGATGGAATATCCTAAAAATAATGCTCCTGTATCCCCCATAAAGATCTTTGCAGGGTAAAAATTATGGTAAAGGAAGCCTAAGCTGCTTCCTACTAAAATGACACATAAAGCGATAACAAGCACTTGACTGTCACCGACAGCCATAACAAGTATACTGCCCAGGGCAATAGAAGACACCCCTGCTGCCAATCCATCTAATCCGTCAATTAAGTTAATGGCGTTGGTTACTCCAACAATCCATAACAATGTGACAGGGAAGCTGAGCCAATGATGTAAATAAACAGTCCCAAAGAAAGGGAACGTGAATTTTTCAATTAGTAAGCCTGAAGAAATCACGATCAAGGCTGCAATAATTTGACCTACCAGTTTGAGCTTCGGACTTAATGTATATAAATCATCAAGAATTCCGACGACCAGGATAATACTGGCTCCGGTAACGATGGCCTGCATATAAATGGATTCAGGCGCCAAATACAAGTAACCCGTTGCAGCACCGATGAAAATGGCGACTCCTCCAAGACGAGGCATCAGATCAGTGTGTACTTTTCTTTCCTCCGGCTTATCGATTGCCCCAACCTTAATGGCAAGCTTCCTTACTAAAGGTGTAATGCCGATTGAAACAACGAAAGAAAAGAGAAAGGCGAGAATATATTGAGTTAAAGAATATGTCATAATTTACACCTACTTAGGTTAGTTGCACTTACTCCATCATAGCAAAAAAAAATGAACTTTCAATGATATTTTTTGTAAAACTTTGTTACATCATGCAAACAAACTTTTTCCTATTACTTAATCCCTGCTTCGTTTTAAGCACTATTTATGAAACGTGCGGTAGAATGTGACAAGCTTTCTCTCTTCTTCTTCCCAGTTATACGTTTTGTCGAAACTTGACTTTCCATTTATGCTGTACTTTCCCAGTGAACTCTGATTGGTCAATAAGGATAAAATTCCTTCCGCTATCCTAGCCGGTTGCTCTGGATCGACTAATATACCTACTTGAGCGTTCTCCACCACTTTTCGATAATGTGGGAAGTCAGACGCAATCACAGGCACTCCCGCAGCCATGTATTCAAATAGCTTATTTGGGAGACAGACTAAGTGATTGGGGACAGGTAAATACGGAATCACCCCTAAGGATGAATGCGAGAGAAATTGGGCAATCTGAGTATATGGAAACTTTCCCTTAAACTCGATGTGATTCTCAAGGTCTAGTTCCTCCACTATTTTTTTAATTTTCAATTCAAAAGAATGGGATTCAAAGCCACCTACAAATACCAGCCTGGCTTCGGGAATTGCTTGGTGTACTATGGCAAATCCCCGAATCAGTTCCTCTATTCCCCTTATTGGTGTTATACCCCCTAAATAAAGTAATTCAAACTCGTTAGGACTACGCTCATTCAAGTCATTGAACATGGTTTTTAAAGGATAATTTTCAATTTTGATACTTTTATACCGTTTATACCTTTCTCCTATTTCCTCTGTTGTATATATAACCCCTGAAATGACTGTAAGTGAAACCCTCTCAATCATCCGGTAAAGTAAACTGATTGGTCTCTTCAACCAATTTTTAAGATACTTCTTACTCATTATCGCATTCGGATAATGTTCATGCACATCAAATATAACAGGTCTTTTTGTCATTAAGCGAATAAGGACCCCCGCAGGCAATAATTCAGGATCATGGAAGTGATAGATGTCCGCCTTCGTCTCCATTGCTGCTTTCACAACTTTAAACGATTGAAGAATACGTGAAATTTCACTCTTGGGTTTAAAGATCGGGATGAGTTCTATACCGTCTTCTTTCGCTATATTCTTATCTTCAGGTTCGGGGGCAATAAGCGTTACATGGTATCCTGCCTTCTTCAGGCTTTTGATTTCTTTATGATAGATCCTCCCATCATAAGCTGGATGTACTGTTGTGAGAACACATACTTTTTTCATATTTGACATTCCTTATCTTGTTAGAGTTGTGAAAAGTTCCGTTCTATTTTAAAATGACTTAATAGATTACTATCGGTTCCAGAAAGGGATTTATATGAAAATCATTTATATTACGCAGCATTTCCCACCAGAAATAGGTGCAGCACCAGGAAGGGCATTTGAAATGAGCAGTAACCTTGCTGAGTTAGGACATGATCTTCATATCTTAACATCCTTTCCTAATCATACTACAACCTCTGCTATGTTTAAAAAAGAAATGGCAGGTAAATTGACCATCTATCGAAGCTTCCAAGTAAAAGATAAAAAGAAGAGCTCGTTGAATCGTTTGGCTAATTACTTCAGCTTTGCTTTCACTTCCTTTGTTACAGGGTTGTTTGTGAGAAAACCTGATGTTGTATATGCCACGTCTCCTCAGCTGTTTCAAGCTTTCGCCGGTTACTTACTAAGTAAAGTTCATAGAACAAAGTTTGTATTTGAAGTGAGAGACTTATGGGTAGATTTTGCAGAAGTTCTCGGTCAATTTAATAATAAAAAACTGCTTACTCTCGCTCGAAAACTGGAGAGATTCCTCTATAGAAACGCTGACCAAATTGTCGTAGTGACGGAAGGATACAAAGAAAGATTGATGGAACTTGGATTCCCCGGAGAAAAGATCACTATCATTCCGAACGGTGTAAACCCTGAAGATATCATCGAACCAAAAGCCGAAAAGGATATACGAAAAGAGTATGGTATTCCAGATGATGCTTTTCTTCTTATCTATACAGGCAATATCGGAGCTGCACAAAGCCTCTCAACGATTGTCGAGGCAGCAGAAAGGCTTCAATCATTAGATCCGTCTATCTATTTTCTATTCATTGGTGAAGGTGTTGAAAAAGAAAAACTGGTCCAACAAGCTAAAAACCATCGCTTAACGAATATACTTTTTCTCAAAGGGGTGCCTAAGAAGGAGTTAGAGTCCGTTTATGCGAATGCTGATATGGGAATTGTCAGCTTAAAGGACGAACCATTATTCACGATCACGATCCCTTCCAAAATATTCGATTATATGGCGATGGGCGTTCCTGTTCTGGTAGGGGTGGACGGAGAAACAAGGAGGATTGTAGAACAAAGTGATGCCGGTTTCTTTTTCAAACCTGAGAACTCTCAATCTTTCATCGAAACGGTGTTGAATGCAAAGGAAAAGCATCGTGAATTTCCTTCTATGAAGGATCGAATGAGAGAGTCGCTTCTGAAAGATTACAATCGAAAAATTCTTGCAGTTAAATTGAGTGATGCATTTAAAAAATTTTCATAGAGAAAAAACTCCCCTCCATAGGTAATGGCGGGGAGTTTCTTATTTTTTTACCAATCTGTAGTAAAGGTAAATGTTTGACCATCTTTTTCATCTGTGAGCTTATAGTGGATGACGTATTGATCATTCACCCGTTTGATGCCAACATCTTCTATAGTATCATCCGGGTTTTCACCTAAGTGAATAAGAGTCATAAATCTCACACTTCTGTTTTCTTGGGCATATGTCAGTTCTGGTCTTTCCGTCCACGTATAATCACGGTACGATACATGACTTGTCCCGACAGATTCTGAAATTAAGCTTGGGGCATATACTTGTACCATGGAAAGAGTCCTTTCGGAAGGATGTTCAGCCACTGTCAATCGAACATCATCTTTTTTCACTGTAAATCCAGGTGCCAGATGGAATTTCTGCAAATAGGTGTTTGTAGTTGATCCTTTTAACGTATCCGAAATTAAGAAGGTTTTCTCTTGATCATACAGAACTCGTCTTCGATGAGTAACTCCTGGAATTAGTCGATGTGAACCGACTGCCTCCATGATGCCGTCATCACGGGTTGTTACTGTTTCAATTCCACTTTTTCCTAGATTAGTAGACGACAAAGAGAACTCACTTCCTTCTACTTGCACGATGTTATGGGCTCTCGTGCTCATAGCCATTCTTCTCTCTTCGGAAGCAAAGTACGCATATCTTCCGGTTTCGACAATATAATCTCCGCCAAATCCATAAAGTTCAATGCTCAGGTCATCGGGATGTTTATGTGCTGTACTATGATAACCGGCCGTCATACCGAAAAATATGGAATCTTCGAAGGGCTGATTCTCTCCCCAATGCTGTCTGAAGATCGCATATTGATCAGAGAGGTTGACCGCCCGCTCCTTTGGAACTGTTCCCGATTGTCCTTTCGTCATCGAATAGGTCATTTCAGGATAGTTCTCTGAATATGGTACGATCCCTACTGACATTGCTGAAGCTGGAGAATCCCCAAAAATCGGTAACACTCCATTCGGCTTCGTTAAGTAGGTTAAATTCTCAGGCATACGTCTAACCCTTCTGATCATCTCACTTGGTAAAGAAAAGTTGTTTGCTTCCGCCCAATCTACGAAACCTACTAAACTCGTATAAATATAATGCTGATACATAGGCGAATGTTCCATATGTAAGCCATCTTTACTTATCCCAAAGTCGATTTGATCCATCAAGCGACTTGTGGCTATTTTCTTCCAATCATTAGAAGAAGACATCTCAGGAAACGTCTCAGATATAGATAAAAGCGCAAGGTCCTGGAACATACCATGGTTATTATGAGGACGGTAGAAACTCGACTTACTTAATAACCAACCATGTTCATAGAACATCGCCATGAGTTCATTAGAAAATTTTGAATGTTGAAGGTCGTTTAATGGACTTTCTTTATATGTCATCCAGAAATCGATTAAAATAAACGTTCGAACCGCTGTACCGTGATCATTATAACCCCATTTGTAACTTCGATAACCTTCAATGGGGTAAGCTTCATGCCAATCTTTAATAATGTCTCTTGCATAGGCTAAATACTCAGGATTCCCATTTATTTTGTATGCCTGAGTAAGTTGTTCCACCACCATTAAGTAGTTTAGTTGAAATAAGAATGAGTTGTTCGACGGCAAATTTCTCCTCCAATCAAATCCACCCAAATCTTTCACTGTTAATTCATAAGGATGCGCTAACAACTTCCATTCTCCTTTAAGAGCCGAATCAGCGTACTTTAAGACATCATTCTCAGCATATTTATTATAGACATACGGGTGTGATCCCTTTTGTGACTCGGTAAAATACTCCTGAACTAATCGGTCAAATTCAACGCTTGTGAGTGTACTCTTATAGATCGGTTTAGAGTTCAATCTGACATTGGATACAGGAATATAGTATGAAGTACTATATGGCCGTATCACAAAATAATTTCCAGACCTTTTTAAGGGTACCCCATACGTCCTGCCCACGCCGGCATATTTATATCTAACCAGTTCTTTCCCTGGTTTAGTGTACAAGTACGTTGCTTTGGTAATGGTTAAAGTAAACGGATTATAGGTTGCTGCTTCTACTGTGTTGCTCTTTCCTATATCCGCGGCACTATAAAGTAACCCCGTTAACACCAATACTAATATTATGACTTTATTTCTGTAATTCACCATTTCCCCTCCAGAATCATGAAATAGAAACCTGATATATCTTACCACAATTTTCTTCCTATGGTTTAAAAAAGATAGGTGATCTTTTTAAAAAATCGCCAGACTGTCGAGAGAGTCTCTTCAGCCTGAAAACTCCCCGCCATAGGTAATGACGGGGAGTCCCTTATTCCTTACCAATCCGCAGTAAAGGTAAAGGTTTGAACATCTTTTTCTCCTGCGATCTTATAGTGTATGACGTATTGATCATCCACTCGTTCGAAATCAACATCTTCTATTGTATCCACCGGATTTTCACCTAAATGAATAAGTGTCATGAATCGCACACTTCTGTTTTCTTGGGCATATGTCAGTTCCGGTCTTTCCGTCCACGTATAATCGCGGTACGATACATGACTTGTCCCGACCGATTCCGTAATTAAGCTTGGTGCGTATACTTGTACCATGGATAGTGTCCTTCCAGAAGGGTGTTCTGCTACAGTCATTCGGACATCATCTTTCTTGACGGTAAACTCAGGGGCAAGGTGGAATTTTTGAAGGAAATTACGCGTATACGTTCCTTTTAATGTGTCCGAAATCAGAAATGTTTTCTCCTGATCATAGAGAACGCGTCTTCTATGCGTGACACCTGGAATTAATTGGTGAGAACCAACCGCTTCCATTGTTCCGTCACTATTGGTCGTTACTTCTTCGATTCCGCTTTTCCCTATATTATCAGAGGATAAAGAGAACTCACTGCCTTCTACTTGCACGATGTTATGGGCTCCGGTACTCATAGCCGTTCTTCTCTCTTCGGAAGCAAAGTACGCATATCTCCCGGTTTCGACAATATAATCCCCGCCGAACCCATACAAATCAATGCTTAAATCATCCGGTTGTTTATGCGCCGTACTATGATAACCGGCTGTCATACCGAAAAACACGGAATCTTTGAAGGGCTGATTCTCTCCCCAATGCTGTCTGAAGATCGCATATTGATCAGATAAATTCACTGACCTTTCCTTTGGAACTGATCCCGATTGTCCACCTGTCATCGAATAGGTCATTTCAGGATAGTCCTCTGAATATGGTACGATTCCCACTGACATTGGTGAGGCAGGAGAATCCCCAAAAATCGGTAACACTCCATTCGGCTTCGTTAAATAGGTTAAATTCTCAGGCATCAGTCTGACCCTTCTAATCATCTCACTTGGTAAAGAAAAGTTGTTATCTTCCGCCCAATCCAAGAAGCCTACTAAACTCGTATAAATATAATGTTGGTACATAGGCGAGTGTTCCATATGTAAGCCATTTTTACTTATCCCATGATCGATTTGATCTATTAAGCGGCTTGTGGCTGTATTCTTCCACTCTTTTGAAGGTGACATCTCAGGAAATGTTTCAGCTATGGCCAAAAGAGCAAGATCTTGAAACATGCCGTGGTTATTGTTTGGACGATAGAAACTCCACATATTTAATAACCAACCATGTTCATAAAACATCGTCATCAGTTCATTAGAAAATTCCGAATGATATAGGTCGTTGAGAGGGCTTTCTTTATACGTCATCCAGAAATCGATTAGTATAAACGTCCTGATCGCAGTTCCATGATCATTATATCCCCATTTGTAGCTTCGATATCCTTCAATCGGAAAATCTTCATGCCAATCTTCAATAATATCTCTTGCATATGCTAAGTAATCAGGATTTCCATTTATTCTATACGCCTGAGTCAACTGCTCTACGACCATTAAATAGTTTAATTGAAATAAAAAAGAATTATTTGAAGGGAGTTGCCTCCTCCAATCAAACGTATCCAAATCGTTCACTGCCAATTCATAAGGATGGGCTAACAACTTCCATTCTCCTTTAAGGGCCGAATCAGCGTACTTTATGACATCATTCTCAGCATATTTATTATAGACATACGGGTGTGATCCCTTTTGTGACTCGGTAAAAAACTCTTGAATCAACCGGTCAAAATTACTGCTTGTGAGAGTATCCATATACACCGACTTTGTATCCAATCTGACATCGGAAACAGGAATATAGTAGGAAGTGCTATAAGGCCGTATGACAAAGTAATCTCCAGACCTCTTCAAAGGCTCATCAAACGTTCTTCCCACACCTGCGTACTTATACCTAACCAGTTCCCCCCCTGGTTTCATATATAAATACGTTGCTTTCGTAATCGTTAGAGTAAAAGGATTATAGCTTGCTGCTTTACCAGAATTACCTGTACCCGTACTAAATAACGATATACCGACCATTAACACAATAAACATTATTACTTTATTTCTTAAACCCAACATTTCCCCTCCTAAATTGTTGAAAGACGAATTAAATTTTAACACACATTTACTTAAAAGGAAAAAAAAGACAACCTTTTTTGTAGGTTGTCTTCTTTTTTTTACTTTTCTAGATATCTAGGAATCTCTAAATACAAAACATAACTATTAAGCTGACTATATAAACTTGCTATTGTATATGTTTGCTTATACGCCCACCCTATATCAGTTGCATACTGATGAGTTGCAGGCATTGCCGGATTCCAACGCATTTCATATAACGTATCCTGCTGGTAGCTTGGATTATGGATGTAACTTTCACCAATAAACTGAGCACCACCGACGATGGCAGCCTCAGGAGTAAACCAGCCTTGTTTGTATGCATATTCAGAACCATATTTTAGAGGATCTGAATCGTATGCACCGATTCCATACATGTTATAAACCGTCTTTTGAGGTACCGATTTACCATCTACTTCACTTACTTGTACCCCCGTAGCAAGCTTGGAGGTTCCATTACCTGTTTCTAAAATGGCATGAGAAACTAAATAGATTTCATTTAAGCTAAATAGGGTACTTGCTGCTGCAAAGGACTTCCCTTTCCCCTCTAGAATTCCTTTCCCTACTAGTAGCTTGTTCAGCTCTGTATCAGGTAATCCCGCATATCTGGATAACACAAGGAATTGCAGGATTCCTGAAGGATCATCGGAAAAATTCTCTGCATTCAAATAATGAGCCGTATCTTCTTTTTCTGCTTTCACCCACGTCTGCGGTAATTTAACCTTATACCAATTATCTGATTCCTTTGAGACAAGGGTTAACTTTTGTCCCAATGAAGTCGTCATATAAATAGTGGTTGAGCTATTTGTATTAGGTTCGCTTCGAATATTCAATCGATTTGTCGTTGTACCCGCTTTTGGATACGTGGTGCTAGTCGTTGTATTAATATAACTTGCATGTACATATCCATAGGTATATAAATCAGTCTGTGGATCTACAGCATCTTGCTTATTCACCATTTCATTGAAAGAAATATCATAATCGTTATACGCAATCTCTTTCAATATCCCTGCCAATACACTTTCCTTTTTCACCCATGCAGTCCGGTTAGCAAACAGAACGCCCCAATAACCATCCTTTTCATTTGCAATATAGACATGCTCATCTTTTAAAATCGTTCCAATCGGATCTCCTGACTGTCCATAAACCACAGCATCTTCCAAGGCCACAAAATCCCTCGAAGTGTTCTTCCATGTCTTGTTCACATCCGTTAGTGAAGAACCCGAGTCCGGAATGGTTTGGTGTTTCGATACATACGCTTGAAAGTTGCTGAATTTAATTCCATGCCAACTCGTATAATCCTGCGTTCTTGGGTATACCTGTCCTTCTTTAAGTGTCCCTACTTGCTTTAACGAGCCGCTTCGATTATCAAAAATAGGCGTATCTTGTAAGACTCTGAAATAGTTGTCCTCTGGAAGGAACTTTCCTTTTACTTCAGCCTTACGGACAAATCCGATTACACCGGAAATCAAGATTCTGTACCAATGATCACTTTCATTCACCACTGGATACGTAACCCCATGCTCAATGGTTGCAAAAGGAACAAGACCAGCTGATGTAGAATTGTCATAGACTTGCACATCTTCTTCTACCAAGAAGGTTCTGGGACCATTCGAATAGGTAGTATTTAAGTTGGTTACGCTCTTACCGCTGTCTGCTATGGTAGAGTCGATACTGACATAAGCAGATTTCCCTCTAAAATTAATTTCATGCCAACTGGTGTAACCTTTTGTCCTAGGGTAAACACCTTTATCCAAGGTCCCGACCTGGACGAGTTGTCCATCAACCTTCTCCAAGATAGGTCTTCCATCTTCAAGAACTCTAAAATAATTGTCGCCCGAAGAAAAATCTGGAGCCAGCTGAGCATCGGCCTTTCTAATATAGCCGATTCTATTCGCTACCACGACACTGTACCAACTCGTATATTCTCTGACAATAGATATATCTAACCCGTTGGTTAAAGTTGCAAAATGTTTCCCTGTAGTATTATCAAGTACATTGGCATCTACCTTTAAGCGGATCTTCGTATCTGTTGATTGTCCCGTATATTTATTGGTGATTCCAGCCCCAGTACTTGGTGTTGTACCTTCTTTCCTCACAAACCTTGTTGCATTATCAAACTGAATTTCATGCCAGCTTGTATAGTCCTTAACTCGGGGATATTGTTCCCCTTCTTTTAAATAACCTACTATTTTCATAGGCGAGACACTGTTATCATAAACAGCTACCTGACCTGCTGTTACTTTAAAATATTTATCAGTAGGTTCAAAAGCATTTGGATCTTTGCCAATATCATCTATTTTTATAGAGTCAGCCTTTTTAATATAGCCCATTCTATTTGCCACGACGACACTGTACCAACTTGTGGATTCCTCCACTATAGGTAATTCTGTACCTGCCTTTAGGGTAGCATACAGATCTCCACCCATTCTATCCTGTAAACCAGTATCCGTTAACACCTTTATCTTGGTATTGGTTGCCTGACCATAATATGTATTAGGGATCATACTACCGTTACTCGGTGTTGTTCCTGCTTTTGAAACGAACCTTGTCTCATCTCCAAACTGAATTTCATGCCAGCTTGTATAGTCCTTTACTCGGGGATATTCTTCCCCTTCTTTCAAGTAACCTACTATCCTCATAGGCGAAACACTGTTATCATAAACAGCTACCTGTTTTGTTGTCACTTTGAAAAATTTGTCATTTGAAGTAAAAGATTGAATGGTATTGTCAGAAGTAGTCTTGGATAAAGAAGTTATTGAGAACGTTTTAGCTTGTTCTTTCTTCTCTTCTGTACCTTCTCCATTCCCTGACACTACTTCATCGGAAGTCGTTTCACTTGGCTCTTTAATGACTTCCTCTTCACTCGTCACGTCTTCTGTAACCGTTTCTCCGTCTTGCGGATCAAAAGTCACTTCATCGCTTGAAGGTTGCTGATTGGAATTGGAATCTGATGGCTCCTCATCCGTCGCTTCACCTACTTCTAAGGATGTCTTTATCATTTCCCCTTCATTGTCTAATCGACTAATGAGAAACTCTTGATTTCCAATGACAACATAAAAGTAGCTTTCATCTTCCTTCACAACATTAACGGAGATCCCTTTAAAAATCTCCCCAACCTCATCTTTATTAAGATCCAGAAGAGGGATAGGACCTTCGCCAGCTGTGATGGAACCTATTGAAGAATTCCAATCTACGTAAGAAATTTGTTCATCCTCAATATACTTTACAGCATTTTCAGGAATTCCAATCCACTTTTCGTTCCATTGTAAATCCAGTATCCCTTCCTCAGTAGACTTCATTCCAAAAAGGATCGAACCCTCAGCTAATTGACCGAGTTCCCGTCCATCCTTTGACGTCAATGTAAAGTCGTCGACAAGTTGTACTAATTGTTGGCCCTCTTCCCCCAATGCTACTTGACTATATCCCGGCAGGAAAGAAAGGATTTGGAAAACAACAACCATACAAAGAACAAATTTAGTTTTAAAGCGGTAAATTTCAAACTCCTCCTCTAAAATATTAAAAGTAGATTACTATTATTATAATATTTTACAAAAAGCTGCAATACAAGACAAATTTATTAAAATTATCCAAAAATGCAGGAAGGATTAACTGTAATTTCTTCCATTTTTGTCGAATTAACATGTTTTTTCTGGATTTTTTCTTATTGGTTTCATGAAAGATATGTAAAAAAGCTAGAAAGATGGGTATCTTTCTAGCTTTTCACTTTTATCGATTATTACGATTTTCATAGGCTTCTAATGCCAGCATCAAGCCAACTGCTTTGTTTTCCTGCCAAATCGCATCATAGTTCTTTAACGGAACTGGATTTGGACCTGCATAAGGTGAGATTTCCGGAGTGAACGCAGGTCTTCCGAATTGACTGATGAACCAATCATCATAAGCCCCGATTGCTTCTGGAGCAGGGGGCATGAGACGATAACCTGTTTGTTCCCGTATCATTTCTGCAATTCTTTTACTTGTGTTCATCAGGTTTTTATTTGCTAATTCATATGACCAATAAATCATTTCACCGGATGTATGATAAGCTAATGCTGTTTTAAAGTCTCTACTCATTGTAAAGTTATACATGGCTTGAGTTTCTGGTTCACTTAATGGTTTAGGTCCCTTGTAATCCTGTGGACCCGGTTCCGTTGTTCCTCTTTGTATGGACCAGTTAGCAGGGTACTGCCTATTAAGGTCAACACCTCTTATATTTGCTTTCCAAGATGAAAAGTCTGAGCTTCCATTGTTCAGTTTACGTACATAGTTAGGGTTCTTCGCACTGTTAGAACCATATTGTACAAGCGATACACCGTCCGGGTTAACCATGGGAACAAACCATATAGATGTTTTATCAAGGATATCTTTGGCAGAATAACCTTTTACCGTTTTATCATCCACATAATATTGGGCATATACGTCCAGCATCTCCATTGCCAGGTTCGTTGTCATATGCTCCCTGGCATGATGGGAGGCATTGATCATTATTTCCGTACTGCCCCTTCCCAGCTTAATTGCATAAAGATTACGGCCATCTACAGATTTCCCGATTATTTTAGTTTGGACTAGCCCTGGATAAGATTCACGTAGTTCCCAAATATCTCTTTGCATTTGAGTATACGTATAGATTTTTTTAGGGTTTACGATGTTCTTAGATAATAAGACATTTAACTTCACTTCATTTCGATCGACAAACCCTTCTCTTCCTGCGATTGAAATTTTCACCCAGCTGGTGTAAACCTCATTTACGGAATAAGATGTATCCCCTTCTAATTCTGCAAATGGCACCAGATTACTGCCTGAATTATCATAAACCTTAACCTTTTTGGTTGTCACCATGCTCCCGATCGGGGTAGGCACATGACTGATGTTCTTAATTCTATGACTAAGCAGCGGGATGGTATCTTGTTTTTTCACATAAGCAGCCTTCCCATTGAAAGAGATCCCATTCCAACTTGTGAAGTCACTGGTTCGAGGGTATTGCTGTCCTTCTTTCAAATAACCCACCACTTTAAGGGAAGAGCCACTCTTCGTATAAATCGGTGTATCAGTAGTTACTTGAAAGTATTGAATAGATGGACTAAACGATAATGCCGCATCCTCTTTATGAATGAATCCTACTCTTCCAGCAATCTCTACTTCCCACCAGCTTGTATACTCGTTCAATAATGACAATTTTCTGCCTGGTAGTACATTGGCGTAGGGAATTAAACTTCCTGAAGTATTGTCATAGACAAGAGTGGAATGCTTTATTGCAACGGAATGGTTAGTGGACACATTTCCACTTTCATTCTTAATAAAGTGTGCCTCTGATGGTCTTGTTCCATCCTTTGGAACATATGCCATGATATCTCCAAATTCAATCATATGCCATGATGTATAATCTTTTAATCTTGGATACACTTGACCTTTACTTAAAGAACCTACTTGAACTAACTCTCCGGTTGAATTATCATAAACCGGAAGCTCATCGGCAGTTACTTCAAAATACGTGGTATTACTTGTGAATTCAGCAACTGCGTCACTTTTTGCAATATAACCGAGTCTTCCTGCCAGCTGAATAGCATACCAGCTGCCATATTCTTTAATCACAGTGTATGTAACTCCCTCATTTATTACCCCGAAAGGAATTAATTCACCAGACGTATTATCATAAACAACTGCATCAGTTGTCATCTTAATGATATTGGAGTGACTGGTTTCATTATATATATTTTTTATACCCTTACCATCACTGGGTACTGTTCCTTCTTTCTTTATGAACGCAGATCGGTTTCCCAGCTTAATTTTGTGCCAGGCAGTGTAGTCATCGGTTCTAGGATAAACCTGATCTTTTTTTAATTTACCAACAACAACCAGCTGCCCTGAAACCTTTTCATAAATCAACTGGCTATCTTCTGTCACTTTGAAGAATTTAGTATCCTGGGAGAACTGCTTCTCAACCGACTCTTTTGCGACATAACCAAGCCTTCCACCTAACTCAACGGCATACCAGCTACTATACTCATGAACGGCAGTGATATCCGTATGGCTATTAAGTGTAGCAAATCTCACTAAGCTCCCTGTAGAATTATCATAGACAGGTGCATCGCTTGCCATTGAGATGGAGAGATTGCCTCCGTCAGCACTTTTAGGTGGATGCCTATCGGGATTTTCAATCGACTTTGTCGCTTCCTTCTTTACAAACGCCTGTTTATTCCCTACATAAATCATATGCCAGGAAGTATAATCTCTTTCTCTATGAAACATTTCACCTTGTGCCAGTGTGGCTACAGGAACTAATTTTCCATCCTCTTTTATAAATACCTCGGTTTCTTCTGTCACTTCAAAAACGGTGTCATTTTCCTGGAAACTTCTTGTTACATCATTAGAAGATTCGGAAGACTTAACCGGCTCCTCCTTAGTATCTTCTTCACTCTTCACATTTTCTTCTTTCGATTGAGTCCCCGGTTGTGGGTCTACGGGATCGTTTGTTGAAGAATCTGTAGTTGGTTCACTCTCAGGCTTCACTTCACCGGGTGAATCCTCTTCTGATTTTTCTTCTGGATCTTTATCGGTCTCACTTGATAAAATCCCTTCTCTTCCTCCAATAAGAACCACCGTTTCTTCTTCGCTTAATGAAAGTAAAGGTAAAACCGTTTCTTTTTTCAACGTAATGATTGGAGTTGATGTAATATGATCAAATACTACTGTTCCCTCTGGAACCGTAATGTGATTTTCTTCAGCAGAAGGATCATTAGTAAGATCGGAAAGGGTCTCATCCGTTACTTCTGCTATCTCAGTAGTTTTAAGGGTGTAGGGAATCTCCCCGAAGGAAAATACATACTCCCCTTCACTTTCGGATGATCCCACATATACCTTGCTTCCCTTATGCAGTATACCATCCACCTTATCCTGAGAACTTAACGCAATGTCTTCTTTCACTTCTACCAGTAAAGTATCATTTGTTATTGCCTTCGCAGTAACAGGAGTAAGATATGGTAAAAAAAGCGATAATACCAGAATAAAAGAAAGCCAGCTATTTAATCTGTTTTTGAATGTTCTAATCGTATTTCTCCCCTTTTTGACTAAATTTGCACAGATTATATTATACTATTAAACCTTTGTTTGTGAACACCAGTTATGGAATTTTATAGAAATAACAATAAGCCACGTAATAAAAGAACACCAGCCTTTGATCTATATCCCTATTCAGGAGGGTATAGATCAAAGAACTGGTGTTATGTGTGATGATTAATTATTGTTGGTTTGATAAACCTCTTTATACTGATGTACCATAGAGCTCCAGTTTCGGTTTTCCTTTACCCATTCTCTCGAACGTTCACCAACATCTAAATGGTCCCTGGCATAAAGCAAGCATTGCACAAGAGATTCCACGTTTTCCGGTTCAAATATGAAGCCGTTCTCACCTTCCGTAACCATTTCATTTAATGCAGGTATATCGCTGACTAACGCTAGTTTCCCCATAGCCATGACTTCATAAGGCTTTAAAGGGGTGACTAATGCACATACTTTCGCTTTGGTTCTGGGAAACGGAAAAATGTCAATTATAGAATAATATTCTTTTACCTCTGAGGCAGGTACTCTTCCTATGAAAGTTATATGATTTTCCAATGCAAGTTCAACGGACAACTCTTTTAAGTCCTTTAGTGCAGGGCCGTCCCCTACAAGAACAAAGTGGAAGGGCACCCCTTTTTCCTTTATATCCACCAGGGCTTTAAATGCTAAGTCCAATCCCTCGTAGTGTGTGACACTCCCTATGAATCCATAAACGGTTTTATTCTCGAGATTCCATCTTTTTATTAAATCTTTATTCTTGGGGATGGGTGAAAAGGTTTGACAGTCCACACCGTTGGTAATAACCGTTATTTTTTCTTTCGGTACACCCAACGTAATCAATTGATCTTTCAGACTCTCTCCAATCGCCACTACCTTGTCGGCTATCTGGCAGCAATAAACCTCATACTGTTCATGCAACCGATACCTTTCAGATTCATTGAATTCCGGCACTTTACTTGCCGTCGTATCATGCCAAAAACCTCGGACCTCATACACTGTTTCGATCCCTTTTTTCTTTCCTACTACAAGAGCAGGAAGTGCGTTTTGAAAATTTGAAGCAGCATGAATTGCTTTTGGATGTGTCTCGTTGACAACCTTTTCTAGTTCATTGGCATATTGATTGAAATACTCCGTTAAAGGAACCGTGTTTAACCGCATCTTTCCTTTAGAGAGTCTTATATAGTCAATTCCTTCGTAAGTGTTAGTATGTCCTTTTTCTTCAGAAGAAGGACACCAGCCCAATTTTGTTACGACAACAGGATTCCATCCTAATTGCTTTTGTGATTCAATAATTTCTCTGCTCCTGATCGTATACCCATTAATTTCTGGTACGGACTTATTAAGAACATGAAGAATTGAGTCTCCTTTTTCATTAGTCGAGTTCAACTTCGGCTCCCAGTCCCACTTATGGGCGGACAAATAGACCTCATCCTGTGCAATTTCAAACTCTTTTTGTAACAATTTCCCTGTATACTTCTTTAGTTTCTTTATATAATAAAGCTTTTCATTCAAATTTCCGATTCGATGATGAATGCTTATGAGCCGTTTATATATAAACGGCTTTTGCATGGAATGATTGAGAGCCAGATTCGTTAATTTCAACGCTAATCCGTAGTGATCTAATTGATAGGAGAGATCTGAAAAGTATAAGATAGTTGCCGTGCTGACTTGATGACTTTCAACCATTTTATAGCATTCTTCAGAGTGACCATTTTCTATGAGCCACTTTCCTTTAAGGGCGAATTCTTTTTCTTGATCCAGGCCCTCCACTAAATAGGACAACGCTTCTCGGTTTAAAGGAATTTTACTTGCACCTAGCCCCATCACCCGTTTAGCTAAGTTTTCAAACGTGCTTTTGCGTATAGGGGATGGAAATGAGTGTAACGTAGAGACAAGAATGCTAAAATTCCTCTTTGAATCTGAGTTAACAGGGTAATATTGATACATATAGGAAAAGTACTCATTTCCTTTCAATACCTGTAATGATGATGAGTGGCTTAATGGAATGAACCCTTCATTCACCAATCTCTTCAGCTTAATCTCATCAATGGAACCGAAATCGGTGGAGTGATGAAAACATTGGTAGAATAGAGATTGGAGATACTTAGAACGGTCACCTAAAGAATAGGCATTTAATAAACATTCGAGAGCTTGTTTATAATTATTCTCTTTTATGCATCTTTTCGAAAAAACTATACTTCTCCAAGGTGTACTCTCAAACAACGGTTCAAGACTGCTTTCATGAAAAAAATTAGAAAGTGACTCCAGGAATTCCTTGAATTTCTCCGGATTTCTTCTTGCCTGACTTGCAAAAAGGCATAGGGCTATTTCCTCTGGCATGTGATAATTTATGGCTTCTTTTATTTTCTCGACCGATATATCGCTTTGAAGGAATTCTCTTACATTCATCCCATTGATCCCATGCCCCAATTGAAACTGTTCATTTACTTTTATCGCGGAATTCATATCAGCATGACTTAGGGCAAAATAGAAAAGTTGCTGACCCTCATGATGATTCAATACATCTGCTAAACCTTCTTCAAAAATCAGGGACATTTCCTTTAGTTCAAAATAAACCTTTCCTTTTAATTGACGGACTGAAACAGCCTCTTTTTTCAACTTTTTTAAGAAGGATAACGAATGGGGTAGATCACCCATTTGATAGTAGATGAGTGCTAATAGATATTCTTTTTCCTGTCCACTCAAAGCAATCGTACGATGAATGACCTCTCTTAATATAGGGAGTCTATTTACTTTAGAAGCTTTACTGACAAGTCTCCTCCCCTCATCGAATACATTTGCTTGCTGAGCGTATTGACGAAATAAGCGATTCTGTATCGTTTCGGAATTAGACGTGAGGCTTCTTAAGAATAAAATTTCCAGGATGGTTTTTTTCAACTGTTTCCCTCCTCATACAAGAAAGAGGAAAGCGATTGGCTTCCCTCTAAAAAACTTCAATTGAATTATTACGTTGTTTGATCAGAGGTCAAACGATAAGATTCTTTCAACCTGGTATAGAGATTCACTAATTTTTCTTTCTCCACTTGCCAGGTATATTTATGGAAATTCACCTTACAATTATTTTGGTAATAATCGTAGTTTTTTATAACCATTTTTATAGAAGATGCGATCGCATCAGGAGTTTCATCCGAACAAATCCCTGTATTCTCTTTGTTTATGATATAACTTTTCCCTGGGTGGTCCGAAGAAATCGTTGGTATCCCCGCAATCATATACTCAAAAATCTTATTCGGCGTCGAAATATAATTATTCTTACTAGTATTTCGATACATGACTAATCCAATATCTGCTTCTTTCGTATAACCCAGTACGTAAGCAGATGGAACTTGAGGGTGGAAATATACCCTTTCAGCTATTCCCAATGAATTTGAAAGTGTTATTAAATGATTGGTCAATCTTCCTTCACCCATCAACACAAGTTTATAGTTCTCTGGTAAAACCTTTATTGCTTGAAGAATTTCTTCCAACCCCCGATGAGGATTGATTCCTCCCTGATATAATAGTATGATATCCGAAGCTGAAAGATTGTACTTCTTACGGAAATAATCTTCTTCGACCATTTCCATGCAATCTTCTTGATGGATCGGTGTATTCTGGATGATGGTAGTGGACTTTTCACCATATAAACGCTGAAACTCCTCTTTCATATAAGGATTAACAACGATCAATTCATCTACCATTTTCATTAACTTTCCTTCTTGTCTATATCCATACCACCGGTCCAAATCATTTCTCCCAGCCATTTCATTAAATAACTCATGTGAGTCATAAACGACTTTCGCTTGAAAAGCTTTCGATAACGTAATGCCCGCTTGCAGGGTATTTAAATCATGACAATGAATGATATCGACACCTGCTTGATGATGATTAAGGAGTGCTTTCACCTTACTCCCAAATTGCTTATAAGCAGCCATATCTTTCAACAGCTTTACGAAGGGCGCTCTGATTACTTTAACCATCAGTCTCTTTACAGATCGACTGGAGCTCCTACCTTGGCCGTCCGCTTGTATAGAAGCTTTCGCTGTTTTTGAAAAAATGTCAATCTTATGCACATTAATAAGGCCGTGATTCAAATCATCAGCAGACTTCTTAAACTCGTTTAAGCAAAAGATGTCCACTTTATAACCACTTTCTGCTAAAGCAAGGGCTTCTCTCTTCACTCTTGCATCGAATAATACATCTTTAAACAGGAGCATTACGACGTTCATGTCTGGCTTTTCCCTTTTATATCCCTCATGAACTGAACATATTTCGGAACCACTTCATCCACCGTCCCGATTTCTCTCTGTTCTCCTAAGTGAATCCATACAACCCTGTCACAGATTTCCCGTACCAGACTAGCTGAATGTGTTACTAAGATGACCGTACGGTTTTGCTGTATTTTCTCAAGAATGGCTTCCTTACTTTTATCTCTGAAAGATTGGTCACCGACACCAAGCACTTCATCAATCAAAAGGACATCAGGATCAATGGTGATTGCGATTGAAAAGGCTAAACGTGATTTCATTCCGGAAGAGTATGTTCTAACTGGTTCATAAATGAAATCACCTAGTTCAGAGAATTCGACAATTTCATCTATCTTCTTGGTAATTTCTTCTTTCGTTTGACCAAGAAGGAGGCCATTCAAATAGATATTTTCCATCCCGGACAAGTCAGGTTCAAATCCCGCCCCAAGAGATAGCAGGACAGGTCTTTTTCCAGAAACATTATATTCTCCTTTATCCGGAGTTATTAATTCACTTAGTATTTTTAGCAGAGTACTTTTACCAGAGCCATTTCTTCCGATAACACCAAGTACTTCACCTTTCTTGACATCAAAGTTCAGTCCTTTTAATGCCCAGAATTCCTTCTTTTTCTCTTCTTTTCGTACCATTCTTTTTATATTATTAACCAAACCATCTGTTTGCCTTGGATAAGAAACCCATAAGTCTTTGAGTTGAATTACTGAGTCAGACACTTACATCACCTTCGCGTACTGATTTTCATATTTAAATAATAAGTGGAGCGAAACATTAAGCAGAATAACAGAGAATACCACAATTAGGAACATTGGTGTCCACAATGGAGCATCTCCGTGTATTAATATATTCCGGTATGATTCTATAAACGTTGTGAGTGGATTTATATAGAAATAATCCACTAAATGTTTTGGTACAGTATCTAACGTAAATAATACCGGGGAAATATACATTAATATTCTTGCGATATACTGCATCATGTTTTTTACATCTTTAATATAAATTCCCAAATGAGCAAATAAGATCATAAACGGAAAAATAACAAAAGCTTGTACGAGTATGATTAAAGGAAAATAAAGATAAGTAATCCCTACTTCTACTCCATAAAAGTAAAGGAATAGGACAAGCACGACTGAACTAATGCTAAATTTCACAGTATTGACTAACAGCCTAACGATGATAAAAACGATCTTAGGCACATAAATTTGTTTAATGATTCTTCCTTTACCTGATATGGAAGATGTCCCATCGACCAGACAGGAGGTAGTCCATTTCAACGGAATTAAAGCTGTAAATAAAATGATTGGATAGTCCGGACCCCCTCTGCCTAATATCACATGAACTAAAATATAGAATATTGACATATAAAGAAGGGGATCAAGTATCCACCATAAAAAACCTAAATAGGTTCTTGAAACATTTGTTTTTAAATCAAATACCGTTAAGTACCGGATCAAATCAAAGTTGTCTTTCACTTCATGATAGAATTTTTTATAAACACCCATAAACGTACTCCTAATCAAAAATTCAAAAGCATCTTAATAGTAGCATACTTTGGTTAATAAAATATATGAAGGGTATATTACGTTTCCATAACAGTCCTTCATTTGAAAAAGGGCTGAAATCATATTCAGCCCTTATTTATTTTCGTTATTTTCTTATTTTAAGAATGAACTTCGTCCTTGCTCTTAAGAACATGGTAGATATTCCCGAAATTAGCGTAAACAAATTCATCCGAACGGTTGGATACAACATTTTTTGTATCAAAAATTTGTTTATTGGCCATTCCTTGCAAATCAGTGAAGTCTAATTCTTTAAATTCATTATGATCCGTTAAAACGAGAATTAAGTCTGACTGATCCACGGCTTTCTTAAGGTCTTTTTCAACGAAGTCTTTCTCAACATGAGGATCAAATGCTCTTACTTCGAAGTTTCCTTCAGCCTTCAAGATATCGTAGATTTCCATTGCTGGACTTTCTCGTATATCATCTACATTCCCTTTATAAGTAAGACCGAAAACAGTCACTACTTTCCCGTTAACCATTTCCATTAATTGATTAACTTTCTCCACTACAAAGGATGGCATGGACACGTTGATTGATCTTGCAAGGTTAATCATCTTAGCTGATTCTGGTGCACTAGCTACGATAAAGTACGGATCAACGGCTAAACAGTGACCTCCCACTCCCGGTCCAGGTGTATGCAGATTTACGCGAGGGTGCTTATTGGCCATTTGAATAACGTCCAACGCGTTAATCTCTAATTCATTACAAACTTTTGTCAACTCATTTGCCAATGCAATATTCACATCTCTAAATGTGTTTTCCATTAGTTTCGACATTTCAGCTGTTTTAGCATTCGTCTTAATAATCTCACCCTGTACAAAAGTAGAATATACCATAGCACCAGCTTCTGTACATTCCGGTGTAATTCCTCCAACGATTCTATTGTTATAAATCAATTCGTGCATAATCTGACCAGGGAGTACACGTTCAGGACAGTGTACTAAGAATATGTCTTTCCCCACTGTGAATCCTGCTTCCTCCACAAGCGGTTTTACATGGTCATCCATACTGCGTGGCCCAATGGTAGATTCAACAATGATCACATTTCCCTTATTTACATAAGGTAGAACATTTTTCACTGCTGATAGTACATATGTTAAATCACATGACTTATGTTCGTCGTCATTATTCGGAGTTGGAACAGAGATAATGAATGCATCCGCTTCTTCCGGTAATAATGATGCCTTGAACGTTCCTTTGTCTACGACTTCATTTAATGCTTCTTGAAGTCCAGGCTCTTCGATATGAATCTTTCCTGCGTTTAAAGAATCGATTACTTCTGGCTTTACATCTACACCAACCACTTCAACATTATGTTTTGCAAACATAATGGACGTAGGTAAACCTATATATCCTAATCCTACTGTACAAATTTTCAAGGGGATCCCCACTTTCATCTATATTTAACCAAACTATTTTTGTTGCTATAATGGATTGCAAATACCAATTCCTAATTATATCACCACTACTTTTTTTTTCAATCATACAATAACAAAATGACACAGATTTCATTACTTTTAAATATTCTGTAACATTTTTATTCGTTCTGCAATCACTTATTTTTTGCCTGATTGACCAAAATCATACATTGATCCCCTTAGATTATTCGTGTTAAAAGTAACGATCACTAAATCAAACTCATTTTTCTGTATATAGTCGTTCACAGACTGCTCGTTATACCTTGAATCAAAGATAGTGGTTTGATGAAAGTGATGAGCAAGGTGTAAGATGATTGGGTTTGTATAGGAATCCTTTAGGATCAAAACTTTTAAGTCATTACTGATTTTATCATTGACAATATTTAATTCTGGATAATTATCTGCATAAGCCGTATGATAATTGAATTCCTTTGCCTGTTCTTTTAATCCAGTGGCATATAAATCGCCAATCTCTTTTATTTTGTTCTTTGTCTTAATTTCCCCTTTATATACCTTATAATCCTGGAAATCATAGGAAGCAGGGTGATAATAACAAAAATCATCGATGGTCGTATCCACGATTTCATACAGAGAGCGATTCCAGCTTCCCACAAATTTTTTATTTTTCACGCATTCATACTTATAATTTTCCTTTTGGTAATCTTTTGGAACTTGCGGATAATGTTCTGCTACATAACCAATAAGATCCTGGTAACCTTCAAAAGCTCCATCCATGTTCCAATGGTGGTCTGTCTTCATATAAAAATTCTTCAGTTCCTCTGGTTGATATTTCTTATTCCACATGGCTGACATATCCAGTGTATCAACCTTCAATGACCTTAATTCATTTATTAAGTATTGGTAATTCTCTCTTCCGGTGCCATGTGATACATATGAAGGAAGCAGGTTAGCCGTTTCCACAACTTTGGCCGGAAATGGTGCGAACAGGAATTTAGATCCATTTTCTTCTAATCTTTCAGATAGGTTTTTTAGATTTTGAGCTGAAGCCTCAAGATCGTTCGATGCTATACCTTCCATGGGCTTTCCTAGAATCCAGCCATTTTCAGTAATGTGGTATCCGTTTACGTAGGTCTTATTTTGTAAGATCTGAGACATTGTAAACGTTTTCACCCACCTGTCTCTGAAAAGGAATTGGTCTGAAAAGTAGGTTTCATAATCTTTGAAGTATTTCCCTGAAAGCAGATCTTCTTTATTTAAAGCAGGTTTTTCCGCGAGTACTCTATTTTCAAACTTTGAGACATCCCTGTGTTCTTTCAGTAAAGTGGTTCCTCCCAATAGGAATAATATAACCAAGAATCCCACAGTTGTAATGACGCTGCCTAATTTCATTGTAAAACTCCTTTAAAAACGGAAATAGATGAATGGATTGTAACTCGAATTGACGATGTACATTGTACAGAGGAGGAGTAAGATCAAATAATATACACTTCCTGCTGTCTCCTTCGCTACGAACAAAAAGGAATTTTTCTCTGATAAAGCTGTTGCGAATTCCTTGAATTTAGGAAATAACGGCATACTGAGTATAATCCCCAACAAAAACACAATCCCATTATCCATGATATACAGTGCAGACTGTTGACTATATAGGTTTCCTTTCAGACCAAACATTACAAGTATATAGTGGAATGAGTATTCGAAATTATCTGCTCTAAAGAATACCCAACCAATCATCACAATAAACAATACGTATAGATGTTGGAAAGGGCGCCAGGCTTTTTGCAGAAGTCTCTCCAAACCAAATTTCTCCAAACTAATCAAGACTCCATAATAAAATCCCCAAATCATAAAGGTCCAGCTTGCACCGTGCCAAAACCCTGTTAAGGACCAAACGATTAATAAATTCCTGTATATCTTCCATTTCTCAACCCTATTACCACCCAACGGTACGTATACATAGTCCTTGAACCAATTCCCTAAAGATATATGCCACCTTCTCCAAAACTCAGAGACACTTCGGGATATATACGGATATCGGAAATTTTCTTCAAAATCAAATCCAAACATTTTCCCTAGACCGATGGCCATATCACTGTATCCTGAAAAATCAAAATATATTTGAAGGGTGTAAGCAATAATGCCAATCCAAGTCACACTGGTAGTCAAGTCTCCAGCAGAAAGTGAGAAGATCTCATCTGCAATGGCACCAAGGGGGTTGGCAATTAACACTTTCTTTGATAATCCCAAGATGAACCTTTGGATACCTTTACTAAATGAACTAAGCGTAATAAGCCTTTCTTTGATTTGCTCAGCAACCGTTTTGTATCGCACAATCGGTCCAGCGACTAATTGAGGGAATAATGAAATGTACAAAGAAAGATCTAAGAAATTACGCTGAGCATCAACTCTCTTTCTATATACATCAATTACATAACTCATCGCCTGAAAAGTAAAGAAGGATATCCCAATAGGTAAAGGGATTTCCTGATGTTCATAGTTTGTATCTAATATGCTATTCATATTATCAACAAAGAAATTGGCATATTTATAAAAACCCAATATGGCCAGATTTGAAATGACAGAAAAAGCAACTAGAAGTTTTCTTGACCCGTCTTGTTTAGAATACGATATAAAAAGTCCAAAGCTATAGTTTAATATGATGGATACAAGCATTAATATGATATATGTAGGCTCTCCCCACGCATAAAACAGTAAACTTGCAACCAAGAGAACCGAATTTTTCAAAAATTTAGGTGCGATGAAATAAAGTAATAAAACAACCGGTAAGAATATATACAAAAACACTAGATTACTGAAGACCATTGATGGTTACTCCTTTCTAAGAAGTGAGCTATGTTCTCTATCTATATCCATTTTCTGATAAGAAAAAGAAGGAAATATCCTGCTGGCACTAACACCACAGCAGAATGATTTCCTCTTAGATCCTATATTATTTCCGTTGCTAATTCCATGATTTTATTGTAATCCTTTTTAGATGCCAATTTGGCAAAATTCGAAATTCTATCACTTCGCTGTACAATATAATCCTTGTACATAAGATAGATTTCGAATAGAACATCAATGGCTTCCTGCTCTTCTCCAGGACTTAATCTAGGAAGTCGTTTCATATACCAATGAGTAAAGTAATAGTTAAATCTTGTTTCCATATAGGCATCCATTAATCCGTTTTCGATTAGGAATGGGATGCGATATTCTTCTAATGTTTTGTATTTTTTAAAGAACTTTTTAGATATCGAATTGGTCACTGACCCTGTAACAGCTGCGTAGTAAAGATGTATATCCAGGTCAACCGCTTTTACCTTACGTGAATTGAGCAACAGTTCGTGGAAGAATAGAGTATCTTGTCCTCCCGCATTCATCACCATCTTAATATCATGGTCACCTATGATTTCTCTTCTCACAATGGCAGCTTGAATGCTTTGAGCCTTCATATTCGAGTCAATCAAGAACTTTTTGGGATCATTAATCACGGAACCGCCTGCATATCTTAAAACAGTGTTAAAATAATTGAACTGCAGGGTTCTTTCGGTATCTAATCTTGATATATTTCCAACAACCATATCGTATTCACTATTCTTAATCATATCCAATAAAACAGCATAGCCATCATTCACTGCCTCATTATCAGGATCAAGATAAGTGATATATGGAGAACTGGACAAATCGAAGCCCTTGTTTCTTGCTCTGGAAGCACTGCCGCTTCCACTGTCATTAAAGAAGTACACTTGTACATTCTTATATAAACGGCCGAGTCTTTTCACATAGGATATGGTTCTTCTATCGGATGAACCATCATCTATTAATAAAATCTCCATGTATTCAAAAACACTGCTTCTTAATAAGCTGTTAAAGCATTTGTTTAATAAATGTTCCCCATTATTATAAATCGGTATAATGACAGTCAACTCTGGTACTTTAACCTCTTTATTTAGAGCCTTGATATTTCCTTGATTATATTCAAAATGGTCTATGCTGTATCCATTTGGTATAAGCATATTTTCTTTAAGAGAACTTAATTGATTATATGAGAACGAATCCGACCAAAATACGGTTCTAAATGGATCCTTCATTCGATCGACATAATCATGCTCGATACCTTCTACGAAAGATTCCCCATTCCAATAACTATCCTTTGTAACATAGTCGGAATCAGTATACTTAAATCCGTTAACCATATCTTCTAAATAGAATTCGTCATAACGGCGCAACGGGTGAAAGAACGTGACCATATCGGTACTTTCCTTTATTTCTTCCGTGAAATCACCTTCTAGATATAACGTTTTATGAGGGTACGTTTGCATATCGAAAACTTCTCTGATTTCATCCGTCATTTCTTTGACAACTACCGCTATACTCCGGTTGGTCTTTTTGTAAGGCATTTGAATGCACTGCATCATATATTCAATACGATCAAAAGTCGTTTCTCCAGACATCACTCTACGTATTCCATGAGACTGTTGTCTGTATACTTCCTCCTCATCATACCGGTTCAATATTTCTGTTACCTCTTTTTGATCATTGATTAAGAAAACATTGGGGAATTTATTGTTAATACCGACGCTGTAATTAGATATTAACAGGTTCCCTATTGCTTGAAGTTCGTATACTCTATTCGCAAACATGGTTTCACTATACTTAATAGAATTCAAGTTCAGTGACCAATCAAATAACTTATGAAGCTTCTGTAAGTCTTCATGTGGAAAGGCAGGTGCAATAAAAGGTAAATACGCCTTTGGGAAGAAATAATTAGCGTTTCTTAACTCATAATTCCTATCCAATATTTTCAGGTCTTTCCCCGAATCTAAAACACCATCAAATAACATTCTTGTTTCTTCTTGTCGATGTTGATATTTCTTATACCACGATCCCGCGAAGAGGACTTCATTCCGCTTTGTATGTTTCCTCGTGCCAATGGGATTATGATAGAGAGGATTCACCCCAAACTCTAAGACATGAACATTCTCGTTCTGGCAATCGACTTTATAATCCTCTACTTTTTCTGCAGCAGTTGTAAAAATATAATCGCATTCCTTGGCAATGTCTATAAAGCGGTCATAATTGACTGGATCTTCTTTAGAATAGAATACAATTTTCGCCCCTTTTTGTCTGAATTCTTGCATTAAGTGAAATAACTCTTGGCGAAGCTTTGTATTCTTAGGGTTCGCCAAGCCTCTCCATTCTTCACTTAACCCTTTCCAGGCGGAAGCGACAATTAATATATCCATTTGATCGGCATAGTCAGAATAGTTTTGCCTAGTTATATATTGTACATTTCCGACCCCTTTATAAGCTTGAAAAAGGAACTCATCGGCGATCATACCAATTCTCACATCATAGTGTCTGAAATACTTACTTCCGTTACTATCCGGAATTTGATCTAGGAGTGGCTTGACTTTTTCATATAAATCAACGTCTGCCACTTCCTGGCGATATTTTAAGTACTCTTCATCTGAAACAGGACCACTTAGTTTGGATATCTTTAAATAATCATCAATATCCCTTCCCGATTTCAGAACCTTCAGTAATTCTTTTTCACTTATTAATTGTTCTGAGACTAGCCGTTTATTCTCATTTAGAAAATCTAGTCGCTTTTCAACAGCTTTAATGTCCAATTTATTATTTCTCCTTTTTCATTTTCTTTTTTATATTCCAGTACTTTAATGTTATTTTACCAAACTTGGAACTGCTTAAGGCCCGGTATTTTTTATGCAGTTTGCGATAAGATGCAAGAGCTTGCTCTTCACTTTGATACGCCTTCACTAACTGCTCTTGAACAGCGATTTTGTCTTTCTTTTCATCGGCTAGTGCTCTCATGGCTTTCATCAGGGACTCGTCCTGGTCATCTTCTACAACACTCAAATTGAATTTTTTTTCTTCAGAAAGTAAGCTTATTTTAAACTCATGAATTAATGTGTTGTTCTCTTTTATCAATTTCAACGTTTCATTTTCCTGTTGGTTCTTTAACTCTTCATTTTCTGTTTCTAGTTGTTCAATTTTCTTTTTCAGCTTCTTGTCTGATTTAATGGATTCCCTCTCAATCTTTTCAAACGCCTGCTCAAGTTTTTGAAGCATACCCATATTCAATGAAAAATCTTCAACATCTTTCTTCTGCTTATCCAATACAATGGCAATCCATTTCCCAAAGAACTCTACTTCTGTAATATATAATGATTCATTAATTAATTCATATAGGCCGGATAAATAGTACGTTTTCTTATGATCAAAATAATCATTTATTCCGAAGGGAACGGTTACAATAATCCTCCCATCCTCAGTCAACAGAGATTCGGCTTTCTCAATAAACTCATTTGGATTTGTTACATGCTCTAAAACCTCTCCAAACACAATGGTATCAAACTCTTCTCCTTCAAAATCATGCGTGATAAAATTGATTACTTGAAAATTAACCAGTCTCTTGGTCGACTCTTCTTCTTTACTTAATGTTTCATTCGCATAGTCAATGGACTCTTGAAGAATATCAATTCCTAACACTTGCTTTCCGACCCTGCCAAGGATGATTCCAAATATTCCTTGTGAGCAGCCTACGTCCAGCACTTTCTCCCCCACTACTTTGTTTCCCATCCAATGAACACGGTCTCTTACTTTCTTACCGAATTTAGTTCCCAATTCATCGTGGTACGCTTCTGATATACGATCTAAGGGCTTCTTCAAACCATTTCACTCCGTTCGCTTCTCATAGTTAATTATGTTTAATGATTTTCGATCTGTCACTGTATTTCTCGCCTTTTTTAGGTCTAATGAAATAATGAACCTGATAATTCCCAGTAGTTTCTAAAGGATATACGATCTTTCGGGATTTTTGATACATGATTTTTTCAATAACATTATTATTTCTTCTAATATAAAAGGCATACTCCAATTGAGGGGAATCCTCAATCAGAATCTCAAAATGAATAGAACCATCTATAATTTCGAAATCTGTCCCCATGAGCATAAATCCATCTGATACAAACTGTTTTTTTATTGGCAGGGTAACAATTGTTTTGCCATTTATCGTTAAAGTGTAGGCTACTTCTAATACAGCTGTATCTTTAAATCCGATCTCACTTAAATCAATTTCACACTCACCATGGAACCCTTGATTATATACTGGTTTATCATTAGCTTTGACAATAAGTTTTTGCTCAAAATTCATCAGACGCTTGATGTTTGAATCTACTTTAATATTCCATTTACTTACGCTAACTTGTGCTACTGAGATATCTTCTATTTTTACATCATGCATGATATCTAACATATTTAACGTCAGGTATTTTGGGAAGTGCTCTGCTATTTCACCATGACTTTGAATGTCATTATTTACTTCCACATGATAATGGACATCATTTTCTTCCAATAGCCCTACGAAAGGTATGATATGTTTTTTATATTGAATATCATTTTCTGAAGTCAGTAATCTAATTTCACTCGGTACATTTGGACGCACCTGTTTAGAGATAATGCTATTCAAGTTTTCTCTTTCTTCTGTGCTTGGGGTTTCTCCCAGCATATAGTGAAATGTTTCAGTAGCGAATGATTCTACGTAATCTGATATTTTTGTTTGAGGCGCACCAATCACAATTTTCCCAAATCCATATTTTAGACCGTAATATAATGCTGCACTTCCACCTTTAGAAGATCCTGCTGTTATAATATTCTTCTTTGTTATCCCGTTTTTCTTCGAAATGGTGGCAATTAACATCTCAATGGATTCTTCTACACCATTTTCTTCTTTATTACCTAAGTAATAACTTCCTCTTGGGCCATAGTCATCAAGGATAAACAATTTGTGGCAATCCAAATTCCTCAATGTTCTTATATAATTGTACGTATGTTTTATTTCTTCCTTAGCCTTATTTTTCGGTACGTTAAATCCAGAAAACACCACGATTAAATGGTCTTGGTTTAAGTCCCCCTTCTCATATACGTATTTTATTGGAAGAGATCCTTGAAATATTTGTTCGTCAAAAGTAAACATATAATTAACTCCACTCCCTATTGTCAGGCATGTTGTATAATCAAATTATTCTTTATTAAAGTATAATAAATTACTTAAGATGTAAACTTATGTTCTAAACTGTCTACATTTAATGAAAGTACATACTCCATCATGCATACGTTTTGAGTGAATTATTAAATATCTATTACATGACTAACATTCTTTTTTTATTACCCTGAATATGAATGTATGAGCTAAAAATACAGCAAAGTAACCCCCTTAAATATAATAAAAAATGAAAATCCCCCGTTACACTTTGGTTTTCTTTTGAATAATATCCTTCTTTTTCTTTAACATGTGATAAAATGACATTATACTATATCAATCGACTCAATAATTGAGGAAAAAGGAGAAAATCAAGTGAAAAAAACACTAGTTACCGTTGCTACTACTGCTATCCTTTCAACAACATTTGCCGCTTCCGCCGCTGCCAGCTCCCATAAAGTCGAAACCGGTGATTCTCTTTGGTCTATTGCCCTTAAATATGATACTTCAGTTGCAATCTTGAAGGATATGAACAAACTGAAATCCGACATGATCTTCCCAAATCAATTACTCAAGGTAGATACTGATCAAAATGACCAGAATAACACTACTCCTTCCAAACCTGCACCGCCTGTCCAAACTGAATCTACAAAAAGATACATAGTCAAGTCCGGTGATACACTCAGCGCTATAGCTTACAGACATTCTATTACTCTTGCAGAGTTACAAAAGTGGAATAATATCAACAGCCATTTGATTTATCCTGGACAAGCACTAGTGGTTAGTCAAGGAGGCTCTGCCGGGGATCAAGTAAGTAGTAATACGGTTAAACCGACTCCTACTTCACCCCCGAAACAAGAAAATCCAAGTACATACTCGGTCAAATCTGGAGATACGCTCTCCCATATTAGTGTCAAATACGATGTTTCTGTTCAAGAAATTAAACGTCTCAATAATCTTTCCAATGATATGATCTATGTTGGTCAAGTCTTGAAAGTTGGAAATTCACAGGTATCACAACCTGCACCTCCAACAGAAACTGTGACACCAAACGAAGAGAGCAATACGTCTTTCAATACAGGTAAACTAATTTCTCACGCAAAAGCACAGCTTGGCATCCCGTACGTATGGGGGGGGTCTACAACCTCTGGCTTCGACTGCAGCGGGTTCATTTACTATACTTTCAATAAGAGTGGTGTGAAAGTGACTCGCACGTCCAGCGAAGGCTATTACAATCGTTCCTATTATGTAAATAAACCAGCCGTAGGAGACTTAGTCTTTTTCGAAAATACATACAAAAAAGGGATATCCCATTTAGGTATTTACGTTGGAGACAACAAGTTTATTCATGCAGGTGATAACGGAGTGGAAATTACTAGTTTAAGTAATTCGTATTGGAAATCTAAACTTGATGGTTTTAAACGCTTTTATGACCTGTAAAATTAGATAGACCACTACCTGGTAGTATGTTCCCAACATGGAAATGGAAATGTACTAATTGGCAGTGTAAACCGGGGCGCAGTTTTTGCGCCCCTTTTCTTTATTTATCTCTTCTACCTTACCTCCTATTGTCACATTTTGTAGAATAATAATTATTTCTACACTACATGAAATATATTCCAAATAAATCTGAAATATGGTTTAATTAATTGATTTTACAATTCTATTAGACAATGGAGGATATTATGGGGAAAAAGGTGTTTAAAAGTTTACTAGTAGTTATCATGATTTACAGTCTCTGCCTTTCACAAGTCCCTCGAACACATGCTGAAGGAGGAAAGGTCATTGAAGAAAAACCATTGCTGCTTTCTGAAGCGATGAACACAAGCTTTAATTCTGACGAGAATGTTCATTGGTACACTATAACCCCTTCCGAAGAAAGCATTGAAAACTTTACTCATTTTCGAATAAAACTGCAATCTCAAGAAGAAGTCAATTTAACTGTCTATTCCAGTCTTGAAAATGCAACGAACGATCAAACGTTTGATCAATACAGAGTATATTCTTATTCAAATGAAGCAGGGTCCATGGACTTTCCTATATCCTGGACTGGCCCATATTATCTGAAAGTGGAATCTTACGTGGGAAATTCTGTTGAACATGAAAGAGAATTAAATGAAGCTTCTTATACCATCACCTATGATGGCGTCTCCCTCCCCCCCTCCAACGGAATCATCGGGGAAGAGTGTCCGGCTGAATTAAGTACGAAGGAAAGAGAGAATGGAAAAGCCATTTTACAAGATTTGCGTACGATAAGGGAATCTCTCTTATCCCGCTCAGATACGGGTAAGGAGTTGACCTCTTTATACTATAAGACGGCTCCATTCATCAGCTCCAAAATGATCTTCAGCAAAAGTACTCGTGAAGCGGTCTACGCCGATCTCGTGACATTGAAAGATTTATTGGCTGACATAGCCAAAAATGGAGAATCCAGCTCCTATACCATTTCTTCAAGTGAGCAAATAGCCATTCAAAACCTATATATCATTGCGTATGATTCAGTGCCTGCCTCTTTGCAAAAACAACTTGAAAACGCGACAAATAAGGTGGATATTTCATCCCTTGCGAATTCATCTGTTTCTCAAGTCATAACAAAAACCGGTTTAGTGACTAAAACCACATCTGACCCTTCCAAATTGATTGTTAAAATCAAGGATGGAAAGTCTCAGACTGCGGCATTGTCTAAAATGGAGACCTACGGGGTTCAAGCAATGAAACCCTTATCTCAGGGAAAAAATAAACCTGAAAACCTTGTAGTGGTGGATCTGGGAGATCAGGACGGGAAGTATGCGGCTAGCTCGACTAAAGCATTACAACAGCTCGCCAAGCTCCCTGAAGTAGAATTTGTGGAACCTGTTCAAACCTATCAAGCATTATCTGCTGATAGTCAGTATTCTTATCAATGGTCATTGAAAAACAATGATATGGTTTCAGGGGATATAGGATTCGAGCCTTTGAAAACATTGTTGAACGGGAAGAATCTCGAACCCACCGTCATTGCCGTGGCCGATACGGGCGTCGATCACACGTTAGCCGACCTTTCTGACAAAGTACTCGTAGAAAAAGGGAAAAACTTTGTGGATCGCTCTGACGACACAATGGATGACAACGGTCATGGGACCCATGTTTCATCCACCATTACGGCAAATTCAGACAATCATTATTCGATTGCAGGAATTAACCCATTTGTTAAGATTCTTCCGATCAAAGTCCTGGATGGCGGCGGCAGCGGAGATACGGAACAAATCGCATACGGAATCATGTACGCAGCGGATCAAGGGGCAAAGGTCCTTAACCTGAGCCTTGGCGGACCATATAGCCGTACAATCGAATATGCCATGCAATATGCGAGCAAGAAAGGTGTGACCATTGTTGCGGCAAGTGGAAATGATGGAATGGAAGAAGTATCGTACCCTGCATCTTCCAAATATGCGATTGCCGTCGGCTCTACAAATCGTCTGGACATCGTATCCGACTTTTCCAACTACGGAAAGGGACTTGACCTGGTCGCACCGGGTTCTGATATCCCTGCCCTTCTACCGGATGGAAACGTCACCTACATGAGCGGAACATCCATGGCAACACCTCACGTGGCTGCCATTGCAGGTTTATTATTGTCTCAGAACCCGAATCTAAAGCCTTCGGAAGTAGAGAAAATCCTAACGGAAACGTCCAAGGATGTCTCATTTGAAGAGCATGATAACCCATATGTCTATGAAGACGAATATTATGAAGAAGATCCTGAATATCCAATCGAAGAGGTGGTACCTGGTTACGATACCATTTCCGGCTGGGGTCGTATGGACGCCTTTAGTGCCGTCAGCGCTGTGGAACTCTCGGCAAAGGTGAATCCGGTTCTGAACAACCAAACGATGGTCACAGGAAATGCCAAGACCGGTTCAACCATCGAGGTGATGAATGGAACGAAGCTATTAGGCAGCACTTCAGCTAAGTCCGGGACGTTCACCCTTACGATTCCTGTTCAAAAAGCCGAGCAAATCCTTGATGTGATCATCACATTTCAAGACGCCACCACAACGATTAAAAAAGTGGTAGAAAAAGTTCCAGATAAACCTTACGTAAATAAAGTGACAAACCTGTCCACTGTAATAACTGGAAGTGCAGAACCAAACTTGAAAGTAACCATCAAGGATTCGTCGAGAAAGGTCATTGCATCAGGTACCGCCAATGACGAAGGTGACTTCAGCATTCGCATATCTAATCAAAAAGAGTATTCAATATTATATGTAACCGTTCTCGATGATTATAAAGAAAGTTCCGAAGTAAAAGTGGTCGTTGCCGATGTCATCGCCCCCAATGCTCCAAAGGCGGATGCCATCAGTGATTTAAGTACGAGCATTACAGGATATGCCGAAGCCTCTTCTACAGTGACGGCAAAAGTGAACGGCAAGCAAATCGCAACAGCCAAGACCGGTACGATAGGCCAATTCACGTTAAAAATCAGCAAACAAAAATCCGGATCCACCGTGGTTGTGGCAGCGAAGGACGGTGCCGGGAATACAAGTAAAGGGACCAGTCTGAAAGTAAGAGACAAGACCCCGCCGGCTGCCCCTAAAGCAAAGGCTGTCAGTGATGCAAGTACATCCATTCCAGGAACAACAGAAGCCCATGCTTATGTGAAGGCTACAGTAAAAGGAAAGCAGATCGCAGCCGTCAAAGCAAACGCGAAAGGTCAGTTCACCTTAAAGATCAAGAAACAAAAAGCGGGATCAACAGTGGTTGTGACAGCGAAAGATGCTGCCGGTAATATCAGTAAAGGGACGAATCTTAACATTAGTGACAAGACCTCCCCAGGGGCACCTACAGTGAATGCAGTTATATCTAAGAGCAAAACCGTAAAAGGGAGGACAGAACCCTACGCTGCCGTTACGGTAAAAGCCAAATCCAAAACGATTGGTACAGCCAAGGCAAACAGTAAAGGGTCATTTACTGTAAAAATTAAAAGTCAGAAGGTAAAGACTGTTTTATCTGTGACAGCTAAGGATAAGGCGGGGAATGTGAGTAACGCAAGGAAGGTAACGGTTAAAAAGTAAATTAACCAAATGGAACCCCGGAGAAAAACTCCGGGGTTCCATTTTATTTAGAAGCAATATGGTGAGTAATAATGAGGTATAAATGTTAGCGACTTAATGCTGATAATTCTACAAGCTTATTTTTAATAAATACAATATACTTGTCGTCTTGTTGCAGTTCAAACACAATGAGCGCTTTTTCCATATACATCTTCGCTCTTTCTGGCTGATTAAGAAGCTCGAAATTATATCCCTTCTGATAATGGATTTCACCAAGTAAATATAGACTATCTTTGTGTAAACACCACTTGATGGCGTCTTCGCAATATTGATTCGAGTCATTAATCCTATTTAATCTAGTTAATGTTCTTGCCATATTCATGAATAATCGAGTTTTAATTGTGTAATCGTTTAAATCGGGAAGTAGTTGTATATGCCCCTTGATATCTTCAAACGTTTTCAAGGCTTTATCTATGTCTTCCCTGTAATAGATTGCACCCATGGTGAGAAGTATTTCAATTTCCCTTTCCAGCATAATTTTACCTTTGATATGAGTAATATTTACTGCTTCATGTAATGTTTCAATGGAAGCTTTTAAATCTTTTTTTACTTCATATAAGTATATTCCTTTATGCCACAGAAGAAGCTGCAGATTTTTTTTATTTTGAAAGAACAAAGGGTTTATTTCTTCTGCTCGAACAATTTCCATCATCTCATGAAAGCGAAGACTTCTCCTCATGATTTGAAGTTGTCGGGAGACCTCCTGGACATAGTCCAAACGAGGAGTTGTTCCAATATCAAAGAAATAATTCACATCCACCCCTAATTTTTGGGAAATCTGATATAATGTAGATGCGTAAGGGTAAACAATCCCTTTTTCTATTTTACTAATCTGGGCTTGCGTACAAATACCTTCGGACAATTCCTCCTGAGATAATCCACTGTTTTTTCTGAGTTCTTTAATTTTCTTACCCACAGCAGCAAAATCCATATAAATCCTCCCTAAATATGCTTAGAGTTATATTTTTATATAAAAATCAAAGAAAATATCGTTATTACTTAGATAAATGAGGAAAAAAGACTCATCAAACACATTTCTCAAATAAAGGAAATGTGTTTTAATAATTATAACACTAATATATGATGTTTTTCGAAAAATTTTGTACTATCAATAAGGAGGTTAGACCCATGAAAAAACGCTTTCTTACTATTCTAACAGCAACAATTCTTGTCTTGGGGGTCGCGGGAACATCCGCTAGTGCAGCTCAAGCAGCCAGCATCGCCCCTTTATCTGTAGATTTACCTGGAAATATCTATTAAGTAGTGATATAGGCGTTTGCTTACTAAGCAGCGCTTTTTTTTTAAATCATAAATATGCTTAGAGTTATAAGAACAGGTGAAAATCGTTTCTTTTCACCCATAAACAAAGGGGTATTTAGAATAATGCTTCCTGAGGCAAAATTCCCTTTTTTTTTGATTGTGATAGGATAAAAGTACAATAAAAGAAAGGGGGCTTCATGATGAAAAGCATAAGCATGAAAGTAAATCCTCTATACTCGGATATGGATATGTCGATCCAGTTCCATTTCGAATTCTCAAAAGGTGATTGTAAAGTCGGGGAAGCCATGGTATCAACCTATGCCATGGATAACCAGATAGTGTACCGCAAATCCCATGGCGCCACGGCAGCTTCTATAGAAAAGTGTGCGGTAATCGACCAGTTTGATGTTTTAGGTGAGTTAGGAGAGGTAAGCATGAAAAAACTCCGTCACTTCCTCAAAGTCATTGGAATGAATGAAGTCCACGCAGGATATAAAATGAATAGACAAAAAAGTATATAAACATAGCATAATAGAACAAAAGTCCACCTGCAAAGGTGGACTTTTTGGTTGGAGGGAAGGACCTTTTAGTCCAAGTGGTTTCCTTTCCATCTGGTGATTCTATTTGGCCCCTTTGGAAAATCAAGGTGACTTTCCCTTCTGGATATTTGTGTTCTCAAAATTCAGTAAAGAGGATATGACCAGTAAACCCGCCACTCTGCTTGTCATGTCTCTTAAGTCGAGAGTAGGATCAATTTCAACGATGTCCATGTTTTGGACCTTTGGGTGCTGCAGCGCAGTTTCTATTGCCTCTGCGAGCGCATCCGGATGCATTCCCCCGGGACCGATTGCCGGGCATCCGGGAGCATATGCCTGGTCGAGTACGTCCATGTCGACGGATAGGTAGATGGTGTCGACTTTGTCTTCGAGCTGTGTCAGGGATTCTTGGATTAGTTTGGTTATGCTTTGTTGCCTGACGTCCTTCATCGTATATACGGTCACACCCTGCTCGATGGCGTAGTCATGGTAGGCTTTGGCGTTGGCGTAGTTGCGGATGCCGATTTGGATGAGGTGCTCTCCTTGAATGTGGCCACCTTCTATTAATCTCCTGAAAGGCGTCCCGTTGGTAGGACCTCCGTCCTCTGTGTTCCTGAGATCGTGGTGGGCATCAAATTGGATGATTCCCACCGTTCCCTTCGTTTCCTTGATGGCTTTGACCGTTGAGGTGGTGATGGAATGGTCGCCGCCCAGGATGATGGTGAAGGGTGCCGCGTTCGTTTCGACAGCTGCTTTGGTTGATTCATAGATTCGTTGATGTGACTCTTCGATGGAGGTCGGGTGCATGGTGATGTCGCCGAAGTCGATGATCGTTTTGTTGTCTTCGTGGAGGTCCGTCCCTCGCTCGCTGTTGTAGGTCGTGAATGAGTTCAGGCAGCGTCGGATGGCGTCGGGTGCGAAGCTTGCTCCTGAGTGGGAGATGGAGGGCTTTGAGAGGGGGGCGCCGATGATGGCGATGTCCCCTTGTTTTCCTTCTTCCCACGGTGTCAGAAGTTCCGCTGCTTTCGTTGTGTAGCGGTCTTTGAACTGTGCTTTCCCTGCCGGTTTAATGTGTTGAAATGTGCTCATGAAGCTTCTCCTTGCGGTAAATGATCCGGCCCTCTTTCATGACGGTGTTGGTATGGTTGACTCCGTAATGATAGGGGACGTAGTGATAATTCGGGACATCCCATAGAACGATGTCGGCTTTACGCCCAGTTGCCAGTTTCCCTGCAGAGTCTCCCCGGTCGATGGCATAGGCGGAGTTGACGGTGACGGCGTTCCAGATTTCTTCCGGCGTCATCTTTAATTGTAATGAGGCAAGGTTCATGATGAACTGCAGGTTCTCTGTCGGTGAGCTTCCCGGGTTGAAGTCGGTTGACAGGGCGACGGCTGCTCCCGCTTCCATCATGCCTCTTGCGTTGGCGAATTTGCCTTTGTTCAGATAGAAGGACGTACCTGGCAGGAGGACGGCGATGGTGTCGGTTTCGCCCAGTGCCTGGATCCCTTTTTCAGATGCTCCCACTAAATGGTCTCCGCTTGTGGCTCCGATTTCTGTTGCCATTTCCGTTCCGCCGAGTGGATCGATTTCGTCGGCGTGGATTTTGACGGAGAAGCCTTTTTCTTTGGCTTTTTTCAGAAACTCCCGGGACTGTTCGACGGTGAATACGCCTGTTTCGCAGAAGATGTCGACGAATTCTGCGAGTTGCTCTTTTTCGATGTCGTTTAACAGGTCGAGCATTTCCTGTAGGAATTCATCGGAGCGGCCTTTGAATTCCGGCGGGATGGCGTGAGCTCCAAGGAAGGTGGAGACGATTTCTGCCGGATGCGTTTCGTTTAGTTGTTTGGCTACTCTCAACTGTTTGAGTTCTGTCGGTCGGTCGAGTCCGTAGCCGCTTTTTACTTCTACCGTTGTGACTCCGTACGAGATCATTCTGTTCAGGTGGAAGCGGGCTTTTGTAAGCAATTCTTCTTCCGATGCTTCCCGGGTGGCACCTACTGTTGAAAGGATCCCGCCTCCCCTTTTTAAAATATCTAAGTACGGCACACCCTGCTGCTTGAGAGCCATTTCATGTTCACGTGAGCCGCCGAAGACCAGATGCGTGTGCGGGTCGACAAGACCTGGTGAGACGAGTTTTCCTTCTGCGTCGATCCGTTCCGTTGCTTTGAAGTTTTGTGCATCTTCATTGGTGCCGATCCAGGCAACTAGGCCGTCTTTGATGGCGAGGGCGGCATTTTCCAGAACAGGAAGTGTGCTCATCGCCTTCCCTTTCAGAGGTCCGTCCCCTTGGTCCATTGTCAGGAGCTGGCCGATGTTGTCGATGATGGTGTCGAATTGTGTAGTGGTCATCTTATTCTCCTCCTTTGTTCATCGGGATGTGGATGTTGTGCTTTTCGGCTGTTTTTTCTGCGATGTCGTAGCCTGCGTCGACGTGTCGGATGACGCCCATTCCAGGGTCTGTTGTCAGGACGCGCTCAAGTCGTTCCTGTGCTAGGTCCGTCCCGTCTGCCACAACGACCATTCCGGCGTGTAATGAGTAACCCATGCCTACTCCGCCGCCGTGGTGGAAGGAAATCCAGGAGCCCCCTGCCGCTGTGTTGATGAGGGCGTTCAGAATGGCCCAGTCACCCACTGCGTCGCTTCCGTCCTTCATGCTTTCTGTTTCACGGTTCGGTGAGGCAACGGATCCGCAGTCCAGATGGTCACGGCCGATGACGATCGGTGCTTTCAGTTCACCGTTTCGTACCAGTTCATTGATGGCAAGACCCATCTTTACACGCTCGCCGTAGCCAAGCCAGCAGATGCGGGAAGGAAGACCTTGGAATGCCACCTGCTCCTGAGCCATATCGATCCAGCGGTTCAGTGCTTCGTTTTCTGGGAAAAGCTCTTTGATCAGACGATCTGTTCTATAGATATCTTCCGGGTCTCCCGATAGTGCCGCCCAGCGGAATGGTCCTTTCCCTTCACAGAATAGTGGACGGATGTATGCCGGGACGAAGCCAGGGAAATCGAAGGCATTGTCGACTCCTTCATCCTTTGCGACCTGGCGGATGTTGTTGCCGTAGTCGAATACGATGGACCCGAGGTGCTGGAATTCGAGCATCGCTTCCACGTGTTTGGCCATGCTTTTTTGTGAAAGGAACGTGTAGGCTTTCGGATCGTTTTTGCGAAGCTCTGCAGCGGCTTCGAGTGTATACCCTTCTGGAACATAGCCGTTCAGTGGATCGTGAGCGGATGTCTGGTCGGTTACGATATCGATTTTGACGTCGCGCTTGAGGAGTTCATGATGAACTTCTGCTGCATTTCCAAGGAGAGCGATGGAAAGTGGCTTGCCTTGATCCCGTGCTTCATACGCCATCATCAGTGCTTCTTCAATGGAATCAGTTTTCACATCACAGTACTTGGTGTCAAGGCGCTTTTGGATACGCTCTGCATCTACGTCGACGGCAATTACGACTCCTCCGTTCATCGTGACGGCGAGTGGCTGCGCCCCACCCATTCCGCCTAAGCCGGCTGTAAGGGTGATGGTCCCTTTAAGGGAGTTGTTGAAATGTTTCTTCGCAAGAGCCGCAAACGTTTCATACGTCCCTTGCAGGATCCCCTGTGTACCGATATAAATCCAGCTTCCTGCCGTCATTTGGCCGTACATCATGAGGCCTTTCTGATCAAGCTCGTGGAAGTGCTCCCAGTTCGCCCATTTTGGAACAAGGACAGAGTTCGATAACAGGACCCTCGGAGCTGCTTTATGGGTTTTGAACACACCAACCGGTTTTCCGGATTGGACGAGCATGGTTTCATCGTTCTCCAGGTTTCGTAGGGTGTGGACGATGGCGTCGAAGGACTCCCAGTTGCGGGCCGCTTTCCCGATTCCGCCGTAGACGACAAGCTCTTCAGGAATTTCTGCCACTTCAGGATCAAGATTGTTGTAGAGCATGCGGAGGACCGCTTCCTGCTCCCATCCTTTACATTCGAGGTCCGTCCCTCTTTTCACGTGTACGATTCGTTTGTCTGCCTTAACCATTTGTCGTTTCCTCCTTTGTTTTGGTTGATTTGATCAGTGTGCTTAGGGTTGTTTGTTGCAGCCACTGGTTGGCTTTTTCTATGTCTTTCGAGAAGATCCGGTCCTTTGTGATAGAAGGGATGATCTTTCTCGCCGCTTCGTAAAATTGCTTGGTCTTGCTTGCCAGGAGGTCCGTCCCTCGATGTTCCGCTGCCTGGAGGTTGCAGATGAGTTCGACGGCGAGGACTCTTCTTGTGTTCTGCAGGATCTGGTAGGCGTGACGTGAGCCGATTGTTCCCATGCTGACGTGGTCTTCCTGGTTGGCCGATGACGGGATCGAGTCGACGCTCGCCGGATGGGCAAGGGTTTTGTTTTCGGATACAAGTGATGCCGCACAGTATTGCATGATCATGGCGCCTGACTGCAGTCCCGGCTGGGGGCTTAAGAATGGCGGCAGGTCATTGAGCTGGGGGTTTACTAAGCGTTCAATCCGTCGTTCTGAGATGTTGGCGAGCTCTGCGATGGCGATCTTCATAAAGTCCATGGCGAATGCAATCGGCTGGCCGTGGAAGTTCCCTCCTGAGATGATCTTTTCTCCATCGTCGAAGATCAGCGGGTTATCCGTCGCTGCGTTCATTTCGATCTCGAGTTTTTCTTTTACATAGTCAAGGGCCTGCCAGGATGCTCCGTGAACCTGAGGGATGCATCTTAAGGAGTAGGCGTCCTGAACTCGGAGCTCTCCTTGTTTCGTCGTGAGCTTGCTGTCCTGCAGGTAGTCTCTGATTCTCTGGGCCGTTGCCACCTGTTGAGGGTATCCCCTTACTAAATGAATATCTTCGTCGAAGGCATCCATGATTCCTCTTAATCCTTCCAAGGTCAGACTGGCGATCATCTCACTTTGGAAGGCAAGTTCCTCCGCTTCCAGGTAACCGATGACCCCCATTGCCGTCATGGCCTGGGTTCCGTTGATGAGTGCCAATCCTTCTTTCGCCTGAAGCTGGATTGGGAAGATGTTTTCTTTTGACAGGACAGTAAGGGTTTGTTGTACCTTACCTTGATAATGGACTTCCCCTTCACCCATCAGTGCCAGCGCTAAGTGGGAAAGCGGTGCCAGGTCTCCGCTTGCTCCTAATGACCCTTGCTGGGGGACCACTGGATGGATTCCTTTGTTCAGGAATTCAGCCAGCCGTTCTACGATGACCGGTCTAACCCCGGAATACCCTTTTAAGAGAGCGTTACATCTTAATAGAAGCATCGCACGCGAAACATTCTCCGGAAACGGATCACCCACTCCGCACGCATGAGAATGAATCAGGTTCAGCTGAAGCTCCTCCACATCCTCCGCATCAATCAGCACATCACTGAACTTCCCAAAGCCCGTGTTGATCCCATACACCACACGCTTCTCCTTCACAATCCTCTCAACCGCCTCACGACTCTTCCGCACCCGATCCATACTCAGCGGCGAAAGCTCCACATGCTCCTTCCCATAAATCACCCGCTTCGCCTCATCCAAACTCAAACCGCAACCCGTCAACTCCACCATCATTGACTCACTCCTTCTATGTTAGGGACGGACCTCAGAAAACAAGCTGTTTTCGGTTCATTCCCTTTGTTATTTACTGTCATTGCTCGTTTTTTCTCTTTATCGCTTTAACCTGCTGCGGGACGGACCTCTAGGCTGACGTTCCTTTCCCACACAAAAAGGAGGCTCGACCAAAGACAGACTTCTGCCTTTGGTCGAGCCTCCTTTCAACTAATATCTCTAGGCTCTCATTATTTAAATATGATTGATTCCAAGTCCGATCGTTTCGTGCTCCAATCCCTTGATGGGTGCACCGATCGTCCCGTATAAGGCGACTGCAATCCATTCGCCTTCCTCTTCACTTTCATACGGGGTGCCCCTTACAACAGAGAAACGCAATCCCACGGTACGCAGGATCTCTCCCAGTTGCGTATGCCCTCGGGTGACCCCGGTCAAGGCTTCCATGATCGCGTGGTATAAAGCATGCATCTCCCGGTACAGATCTTCCCGTACGAGGTCGCTCCGCTTCGCTGCCGTTTCAATCGCCGCCACGATCTTCTGACTGTCCATGGATCCGATCTTTCCGGTGCAATAACTCCAGTTCAGTTCGTTGAAATGACGATTCCACTCTTCTTCCTCCCTGTCTAAAAGGAGAAGAAGCATGGCATTCTTTCCGATACGAGTATGTTCTGTCTTATCCAAGTGGCATTCGCACCTTACGTGAAAATTCTAAAAATACTAATAACTACTTTCATTGTATGGTCTGATCCTTAAGAGGTCAACGAAAAAAGTGGTGATTTTAGAAACTTAGAGAGGTAGTTTGGTAGCGTAGTAAAGGGTTTTGTGGCTGAACTGAAGAACGGGTTGTGGAGGTCCGTCCCTCAAAAAAAGACGTACCTATTCAGATTAGGTTCGCCTGATTCCTCCTTTATTCTTCTTGTTTTTTTCCTTTTCCTTTGAATATTTTGGGGTTGTTCATGAGGTAGGTGACGGTGCTGTCATCGGACTTAAGGCATAGGTAAGAGAGGATGTCCTGTATGTCTTCGGTTGAAAGTGGTCCATCCACAGGATATAAAGGCAGGATATTCAATTGGTCGACTCCTTGTCGCCTTTCGAGCACAACCTTGCAGTCCGTTGGTGTATTGTCCCCGATGCGGATAAACTTAAAGGGGATGGAATGCTGTCGGTCGATGGGGACGGCAAACAACGTGGTGAACCCGACTGTTTCGAGGATTTTGTCCGAATACATGATGCTCTCGAGTGCATGTGAAAACCCCGGAGGCTGATTTACAACAACCAACTTATTGTAATAGTGCTGCCCTTGAAAGACGACCAGATGCTTCTTCGATTTTTTGACGCTTCTTTTGGACACATGAAAATCCTCGAATACCAGAATATATTCCTTTTTCATTTCTTCCTCCTCTTGGAAATAGTTATTTTGTCCTACACATTATGAATTTCGACATATTTATAGATAACCCTCTAAAATTTTCCAAAAACATTTATTTTTTTCACTTTTCCATTGTCTTTTTATCGATTGGTTCATCTTGGACTTCTTTTTCTACGTACTCCTTATAACGGTTGACCTGAGGAGCCGGAAAGTAATTGAGGGTGCGTTCCTTTGAGAGAAGTGGGTGATCAATGGAGTGAACGTAAAAAGGATAACTGCTCCACGGGTAAGCCTCGGGGCGGATGGTGAGCTTGCCTTCTACGGGATTTTGATGAATATATCGGCTTGCTTTGATGAAATACGATGGCGTATCGATGTTGGTGGACCCGTATCGTCCTTGGAATACGTGGCCGACATAGTCATATTTTTTGTTGAAATACACGGCGTAGCGGGTGTGGTGGGTGCGGATGATTTTCTCGAGCGGGACATCGTGGGTTTCAATCAGCAGATGAATGTGGTTGGGCATCAAACAGTATGCGTGGATGGTAAATGGATATTTGTCCTTCGTCTCTTGCAGGTACGTCAAATACTTCTTACGGTCTCCATCATCATGGAACAGATCCTGCTTCCTGTTCCCTCTTGCGGTCACATGGTAAGTCGTTCCCGGACTCCAATTCCGAGGCGTTCGAACCATAACATCACTCCTTCTCCTACTATTATAATCGTACACTAACCTATTCGACATAACTTCCGAAAATCCTCTTTTTTTGTTGAGGGACGGACCTTTAAATTCATTCATCAAGTAGAATAAATGGACCGGGTAGAGGTCCGTCCCTCACATTTTCTAGTAGTTATTCGTCTTGCAGTAGATTAATAGCTGCTTTCCATTTTTCTTTGTGCTGAATACCAGGGTTGAATTGGACTTCAGACGTACCCACGTGATCTGTTTCTCTGGTCCCCTTATGGTAAAAAGTCCGATGCTCCCCTTTTTTCTTTCCCCCATTCCATCTCCACCTTTTCCCCAAAATCGACATAATTACAATTATATTTACATTTTAATACGAATCACTGTACATTTGTATACTTTTTCCATTTTATTTATAATCGTAATCAAAATAAGTATTTCAAAACGTGTAATTTCATAATACCTGCCCACAAAACCTTTATCTTGAAGAAAAAAGGGATAGTCGGTGAAAACAATGGATTTACATATAGAGTTACAGCATTACCGCAATGACGTACTGGAACTAACCCAGAGAGAAGCCGCCCTTCGTTTAAATATTAGTCAGAGTGCGTTATCAAACTATGAAAACGGCACAAGGGACATTCCTTATAAAATGCTCCTTACCTTTAAAGAAGTCTATAAAATCCCTACTCATGAAATGAATAGGATTATGTATGGGGAGAAGAGCGTCGGCCTTGGACAAAGTCACGACCCCATGATCCTGCGTGAACACTTCGAAGACGATGAGACAAAAGAAATCATGAAAACCCTCCAGGAGCACCCAAAACTCAAACGAACCCTGTCATCCCTCTCCTACTTCACAGAAAAACGCAAAGAGAAATTCATCTCCCAGGTCAATTACTTCTACCAGACGATGAAAGACTGGTAGAGGGACGGACCTCAATTCCACGAACCAAAACCTTGTTAAATCAAAGTTTTGGTTCGTTTTTATCTTTGAAATTGAGGTCCGTCCCTCAAAAAAAGCGCCTAGATTCCCGGCTTCGGGGTCTAGAGCGCTTTTTGGTTTGTATTTATGGTATATCCTGATTGTAGTTCTTGTTTTAGCCAGTGGATCATTGTGTTGGTGTCCATGTTTCCCTGTTGACCTCTGTCGAACGCTTTTTGGATCACGTTCAGAATATGCTGGTCATTGCTCTCATTTCTCTTCAAAAATGACAACCTCCTACAAAATTAAACATTTTCTATCACTTTAATACAATATTAGACGAATCTTCAAACATCAATTATTAGATATAATACCAAAAAAATACACTCTTTGATAGAGTAATTGTTAAATCCTTTCTAAAAATAAGGTCAAATTACCTATTACACTTTGTTGGAATATGTCGATACAATGATAGGAAGGTTTTGAATAATGGCAAAATCATCGAAAGGTGATGACGCAAAGCTAAAGGGGCTAATCAAGCCAGCCAGCTATCAAATCAGGAGGGATTATAATTGTCGTTTTTGACCCCAGAAGAAATACATTTGAAAAAGAAATTAAAGAAGAGATTGATGTACATAGGACTATTTTTATTTACAGTTATTCTTATTGGAGGTACGACCATTCTTACGTACCAAATGTAAAGCGTCCAATCGGCGCTTTTTTTAGTTCAAAAGACATTCTACAATTTATGGAAAAGTTCAATTAACTTCGATAGAATAGTAGATGGAATCTATTCTATTTGGAGGACTATACTTATGAATAAAGAAGTCAGACTTTTCAGAGGTTTAACCAACCCAACATTCTTCTTTTATCAGCTCAAAGACATGGAAATAGTGACAGGCTATAGAAAAGAAGTTTTTTCTCTCTTGTTGCTGTCTATTTTTGTCTTTGGCCTCATCTCATCTTTCGGAATCGGTATGGATCCTCTTTCAAAAGAGATTACTACACTCTCCCCATTCACTTATGAGTTAGAAAAATTCTTATTTTTCTTAGGCAGGTTATTAGGCGGCTTGCTATATGGAGCCATTGTCCTCTTTTTCTGTTCACTCATTTTTTGGACCATATCAAATGAAGGAGCATTTCGAAAGCTCGTAATGATACAAGGTGTGGTTTTGATTGTATTACTACTTGAACAAATTACCTATATACCATTGTCGCTCTTTTTCTCATTGGAATGGTACTCTTCCCCACTATCTTTAGGGGTTATAACCCAGTACGCTACCTCCAATACATATATCATATATTTAATGGGAAGCTTTTCTCTCTTCAAGGCATGGGTGTTTTTCATTCAATATAAGGGGATCAAGCGTCTAACCAGTCAGAAAAATTGGATCATCTGGTTGGTGATCCTCCTCACAAATGTTTTTATCTGGGCATTAAACGCATTATTGGCTTATCTAAGTATTTCAACTCTAATCTAACTATTTAAAGGCGGTGAACTACATGAAAAAACGAACAATTTCCTATACTATACTCACTGTGTCGCTCCTTTTTATAGGTGCCAATACATATCTCATTGAAAAGGCCGACAGCAAGATCGCCCGGGAAGTCCGAGTCGCCGAGTGGGAACCCGTCAACAAAGGGGACCTGGCAAAAGAACTTCCAAAAGCCGGTGTGGTTGCATCAGAAGAAGAAAGCTACCTTTATTTCAATGACGAATTCGGTTCATTCAAAAAATTCCTCGTCAAAGAAGGAGATCATATTAAATCCGGAACTCCCCTTTATGAATATGAAGTAACTGATCAAACCCAGCAAAAAAGCGTGCTGGAATCAGAGGCCGACCAGCTGGAAGATGAAATTGACAGCATTGAAGGCAATATTTCAGATTTAAAACGACTGGAGTCTTCCCTTCCATCGGACTCCAGCGACGACAAAGAAATTCCCATCGACGCCAGCGCCCTTCAATCGGAATATGATCTAAAGAAAGAGATCGCCGACAAGGAACTGGAAATCGATCGACTGGAGAGTCAAATCGATAATCTGGACCGACAAATCAAGGATATCGAATCCTACGAAACGACCCTGACCGTCCAAAGCAGCGTGGACGGAACCATCAAGGATCTTTCCCACGCTGTCGAAAATCCATTGATCACGATTGCATCCCAGTCTACCATCGTCACAACGGATCTTACGGAAAAAGAAATCACGACGGTGGATGAAAACATGAACGCAACCGTCCAATCGGATGTTGAGAAGAAAACTCAAAAAGGCACTGTCACCAAAGTGGCCACCCTGCCTAAAAACGATCCGCACATCCAAACGGACAGCATGTACCCTGTCGAAATCAAACTTCAGGACAAAAAGAACGAACTTCTTCCAGGACATCACGTCTTTCTATCCATCATCACGGAAGAAGTGAGAGGTGCAGCTGTCGTTCCAGTGACGGCGGTTGAAAAAGACGGCCAATCAACATATATGTGGATTTTAACATCCAAGGGAACAGTTGAAAAACGCAAAGTGAAAACCGGACTGGCAGTCAACGGCCAGCAGCAGATCAAGTCCGGTGTGAAAGCTGGGGAATATTATATCGTATATCCCGATGATATCCCTGGGCTACAAAAGGGAGCCACGTTCATCACGGCCCTTGATTGGGATAAGGTGAAGTTGAGGGATTTGAAGAAATTGGATCGACCGACGATTCTTGAGAATGTATTGTTGGGGATTTTGGAACGGAAATAAATAGAAAAAACCCAAGAATGCGATGTACTACATTCTTGGGTTTTTTGCATCTTCAATGATTTCTCCTGATTCTTTCATCCAACATAAAGAATAGAACCGAACAGCACACTGCCGCTACCGAAAATCCGGGATGATAAAAATACGTCAACCCTCCAAATCCAATATGTATAAGTCCAGACACCCAAAAGCGATTTCCCATAAACCTCTTCGATATCATTTCCGCTGCGATTGAAGCAGGTACACCATACAAAAAATTCCCCATCAGACTAAATATAAGGATCATTAGCACAGACAGGAAGTCACTACTATACAAAACACCATTAAAAAGAGATATGAAAAAATGAAAAATGAACACCCCAAAGGTAAAGACGAGGGATGTATAAAGCGCTGCCTTCACTTTACGGGGCCCGTCTTTTACTAACATGTTTCTCATACCTGGGAGACATAAGGTTCCCAGTCCAAATGCCATGAAGACTATGACCTCTACCGGAGATTGTGAGACCATTAAAATCGCCACGACAACCACGATTGAAAAAATAAAAATGAAATTCTTTTTAATCACGTTCATTCACAAACCTTTTTATTTTCATTGTACAACAGCCGAAAAGATGGCGGATAGACCCCTTTTACATACATACTCCTCCCCAACCAACAAATACTAACGATCAAACCCTGACAAAAAGGAGCGGTCGCACATCATGAAAACACTCATACGCCTCACCATTTTCACCAGCCTGCTCTCCTTCACCATGCCCGCAAACGCGGCCCCACCCCACAAAAACGTCATCCTCCTCATCATGGACGGCACCAACTCCGACATCCTCACCCTCTCCCGCTGGTATCGAGGGACGGACCTCCAACTTGACGAGATTCTCGTTGGCGGCGTCCGGACATACTCCGCCCAATCCGCAATCACTGATTCCGCTGCAGCTGGCTCTGCCATGGCGACTGGTGTAAAGACAAGAGCGGATTTCATCGGGATGAATCCCGCTGGACGGCCTGTGTTGACCGTCCTTGAAGGGGCTAAGCTGACGGGCTACAAGACCGGCATTGTGTCCACCTCCCCGGTCCAGCATGCCACTCCTGCCGCCTTCACCTCCCACACCTTGAACCGGGATGAATTCGGGGATATCGGGGAACAGCAGGTGTACCAGGGTCTAGACGTGGTGTTAGGAGGCGGGGCTGCGTGGCTCAAGACTCAATCCAAAAAATACGCAAAAGATGACGACGGTATGCTGAAAACGAAGGAGGTCAGTCGGGAAGACGGGGAAAACCTGATGAAGGTAATTGCATCCGCTGGCTATGATATAGCCCTGGGAAGGGACGGACTTTTGAGAAAAGCGGTATCTTCTAAACTGTGGGGCGTGTTCGCCGACGAAGACATTTCCTATGAGTTGGACCGGGAGACGTTGAAGCCTGATGAGCCTTCTTTGGCTGAGATGACACGCGCCGCCATTGACCGGCTCTCTCATGGGGAAAAGGGTTTCTTTCTCATGGTCGAAGGAAGCAAGGTGGACTGGGCAGCTCATAAAAATGACCCGGTCGGGATGATCAGTGAGGTGTTGAGCTTTGACGACGCAGTGGGAGAAGCACTCGACTTTGCCCGTAAAGACGGGAACACCATGGTCGTTGCCGTCACGGATCACGGAAATAGCGGTTTGACGCTTGGGAATCATGGGACGAATGAGAATTATAAGACTCTGCCTCCCGGGAAGTTCATCCAGCCACTGAAGCAAGCCAGGCTTACTGTCAAGGGCGCAACCTCTCAGCTGAAAAAAGATCGTTCCAATTTAAAAAAGGTTCTTTCAAGCTATGGGCTGGGGAACCTCAATAAGAAGGAATACTGTGCGATGCAACATACCAAGAATGTTGAGGACCTAGAAGGGGAGATGGTTAACCTGATGGCAAAGCGTGCCAACCTGGGATTTACCACGCATGGTCATACCGGGGAAGACGTGTTTTTGTATGCTTATGGACCGGGCAAGCCTGTTGGACTGATCGAAAACACGGACATTCCGGGGGTGCTCTCTACTTATATGGGCTTCTCACTGGAAATGGGGCCACTCGCTACGTGGTATGTGGACGGCGTAAAGTATTATCGCGACAGGGGGTATGCTGTTGAAATCGAGGGACGGACCTCGAAAAATCCTGTGATGGTGGCCAAGCGTAATGGTGAAGTGCTGCGTTTTCCGGAAAATAAGGATTTCTATTGGAGAAATGATGAGGTTGTGGGTTTGAAGAGCGTAAATGTGTATGATGGAAAGACGTTTTATGTACATGTAGATGAGTAGGGGGTAGTGGGTTTTCAATTAGACTGTCAACGACAGATGCCAGGCGACCTTCTGGGGGATCTTTTCCCGATTTTCGTTTTTATTATCGTCCCCGGTTCCTTTATTTTCGGCTTTTTAATTATATTACCGGCCCGGATTGGAATATAATCCACTCCACCTTTCGTACCGGTGCCAGGCACCAAACTACCTTCTCGTACCAGGCACCGCACCCGTCACCCACACCATTCGACAAACTCCCCATCCTCCTTTCCCACACTTCCCCCACCCCATGTTCCTTTTCCCCCTCCTTTTGCGTTATAATAAAAGAATGCGATTTTATAGATTGGAGAGGTTGGTTGATGTCGATTCGTATTCAGGAGTTGAAGGATAAGTTGCTTCCCATGAGTCAGTCGATACAGGGTGAACTGGACCCGAATCAGGACGAGAGCAAGAACGTCGTGTCGAAGGGCCTTCTTTTGTTCCGTCAGAATCTGGTTTCGAACGTGAAGGTCCGGGATGATGAAGTGACGGCGGAGGTGCAGGATGTGACGCCTGTTTCCCTTGAGCTGAATCTTTCTTTCCCACTGTTAAGCAAGTGCTCATGTCCACAGGATAAATGGTGCCGGCATCAGATGGCGACCTTCTTTATGCTCTATAACAAGGTCGGCCGGGTCAGTGAGTGGATCCAGAAGTGGCGCAGTCAGACCCAGACCGCCACTCAGGAAGCCCAGTCACTGGATGATTTAATGAAGAAGCACGGTACTTTAAAGAAAGCCAGTGATCTATTAAATGAACGGAAAACACGGGGCAACACGCCGGAGGAATGGTGGCAGTTCTTTGACTCCCTTCTGAAACAAGAAGACTTGGAGTTACTTGAAAGACAGCCTTATTTGATGGATGTCCTGGTGCAGAATATCACGAAGCGTTTCATGAAGGAAGCTCCGTTCGAACGGGAATGGAAGCCTCTTTATCAGCTGTTTGCGACCCTGTACCTGTCGATTGAGATCGACCTTTATTTGCAAAAACGGAATGTCGAGCTGAGCCGCGAGCAGTACAGCATGTATGATTTCCTATTGGGCGAGATGGAAGATGCCGTGGAGAAGCTGTCGATCCATGCCATGCCGTTCAGCTTCGATCCGTATATTGCCTTTTTGAAAAAACAGACGATCACAATGAGCGATTCCACGGAGAACAGTACGATGATGAAGGCGGAGGTGTATCGCTTCCTATGGTACTACTTGTTCAAGCAGAAATCGTGGCGTCGTGAAGAAGTGACGCGACTGGAGGAGACGGACGTTGAGGACACAACCTTTTACAACGTGGCCCTTCTGCATCAATATCTTCTCCTTGAGGATCTGAATAAAGCAAGCGAAGTCGTGGATGAGCTCGGGACAGAACTCGTCGCGTTCAGTGAATTCTGGCTCCGTAAATTTTTCGTTGGGAAGCGTTACGAGGTTGGATTCTTCCTCGTCCGAAATATCCTTTCACGGATGCCGGATCATCTCGAGACCCTTGATTATTATGAAGCGACCCGGTTCGTCCGCTGGTTCGTGCGGATTTTGCCGATGGATTGGCTCATGGAAAAGGACAGTACGCTAGTGAATGAGCTCCTCCTCTCCATGCTTCCGTACAGCTTCTTCTCGTATAATGAGTACTTGATCAGTGCGAAGGCGTATCGTGAGTGGGTCGAGCTCCAGAGATATATGAACTACAGCATCGGTGAAATGGAAGGCATGGGTCTCCGGGACGTGACGAAGGAAGCGCCGGAGCTTGCCCTTCCCATCTACTACACCGGCGTCATCACAGCCATCGACCAGAAGAACCGCGACAGCTACAAGTTGGCCGTCCGGTATATGAAGAAAATCCGGACGATTTATAAAAAAACGAAGAGAACGGATAAATGGGATGTGTATCTCACCTATATCCTCGATAAATATAAGCGATTACGTGCGTTCCAAGAAGAGTGCAGAAAGGGTAAGTTAATCGATGCTTAAACTGTCTTCCGTCAAAATCAATGTCCATACAACTGAATACGAAGACCGTTTCTTCATCACGGCGGAAAATGAGGAAGGCGAGCTCCTCCCCACGAAAGATTGGAAGGGCCAGCTGTTTCTTTGGCATGAAGAAAGCTACTACGGTACTCTGCTTGAAGAAACCGATGGCGGAATCCCTGTCACCCAGTGGCAATTCCTGACCCTCCTTGCAGGCGAACACTTCAGCAGCATGATCCAGTGGGACTGGGAGGAGACCGGACAGGCGTGCATTGCAATTGCGCCGGTCATCTATGAAGCCGTGGAAGCCGGACGCTGGCTCCCGCGATTCGAGGAATGGCAGGAAAAAGGACTGCAGTTCCATATCCCTGATGAAGTCTGGTCGAATTTCAACGACGAATTCTGGGAAGAAGAGCTCCCCGGTGGAGGTCCGTCCCTCAAAAATTTAACGGAATCCTGGTTTCAGGGTGCGTTGAATGAGGCGATGGCGTCTGGAGGATCGAGTGCCATGAAGCGGATCCAGAAGCTAAAGGAGAGTACGCTGACGTCGGAGGAATTGGATGCCTACTTTGATGAGAGACGCTGGAGTGAGTGGATAGCAGGTACCGATGAAGAGCTTCCGTTCTCGATCGGGCTTCGGATAACCGAACCCCTCGATGAGGATCAGTCCTGGGAGCTTGAAACGGTACTGCGGGACCGGAAGAAAACGAATCGCATCATCTCCTTGACTGAGGACACGGTCCCTCCTTCCTGGAAAAAGCATCTTACCGACGTTTCCGAAGAACAGGAACGCTGGATGAAAATGATGCCGATCCTCCGTGACACGGATGGCTCCCTCCTGACGGGACTCGGTGAGCACGATGCGTGGGATTTCTTATCCGTGCTGAGTGAAAAGCTCATCGATCTCGATATCGAAATCCTCCTGCCATCCTGGTGGGAAGCGATGAAGGACGCCCAGGTGCTGGTGAAGGCAAAGCTCAAGAACACCGACACGAGCTACCGTCCTTCCTTCGTTGGATTGAACGCTATGCTCGACTTCGACTGGCGCTTGTCCATGAACGGCGTCAATTTATCGGAAGACGACTTCAATCAGCTCGTCGACGATCAGCGCCGCCTGGTGAAAATCCGCGGTCAGTGGATGAAACTCGATCCTGCCATGATCCGCCGAATTCAGCAGATGATGACGAAAGCCAAGGCTGAAGGAATCTCGATTCAGGATATGCTTGAACAGGAGCTCGTCCCACGGGACGGTGATGAATCGGATCTCGAGACTGATGACGACGAACATGACCCTTATCAATATGCCCGCATTCAGCTCGAACTCAATCGATCGATGAAAAAGATGATTCATCAACTGACAAATGTGTCCTCGATTCCGCTGACGGAAACGCCTGATGATTTTGTCGGCGAGCTCCGTCCCTATCAGCAGCTGGGGATGAGCTGGATGCTCTTTTTACGGAAGTTTGGATTTGGTGCCTGTCTGGCAGATGACATGGGTCTCGGAAAAACGGTTCAGCTGATCACGTACCTGCAGCATGTGAAGAAAACCGAGAAGCCGGAGACACCATCTTTGATCATTGCCCCTACCTCAGTTCTAGGAAACTGGCAGCGGGAATTGGAGAAATTCGCACCTGATTTGAAGGTCTACCTTCATTATGGACCTACCCGTGCCAAGGGTGAGGAATTCGCCGCTGCAATCAAGGATGTCGATGTGGTACTCACTTCATACGGCTTGTCCCATATAGATTTCGAGGAGCTGTCACTTGTCGAATGGACCTCGATTTCCCTTGATGAGGCGCAGAACATCAAGAACGCCAATACGAAGCAATCCCGGGCGATCCGCAAGCTGAGGGGTAAGCATCATATTGCCTTGACGGGGACCCCGATGGAAAACCGTCTATCGGAACTGTGGTCGATCTTCGATTTCTTGAACCACGGCTATCTTGGTGGCTTCACGCAGTACCAGAAGAATTACATCGCTCCCATCGAGAAAGATGAGAACGAAGCAAAGGTCAAAGAGCTTCAGGCCAAGATCAAGCCTTTCTTATTGCGTCGAACGAAGAAAGACCCTGAGGTGGAATTGAACCTTCCTGAAAAGCTCGAGCAGAAAGAGTATTGCCATCTGACGGCTGAACAGGCGGCACTGTATGAGCAGCTCGTGAAAGACACCCTTGCAAAAATTGAAACCCTGAGCGGATTCGAGCGCAAAGGTCTGATTTTGCAAATGCTGAATCAGCTCAAACAGCTGTGCAATCACCCTGCTCTCTATCTGAAAGAACCGGATCCGAAGTCGATCCTGTCCCGCTCTGAAAAAATGCAGAAGCTGAAGGATATCGTGGAAACCGCCCTTGAATCGGGAGAAGCCTGCCTCGTTTTCACCCAGTATATCTCCATGGGTGAAATGATTCAGGACGTGATAAAAGAAGAGTTTGATGTAGATGTCCCGTTTTTAAATGGCAGCATGGCCAAGGGGAAACGCGACGAACTCGTGGAGAAATTCCAGAATGGGGAATTCCCCGTCTTCCTGCTGTCCCTGAAAGCAGGCGGTACCGGTTTGAATTTGACGGCCGCCAACCACGTCGTCCACTACGACCGCTGGTGGAATCCCGCCGTTGAAAACCAGGCTACGGACCGTGCGTACCGGATCGGTCAGCAGCGGTTCGTACACGTTCATAAGCTCGTTTCATCAGGCACCCTTGAAGAAAAAATCGATGCCATGCTGATGAAGAAGCAGGCTCTGAACGACGAAATCATCCGCAGCGATCAGTGGGTGACGGAATTGTCGGATCAGGATTTGGAATCTTTATTGGTGTTGGAGTAAGATTTGCCTCTTTCCTTTTTTGGGGAAGAGGTTCTTTATTTGGGGTCCTCAATTTACTGGTTATATTTAGAAAAATACGCAATTAATAATAAAATGACGCAATGACTAACGGAAATGACGCAATTAATTTGAAAAAGACGCAATCACCCATTAAAATGACGCAATTCTTCTTCAGAACGTCTTCATCCTCAATCATAAAGCCACATTTGATTTCAAAATAAAGCCTAAAACCGGTTCAAACGGGGAATTCACTTTCTCAGCTGTCATTATTCTCTCAAACCTGACTCATTTCATACCAAAACGGTACAAACCCGCCTTAATTCCACGGCAATTTTCAAAATTTAATTACAAAAACCACCCAACTAAAAAAGCGCCAGCCTCCCAGCAGGAAACCGGCTCAACATGAAGAGTATAAGGGGAATAAATCACTTGCTTACTTGTCGCTGCACATGTTTATGTCTAATGAGGCACTACAGAGGCATCTTGCGGTGACCATTGGAATTTGAGACATTGCTTATAGGTTGGATAAAGCGTATGGAATGAATTCTAGGTTGAGGCTTAAGATGAGGTTTTCATCGTAGGATATTCGTACCCTTGTTCAAGGGCTGTTACACGTTGTGATAGGTAGAAGTGTTCGACATTGAGTCTTGCTACTTTTTTAATGAGATCCTCCGTCATTTTTTCCAATCGATCGACTCTTTGTTCAAGATCTTGCAGTGTGGTCACGACTTCCTCTCCCTTTACATCGTATTAGAACGGTAATTCAATCGGCTCTTTCTTACCTGGTTCGCTGGTGACTGTTGAAGATGGCTTACTGTCCAGGAAGCGTACATTTTCAGCCACGACTTCTGTGATGTATGTTCGTTTTCCCTGATCATTTTCAAAATAGCGGGTCTGGATCCTTCCCGTCACTCCAATGACGGATCCTTTCCTGCAGTATTTTTCCGTGTTTTCGGCCGCACGATCCCATATGGTACAAAGGACGAAATCGGCGTCAACTTGACCTTGCTGATTTTTAAATGGCCGGTTCATGGCGATGGTCACACTTAGTACAGATTTTCCTTCCGTTGTTTTTCTAGCTTCGGGATCTTTGGTCAGCCTTCCCACCAGGGTCACTTGGTTGATCAATCTCACTCCTCCTTTCTCTTAAGGTGTTTTCATCTTACAACCACTATGCAAATTTTGTAAAATCGTGAATTTCCGAAATTCGAGGTGAAAACGGCTTGAATTCCGGAAATTCCCCTAGGGAGATTTCGTGACATTTGACCAGAAACAGACGTAAAAACACAAAATTACAACTTTCGTCCTTTTTTTCATTGGCGATTGTATTAGGGAAACATTTCGCCCTATGATATAATTTGATAAAACCTTTAAATGGGAGATGTTCGTTCATGAAAACCTTTAAAGTGATTTCACTGCAAGTTGTGGAGAACGATGAACTGCGTGACTTTGAGCTTGTGGACGGTCTGATTATCAATAAAGAAGACGGACAGAAAACGTGGCTTGTCGAAACGTATTTGTCGAATGAATATATCGAGTTCTTTCAAATGGCCCAGCAAAGTAAGGAAGATGTGGAGATCCAGGTCGTCATTTCCCACGAAGCCAATGATCCGGCTGCATTCATGACATCCATCCGCTGCATCAAGGAGATGGATGAGCATATCAGCATCATGTTTGAAGGGAAATTGAAGAAGCAGCGGAATGAATATGCGGAAATATTGCTTGATGATTTAGTGCAAAAAGGATATTCCGGGGAAGAATTGGTTCGTCAGTTCCGTGAGAAAATGGTGTCGAAGCCGAGGATTCCGGCAACTGCGAAACCTAGCGTTTAATCATACGAAATTGAGTAATTCAATAAGGGATTTTATGATATAATTGGAATTAATATTGTGACTTCTTACAAGAAGATCAAGGTAGGTGTCCCTAGTGATTGGTGAAAGAGTCAAGAAATACCGATTAGAAAAAAGAATATCCATGACAGAACTCGCTGAAAAAGCGGGTGTGGCCAAGTCTTACTTGAGTTCTATCGAACGTAATCTTCAGCAAAACCCTTCCATCCAGTTCCTGGAGAAAGTGTCAGCTGCATTGAGAATTCCAATAGATGCACTTTTGCATGATCAGCCGGAAGATCAAAATATTGATCATGAGTGGCTTAAGATTACAGAAGAAGCGATGGATTCAGGAATTTCCAAAGAGCAGTTCCGGGAATTCATTGAATTCAATAAGTGGAAATTGGAGAATAAATAAAGTCTTGCGAGAAGGTTCGCAAGACTTTATTTATATTAAATCACTTTGAATTTAGTCATCTTTTCCGGGGATTGGCTGCGAAGAAATTCCCTGATTTCTTTTTTTGAAATTCCCGCGTCAAGTGCTTGTTTAATCAGTTCCATCCATTCCAGATCCAGTTCACGATTTGTCATCACTTTCCCCTCCCAAAATACGATTAAGTATTTCAGGCAGTCCAGCCATCTTAGTCTTCAAATAAACACATTTCCCTCATCAATCTTTGGCGTTTCATCATGAAGACATGCTTATTTTTAAACTTTAGATCTGTGACTTTGCGTCCCCATTTTTCAATGAGTTTGCCTTTGTCTGTCTGTTTCATTTGAACTACTACTATTATACTATTAAACACTTTGACCTCGTGTAGTTTTTTGTCTATTCTGTCAATTTACTTTACACCATTTCCTTACATTTTAAACCATTTTCCGACAATCGAACCTATTAAATGCCCATTGACCTGGACATATCATGTCGAAAGATTATTCTTATACCTTTCTAGCTTTTTCTTAAGAGGCAGCACTTTATCATTGATGTTTTGATAATGACTACCGGGATTATAAAACGGGTGATCGGATAAATCCATCTTACACGCCGGACATAGCCATTTACCCGTTTCTGCACTGCTATAGGACGGTCTTGTACAGCGACTACAGATTTTTTTGTACACATCATCACCTCTTACATTATTTATATGTTTTATAAAACGAGTAGATGCATTTCATATAACAACCGAATTGTTCTCATTAAAGAACAACAGTTACTACTATATTCTCTTTCACTAGATAAAATCCCTTTATAAATTACAATGTTTTCTATACACTAAAAGATTTTTCTCGAACGAAAAAAACCTCTTCCAATTGGAAAAGAGGTTTTTCGAAACGTGCGCTTATTTATTTTCTTCTAAACGTTCAATCAAATATTTTGCTTCAAGCTTACATGAATAATCATAGTCCGTACCAGATTGCTTCTGTAAGTTTTCCAGCATGTCAATTTGTTCTGACGTCGGTTCTTCCGATAGGATTTTTTCCATGGTTTCATTGATCTTATGTGCCAGTTCTTGATGGAATTCATCATCATTTTTCGTCTCATCACTGAGGTTCTTGTACCAGGAAGCATGTTCATTTATGTATGTACGCCAAGCAGAGATGAAGTCCTGGATATCGAATTTATCTTCTTGCCACTGGATCGAAGCCATGTATTGTTCAAATGAGGTTTTTATTGAACGGGTAATACTTATTTTTGTACCCGATGAGAAGTTTTTTAACATGTAAGTAAAGTACCCCCTAATCAGTATCCTATACGCGATATTATTTTTACTATAACATAACCATTTGACGATATGTAGTTTATGAACAGGAGAAAAATATGGTAAACCCTCTAAAATATATTATACTATTATATTTTACAGTAATACGTAAACCACTGCAAATATAAGGAAAAAAGCAGAGGCGGCCTTTCGTCACCTCTGCTTCCTAACATTACTCGTCCTTATTATCCTTATCCTTCATATCAATATCATCTTCTACAGCGTCTTCTTCAGGCGTGTTTTTATCCTTGGCTGCATCTTTGTCACCGTCGACATTCTTGTCTTCAGACTCAGGGTATTTCTCTTCATTCATGTCCCCGTTGTCGTTCATATCGTTATTCTCATCCATGTTGTCGTTCTCTTCCATCGGTGCTTTATCTTCCGGAGGAGGCTCCTGGTTGGCGTTACATCCTACAAGAAGGAAAGCTGCGAGGGCTGACCCACCAAGAATCGGTAATAATTTTTTGCTCATGATGTATGACTCCTTTCTGTCTGTTCAATTAGTGTAAGACCGCTAGTTGGTCTTTTGTTATCTTTCCCGGAAATTGAATTTACTTGCATGGGGGAGAAATGATTTGGGATGTTAAAAAGAGGGAGTGTTTGGATTCACATGAGGTGTATATAAAAAACCGGACCTTATCAGATCCGGTTTCGTACCATTCTATTCCTGCTTATCTCCAAGAGCAAACATCATTTCTAATTCACAAACAACTTCACCGTCAACCGTCGCTACACCTTTTCCTTTGCCAATCGGCCCTTTAAAGCGGATCATTTCCACTTCCAGGCGCAGCTGGTCCCCTGGCTTAACCTGACGCTTGAAACGGCATTTGTCGATACCAGTGAAGAATGCCAGTCGTCCACGGTTATCCTCCACCTTCAGCATCGCCACAGCCCCGACCTGAGCCAGCGCCTCCACAATCAACACGCCGGGCATCACAGGATAATCGGGGAAATGACCATTGAAAAATTCCTCATTTGCCGTCACATTCTTAATCCCGACTGCCTTCTTGCCTTCCTCAACCTCTAAAATCCGGTCAACCAGCAAAAACGGGTAACGATGGGGAATAATCTCTTTAATCTCATTAATATCAAGCATCTCTAACTCCTCCTACCAATATGTATGTACACCTTATTGTACAGAATCCTTGCTGAAAATAGCAACAAGACGGGAGGGACGGACCTCGAATTTCAAGCTCCGTCCACAGCAGAATCCCGTCATATCAGGGTTCCTTGCGAGTAAAGCTATATCATTCGAGGTCCGTCCCTCATAAGAACTCAGAACATTATTTCTTCACAACAATATCAATGATGTGCTGCCAGGTTTCTGCTTTGAAGACGTCGGCTGCCTGGCCGTCGCCGATTCCTGCGAAGCCGATGACGGCACCGAGGATGAGACTTCCTGCAAGTAAAAGGATGAACAGAAGGATCCTGAGCCAGATTGGGAGCATGCGAACACGCACCCAGCGTGACGGCTTGGATTTGTCCTTTTGCTTTTCCTTCTTTTCTGCTTTTACTGATTCTCTTGTCGCTTTTTCTTGCAGTAGCTCTTTTTCACTCATAGCATTTAACTCCTTTTAGCGTATCCCATTTACAAGGCCCATCATTTGATCTGCAAGAGAGATCGAGCGCGCCTGGAATTGATATGATCGTTGGACATTCAGCATGTCCGTCATTTCCTTGCTGATATCCACGTTGGATCCTTCTAACGAATTCTGGACCATGGAAATGTCAGACCGTCCTCCCCCAGTGACGTTCGTCAGGACTTCCTCTTCCGTCACACCCAGTTCATCCAGGTTGTCAGCAAAACCTAACAGATTGCCTCCGAATTGCTGAAGGAACTGAGCCTTTTCAATCGTCACCACGCCCAAGTTGAACTGTTCTGCCGTTCCCAGGGAATCCCTGACTGTAAGAACCCCATTATCGCCCAATTCAAAGGCAGAGGCATCTTCTGAGAACGTTATATAGTTATCATTTTCATCAAGGATCGGCAATCCGCTTCCATTCACGAGCATCGCTTCCCCATTCCCCGTCGGACTGGCGAAGAATGCTCCGTCCCTCGTATAGCGGACGGCACTTTCTCCATCGTCCTGGGAAAGGACTTTGAAGAACTGTCGATCACTGGTCAAAGCAAAGTCCAACGAACGGCCTGTTGCTTTCAACGATCCCTGATTCAGTATCAGCTGGGATTGAGATAGCTTGGCGCCGTTCCCTTCCCGGACTCCAAGAGGGGTGAGCCTGCCTGCTTCAAACTTGTCCACGCCCTGGTTCTTTACCTGCTGGACGAGCATCTCGGAAAACGATGCATCCCGGCGCTTATATCCGTTTGTATCTGCGTTCGAAAGATTATGACCAATCATATCCATTTGTTTCTGCAGCTGGCCTAATGTGTTGGTTGCTGTAATCATCGTTCGATTCATGACACGTTCTCCCCTATTATAAGGTATTCAGTGGCGTAATTCATTTACAATACTTGCTATCCGTTGACCCGGCCGATTTCGTTGGCCGCCTTTTCCATGCTGCGGTCATAAGCCTGAAGCACCTTCTGGTTGGCTTCAAATGCCCGGTATGCCGACATCATGTCTGTCATTGTACGGGAAGCATCGACGTTGGACCGCTCCAGGAAGCCTTGTTTAGTGTTAAAAGAAACGTTTTCCTGTTCATAGGCATCAGGAAGAGCTGCGTTGTCTTCTCTTGAAAGCAGCCCGTCTCCCTGCTTGACCAGCACATTGGGATTGTTGGAATATCCCACTCCCAATGTGGCCACTGCGTTATCCCCGACAAGGATCTGCCCCTTTTCACCAACCGTGAACTGATCACGATCGAGCTGGATCCTGTCACCATTGTCATCCAATACATAAAATCCGCTGTTCGTGGTGAGGAAGCCGTTTCCGTTCACCGTCAGATTTCCGTTACGCGTATAGCGTGGACTTCCATCCGGTCCTTCCACCGTCAGGAACACCGATCCCCGGATTCCCGTCTCTTCGTCCAATGGCATAGAACCATCCAACAGGGCCACATCCAAGCCACGACCCGTTTCCTGAAGGTCACCTTGAACAAAGGAAGGGATGGTTTCCTGCATGTATACACCTGTATTCAGTTTCCCCACTCTTTGGTTAAAAGGAAGGGTTAATGTTTTCTCGGTGGGAACCGACGTAGAATCCATCCGATCCATCAGCATTTCTGGAAATGCCCGCATGGAAGCCTGATCCGCCTTATAACCCGGTGTGTTGGCATTGGACATATTGTTCGTCAGCATCTCGGTCCTGCGCTGTTGAGAAAGCATGCCGGATGCTACTGTATAAAATCCTCTAAACATCTACTTTCACCTCTTAACGGTTATATCGGATCCATGGTGCGATCGTTTTACACGATTCTTCTTCTGGAAATTTTATCGATGTTCTCAAGCATCAATCCTGTCCCTATTGCTACGCAATCCATCGGGTTCTCAGCAATTAATACAGGTACTTTCAATTCTTCTGCAAGCAGGGTGTCCATTCCGTGAAGAAGGGCCCCACCACCCGTTAAGATGACTCCACGGTCAATGATATCCGCTGATAATTCAGGCGGAGTCTTCTCAAGGACATTCTTTGCAGCCTGGACGATGACAGCCACTGATTCACGAAGCGCCCCTTCGATCTCTTTCGACGTCACAGTGATGGTACGAGGCAGACCAGATACCATGTCACGGCCGCGGATGCTCATTTCTCTGCGGTCTTCATCAAGTGTCTCAGAGAATACCGTTCCGATGTTCACCTTGATATCTTCAGCTGTACGCTCCCCGATCAGAAGCTTGTACTCTTTTTTAATATAATTCAGAATTTCGTGATCAAATTTATCTCCGGCCATTTTGATGGACTGACTCGTTACGATGTCACCCATGGAAAGAACCGCTACATCCGTCGTTCCTCCACCGATATCCACGACCATATTACCCGTTGGATTGAAGATGTCCATGCCGGCACCGATTGCCGCCACCTTTGGCTCTTCTTCCAGATAGATTTTCTTTCCGCCGCTCTTTTCAGCCGCTTCCCTGATCGCCTTTTGCTCAACGCTCGTGATGTTTGTAGGGCAACAGATCAAGATGCGTGGCTTTGAAAGGAAACCCTTTACATTCAGCTTGTTAATGAAATGCTTCAACATTGCTTCTGTAACATCAAAGTCAGCGATGACTCCGTCTTTTAACGGGCGGGTCGCCACGATATTCCCAGGAGTACGTCCAACCATGCGGCGTGCCTCTTCTCCAACAGCCAATACCTTCCCCGTATTCTTATCAAGCGCCACAACCGATGGCTCATTCAAGACGATTCCCTTTCCTTTTACATGAATCAATACATTAGCCGTACCAAGGTCAATCCCAATATCTTTCGCAAACATCTTATGTTTCTCCCTTCTTCTCCTACAAATTCATGAACGTCATTCATCTATGATTTCACTAGTATGTCATTACGTTTTAACGTTAAGGCAGAACTTTCACCTAATTAATTATTTTACCATAAATATGTCGAAGTGAGATGGTATTTGTCAAAAAAATGTATTGAGATTGTTATTTAATTGGAAATAGATAGGTGGTTAGGGTGTGGATGTTACAGGAGTGTTAAGATTTATTGGGGGATGGTGGTGATTATGTTCAGCTGCTGATCGTATGCTGGTTTTTGACAGGTAAAATGGTTCGTGAAAGCAGCTGCTGAATTTCAGACGATATTCACCTGCTGAACTTTCCTCATTATTCTCCTGAAAAAAACGGAATAATCAGCAGTCTAATTTCGTACAAATTTTCACTCTAACACCTACAAACATAAAAACACACCAAGCATGACCCATCACTCTGGGGCTTGGCGTATTTTGGTTAGCTGTGGAGCTCTTCTTTTTTGTACTTTTGCTTGGTTGCCTCTCCACCTCGTAGATGCCGGATAGATTTATGGTAATCAAGTATGGTTTTGACTTCATTTGCGAGATCCGGATTAATTTCTGGCAGTCGTTCTGTTAAATCTTTATGGACAGTACTTTTGGACACGCCAAACTCCTTCGCAATTACACGAACAGTTTTTTTCGTCTCCACGATATACTTACCAATCTTGATTGTTCTCTCTTTGATGTAATCGTGCACACCACTCGACCTCCCTAAATTGGATGTGAGAAGTGTGAAATGAGACTCGCTTTCGCATCAATGATATAGTGCAGACCCTTTACCCATGGGCAAACGGCAGAAAGCCTTATTTATGGCGACAGCTTCCTGATGTTACAACGTATAAACAAATATTCAGCTAATGATCGATGGTATAACGACGATTCCTCACCTCAAACACTCTCTATTTTGATAGGTTTGTTTCATTTTATTAGCTTGTGCCCACATATATGCACAAAAAACACAATAAGGACAAGGTTTCGATTGAATTTTCTGAAAAATAAATGGAGGGACGGACCTTCCCGGGGAAATGTGAGGAGATGACATATGTTTCGACATCATGTGTATACATTCTCTTTCTCTCCACTATTTCCTGAGAAATGAGTCGATGATTTCAGTTAATTGTCTGATCATTGATGATTTTCTTTATATGAAAAATGCCTTACCTGTAAATGAATGAAAGCTGCCGATCACCGCATCTGGTTTCAAGATGGGGCGCATGGGAAATCGAGCTTCAGAGCTGATAATTAGACGTAAAAATTCCGCTTAATTAGTTATGGATACTACTAAAAAGCTGAAATAGACGGAAAGATTCCGCCTATTTGCTCAATCATACGAATATGGGTCGTTTTTTCTGCTCGTTAGCGGAAAATCTCCGCTTATTTCGCTCAAAAATAATGTTCAGCTGACTTTAACCGGAATATCTCCGCTTATATGCTGGCTCTTCTATAAAGGAAAAACCTATTCTGAATAAAGAAACTCGCCATATTCACTACGGCGAGTTTCAGTAATGCTGCATTTCATATTTTTTATTAAAAACACTTCTCACCCTTTAAACTCTACCTCGTCATCCACCCAAACTTCCCCGTCTCTAAACGTCATTTGTTCCGGATAACGGAGATCCATTACTTCTTCCTGGATCTTCTGAGAAGGAGCTTTCGTCATAAGGGACACCACGATATTGGCGATGGCTGCTGACGTCGCTCCAAACACACCTGCTCCCGTATCAATGATTCCAAATAAGGTGACGCCTGAACGCGCCAGGAAGATATACGTGAGGGTCACGGCGAGGCCCACAAGCATCCCTGCGATCACCCCCTGGGCGTTGGAGCGCTTCCACCAGACTCCGAGCAACAGGGCCGGGAAAAACGTTCCTGAGGCCAGGGCGAAGGCCCAGGCAACGATTTGAGTGATGACTCCCGGCGGATTCAGCGCAACCACTCCGGCGAGGACTGTCGCCACTACGATCGACCAGCGTGCAACCGCCAGACGGTTCCGCTCTGTCGCATTCGGCTTGAAAACCCGGTAGTAAATATCATGGGCAAAGGAAGAAGATATGGCGATCATCAATCCTCCCGCCGTCGACAGGGCCGCTGCCATGGCGCCGGCTGCGACAAGTCCGATGACGAACACGCCGAGGTTCGCAATCTCAGGCGTCGCCATGACGACGATATCATTCGAGATAATGATCTCCTTCCATTGAAGGATTCCGTCCCCATTCGCATCGGCCACCTGCAGTTTCCCCGTATCCACCCATGACGTCGTCCAGGCTGGCAGGTCGCTGATTTTGCTTCCCGCTACTTTGGTCATCAGAATAAACCGGGAGAACGCCGCATAAGCAGGCGCTGAAAGATAGAGAAGACCGATGAAGAGCAGTGCCCATGCCCCCGACCAGCGAGCCGCCTTCATCGTCGATACCGTATAAAACCTGACGATGACGTGGGGAAGTCCTGCTGTACCGGCCATCAAGGTGAACATGAGGGCGAGGAACTGCCACTTCGTCCCGTTGGTAAAAGGAGCGAAGTATTCCGAAACGCCAAGCTCTCGGTCGAGTTCACCGATTTTCCCCACCAGCTCCCCATAAGAGAGCCACGGGGCAGGATTCCCTGTTATCTGGAGGGACATGAAGATGACGGGAATTAAGTAGGCAATGATCAACACGATATACTGAGCTACCTGTGTCCACGTGATCCCCTTCATCCCCCCGAACGCCGCATAGAAGGCGATGAGGACGACCCCGATCATCGTACCGACTTTGGCATCAATTTCGAAAAGACGCCCGATGACGACACCCGATCCGGACAGCTGGCCAATCGAGTACGTGAAGCTGATAATGATCGTACAGATGGCGGCAATGACCCGAGCCGTATGGCTGTTGTACCGGTCCCCGATAAATTCCGGCACCGTATATCTCCCGTACTTCCTGAGCTGCGGGGCGAGCAGGAAGGTCAATAATAGATATCCTCCCGTCCAGCCCATGATATAGGCAAGTCCATCATAGCCGAGGATCATAACGGTACCCGCCAGTCCAATGAATGAAGCCGCACTCATCCAGTCGGCCCCGATCGCCATCCCATTGAAGACCGGTGGAACTCCGCGACCCGCTACATAGAAGTCCGATGTCGCCTTCGCTTTGTTATAAACTGCAATGCCGATATATAACGCAAACGTCAAGAGAATAATAGACGTCGATACGATAAACTGAGTATCCATTCATTCTTTCCCCCTGTTTCTTCTCTTTTTAGTTTAATGATCCAGCGTCTTCCCATAGCTGATCTGTTCATTTTTCCTTTCATCAAGTCCATATTTCCGGTCGATACTGTCACTCACCTTCGCATTGACATAAAGCAGGATGATGAAAATGATGATCGACCCCTGTGCCCCCATGAAATAATGGAACGGAAATCCGTTGATGGCGAACGTGGACAGACGTTCGGCAAACAGCACCACACCAAAGGAAGAAAGGAGCCAGATGACTAAGTACAGCGCCATATATCGATTTTTTTCTTTAAAATACTGATCGGCTTTCGCTCTATCAATCTTCTTCATGTATGTAACCCCTTTTCAAGCTCATTATTTTAAACTGAAAATGAATTTCACGGTTTCAAAAAACGGCACCGGAACGATGGCGATCTGAACAATAAAATAAATGAATAAAGACAGAAATGGAATGGTCAGAAAGAATGCCCGCTTTTTTCTGAGGGCAAGGATGATACACCCACCTGTGATAAGTAAAAATGCCATGAAGGAAATCAACGTTTCACCTCCTTAATGCTAGTCTTGGTTCTCGATAACCTCCCATCTGCAAGAGACTTAATTTTCTGAAATTTATATATGCATTCATTATCTTTACTGGGAAAAGCTTGGTCAATAAACAAATAACGACATGACCACGTCACTTTTTTATCTTTCATTTTACTGAAATAAGGTTATTTCAGATTGTGATCCTCTTTGTATATATATTTACGATAGAAACATTTTCCCAGCAAAGCTTCCACTCTGTCGAATTTCCAAGGAAATTTTTTGGCATATAAAAAAAGACTGACCTGTAAAAAGGCCAGTCTTCATTTATTTGATTACTCTTCGTCTTTAGCGTTGTCTTGGCTTTCTTGTTTCGGCTTGGCCTGGTCCTGCTTTTCATCAGTGGACTTGTTTTCTTCAGCTTCGCCTTTGTCTTCAGTAGCTTTGTTCTCGCTAGCTTGATCTTCTACGGCATTTTCTTCTGCAGCTTCTGCATCCGGCTGTTCACCTGAAACTTTCTTGTCTTCAAGCTGTGCCTCTTGAAGTGTGGCAAGAGACTTATTGAAGTATTCCAGTGGATTCACGGCTACATCCGCTTTACGGATTTCAAAGTGTACGTGAACGCCCGCTTCTTCATTGAATAAGCTCTTTCCTGCTTTCGCAATGGCTTGTCCTTGATCGACTACATCTCCAACCGCGACTTCAAAGTCTTTCACTGATTGATAACGAGTCACGATGCCTTTGCTGTGCTCGATTTCAATCGTGTTCCCAAGTAGGGAATCTTCTTGAACCTTTGTGACGGTACCGCTCATGGCAGCCAGTACATCGAATTCTTTCCCATCTTTCGAGATGTCGACTCCCTGGTTCGGATAGTACATGTTTCCATAAACGACTAGGGCTGCTTCCTGTTCTTCGGCTGACGCTTCAGTGTCGTAGAATTGTTTTTCGATAACTGTATCTTCAGGACTTGAAACAGGCATTACAAAGTTTTCCAATGAACGATTGACTTCTTCTGCAGGCTGGTTGAACTCATTATCGGTAGGAACTCCATCATAGCTGTAATCCTTGGCTTTCTCGTTTACATCATTTCCTGCCTGGTACCACAGAATCCCCGTGATAATGATTGCTGCACTTGCTAAATAGATTGCTGGGTATGCCCAACGTCTTTTCAAAAAGTTTTGAGAAGGGTGTTTCTTTTCTTCCTCTCTCATTTTCATCACCTCTGCAATCATTCTGAACAGAATTCTGAAAATATATACACATTGGCAAAAAATTTTTAATTTCTTATGTTTCGACAAAGTGGGGAGGAATATGTATGGATTGTGAAATTCATTGACATTTTTATTAAAAAAGCGTGTGTTGGTTGATTTCCGCGGGGCTGGCGGTGAGCCTTCCCCCAGGAGTCGAGCACCTTACGCTTCAATCAACTTATAAGAATAAGGTTCTAATATAACTAAAATATGAAAAGCTGGAAATTAGTCAACATGTGACAAACCCAGGAAATATCAATCTAAGAGATTCCCGTTATCACCCTGCATGGTACAATAATAAAAACAGAAAGGACGACATGAATATGAAGAAGTTACTTAAATATATGCTGACGGCCGCGCCTTTTCTTTATATGATCTTGATTTGGGTCATGTCGAGCAATCCCGATGATGCCGTGTTACGGATCCCGGATGACGGCGTGGACCGGTTTGTGAAAGAGTCCCTTCACTTAGTCGAATTCGGCATCTTGTATGGATTATTCGTGATTGCCTTGCTTGCTCACGCAAAGCTTCGGTTCACGCTGAATTTCACCGCCGCACTGATTTCCATCTTTTATGGCTTCGTGGATGAGATCCATCAATCCTTCGTTCCGTATCGGTCGTCCACGATGATCGATGCCGCCAAGGATCTGATCGGGGTGACGGTCCTGTTTTGGATTGTGAACCGCACCTATTTCCGAAATCCGGATCACGGGCTGACAAAGAAGATGAGGAGATTTGAAGACTATCTAAAAAAGGATTGAGTCTGGTCACGAGACCGAACTCAATCCTTTTTCTTATCTTTGTGCCGTTACCTTCTGAAGGAGTTTACTGGATTCTGTGATTTTGACATCTTTGTAATAATGGGTCACGATGTCCTGATAATCCTTGCCTTCCTTGGCCATCCCATTGGCTCCGTATTGGCTCATACCGACGCCATGGCCGAATCCTTTCGTGGCGATGACAATGTGATCGTCTTTTTTATACCAGGTGAAGTCTGATGATCGGAGTTCTAATTTTTCTCTTATTTCACGGCCTGAGAATCCCTTGCCGTTAATTTCGACGCTGGCCACTCTCTTGCCCTCGGTTCTTGACGTGATCGTCCCGACGGATCCATCCTTTGGCAGCGTGACGCCAAGTTTCTGTTCAAATTCCTTGATCGGGATGATTTTTTGGTCCTCGAATTTCGGCGATGATTTATCCCACGGGCTTTCCACACTTCGTAAATACGGAATATCATCGGCCCAATACGCTTCTGAATTTTCCGTGTAGCCGTTGCTCGTTGAGAAGAAGGCGGCAGTAATCGGCTTATTGTCATATGTCAGCACCTTACCCTTGGTCTCAAGGACCGCTGCTGAGATTTTCTTGATCTTCCAGTCGTAATCAGATCCCCACAGGGTGGCCAGTTCTTTTTGATTTTTATACACCTGATGGGATACGGTATCCGTCACATCGGCTCCCTTCGGCACGGAGGAATCATCTGAAAGTAACTGATTCACGATATACGTCCTTGCTGCAAGAGCCTGTGCCTTTAAGGCTTCCTCTTCAAAATCCGCCGGCATCTCACCCGCCACCACACCTACTACATACTGCTCCAGGGGCAGCTTTTCAATGAGATCCTGGCTCGAACGGTAGACCGCCACCTCGACCGAGTCTGCCAATTCTTCCACGGGTGGGCTTTTCAGCTTTTCGTCCAGGTTTGCCGTATCCTTGTCTGATGAAAATGGGAGTACCAGCAGAGTGGGTACAATAAAAATGATGCTGATAAAGATTGAGAAGATGATCACTACGGGTTTCAACTGCTTCATGTTCGCGGCCTCCAATGAAAGATTAAATAGGAGAATGTCCTTGCACACTTCTCCACTCTCTTTCATATGTATGGTAGTGGACAAGCAATTATGATTGTGAATTGGGAGAGTTTGAGGGTAGGGAATGATAGTATGCAAGGGAATGGGTTTTTTGAAAATAAAATGTTGGAATTGAAAATAAATGCCGTAGTTTTGAAAATAAAATGAGGTTTTTGAAAAGAAGTGTGGCGTTTTTGAAAATATATCGTTGCTGACACTCGATCTTCACTATGATCTCGGTCTCTCAGTTTCCAAATCCTGCCGTTTTCTTCTGGAATAGAGCCGTTATGCGGAAAAATCCAGCCACTTTCATGAAAAATCCTGCCGATATCGACCACATTTCAGCCGAAATGATCATTAATCCAGCCGAATTACTTTTTTTACCAACTAACAACATCACCAGTCACACGTCACCCACACCAAAAAACCAAACAAAAAAGGCAAGCTCCTATAAGAGAGCTCACCTTTGATCTACCTATTTATGCATCCTTAATCATATCTTGCTCAGAAACAGGTGTTTCCTCCACTTCCTTCACACGCTCGATATCGGCACCAAGGCCTGCAAGCTTCTGATGGAAGTTCACATATCCACGATCTAAATGCTTTAGTTCTGTCACGCGAGTGTAACCGTCTGCGACAAGACCAGCGATGGAAAGTGCTGCTGCTGCACGAAGATCCGTTGCAGCCACTTCCGCCCCTTGAAGAGGTGTTGGTCCGTTCATGATGACAGAGCGGCCTTCAATCTTGATGTCTGCGCCCATACGACGGAATTCTTCTGCATGCATGAAACGATTTTCAAAAACTGTTTCAGTGATGACGCTGGTACCGTCTGCTGCTAGAAGCAATGCCATCATTTGGGATTGCATATCTGTCGGGAATCCTGGATGAGGCATCGTTTTGATATCGACGGATTTCAACTTTTCAGGTCCGATGACACGAAGGCCATCTCCTTCGTCGATGATCGTAACGCCCATCTCTTCCATCTTCGCCACTAATGAAGATAAGTGTTCAGGGATTGCTCCTTTTACAAGGACATCACCTTGTGTGATCGCAGCTGCAACCATGAAGGTACCTGCTTCGATACGGTCAGGAATGATGCTGTGCTCCACGCCATACAGACGGTCTACACCCTCGATACGGATCGTGCCGGTTCCTGCACCTACTACGCTTCCTCCCATTTTGTTCAGGAAGTTCGCTAGGTCGACGATTTCAGGCTCTTTTGCTACGTTTTCCAAGATGGTTGTTCCTTCTGCAAGAACCGCTGCCATCATGATGTTTTCTGTAGCCCCAACGCTTGGGAAGTCCAGATACACCTTGGCACCCTTTAGTCTTCCATCTACTTCAGCTTCGATGAAACCATTTCCTACCTTCACTTTGGCTCCCATTGCTTCGAAGCCTTTTAAGTGTTGGTCAATCGGTCTTGATCCAATTGCACAGCCACCAGGAAGAGCGACACGCGCTTTACCTGTTCGCCCTAAGAGTGATCCCATTACAAGAACGGATGCACGCATTTTACGCACATATTCAAACGGTGCTTCAATAAACAACTCTCTTGATGCATTCACGATGACTTCACCATTGTTAAACTCTACATCTGTATTTAAATGACGTAATACTTCATTGATCGTATATACATCGGAGAGTGGTGGTACATTTTTTATGACACTTTTTCCTTCACTTGCTAATAATGTAGCAGCGATGACTGGTAAAACGGCATTCTTAGCTCCTTCAACTTGCACTGTACCGCTTAAACGCTGACCGCCGCGGACGATAATTTTTTCCAAGAGTATTCCCCTCCGCGTCCAATTTCTCTATATTAATATTCAATAATTAGGATGGGTGTGCCAATCACAAAGGTTGTCTTAGCGCCCATTCCATTTTTCCGTAAGCCTAGTTGTATATTCATATCATCATTTTTTGTAGGTATAGTCCGTGACATTTGTTCCGAGTAAGCTGAAATGGAATAAAAGTCTTCTTCTTTAAGTGATTCCAGTTCTTTTGCGTCTAATTTCGACATTAATTCGACAGCCTGATTCGACAAAACTTTCTCAAGCTTATCATTGAATTCGCCTTTTATACAAGAGAAAATCAACGGTTTAGTAGTAAAAATGATTTCCATATTTGGGATGAATTCAGACTTGATATACTGCTTCGCATCTGTTCCCAACGCTTTCTGATTTCCCCGCATTTCATACATAATATACGAAACCGAGTGCTCGTTTGTGAGGGTCCTCTGAAACTTAATGGTTTCTTCCCCGTGAGACGTCTGACGTTGTCCCACAACCACTACTTCTTCAGCTGACTTTTGCGTCACCCAGTCAAAATCAGAAAATGTTTCTTGCATAGTAGTACTATATTTGGCAAACCCTTTATTCGTGAAGCTTTTTTTGTTTTCTCTTGCATATAGAGACCATTCAGTTATCTGACCCTGAGAATGAACAATGGCTTGATCAAGCTTTTCAATGTCTAATAAATGTTTGGCTTCGATAGTGTTGTTCCCATTATAGACAGTAAGAAAACCTAATCCAACGAAAAAGATTAAAATAATGTAAAGATACCGACCCATTTTTCATTCCTCCCCTTACCTTAAGTCTGTCCGAATAGGAGGAGAACATACTTGAAAATAGTCGTCATCTTTTTACAATTATTGAGGCTTTCCGGTCGTCCGGTGAAAAGGGTTTCACTTTGAAACTTTTTCACAAAGGAACGAACACAAAATTAATCTTACTCAAATCAGGATCCCTTGAAAACATGCAGGAAGACCTATTTTTGTCAGAAACTCTACTTATTCAAAGAAAACAGGCAAGCTTTGAGACCAAAGGTAATAATCCAGTAAAAAACGGCTGACGGCTGACCCGATTGCGACCGTCAACAGGATATACAATAGTCTCCCTTGAGCGACTCGATTTTTCTTCAGGAGCTTGTCTAACTGAATGGCTTGCAGTGACCAAAACGTGATCCCGAACACAAATAGATGCACTAGCATGCTGATAAGGGCCTGTTGTCCAAAGCTTTCCACCACTCTTCTCACTCCCTTTTAAATCATTTTGACGCACATAGACCATTCTACCACATAATTCTGTAACAACACATCCATTTTACAAAATTTTTAAGTTGAGTTAAGCATTGAAATTTTGCTGGTTTTTAGTTTTCATCGGGGGTGTGGGATGACGCTTCCATACGGGTGATTTCTATTCCGGGATTTTTCTTTGTATGTAGAGTTACGTCGTGGACGTTCGTGGAGGTCCGTCCCTCAAAATAACGCTGTTTTGATATATTTCCGATCGGTAAACGTGATGGATACTATGTTTTTTTAATATTTGTTTCTTATATGGTGAGGTCCGTCCCTCAAAAAAACCACCCATTACAGGGGATTGTAATGGGTGGTTTTTTTGAGTTTTTTGGGGGAGGTGTGGAGGGGGATGCTGGGTGGGGTTATTTGCGTTTGTTTTTATTTTTGCCTTTGCCTTTTTGGCGTTTTTCCATGCATTCGTAGTAGTAGCCTTGACAGTCGCAGTTGGCTTGTTTGCCTTTTCCTTTGCCCTGGTCCTTCTGTTTGCCTTTGCCGCCTTTAGCGTCTTGGTTACCCATTTCTCCCATCATCCATTGGTATTCCCCGTATTGTTTGCATTGGTTCTGACCTTTTCCTTGCCCTCTTTTCGTGCTCATCATTTCATCTCCTTTTTGTTCTTTCTTTAGTTTACGTGTCTGGGTGGTGTGGCGTATGGGTTGTCCCCCCGTTTTCTGAGCCCTTTTTATCACGATGAAAGGATGATAGTGTACGAAAGATCCCTGAATCCCGACGACTAGTCCTATAAAAAGGGCTTCTGTAATAGTACGCCGTCACGGCCTGTCACATATACATAAAGTGAAAACGTTTAGATAACTGGAGGGAACTAGTATGAATAGAGAATTATTGTCATCACTGGTAGGAAAAGTGGTAAAGGTGAACCGTGGAGGCCCTGAGTCACGTGAAGGAAAGCTTTTGTATGGAGGGGACGATCACTTTGCCCTGCTGTCTGAAAAAGATGGAGTCGTTTACTTCAACTCGGCACATGTAAAGAGTATTTCTCAAAACATCAAGACTGGGATGCCGGTTAAGGAAGAACTGTCAGAAGAAGGTTTGGAATTTATGAAAGAAGACACATTGGGTACATTGCTCACAAGCTTGAAATACCAATGGGTCAAGATCAACCGCGGAGGTCCTGAAAAGATCGAGGGGATCCTTGATCATTCAAGTGATGAATTCGTCACGCTGGTGTTAAATGAAGAAGTTGTCCGCCTAGCTACGTATCATATCAAGAGCATCAGCTACGGCGTGAAGCCGGAAAAAGAAGAGAAAACGGAAGAAGAGAAGTAATTCTCTAGAGAGTAAGGAGGAGCATAAATGAGTAATTTCAATGATTCATTAAAAGCATTGACCGGACATCAACTTAACATTATGTTGAATGACGGCACGAAGCTGTCAGGTCAGCTGGCAGAGGTCAGTGCTGAAATGTTGACCATCTATTCAAGTGAAAACGAAACATTATATTATCCGATTTCACAAATCCAGTCTGTGACCAAGAGCTCTAAATATGTAAAAGCATTGCCGGTTGCCGGTGATCATCTAAAAGGGGAAAAGATTTCGGACGTCTTGTCTCAGAGCCTGCTTAACTGGGTGACGATCAACGGTACCGGAAAAGCATCCTATTCCGGTATTCTATCAGCAGTGGAAAATGATCACCTCGTGTTGACTCAAGGGAAGGACAGAGTTTACCTGAAGCATTCTTCCGTTCTGAACGTATATGATGCGTCTAAGAAGACGACTTCCACTGACACTGACAGCGGATCGTCAAATTCGTCCGACGGTTCGTCCAAAAATGAAGATTCATCTGCTCAAGCATCGTCACAGAAACAATCTTCAAATAAATCTTCAAGTAAATCTTCAAGTAAAAATGTGAAAAAACGTAAGCCCGCCTTTTACCTTGATGAAATTGAAGGAGCCAATTCTTCCAAGTAATGGTTCTCTATTCAATATAATGAAACTCGGGAATGGGCAAATACAATGAACAAATTGTTTAATAGAAAAATAATCTCAGTATCCACTATGGGGTTCTTCCAAGAGGGTGCTGGGATTGTTCTTAACATCTTGTCAACGGCTTCATCTATTCAAACTGATTTGATCCAAGAATCTGGACAAAGTATCTTGGGCAAGAATCAATGAAATGAATAGCTACACTGTTCAGAAAGGAGTAACATGCGCATGAAAAATGTCTATTCGAAATTCACCGGAGAAGCGGTCATTATTGAACTGACTGGTAAGAAGACGATCAATGGATACTTAATCGAAGTGGGCAATGAAGTTCTGATCGTCTATAACGGAGAAGATTATATCTATATCTCTACCTCCCATATTAAAAACTTGTCGATCGTAACGAAGGAATTCATCGGGATCAACGAACCAAAGGAAAGTCCCCAGCTCGAGCAGGAGGATCAGTTGTCACTGAGAAAAATTCTGACGACGGCCAAAGGAGTCTTCCTTGAAATTTACACGATGGGCAATCAGCCGATTCACGGCTATATTACGGGCATCATGAATAACTACTTCTCCTTCTATTCCCCTGTTTATAAAACGATGTATATCTCCCTGCAGCATTTAAAATGGTTGATTCCTTATTCGACGAATCAGTCACCTTTCCGCCTCGCAAAAGAGAACCTTCCCGTCAATCCATCAACCGCCATCTCCCTGGCGAGGAGCTTTGAGGTTCAGATTGAAAAACTGACCGGCCACCTTGTCGTATTGAATCTTGGCGTCAATGAAGAGTTGATCGGTAAGATTGAGAAAGTGGACGGGAACATCATGGAAATGATTACGGCCAAAGGGGATTCCATCTACTTGAATATGCAGCATATTCAGACCGTTCATTTACCATAAAAAAAACCACCTTTCGACTTGAAAGGTGGTTTCTTCATTATTTAGAAATTACGTTCGGAAACGTTAATTCTGTTCATGGCACGCTTAAGAGCGAGTTCGGCACGACGGAAATCTACGTCATCCTGTTGTGCCTGCATGCGATCTTCTGCACGGCCTTTTGCTTCTTTCGCGCGTTGTACATCGATAGCTTCTGCTGTTTCAGCAGACTGTGCTAGAATTGTCACTTGTTCAGGACGTACTTCTAAGAATCCGCCACTGACAGCTACAAGCTCAGTGTTGCCACCTTTTTTCAGGCGAACCGCACCGATTTGTAGTGGAGCAACCATCGGAATGTGTCCAGGTAAGATTCCAAGCTCACCGCTTTGAGCTTTCGTGCTCACCATTTCCACTTCTGAATCGTACACTGGGCCATCGGGAGTGACAATATTGACTTTTAATGTCTTCATTTTCTTCCCTCCTGGTCCCTAATTATACCTCTACGCCCATTTCTTTCGCTGCAGCCAATACGTCCTCGATCGGACCTACCAGACGGAATGCATCTTCAGGGATGTGGTCGTATTTACCTGCAAGAATATCAACGAAGCCTTTAACTGTGTCCTTCACTTCTACGTAAGAACCTTTTTGGCCTGTGAACTGTTCTGCAACGTGGAAGTTTTGAGATAAGAAGAATTGTACACGACGTGCGCGGTGTACTGTCAGCTTATCATCATCAGAAAGCTCATCCATACCAAGGATCGCGATGATATCTTGAAGTTCTTTATAACGCTGTAACGTTTGTTGAACGTTACGGGCAACATTGTAGTGTTCTTCTCCAACGATCTCTGGAGAAAGAGCACGGGAAGTCGAAGCCAATGGATCTACCGCAGGATAGATACCCATTTCAGAAAGCTTACGCTCAAGGTTCGTTGTTGCATCAAGGTGAGCGAAAGTCGTTGCAGGAGCCGGATCCGTATAGTCATCGGCAGGTACATAGATCGCTTGGATCGATGTGACAGAACCTACGTTTGTTGACGTGATACGCTCTTGCAGTTGACCCATTTCAGTGGCAAGTGTCGGCTGGTAACCAACGGCAGATGGCATACGACCTAGTAGGGCAGACACCTCAGAACCTGCTTGCGTGAAACGGAAGATGTTATCGATGAACAGAAGTACGTCTTGACCTTGCTCATCACGGAAGTATTCAGCCATTGTAAGACCTGTCAGGGCAACACGCATACGCGCTCCTGGCGGCTCATTCATTTGTCCGAATACCATCGCTGTTTTCTTGATAACGCCAGAATCGCTCATCTCGTGGAAAAGGTCATTTCCTTCACGAGTACGCTCTCCAACACCGGCGAATACAGAGATACCACCGTGCTCTTGAGCGATGTTGTTGATAAGCTCCTGGATTAATACGGTTTTACCAACACCGGCACCACCGAATAGACCGATCTTACCACCCTTGATGTATGGAGCAAGTAAGTCTACTACTTTGATACCTGTTTCAAGAATCTCAACTTCTGTAGAAAGCTGATCGAATGTAGGTGCCTGTCTGTGAATTGGATCGCGACGTGCGCCTGCATCAACAGGTTCATCTAAATCGATTGATTCACCTAGAACGTTGAATACACGACCTAATGTAACATCCCCTACTGGTACAGAGATTGGCGCGCCTGTATCAAGTACATCGGCTCCACGTTGTAAACCATCTGTAGAAGCCATTGCGATCGTACGTACAGAATCATCACCTAGGTGAAGGGCAACCTCTAATGTAAGTTCAGCTCTATCTGCAATTTGGACCTTTAAAGAGTTGTAGATATCAGGAAGTTGCCCGCTGGCGAACTTGACATCAACAACTGGACCCATTACTTGAAGAACGTGTCCTTTGTTCATCTCTTTCCCTCCTAACTAGCTTTTGACAAAAACTTTATGAAGTCTAAACGGTCTAATACCGTAAAAGTTCTATTCGAGTGCAGCTGCCCCGCCGACGATCTCAGTGATTTCCTGAGTGATCGCTGCTTGACGCGCACGGTTAAATTTCAGTGTAAGGTCACTGATGATTTCCTTCGCATTATCGGTTGCATTTCTCATCGCTGTCATACGAGCGGCGTGCTCACTTGCTTTACCGTCAAGTAACGCACCGTAAATCAAGCTTTCAGCGTATTGAGGAAGCAACACTTCAAGGATCTCCTCTGCAGAAGGCTCGAATTCATATGAAGCAAGCTTTCCAGAAGGAGTCAGATCCGTTAACGGTAATACTTTTTTCTCCGTAACATCCTGTTGGATGGCACTTACATAGTGGTTATAGAACATGTACAGTTCATCGTATGCCTCAGCCGAGAACATATTAACCGCTTTGTTTGCAATATCTTTAATGTCAGCGAAGTTCGGTTGATCAGGGAGACCAACGACGGATTCCATGACATTGTAGCCTTTTTTACGGAAGAAATCAGCACCGACACGGCCCAGAGCAATAATGGCGAATTCATCATTCGAGCTGTGACGCTCTTTAATTCGATTGCTAACAGCGCGGATTACGCTACTGTTATATGCCCCCGCCAAACCGCGGTCTGATGTAATAACCAGGTACCCGGTTCTTTTAACGGGGCGGGAGACTAGCATCGGATTCCTCACACCTTGACTGCCCGCTGCAACGGATGTCACCACTTCCTGGATCTTGTTCATGTAAGGAACGAATGACTTAGCATTCGTCTCAGCACGATTCAATTTGGAAGCCGATACCATTTCCATTGCTTTGGTGATTTGACTTGTCTTTTTGGTAGAAGTAATACGAGTTTGTATATCGCGTAACGATGCCACTGGTTCTCACCACCCTTTACATATTGTCAGATATAGGGAGCCGGGCTTATGGCCCTTCTCCCTATCATCCCTTATTCAGACTTGATGAACGTCTTCTTGAATTCATTGATCGCAGCTTTCATTGCATCGTCTTCAGGAAGACCTTTAGTCGTGCGAATATGGTCTAACAGTTCCGTATGGTTGTGATCTAACCAGCTTAGAAGTTCAGACTCGAAACGACGAATATCTACTACTGGAATATCATCTAAATGACCTTTTGTCAGTGCATAGAAGATCATGACTTGTTTTTCAACTTTAAGTGGTTTGTTAAGATCCTGTTTCAGTACTTCTACTGTGCGCGCTCCACGATTCAGTTTCGCTTGAGTCGCTTTATCAAGATCTGATCCGAACTGAGCGAATGCTTCAAGCTCACGGTAAGCCGCTAAGTCAAGACGAAGCGTACCGGATACCTTTCTCATCGCTTTGATTTGTGCAGATCCACCAACACGTGATACGGAAAGACCCGCATTAATCGCCGGACGTACACCGGAGAAGAATAGGTCAGATTGTAAGAAAATCTGTCCATCCGTGATGGAGATAACGTTTGTCGGGATATAAGCGGAGATATCTCCTGCTTGTGTTTCAACGAATGGTAATGCTGTGATGGAACCGCCACCTTTAGCATCACTCAATTTCGCCGCACGCTCCAGTAAACGGGAGTGCAAGTAGAATACGTCACCAGGGAATGCTTCACGGCCCGGAGGACGACGTAATAATAGGGAAAGCTCACGGTAAGCAGAAGCCTGCTTGGAAAGATCATCATATACAACAAGAACGTGCTTGCCGTTATGCATGAACTCTTCACCCATTGTGATACCAGCGTAAGGTGCTAAGAATAGCATTGGAGCCGGTGAAGCAGCTGATGCTGTTACAACGATTGTGTAATCTAATGCACCGTGCTTACGCAGGGTTTCAACCGCGTTACGTACAGTTGATTCTTTTTGACCGATGGCTACGTAGATACATACCATGTCCTGGTCTTTTTGGTTCAGAATCGCATCGATGGCAACAGATGTTTTACCTGTTTGACGGTCACCGATGATCAATTCACGTTGTCCACGACCGATTGGAACAAGCGCATCGATCGCTTTGATACCCGTTTGAAGTGGCTCGTGTACGGATTTACGATCCATAACACCAGGTGCTCCACTTTCAATCGGACGTGTTTTTGTTGTGGCAATTGGACCTAATCCATCAACTGGTTGTCCAAGTGAGTTTACTACACGACCAACTAGTTCTTGTCCTACTGGTACTTCCATGATACGTCCAGTACGACGAACCTCATCGCCTTCACGAATGTCAGTATATGGTCCGAGAATGATAATACCTACGTTGTTTTCTTCTAAGTTCTGTGCCATACCCATGACACCGTTAGAAAATTCAACAAGCTCTCCAGCCATGACATTGTCGAGGCCATGAGCACGAGCGATACCGTCACCGATTTGGATAACTGTACCTACATCGCTTACTTTCATCTCAGACTGATAGTTTTCAATTTGCTTTTTTATCAGCGCGCTGATTTCTTCCGCCTTGATGCTCATGAATTTCACCCCTCATTTATACGAAAGTTAACGAATTAGTTCACGCTCAAGACGAGTCAATTTACCTTGCAGGCTTCCATCATAGATGCGTGTCCCGATTTGGACCTTGATGCCGCCCAGTAAATTTTCGTCTGTCACATTGGTAATTCTTAATGATTGTTTTCCGACTTTTTTTGCAAAAGAAGACGACAATGCTGTTTGCTCATCTTCTGTTAAAGGACGTACAGAGTATACTGTCGCATCTGCAATCCCGCGTGCTTCATTGGTCAGTTCGATGAATGCCTCTACGACTCCTGTGATTTCGCCCGTACGGTGACGGTCCGTCATCAGCATCAGGGTGTTCAAGACATACGGGGAAGCTGTAGAAAATGCTTCCTGAATCAATGACTTCTTCTTATCTAACGTAAGCTTAGGATTTTCAAAGAGAACCGTTAATTCGGTGTTCTCAAGGAAAACCGCTCTCACTGTACGAAGCTCTTCTTCGATTCCTTCAAGCTGATTATGATCTTGGGCAATCTCGAAAAGAGCTAACGCATAGCGCTTTGCAACTGTAGAGTAGCTCATCGCTCTTCCCCTACCTCTTGAATATAATCATTAATTAACTTCTGTTGATCATCAGCTGAAAGTTCTTTCTCAATGACCTTAGAAGCAATAAGTACTGATAAAGAGGCAACCTGTTTCTGAAGTGCAGCCACAGCCTGTTCTTTTTGTGTTTCGATTTCGCGCTTTGCAGATTCTTTCAATCTCTCTGCCTCTTGACGAGCAGTTGCGATGATCTCTTCACGTTGTTCAGAACCTTGTTTCTTAGAGTTTTCAATCATAGATTGTGCCTCAAGGCGAGCTTCTTTCAGAAGTTTCTTTTGTTCTTCTAAAATATTGTTAGCCTCAGTGCGGCTCTTTTCAGCTGCCGTGATTTCACCGGCAATGTGGTCTTCACGCTGTTGCATGATCCCCATTAATGGACCCCAGGCAAATTTCTTAAGAAGCGCCATTAGGACAAGGAACATGATCAGTTGGAAAGCGATATCCCCAGTGTTCAGGCCGGCATGAGCTGCCTCACCGATAACGAATGCGTTAGTTAACATACTCGATTCACTCCCTTCAAGAATCGATTGGATCGTATTTTTTATAAATGAACCATTCTTGCGAAGAATCTATTCTCTGGTACATAGGAATGGCGAAGATAATCGTCTAGACGAACTTCGCCATTCAAACTGTCCGTATTAGTTGCTTCCCAGTGCGATGAAAGCGATAACTACACCGATGATAGGAAGTGCCTCAACTAATGCGATACCGATAAACATTGTTGTTTGAAGAGTACCACGTAATTCTGGTTGACGTGCAATCCCCTCTACTGTACGACCTACGATCAGACCGTTACCAATACCTGCTCCTAGTGCTGCTAAACCAACTGCAATTGCTGCTGCGATAAGATACATTCTAAATTTCCTCCTTTAGTATATAAGAAAAATATTTTTTACATATATGTTTGTCCACCGTAATGAACAGGTATATATTAATGGTCGTGGCTTACTTTGTGAGCCATATAAACCATTGTTAACATACAGAAAATGAAAGCCTGGATCGATCCGACAAACACCGAGAATCCTTGCCAAGCAAGCATTGGTGCGATAGCCCCGATCGTTCCGCCGATACCACCGTTAACGGCAAGACCCGCAAGTAGTGCAAGCAGGATTTCACCGGCATAAATGTTACCGTAAAGACGAAGACCCAATGTAAGAGTGTTTGCAAACTCTTCAATGATTTTCAGCGGGAATAACCACCACATCGGCTTGAAGAAATCCTTCCCGTATTCACCAAATCCCTTTAATCTGATTCCATAGAAATGGGACAGTACCACGACCATAACCGCCAGGGTCATCGTGATGGCAGGATCGGCTGTAGGTGATTTCCACCATAATTCACCGTCATATACGACAGAGAATGGCAGACCCAGCATATTCGATACAAAAATATACATGATAATCGTGAGACCTAAGATATGAAAACGGCCACCCGTCTTCCAGTCCATGTTGCTCTTAATGATCCCTTTAACAAAGTCCATGACCCACTCGAAAAAGTTCTGCATACCGGTAGGCTTCAGGGCTAAGCGACGTGTAGATAAGAGGGCAATAACAAACACTATGGCCGTTGCGACCGTGATCATCAAAACGTTCGCAAGGTTAAAAGTCAAACCCAGGAAATGGGCTGTAGGTGCTCCATGATTCAAAATACTTCACCTCTCTTCCCCGCTATTTATTAGTTTTGAAGCTGCTGAAAAAATAATCTATCATAATGACAATATAGGTCGTCATTAATCCAATAATAAGACTTAGGAGATGAAATGTTTCTGGAAATCGTGTGGCAATGATGACTCCAAGGGCGGCTGCGGCCATACGGGAAGTGGTTCCTAGTGATCTCACTTTTTGCCCGGCTACCACGGCGTCCCCGAACTTCGAGACCCGCTTGGTCATGCCCCAGTGCATATAAAGACTTAGTAATGTCCCTAAAATTAACCCTAAGAATATTGATTTGTGGGCGGTGAATCCCCAGCCCAGGACGTAAATAGATAGCACGTAAAGTATGTATTTCCGCTGTCTATTAAACATTTGATGGAGTTCCGGCATATCTTATTATTCTCCTAAGAAGAAATGTCGTACTGTTCGAAGCATCGCATAGATTCCTGCGGCGAGACCGAGGAATAGTCCGATGATTAAAAAGAGTGGTGCTGAATCAACCTGCTGATCGATCCATCTGCCAAGGAAAATCCCGACTAAGATAGACCCGACAAGCTGTGCCAAAATGGCCGAATAAATCGCCATCGCTTTATATGGGCTTTCGTTGTTTTGACCCATTTCAACCTCTCCCATTCAAACGGAATTTGAACATGAGGCAAGCATTTCAGACAGGACGCAAAAGCGATTGCATAAGGGTTTCTTCATTGTGAAAACCTTATCATTTTACATCCTTTGTAAGCATACAATAGGGCTTAATCTATGTCAATGCGTTCAAGTTAAAAAGTTCACAACCTATCCACGTGTTTCTATATTGTTCACATTTTCAACACATTTGGTAGAAAAGCGGAGGCGGGTTGGTCAGGCCCGACAAGCACAACTGGGAAATCCCTAAAGGCGCTTTTTGCCTTTTGGGATTTTTCAGTTGTGACCTCGAGGGACTACCCGCCGGAGCTGGACATCGCGAAAAGCGGAGGGGGCTTGCTCTGGGGCGACAAGCATAAGACAAGTCGACCGGAAAGGCGCACTTTGCCTTTTTGGTCGGCTTGGCTTATGACCTCGAGCCCCAAGCCCCCGGAGCTGGACATGCAGAAAAGCGGAGGGGGCTTGCTCTGGGGCGACAAGCATAAGACAAGTCGATCGGAACGGCGCTCTTTGCCTTTTTGGTCGGCTTGGCTTATGACCTCGAGCCCCAAGCCCCCGGAGCTGGACATGCAGAAAAGCGGAGGG
>NZ_JAFKOH010000109.1 GCF_017303375.1 Bacillus sp. NTK074B | reverse complement strand
CGGCCGCGGCGATCGCCTGCTCGGCGATCTGGTCATAGGTGTAAGGCAGGGCGTCCGACATGGTGGGCGTATGGATCGCCCCGGTCAGGGCGCAGGTGATGATGGTCTTGGGTTTGCGGGCCATGTCAGGCCTCCTTCTTGGCAAGGCCGCTCACACGACGGCTGAGCGGGAAAAGTTCAACGCCCCAGCGGTCACGCAGAAACCCCCAGAGACCGCGTGGCGCGAAAAGCATGATGACGATGGCGACGACTCCGAGCGCGATC
>NZ_JAFKOH010000108.1 GCF_017303375.1 Bacillus sp. NTK074B | reverse complement strand
CCTGATTGGCGAGCTCTCGATAACTTATGAGTTCATTTAAATAACGTTTAGCAACTTGTAGTTTAGTTTCTTGAGTATACCTGGACATAGAGTTAGACCTCCTAATGTTGGTTGGGTGTCCAACATTAGGGGTGCAACTCAAATTGTGCTGAGGAGGCTCGGCCGAACGTCCGTGGAAAGCGGAGCGGTTCCCTTCACCCTCCTGCACCACAACTTAAATGACAGAGCATCGTACATATTAGTTTGTATGCGAATAGCAACAAT
>NZ_JAFKOH010000107.1 GCF_017303375.1 Bacillus sp. NTK074B | reverse complement strand
CCCCGACGCCATCCTTTTTGAAACCGGGGCCGAGACCGTCACCTATTCGGACTTCAGCGCGCGTCTGGGCACGCTGCGGGCCGCCTTCGCAGACCTCGGCGTTGCCGCAGATCAGGTCGTGGGTCTGGCGAATACCAACCAAATCGACACGTTCGCCGCGATCTTCGCGCTCTGGGCCTTGGGGGCATCGCCCCTGGTGCTCGATTTCAGAAGCCCCCTTTCGGAGATTCATGAACGGGCCACGCGCGCGGGCGCCAGCTCTGTC
>NZ_JAFKOH010000106.1 GCF_017303375.1 Bacillus sp. NTK074B | reverse complement strand
CCGCCGACAAGATCGAGGCCTTGCAGCGCTCGACCAACCCTGAATGACTTGTCTGGAGAAACGCCAATGACACAGTTTGACCTGGTCCCGCTGAATCCGACCTTCGGCGTGGAAGTGACGGGCCTGAACCTGACGACCGTGAGCGCGGGGTCGCTTTTTCCCGAACTCCGGGCGCTTTTCGAAGAGCACTCGGCACTGCTGTTCCGCGGTCAGGACCTGACACCCGAAAAGCATCTCGAGCTTGCGCAGCTGTTCGGTCCGGTCG
>NZ_JAFKOH010000105.1 GCF_017303375.1 Bacillus sp. NTK074B | reverse complement strand
CACAAGCAGAAGAAAGCCCCACGGAATCAGCGATTTGACTGTCACGATGGTCGCCGTGCCCGCGAAGAGTTCCGACAATACGGTTGCGAGCCAGAAGCTCAGGATCGTGAGCATGGCGATCGCGCCCGCTATGGGATGAAGGATCTTGGTCATCGGTTTTTTCCTTATGCGCCATCATTTGTATAGCTAGCTATGTATTGTTGTATAGCTTGCTATGCAAGTGCTAATGAGACGCATGGAGTTCACCAAGGATCACTCGCAGGGC
>NZ_JAFKOH010000104.1 GCF_017303375.1 Bacillus sp. NTK074B | reverse complement strand
CCTTTGTTCAGGGCGGAGTCGCCCGGCTCAGGGCGCGCCTGGAACTTAGGGTGGCTGAGGTGAACGGGCAGAGCGAGCAGACGATTGAGCCTTCGACCTGAGAGCGTATGTCTGAGGGTCGACAGGCTCGACCCCGTATTTCTGGGGCGAAGCGCGGCCTTCGTAGGCGTCTTCGCTTGGTGTCAGGATTCGCGTGAATCTCTTTAGCAGCGGGCAATCCGCTTGACTGCTAGGCTCCAGCCTCGTTGTCTTTCAAAACTAGAAG
>NZ_JAFKOH010000103.1 GCF_017303375.1 Bacillus sp. NTK074B | reverse complement strand
CCTTTCGACGCGAAATGAGCTTTCCCGACGATCTGAGCGCGGCCACCATCGCCGTCGCTGGCCGCCTCGCCACCGCGCTGGAAGCGCTGCCGCCCAGCCGGGTGCGCGATGCCATGGGCCACGCGCTGCATGGCGGCAAGGGGCTGCGCGGCTACCTTGTGCTGGAAAGCTGCGCGCTGCACGACGTGGACCGCAGCAAGGCGCTTGCCGCCGCCGCCGCGATCGAGGCGATGCATGCCTATTCGCTGGTCCATGACGACCTGCC
>NZ_JAFKOH010000102.1 GCF_017303375.1 Bacillus sp. NTK074B | reverse complement strand
CCGCGCCCGCATAGGCGGCCAGCGCCACGGGCGGCGTGATGGCCGAGATCACCGCGTAGTAGAAGATGAAGAAATGCGCGGTCAGCGGGTCGACGCCCATGCGGATCAGGCCCGGCGCGATCACCGCGGCGGCGACGGCATAGGCAGCCGTGGTGGGCATGCCCAGGCCGAGGATGATCGCCACCAGCATGGCGAAGGCCATGGCGATGAGCTGCGATTGCCCGGCGAGATCGAGCAGCAGCGACGAGAAGCGCGTGCCCACGCC
>NZ_JAFKOH010000101.1 GCF_017303375.1 Bacillus sp. NTK074B | reverse complement strand
ATATCAGGAGTTCACATCATATAGCAGTGTCATTGATTCCGTTCCTAATACTAGGCGTAAATTTATCAGAAATAAAGTGAGCGGGCAGGATAAGTGGACTCCGTGGATTGAATTAGAATATTCAGAAGGAGCTCAACAAAAAGCAGATAAAGCTCTATCAGCAGCAAAAGATTATGTTGATTCTAATTTTACTAATGAGATGTTAACTTGTCTCCCGGATGAAAAAGCTATTTTAGACGCAAGGACGCCCGGAACTGAATATCCA
>NZ_JAFKOH010000100.1 GCF_017303375.1 Bacillus sp. NTK074B | reverse complement strand
GAAGGAAGTGGTGCTGGCGGTGGCCCTGATGGCCGTGGCGCAGATGCTCAACAACGCGGTGGCGGGTACGGCGATGCGCTCGGCCTCGCTGGCCTGGCTGGGCCTTGCCCCGCTCTTTGTCGCGCTGACCACGGCGCTGGCGCTGATCGCCTGGGGATCGCGCACGCGGCGGGTCCGGGGCGCGCGTGGCGATATCGGCGCCCCGAGAAGCGAGCGGGCCGGATCATGACGCTGGGCTGGTATCTTGTGCGCCGGGTAGCGATGA